>NZ_JADPMR010000004.1:0-602235 GCF_015686695.1 Vibrio nitrifigilis | reverse complement strand
CTGCGCTTTTTCAATCACACCATGGACCACATCAAGATAAACATCTACCCCGCCAAATCCAAATCGTTCATTGAGCTGGTGATTAAATTGTGGAGTGCTGCCGAAATTCCACTCCCAACTACTCTGTTTGGCAAACTTTGTCTCAAACTCCGGTAAGGTCGATGAGGCTTCAGGAGAAATATATTCCACGTCAACATCAGCGCTGTTGTAATATTCTTTATAGGCCTGCATCATCACATCACAGATCATCGAGTGATCAATCTCTGGAACGATACTATTCAAGTTAATCACCCGAGATTTCACCGAAGTAATTCCTTTGGCTTGCAGTTTTTTCGGGTCTGGGTTGAGATAATTAGCCAACCGCGTCATATCCGCACTCATTAAAATGGTGCCATGGTGGAAGCCACGGTCAATAGTTTCACGGTAAGCAGAACCAGAAAACTTGCGAATCCCGTTCTCATCTTTAACGACTAAATCATTGCGGCCGTTTGCTTCACCATCAATCCCCAGCTTTGCGAGCGCGTTGAGTACAATTTGGGTCGACACCGCTTTATCGTATTCAGGTTTTCCCGCCATAAAAGTAAAACAGGTATTACCTAAGTCATGAAACACCGCCCCACCGCCAGTTTGTCGGCGAGCTAATTTCACCCCATCTTGTTCCATTTTATCCGTCTTACACTCTTTCCACGGGTTTTGAGCACGACCAATGACAACGGTATCAGCATTTTGCCATAGGAAGAGTACCCGCTGATCAGCAGACATCGAGCGAAAAATAATATCTTCTACGGCAAGGTTGAACCAGGGATTGGTCGATTGAGAGATTAGAATGCGGGTTTTGGTCATATTCGTTGCCTAAAATAGGGTTACATTGGCTGTCATCACAACACCAGTTGATATTGCTTTACTAGAAACCATAGAGGTTCAGAGATACCAATGATGAAAATTCTGTACGCGGGTATACTACCGATTTTTCATAGTGATACCAATCCTGATAACCACTTTATCGATTGTCTACGAAGAATGACAACTACAGCTCTGTGAGTCAGCTAAGAGCGTTGACTTATAGAATGGGTAACGATATCGAAAGGAAAATAACAAGCCAATGCGCATTAACGTATGTGTGTCATTGGCTGTTGAGCGACGATATAATTTTCAACGTAGAATGACTATGTCTTCAAATCAGCGTCTTGCCTAAGAACGAAACCACTCTCGCTGAAACAGCATCTTGAGGTTACTTGGTTATACTAACTCCAGAAAATGGATTTGGGGTCTTTCTCCACTTCGCGAATCAGCGCCGTTAAATCACCGCTTTTGGATAAATAGGGGTATGGGCGCCACTGTACACTGCCCGCATCATCGTCGTTATCGGCAACATACAAGGCCCACTGATTATCTGTTTGTTGCCAAACCAATTTAGCAACAAGAGAACTGTAATCACAACGAGTCGAATCCAGCTTGTAGTGATGTTGAACAAAGTGAACCCCCTGCTCTATCGACTCAAAACCCGACTTACCCATTTCAATAGGCAAGCTCTGATTTCGGTTCTGACACACCAATTCAGCTCGCCGTTCAATCTGACGTTGTATTAGGTCCACGACCGCCATGATTCAACCTCTTTCGTTATGCACTAAATAAGCAGTATCGTCATATAGCACATTTTAATCAACGACATCTGTTACAAATTGTTAGATTGATATTGCGTCTTCGACTTATACCCGCCTGTTATGAGGATTTCATTTCAGTTAGCAGCTATGATTAATCGAAACATACTCATCGTTATCTCAGATGCTACCGATAGCGAAGCGTCTATTACTGTGTTGGAGTTCATTTATGTTGAAGTTCATTATCGCCTGCTGTTTGGTGCTCGTTAGCATCCCCTCTATTGCAACTGCGAACGAAATTAACGTGTCTGGATCAACGTCTGTAGCCAGGTTGATGGATGTGCTCGCGGAACATTTCAATAAACAGCACCCCAACACGTTTATTGCCGTGCATGGTGTGGATTCCACTGCCGGGATACAGCTACTCAAAACTGGGGTTGCACACCTTGCGATGAGCTCTCGCTACTTGACTGAAAGCGAACAAGATGCAGGGTTGGCAGTGTATACTCTCGCGTTAGATGGGATTGCGGTGGTAGTAAATATAGAAAACCCCATTAAAGACATTAAGAAAGAAGACCTCTATCGTATTTATCAAGGCGAAATCACCAACTGGAAAGAACTTGGCGGACAAGATAAAGACATCGCACTGGTCACTCGAGAAGTATCGTCTGGAACACGTTACAGTTTTGAAACACTACTGGGGCTGACAAAAATCGTTCATGACCATATGGTCTCCTCTATCGTCAACCGTGCTCTGGTGGTAAACAGTAATGGTATGGTAAAAACGTTAGTTTCCCACAATCCGCAAGCAATCGGGTTTATTTCAACGGGTTCGATTGATGACTCCATTCACTCTATCAGTATCAATGGTGTGCAGCCAACACCCGCGGCCATTGCCAATCATCAATATCCGTTATCTCGCCCGTTTCTTATCCTGCATTACCCAAATAAAGATACGGTGGCCACTAATGAATTTCTGCGGTATCTATCCTCTAGTGACGCGCAAAAAACCATCGCGCAATATGGTTATATCCCCGCGCCGAAACAAGAGTAATCCGTGCCATACAGACAAAAAAAGAGCGCCCACGGTGTGGAAGCGCTCTTTTTATGTGTTGGGCTTGAAGTAGATAGAGAGTGATTAAAAGTGCAGCTGGATCACAGACATGACTACGCAGCCAGGGCGACGAATGCCGTCAATCTCGACTTTAATTTCTCTTTCTATTTCCAATCCTTTTCGAACAGGTGTGACTTTAGATAAAGTGCTCACTGCTCGGATGCGACTGCCCGATTTAATCGGGTATGGAAATCTCACCGAATTCAATCCGATGTTCACAACCATCTTGGCCGTAGGAAACAAAGGATTCTCAGGGTCGACACTGTCCGTAAGCTTAGGCAACATTGCTAATGTTAAAAACCCATGAGCAATAGTGGTCTTAAAAGGAGACTGCTCTGCTGCTTTTTCCGGATCAGTGTGTATCCACTGCAGGTCTTCCGTAACTTGTGCAAATTGATTGATTCTTTCCTGATCAATCGTCATCCATTCACCGGTATGGATGACTTCCCCAATTTGAGCCGATAGCTCATCATAGAGCTCTTGAGCTTCAGGTTTGAGTACGATTGGGTCTGGCGCAACAACATCTTCGTTGGCAGATTGTTTAAAATCACGCACCCAAGAAAACAGTTGACGATTATTCGCCTTATTTAAAAACTCACCCCAGTACTCACGAACTGTTGGGGACATCCATTGCTTGAATTCAGTGTGCTTCACTAGATTTTCAGCACGATGCTTCAAAAGATCCGCGACTTTCATCAAAACCTCATTCTCAACTAGGAAGAAATGCTAACGTCCTAATTTTGAAGTAGTTCACGCTATAGCGCAAATACTTTCGGGCGTACAAGCGTATTCTGAACACTGTTTTATACTTAATAATCAATATATTATAAATAAAACATTATTTTATTAGGCTTTGAAGAATTAGAGCCAATACACACTTTATTTCTTAATAAATTAGCAAAAGGCGAAGTTAAAGTAAGAATTGTGTCAAATATTACCAATACCCACAGTTCATTAGTGGTTTTATTCTAAAATCAAACTCTCTCACGGTGAATAAACCCGACGCATTCTATACGTTTGTTCAGTATCATTGGGCCCATGTTATTGGCCATTTAGTAATCGATAAGCAGGTAAACATACTTTTTTTAACGCGATCGCAAAGCTAACAGCTAAAACAAAAGTTAAAATGGCGATTAACCAATCAGGTTGCCAATCAGAAGGTAACAGTTGATGCTTCAAAAGTGCCATAAATAAAGGGTGACATGTATAAATCACTAAAGAGTAATCTTTACCAATATGCGCTAACGCGTTGTTATTCACATTAAGTCGTACTGCAATGAGCAACAAGGCCAAACAGAAGGGAATAACAAACAGTGGAAACTGGCGCTGAATGACAGACCGAGTCCCCTCCCCATCCAGTGCATAAGGCAACAGATATATACCCACAACACTCACTAATAGCACGATGCCACAAAGGCGCAGGTTGATTCTTTCCTGATCAATTTTGCTGACGAGATAGCCAAATACAATACATGGGACCGATATAAAGTGACGCACCCAATTGTCGTTATCCGTCAGATCTGGCAGCAGATCCACGGTAAAGTAGCACAGAACAATCGCAATACTGATCATCAACAAGCCACGTTGGGATAACTTTTGATGCAATAATTTAAACGTCAGTAAGCCAAAGATGAGCGATGATAAATACCAAAGATGAAAGGACATTCCGGAAATAATTATGGTATCAGACAGTACCCTTTCACCCACTTGTTTCACACTATAATCATGGTGAATAAAATAATAAGGAAGATAGAGTAACGAGGAGACAACAAATACTTTGGCTATTTTCAGCACCGAATGAGACAACTGACTTTCGGCGTTTTTAATGCCAATAAAATAGCCAGTCACCATAAAGAAGAATGGCACCGCCCAACGTCCTGACAAGCGGATAATTTCCGCATAAAACTGACTGAATTCATCAAACAGCCCCACATGTAAAGTGACGACGGAAAATGCCGCCACTGCTTTTAAACTATCGAGTGTATAGAGTCTCATACGCCTCCAGACCATAGAAACATCATGGTGAAATGAGTGATGAGAGTCTAAACAATCGACTTATTGAGCGCCATTACCGCACAGTTTAACAACTCACGCAGCGATAGATACAAATAAAATATTTAACAACATCCAAACATTACTGATTTTAATATTATTTTAGCCGCACTTTGCTCGGACACAATCTACGCAATCATGCTCAATGCCCCTCACTAGCCTGACATAATGGTTGATTGTAAAAATTGTCCTAAATATCACTAAATGATCTCCAAATGGCAGATTTAAAGCTTTATCAACGAACAAAAGCAAGTTTCACTTCTTACTTAGGGTATGTGGCTTTATCAAAATAAATTCAAACCAAACACATCACGCACATCAAATAGGACTTTTTGGGTTCGTTCGCGTGCTTTTTCACTGCCGCGGCGCAATACAGCAATGAGTTCACCTTTATCCGCTAAATAACGTTCACGACGCTGGCGAATTGGCGACAACATATCAAGCAAACACGCTTCAAGCACTTTTTTGGTTTGCCCATCACCCAATCCTCCCGCTTGATAATGCTCTTTAAGGCTTGCCACTAAAGCTTGGTCAGGATGAAAAGCATCAAGATAGGTAAACACGATATTCCCTTCAATTTGACCGGGATCTTCAATTCGTAAGTGATTAGGATCGGTATACATCGATTTGACAGCTTTACGTATCTCTTTTTCACTCGCGCCAAGGTTAATCGCGTTCCCCATCGATTTAGACATTTTATTTTTGCCATCAGTACTGGGTAGACGTGACGCATTACTTAACATCGCCTCGCACTCAACCAAAATCTCTTTACCCGCCAGGTTGTTGATCTTACGTACGATTTCATTAGTTTGTTCCAACATGGGCAGTTGATCATCTCCCACCGGAACACAGGTGGCTCTAAACGCGGTAATATCCGCAGCTTGAGAAATGGGGTAGGTTAAAAATCCGGTTGGGATAGATCGACCAAACCCTTTGCTTTGAATTTCCGTTTTGACCGTAGGATTGCGCTCCAGTCTCGCAACACTGACCACATTACTGTAATACATGGTCAACTCCGCTAATGCGGGTAACTGTGATTGTAAACAGATGGTGGTCAACTCAGGATCAATACCCACAGCCAAATAATCCGCGACCACATTTAAAATATTCGCTGAGACCTTTTTAGGATCGTTAGCATTATCCGTCAAGCCCTGCATATCAGCCACTAACACGGTTTGATCATGGGTATATTGAAGCTCGACTCGCTGTTTCAAGGAACCGACATAGTGGCCTAAATGCAAAGGCCCTGTCGCTCTATCGCCGGTTAAAATTCTGGTTTTCACTGCGGTGTGACTCATCGGTTGAGTCGAAGTTTTATGTGCGGTTGTCATTTCCATCATTCATCTCCAAATTGGGATCGCCGGAGATATCGTAGAGAAATGTTAGTTTATACGTTACCTTCCGGCGACGTATAAACACAGGCGTTTAGCGTCGCTCTATTTAAGAGCGCCACCAAGAAAGATTGGTTAATAGTGAGGATATAATATTCGTATTCATGCTTATCAAAGTATCAGATAGTTTTTTATCTCACAACGAAAAATCATCGAATTAGTTATGATAGTTAATTATGAAAAACCACCAGCTAATAATCTTAAGCTATACACAAATGACCGAACTGATATATATCTATGAAATTAGAAAAATGGGGCAAACTAGGAAAATTGGGGCCTATTTTTCGCCCGCTGCGCGCAACGTTGCAAAATATCTTGGCGCTCTTGAGCGTTCGCTTCATTCCAGGCCAATATTTCATTCAATGTACGAAAACAACCAACACAGACATCATGCTCATCAAGACAACAGCGTCTAATACAAGGTGACTTCACGTTAGATTGAGAGTCTTTCATACAAATTCACTTCCTTACGACAGCAAGATTAAAGAGACTACCCTGCTAATGATAAGCCACCATCAACCACCAAGGTGTGACCAACGATATAACTCGCTTGCGGAGAAAGTAAAAACTCTATCGCATCCACGACTTCTTTAGGTTGAGCAAACCTCTTAAGTGGCACTTCTTTTTCTACATCTTGACGAATGTTAGGATTCACGCCCTTTTTCAGTTCCCAGCGAGATGTCCATGTTACTCCAGGAGCGACAGCGTTAATCCGTACGCCCCTACTGATGTTTTCGAGCGCTAAAGATCGGGTTAATCCTTCAATTGCATGCTTCGTCGCACTGTACATTGATGCATTGGGTGTCGGTCTCAATCCATTAACGGAACTCATATTGACTAAGCTGGCTCCCGCTGACATCAAGTTCAATTCGTATTTCAAACACATCGCTTGTGCCCAAAAATCCAAATCCAATGTCTCTTTTAATGCCCTTAATTCCACATGCCGGTAATCGCCATTGGACGACAAGATGGGTGATGCATTATTCACCGCCACATCTAACGCGCCATAGCGTTCCTCAATGGTTTTAAACCATGCGATAAGCTGCGTGTCATCACTAATATCCAGTTCAGTATAATCGACTCGACTTAAATCTGAATTGGCGCGTACTTCTTTCTGCCATGTGCGGCTATCTTGGGAACAAGTAATAACTTGATAGCCTTTTTCGAGCCAACGCAGTACAAGCTGCAACCCGATCCCTTTCGATCCCCCTGTCACTAACGCTGTTTTCATTCAACTCTCTCTGTATTAGATAATTCATACTCCTATGATCTCAAAATACAGGATTCAGAGTTTTCTCAACCAGTGCAGGTCAAGCATTTTGGGATCGCTGAGGTATGGTTACAAATTGTTAAAAAGTCACCATATCAGAGAATTAGCATCGATACATTTGAATATAACTTTGCAATTTTAATGTTATTCACGCCCTGAATCTTCTATATAAAAACGATTGCCGCAATTTCCAGCAAAGCGAGTGGCTTGAGTGGCGCCTTGCACTAAGTCATCAAGCGAACCGCGAGTATTCAGTACCTTGGGTAACTGAACCCGTATTTCGGTTAAATAGCGTTGCGCACCTTGTTTACTGCACGATAAACGCATACGACTCACCACACGGCGACCCAGTGTTGCATCTAATTCTGTACGCATTTGTTTTGTTTGGACATTCTGCCCAAGATGCGTACGCAAATAGTCCCCTAAATGACTAGCATCGAATTTTTCTACCAGCTGTTTTGCTAACAGGAAGTAATCATCATCATCCAAGCTCTGACAAGAGCCATGTTTATTCCATTCATGGGTACCAAACGACGTTGAATAGTAAAAATTCGGCATCCAAGGGGCGATCGCTTTGACCGTGTCAGTTTTCAAATTTAAAGGTGAATCAGAGCAGTTGCCATAATGAATGCCGCATGCTTGTTTGTTTGGCCATAGCCCGTGAATCGTGAGGTGATTAATGGTAATATCACCTTGATTAAGATGGTCACACTCCTGCTTTACCCCTTGGTAAGAGACATGTTCACAAAAGCCAGGCTGCCAACTCATGGCGAGTACGTAAGAATCATAATTATTTGCCAACTGGCAACTGTCTTGCGCCCAAACATTTAAACTGGTCAATACACCACTGATTAAGACCAAAGTGCCTTTACTAAAAATATTAATTAATCGCATCATTTGATACCTACCATAAACACAATACCATCATGAGTTGCAGCCGCGTTCATTGCGTTTATTAGAATTTCCTACACAAATTACTAACTTAGACCTAAACTTTTCTTAAGCCAAACAATTTTGTAGTACAAGTTAACGTTCTCATTATGAGTCTGATAGCCAGTCATAATATGGAAGAATAATAATTGTTTTGTTGTTAAGTCCCACTTTATACTCACAAACTGTAGTAACAAAACATTATCATACATACGTATAGCAATACGATTTATAAGGACAATCCTGTGAGGCCAGAAGTCTCTATCAAAACCGGTTACGAGATTCAACATATGCGTGAATCAGGCCGGTTATTGGCTGATGTTTTTGCCCAACTCGATCAATGGATGGTCATTGGCGCCAACACTTTAGAGATTAATCAACAAGTCGAACAGTATATTTGTCATGAGTTGAGCGCTCGCCCTGCCAGTCTTGGAGCTTATGGTTATCCGTTTGCTATCAATGTATCGCCCAATAATGTGGCTTGTCACGGCATGCCAGACGAAGAGCGCAATATCCTTAGTAGCGACATTGTTAATATCGATATTACTTTAGAGAAAAACGGCTTTATCGTTGATTCCAATAAAACCTACGTTTTCCCTGATGCTAAAGAGGATGCTCGCCGCCTGACTGATATTGCCTATCAGGCAATGTGGGAAGGGATTAAGCAAGTACGCCCTGGTAATCAGTTAGGGAATATTGGCCATGCCATCCAAACCTTTGTCGAAGCAAACAATTGCAGTGTGGTGCGTGAATTTTGTGGCCACGGTATTGGACGAGTTCTGCACGAAGCACCGCAAATATTGCATTACGGGTTACCTCATACCGGGTTGGTTCTCCAAGAAGGGATGACATTTACCATTGAACCCGTGGTTAATTTGGGAACAAACCGTGTCGTCACCCTAAAAGATGGTTGGACGGTGGTCACTTGTGATGACTCATTATCCGCTCAATTTGAACATACCATTTTAGTCACTGCGAGCGGGGCTGAAGTATTAACACTCCGTAAAGAAGAGCCGCAAGATTGGCGCACTTTCACTTACTGATATCTAAAATCTCAAATAGCACATCGTTCTCACTCAGAGATACAGGTTTATACGTTAACAATCGCCTCATAACCCGAATAAGGGTAGGCCCCGTTAAAATAGTGACAATGTCACAAAGAACCTAATTTGACCATCGTTCTATCCTCTGAACGCTCAAACCACGTTTATAATACGCAGTATCATTAATTTGATACCAAGATGATACTGAACAATTTTTCAGGGCCGCTATGATGACAGTCAGATATTAAGCAGTTATGAAATGTGTCAATGATGCGAAGACATCTACGCACAGCTCTGTTTAACATTGGTGGGTAATTAAGGCTTAGATTCATGAATGTAAACATTCCAGATAATATAAACTTCGAGCGCTATTGCATCGCTCCTTTAGATGTAGCGATTGACGATCCGATTTGCTACTTATTTTTGATTGCCGATGAATTCGTTGTACATGGCACCGCCATTGTCACGACAAAAGGAGCAAACGAATGTTTGTGTAAAGCCTATTTCAAAGGCAATCAGTGTGAAGAGTCATTCGAGAATACGCAAACGCTGCGTATGGCTGGTAATGGCTATTTTTACGATAACAGCCATAGAAAGTTACAAGATGGTATCGGCCCTGCAGACCCGTGCATCTTTAAGCTAATCAGCTTGACGCTCAATGAAAAAGAAGGGAAAGGTGTCGCCACTTACCAATTTTTTGATTTCGTAACGAGTAAATGGATCACCCGCAAAAATCAACCTGCGGCTCAAATCCAAGTAACCGAAAAATAGCAGATTTTCTCTTAAATAGTTTGATATGGCTGTTTACATCTCCGTTAAAGAAAAATAGAAAGAGGTGACTTGCTCACCTCTTTTACCCCCACGTCCACTCCCCCCACTCATAACATCGATAAAGCTATCCCGTTCAAAATATACGGATGTCAAAAATGAGAGTTGAACGATAATCGACGTCATTTAGGTATAACGTAACTCAATCACCTTTGCGGTATTGGCTTGGACTCACACCAAACCAGCGGCGGAAAGCTCGCGAGAACGCACTCGTTTCCGAATAACCAAGCAACAGCCCCATTTCAGTGATCGGCAATTTTGGTTGTTGCAAATAACTGGTTGCCATTTCACAGCGCACCGATTCTAACAACTGACGAAAGGTCACCCCCTCTTGTTTTAGACGGCGTTGCAGCGTCAAACGTGAATAGCCCATTTGGTCCGCGACTTGCTCCATTTCAGGCTCACCGCTAGGTAGGCTCAGTTGAATGGTTGATTTCACTTGCTCCACCACACTCTGCTGTGGCTCACTAACGTTTAATTTTTTAAGTGCTTCAAGCATTAATTGCAACAACAAAGGGTCATGATTGGGCATCGGTCGCTGTAACACAGACTTGGGAATGATTATTGAATTAAACGGTTGATTAAAATAAACAGGTGCATCAAATACTTTACAGTGCTCGTGCCAATTACCGGGTGATGGGTGTTCAAAATGTACTTCTCTTGGCGCCCAGATAGCACCCGCGCCCTGACGTACCAAATTCAATACCATACCCATGGTTAGTTCCGCATCTTGACGTCGCGTTAATATCGCGCCATGACGAATTTGATAATCAAAACGCCACGCATCTTTTAAATCTACCAGTTGAGTAAATGTGTCGTGTTGATGCCAATGAAACGCCCGAGTAAGGTTTTTCAGCGCTTCTTCAACGGTTGCAGAACATAAGCCAATATAACCGATTAATCCGAGCTGTTGTGGCATAAACTGCTTGCCGTAATATAAACCAAAGTGTTCAAAACCTGTTTGTTGAGCCGCTTGCTCCAACACTTGGCAATAATTGGCGAGCCTTAAACTGGATGTGGGTTGCTGCAGAATTTCTGGATTAACCCCACTACGTCCCAATATCGTATCGATATCTCCCCCATTTTGTAAAATGAAGGATTCAAGACCCGTTGCTGCGGCAGCCAAAACACCTTGGTTTGCTTTGGCTCCCAGATGCATCGCATCAACAACGTGATTAGACGTAATGCTTAATGGTTCCATGACGCTTTCTCAGCTCTTTGTGGCACATTATTGGTGCATTGCAAGAAACACGCCACCATAAAATTTTCATATATTCAAAGAGTTAGAAAAATACGTCTGCGCCATTATTTACCGACTTCCCTATAAATGGGAATAACATGCACACCCATTGTGCATGTTATACCTCTTTCAGCCCCATTGGCTCAGTCGATTCGATAGCTTACCCAGCTTTACGCAGTAACTGTGTTTGGTCAGCCAAATATTCCTCACACAAACGCATGGTTTCACGCACCCAGTGACTTCCTAAACTCTGAGCCATGTCTGTTTGTTGATGCGAACCTACCCAAGCCATTAATTGAATACGGCGCTGAATAATCATGACCGGCAAAATATTGATATCATGGGTGGTTAACGGACGTATCGATTGATAACCCGTTAACCAAGCATCCATCCATTGAGCCATATTTGGGTGATGCTCAAAAAAGCTGACAGTCGCTGCCGCATCATGCATAAACCAACCAAGGCCACAATCGTCAAAATCGATCACACGCGTGCCGTCTGGGTGAAGTAAAAGATTGGTTAAACGTAAATCAGCGTGAATTAAACCGTAACGATCAGGTGCCTTACCGTAAAATTTCAGTTTTTGCGCCACATCCTCCAAAACTCGATTAACGATCGGAATGTCCTGAGCCGTTAAACCTTCAACGGCATACCATCGCCCCCAGTGGCCTCTGTTCCCCACCATCGATTCATGATCCCAAACAATACGCTTAAACTCAGTGGGTCGCTGCCAATGAATGGCCTGACGATGCAAGCGGGCCATGATTCGTCCTAATTCCTCGAACGCTTTGGGATCAACATCGGTGGTCGGCTCTTCGCCAGCAATCCACTCAAATAACACCGCATAACGGGTTTCATTGGTATCAACTTGTACTTCTTGCACCAAAATACCGTTGGCATCTGCGACCGCATTAGGCACCACCATACCGCACTCTTGTAGCGCATTAAGCCAATGAAGTTCACTTTGGATATCTTGTTTATCGTGATAATTGGGGCGGTGAATACGCAGTGCGTATTGGGTTGTATCCGTTTGTACTTTTAACGTCGCATTTTCAGATCGACACAACAAAGAAATCTCTCCCTGCTGGTCTGGTCCATAGCGATTGATAACAATCTGTGCCAAAGCAATCACTTGCTCATCAGTCAAGGTATCGTATTGCTCAGCTTCATTTATTTCGTGTGGTTTTAGCGGTGATTTTTGTTCCGTCAACATGGCTAATCATCCCTCATTTATTGATTCATCATTAGCATGAAGCGAACCACCTTCACTTGGCTTGACTTGAAATAACCAATAAATCTGATTCGTGAACACTTCAAGTCAACTGAGTAACAAAGTTGACCTGAAATGAACGAATGGTTCTTTTCAGGTCAAGTTTTTTTCTGTCTGGCTAAGCAAGATGAAAAGGTCATTACGCTGACGTAGGTAACCGATGGAGAGGTTATCACCATACGCAGCACTCAACACGAAATGGAGACTCGCAATGACAGAAAAACTCAAACCCACATTAGGGACAATTCATCTCTGGGCCATTGCCGTTGGCTTAGTGATTTCCGGTGAATACTTTGGCTGGAGTTATGGCTGGGGTGTCGCAGGCACACTTGGCTTTTTAATTACGACCGCTATCGTTGCTACAATGTACACCTGCTTTATCTTCAGTTTTACCGAATTAACAGCAGCGATACCTCAAGCGGGTGGGCCTTTTGCCTATAGTCGCCGCGCCTTTGGCGACACCGGTGGATTGATTGCAGGACTTGCTACTCTAATCGAATTCGTGTTTGCACCGCCTGCGATTGCGATGGCAATTGGTGCTTACCTCAACGTTCAATATCCTAACTTAGATCCAAAACTTGCCGCTGTCGGAGCCTACGTTGTATTTATGGCGCTCAATTGTTTGGGCGTTAAACTGGCTGCCACATTTGAGCTATGTGTGACAGTGCTCGCCGTCATAGAGCTGCTAATTTTTATGGGTGTCGTGGCTCCAGATTTCAGTATGGCAAACTTCACAGCAAAAGGCTGGGCTGGATTTGATCACTTTGGTGGTGCCGCGATCACTGGCATTTTCGCTGCGATTCCATTTGCTATTTGGTTTTTCCTTGCCATTGAAGGGGCTGCTATGGCCGCTGAAGAAGCTAAAAATCCGAAACGCACCATCCCAGTTGCCTATATCACTGGTATCTTAACGCTTGTCGTTCTCGCCATTGGCGTGATGATCTTTGCAGGTGGTGCGGGTGATTGGCAAGCTTTATCTGGCATTAACGATCCTCTACCTCAAGCGATGAAGATGGTCGTGGGTGATAACTCACGTTGGCTACATATGCTGGTTTGGATTGGCTTATTTGGTTTAATCGCAAGTTTTCATGGCATCATCTTGGGCTATTCACGTCAATTCTTCGCTTTGTCGCGTGCCGGTTACCTCCCTGCAGGTCTAAGCAAACTGTCGGCATTTAAAACACCGCACCGCGCAATTTTCACCGGTGGTGTTATCGGCATTATCGCCATCTTTAGTGATGGTGTGATTAACCTACAAGGTATGAGTTTAACCGCAGCGATGATCACCATGGCCGTATTTGGCGCCATCGTCATGTACATCATGAGTATGTTAAGCCTGTTCAAACTTCGCCGCTCAGAACCGAACATGAAACGCAGCTACCTAGCGCCAGGATACCCTGTTGTACCGGCTATTGCGCTAGCACTGTCAGTCGTTTGTCTGATTGCAATGGTATGGTTTAACCCTATTATCGCCATCATTTTTGCCGCCATGATGGCCGTTGGCTACGGCTATTTCCTAACTACTCATGCGCAGCGCAAAGATGCGGCAGATGCCGAACTGGCAGCAGCGAATCAATAACGATGAACACTCTGATTCAATAATTTATTAACTAGCGTAACCCGTGACAAGGTCACGAGTTACGCACCACTTCTCACGACGCCCAATGCGCCAGTGACTGATTTAAAGACCGGAGGACTTATGGTCGTACGTTCAACTATCATGGATACCAACAGTTTTCGCGCCGAAGACGCGGACTCACTTGATAACGAAACACGCGCTTTAACGGATAAACGCGAGCGTTTATTGGGCGAATCGTACCGCTTATTCTATCGTCGCCCAGTTCATCTCGTAAAAGGTGAAGGCCAATACCTTTGGGATGCCAGCGGTAAAAAATACCTTGACGTGTACAACAACGTTGCCAGCATTGGTCATTGTCACCCAGCAGTGATTGAAGCGGTTAATCAACAAATGCGTAGTCTAAATACCCATACCCGCTACCTGCATGAACGCATCTTAAATTACAGCGAAGACATTTTGGGAACAATGCCACAAGCAGTAAACAAAGCCATGTACATGTGTACTGGTTCCGAAGCGAATGACTTGGCTATCCGTGTGGCTCAATCCTATTCCGGTGGTACCGGGATCATTGTGTCTCAAGAAGCCTATCACGGAACAAGTCAACTGACTTCTGGTTGCTCACCAGCATTAGGTTCTGGTCAACCGCTGGCTGCGACAACACGTTTAATCGCCACACCCGATCATTACCGATTAGCAGGCAAAGATGTGGGTGCTTGGTTTGCACAGCAAATGCAAATGCAGATCGATGATATGAAAGCCAACGGAATTAAATTTGCTGGCTTCCTAGCTGATTCTATCTTCTCATCTGACGGCGTGTTACCTGGAGAGCCAGGCTTCCTCAAACCTGCGATTGATGTCGTTCACCAAAATGGTGGCATTTTTATTGCTGATGAAGTTCAGCCAGGGTTTGCTCGTACCGGTGAAGCCTTTTGGGGCTTTGCCCGCCATGATATCGTGCCGGATGTTGTGACCACAGGTAAACCTATGGGCAACGGTATTCCTGTTTCAGGACTATTTGCTAAAGCCGATGTGTTAGCCGCCTTTAGCGATCAAATCCCGTACTTTAATACCTTTGGTGGTAACCCGGTTGCCATGGCGGCAGCTGAAGCCGTGTTAGACGTGATTCGCACTGAAGAACTGCAACAACATAGTTTAACGGTAGGCAATCAGCTAAAAGGTGAATTAAGTAAACTCACTGATCGTTATGAATGCGTTGGCGATGTACGTGGTGCGGGGTTATTTATTGGTTTTGAACTCGTCACCGATAAAGAGAGCAAAGCACCCAATAAAGCGTTGGCACTCGATCTCATTGAACGACTACGTGATAAAGGTGTATTAACCTCAGTCGCAGGTCCTCATGGAAACGTCTTAAAATTGCGTCCACCTCTTGCATTCCAAACACAAGATATTGACTGGCTAGTGGGCGCCTTGGATGAATCATTACAAGAAGCACATAGCTAAGTCGTCAATTCATGATTGTCTATGTCATGTAAAACCCAATAAGGCGAATCGAAAGATTCGCCTTATTCATATTGATCAGATGACCACGCGTAGCAACATAGAAAGGTTTTAGAACATATAGATAGTCGCTGTGACATTAATCGTGTTCAAATCGTGATCTCCAATAGTGTAGTTACTGTATTCCAACCCTAAAGCTACCGGGCCCATAAACGTGTAATCAACACCGACGGACCACATCGCATCTAAACCATCATCATCGTCGTAGCTGGTATCATCATCCCCTTCAGTCACCCAAGAGTTCAAGCCAACTTTCGCATAAAGCTGTAATGGTCCGAAATTTAAGTTAGGTTTAATCGCTCCATAGACAGATTCAGTCCAGACTTTTCCTCCACCTAAATCAAACTTACCAAAATCAGCGTATCCCCCTTCAAGACCAACCCAAGGCATGATCCCTGTTCCTACAAAAAATGAGTGGGCAATGGAATTATCATCTCTAAATTCAGAGCTACCAGCAGAAACACCACCGTAAATCCATGAATCTGCCATTACTGGAGCAGACACAACCACCATTAATGTCGTTAACAAAAGTTTTTTCATACTGTCCCTTTCACACCTAAGCGATGCCTTTGTTTTTCCATTTGCACGAAAACGTTATACCACTATATGCTTATTATCACTGAGATTGACATCAGAAATTCATCGATGCAAAAACGCCGACACTATCGCCATCAAACGTGGGAGCGACAGCAAGATTAGCAATACTTGCGCCGCGAACCGTTATTGCATACTGGATTGCGGTAGCCAGAGCAGCGCCAGCTGCTACATCACGCCAATAGTGATATTTGTTGTCAACACGAGAGTAGCCCACTACCCCTGCTAAAGCATAAGCGGGCACGCCATATTCCCAACCATAGCGAAATTGTAAATAGGCTGCCCCTTGCACTGCTGCTGATGTATGCCCTGAAGGCATACTATAATCACGACCATTCGGTCGTTCAGCATTAATGGCTACTTTGAGTACGTGGGTTGAAAGCGATGTCCACAGTGCCCCTTCCAATAATTGCCCCAACCCTTCACCGTCCCACTTAGCTGCGGAGATAAATCCAGCACCAGCCGGAATAGCCCACTGCAAAATATCACCCGTTTGTTCCAATGTTTCACTTTTCGCCTGTGTAAGTGGACTCAATAGACAACCACTCATCATTAATAGCGTAGACCTAACATTCACACGAATTACCATACAGTTCATAACTCCGATGCCATCGTATTACCGAGCTGCAGCATTATTTCAATCAATAAGCAAACAGAAGAATTCATATAAAAGTGCTTTTTTGTATTAAGTTAAACTCATTGTAAAAACATGACTCACACCATTTAATTACCCAACTGGATAATTAAATGGCTATTTTCATCCTTTGGAACAAAATTCCCGATAAAGCCGCTATTTCTGGTGCACACTTGATACAACAATTCCTGGCCTCTGTAATCGATAGAGTGACGTATTGATTAATGGGAACACCTAGAATACCCTGCGTATCCGCCTAAACTAACTACCGATAATATTTAGGCAACCCTCTGAATTACGGCATTTATTCGAAGAGAATAGTTGAGAAGATCAGTTCTGCATAAAAAATAGAGGTAAGATTCTAAAAAGAGCTCATAAACTTGATGCACATAACAGTTTCGAGCAACAACCAATAGAAACACGCTATTAGAAATATCAATGATGGTGGGTTTAATATTTATTGCGGAGGGATAATACCCAAATGACCTCAAGATGCAGGAGTTAGAGCGAACACATTCTCGCTAAACCGACATCTTAAGGTCACTTGGGGCGCAGACAGGTCTGCGTATTTAAATTCTAAAGAGCAGAGCAGATAACACTTTATTGACGATTAAACGGCGCATCACCATGTACAATTTTTTCGATCACATTAAGCGCGCCATCTTCACTATTTGATTCAGTCTGGTATTTGGCAACGGCTTTGACTTTTTCCGCCGCATTTCCCATTGCAAATGAATACCCCACCAGTTCAAGCATTTCTTTATCGTTAAGGCTATCCCCTATCGCGACGCATTCTTCAGGAGAGATGTTCATTTTATTCAGCACTTTAGTTAGGCCATTTGCTTTATGTAGTCCCGGTATAATTAAATCAATAAAGCCAAACCCACTAGAGACTGTATGTACAACGTCCCCTAACTTTCCGTTCAGTTCACCAATCAGTTCATCAGCATGTTCAACGGTTGTCTTAATCGAAAACTTAAACATCACGTCTTGTATAGCACGGATATCTGTTACGGTATTGAGGCGAGCGTAATGGTGAGTAGCAATGTCAGCAAACTCTTTACTGACTCGTGGCAGCATATAGGCACCATTGAGTCCACAAGCAACATAGTCTATGGTCGGATCGGCATCTAAAATGTCATAAACCTTGGTCAACACGTCTTGGCTCATCTCACCATGGAACAATTCTTGACCATGTAAATACAGTAACGCCCCGTTTTCTGCTACGTAGGAAATGTCGTCAACGATGTCTGGGAAATGTGAAGCCAACTGGTAATATTGATTACCACTGGCCACGATAAATTCGATGTTTTGCAATTTAAGTTGCTGATATAAATCATTAAACCTAGCTTTATCGTAACTCTGATTTGGGTTGAGAAACGTGCCGTCCATATCAACAGCGACTGCTTTAACCGTCATGTATTCACTCCTACCTTTAGGATGGGTATTAAATTATCTATGTCCGTGGCTTTTAACGTAACCGGTTACAAAACCAAATTACACCATGCCAATGATGACTATCAAATTGTCACATGTAGAATTAAAGGAGCTGCCCGGAACAGGGAAGTTTCATGCAAAATTCTGTGCGTAACGTAAGCCGATAACGAATGTATTCGCCCAAGGCTCAATTGATAAAGGCAATGGCATCAACCATCTATTCGTGAGGAGAGCATATCATGATCCGCAATGCTAAACCGCACCTTCTGTAATTCCTATGATCTAGCTCTTAATCAGGCGTTTGCCTATCTCACCTGCACCTTGTGCTATATATCTCTCTAATTCGACTCTTTTTTGTTCAAACGGCACAATCTACTGCGCCAAGATAAAGCACCCTCTAGGTCTATCCCACAGTAAAATCACACTATTTTAGTGTCTCCCCAATTTCGTCCATAACTGAACAAAAATGCACCCACTTTGTGCATTAGCATTCATAAGACCCCAAAAAATAGTGAGATTGGTCCAATAAAAAGGTGTATTGCACCAAAAAATATATTCCTAGGTGAATTTTTATTCTTTTATTTTTCATTAAGTTAAAAAATGTAAATTATTTTTAAAATATTTATTTTGTTTTTTATTTTCTATTTGACACAAGTTGGGAATCAACTATGCATGCGTGCTAATTACCTATCATTTGAACGAACACTTTTTATATATCAGTAGAGAGGCTATAAAATATGAAAATCGTTTTTAACAGGATGTTAGTCGGCTGCCTGCTCTGTCTGCCAGTCGCTGCGATGGCCGCAGACGATCCAATTACCGCAGATGCAGTGCAGAACAACCTGAACTTTGTATGGACACTGATAGCTGGATTTCTAGTGTTCCTAATGCAAGCCGGATTTGCCATGGTGGAAACTGGGCTTACTCGTGCCAAAAATGCAGCGAACATTATGATGAAAAACATGATGGACTTTTGTATCGGTTCATTAGCGTTTTGGGCGATTGGTTTCGGCTTAATGTTCGGCACCACTAACGGATACTTCGGTACGTCTGATTTTTTCTTCAGCGGTGCAACCGGTGATGACGCACCATGGAATTTCGCATTTTGGATGTTCCAAGTTGTATTCTGTGCAACAGCAGCCACTATTATTTCAGGTGCTGTAGCAGAACGTACTAAATTTAGCGCTTACCTTATTTATTCCGTTTTTGTCTCTGCGCTGATTTATCCTATCTTTGGTAGCTGGGCTTGGGGTAGCTTATACCACGGTAGCGGTTGGTTAGAAGGCCTAGGCTTCATCGATTTCGCCGGCTCTACAGTCGTTCACTCCGTTGGCGGTTGGTTAGCACTGGCTGGCGCGATTGTGGTTGGCCCACGTCTTGGTAAATACACCAAAGATGGTAAACCTCGCCCAATTCCTGGTCATAACATCCCATTAGCTGCACTTGGCGTTTTCTTACTGTGGTTCGGTTGGTACGGATTTAACCCTGGCTCAACCACAACTGGGGACACATCTATCGCCGCTATCGCTGTCACTACAACCCTTGCAGCAGCTGCTGGTTCCGTTTCAGCCATGCTATTTACTTGGATGAAATTTGGTAAAAGTGATGTGGGTATGACTCTCAATGGGGCACTTGCCGGCTTAGTAGGTATTACTGCAGGTTGTGCAAACGTATCACCACTGTCAGCTGTTATTATCGGTATTGTCGCTGGTGTATTGGTTGTCCTTTCTGTTCAGTTCTTTGATCGTATTAAAGTTGACGATCCAGTCGGTGCGGTTTCGGCGCACGGTGTGTGTGGTGCTTGGGGTACATTAGCTGCTGGTATCTTCGATATGGGTGGTTTCTCTTGGTCAGTCGTTGGCGTGCAATTAATAGGTATTATCGCTTGCTTTATTTGGGCATTTGGTACCGGTTTGATTCTATTCAAATGTATCGACCTCACCATCGGAATGCGTGTTACTAAAGAAGAAGAAATGAACGGTCTAGATTTTGCGGAACATGGTGCAAACTCTTACCCAGATTTCAACATCGTCAGTGTTGCTTCAACTGATTACCCTGGCTCTACTGGCGGCCAAAAAGCAGCAAGTGGTGCAGTTAATCCTAAAGACAGTACCATTCACGTATAAGTGTTCCAAACCATTCACTGACAACGTTCAGTAACAAAACAATAAAAATAGATGCATTACCACTCGAACATCGGCGCTAAGCGCCGATGTTTTTATATATCGACTCACCACGATATGGAGCTTGCATTCAAATCAAAGGGCTTTGTTCCCTTAATCTTTGCCAGTTTTGCTATCACTCATCATTCCAAGTTCTATTTCATATCACGTTTCATACGTTTTTTTACCTTGATAATAGAATGATAGATTTTAAGCGTTGTATGACTCTATCTTCAAATCAGTGCCTTTCGTAAGCGCGTATACATTCCGCTAAAACAGTATCTTAAGGTGACTTGGGTATATAAAACCAAAGGATTAACTTATGTGTGATATCGATAATTCGATGATCAAAGCGCTTTACTCCCCTATTGCGTCCCAACCCCATCTTGCAGCAAAGCACCTTTACGGGCGGTTTATCGGCTCATGGCAAGGGAACATACGTTCAGAGACAGACGGTTCATCGAGTTTGAATATAACGATAGATATTGCTTGGGTATTAGAAGGGCAAGCCATTCAAGATGTATGGCTAATAACGCCGACTATCAATGAATGCTCCTCAACAAACAGTCACTCATATAAAGCAACAACGCTACGTAGCTACAATCCTGAAACCGAGCAGTGGCATGTGCAGTGGTGCGATCCACTTAACAACGACACTCATACCCGCATCGGTTACGCAGCAAACAATGAGGTTATTGAAGACTTCTATGATAAAGAGCACCTTGCCAATCAAATCTGCCTATCAGAAATTACACCGCGAACTTTTCATTGGCGGCATCAACAACTGATACACCAACAGTGGCAGACAATTGCTTATGGTATTTTCCAACGCACCGACGAGTAGTACTAACAGCGCAAAAAGTAGCACAGTCCTTTCGCTTTGAGTGAATTTTGACAATAAACGTTAGCACAGCCACATTACTTGGCTTTATCTTATTGGCAAACCAAGAAAAACACTGACACATGCACTAATCTATATAAGTAGCGAACATAATATCGAGGATGAAACATGAAAGTATTGTGGTGGTTAGTGTGTTGTTTAATCGTGACTCCCGTCTCTGCTCAGCACATTTCATTTGCGATCGTGCCACAACAATCCGCTATTGAACTGGTAAAAAGTTGGGGACCACTGCTTAAATATCTTTCTGAAAAAACCGGGTATAACGTGCAATTTCGTACTGCCAAAGACATCCCTGAGTTTGAGCAAAGGTTGGCCAATGGTGAGTATGATTTTGCTTATATGAACCCTTACCACTATGTTGTATTCCATGATCGAGCTAATTATCAAGCCATGCTGCGTCAAGGTAATAAACAGCTAAAAGGTATTTTGGTGGTAAGAAAAGATACGCCAATCAAATCAATTCAAGAATTAGATGGAAAAACGATTGCCTTCCCATCCCCCGCTGCGTTCGCTGCTACACTAGTGACTAGTGCAGAGTTGTCCAGTGAAAACATTCATTTTGATACACAGTTTGTTTCCTCGCACGATTCTGTATATCTTAATGTTGCAAAAGGATTTTTTATTGCAGGAGGCGGCGTGATTCGAACCTTCAATAATACGCCGGAAGCGGTACGTAATCAGTTAAAAGTATTATGGACAAGTAAAGGTTACACACCCCATGCATTCGCTTATCGAGGTGATATTGATCCTAAAATTGTCAATGATATTAAGATGGCACTACTTGATTTAAATACTACCGAAAAAGGACGTGCTCTACTTCGTAATTTAGGTTTCCCTAACTTAGTCAACGCAAAAGACAGTGACTGGGATTCTATCAGAGCACTTAATATCAATGCACTAGCAACTTATCAGTAAATAGCCATATAAGGTATATGTTGGGATGTCTCTACGCTTTAAAACCATCATAGGGATTGCACTTATTGAGCTGATTTCATTAACAGTCTTATTGACGTTAACATTCAAATATCTTACGTCTACAAACTACGATGGATTAGAACAACGAGTCGCTTCTACCTTAAGTTTGTACAGTAGTGCAATCGAAAACCCAGTATTAAGCTACGATTTAGCGACACTCAACGATTTCACCGAAACCTTAATGCAAAATGAAGGCATTGACTACGTTGCCGTGCTCAATGAAAATGGCTTAGTCCTATCTACCGCGGGGGATTTCCCTGCCACATTCAGTCAATCGATGCTAGAAAAAAGTGTGACTGATGTGAAAGATGGAGTGTATGACGTTTCTATCCCTTTAAGCTCTTCCGGCGTCCATTTTGGTACTATCTGGATAGGTTTTAGCATGAAAGCGCTCAACCATACTATAGATGACGCTAAACACTGGAGTTTAATCATTATCACCTCAGAGATCATTCTGGTGGCCATCTTCTCTTATTTTCTCGGTTATATTTTGACGCAACGGCTTAATCAGTTAAATGTTGCCGCTAAACAAGTCACCGCTGGCGATCTCGATATCAATTTAGATACCAGAGGAAAAGATGAAGTATCGAGCTTATCGCAAGCGTTTAACGATATGATTGCAGAACTCAAAGCAACCAAAGAGAAAAATCAGACCTACCAAAGGCAACTTGAAAGCATCAACGACAGCCTAGAAGATAAGGTTGCCAAGCGTACCTCTGAATTAGTCCTAGTGAACTCACGATTAACCGATACCAATAAAGCGTTAAAAGAAACCCAAACTAAATTAGTAGAAACGGAAAAAATTGCGTCACTGGGTATCATGGCCTCAGGTTTTGCTCATGAAATTAACAATCCAGCAGGCGTGATCAGTGGTAACCTCAATGTTTGTTTAAGCTACATAGAGCTATATCAAGAACTGATAAAAAGACAAGATGAATTAATTAACGAACATCTGGATAAATCCGACTCACAAGCGCTCGATCAGTGGCGAAAAATGAACGATTTTGATTTTGTCGATTCAGACATACATGACAGTATCCATGATGCAGTACACTGTGTGGATAGAATTCACGATATTGTTCAAGCGCTACAGCACTATTCAACTGATCGTAATGAAAAACGAGAAAGTTTAGTTCCGGTGGAACTCTTTCCTTCCATCGACCGCGCCATCAACCAAGTGTATCAAGATAATTCAGTTAAAATATCCCTCTCACCTGGCCTGCAAAACCTGCCTCGCTTTTTAGGTATTCCGCGCGAAATCGACCGTCTATGTAAAGAAGTGATTAAAAACGCCGTGCAATCTTGTTTACAAAGTGAAAAGGAAGACAAGCGCGTTGAGATTCTTGGTGACTATGACGCTCACAAAATAACCCTGACAATCAAAGACAACGGCTTAGGTATTCGCGAGCAAGACTTAAAGCATATTTTCGACCCATTTTATACCACTCTTCCGGTGGGCAAAGGGATGGGGCTTGGTCTGACTTACGCTTACGATATCGTGCGCCATCTTGGTGGGGAAATCACCATGAATAATAGTAGTAACGGCGTTGAAGTCATTATATATATTCCACTGCGTTAATATACCTCTGACCCATTTCAGTATCTATTATTAAAAAGAGGGCTTTAAAGCCCTCTCAAATAAAGATATATCAACACACATTAATGGTCATTAAAGCGACAAATTACCTGCGCCAGCTGCTGCTTTTAGATAAGTTGACAATCCAGTTGTTGAATACAGTGTATAACTGTATGGAACACTCCAAGACGCTTCTGCTGGAATATCAGCATCAGAAAGATCCAAAGATTCATCATTAAATAAAGAACCTGTTTCACTTAACTCTGAGTTTGTTTTGTACACTTTAACCACTTTGTACTGTTTGCTTGATTTTAGGTTATCGATATCAAAGATATTGTATTGAGAAATAATAGAACCATCGTAACCTAGACCAAAAGAATACATATATGGGTAAGTATCATCTTTATAATCACCTTCAAATAGGTTATTAAACACATGAACTTTACCATAACGAACACGCGGAGTACGCTGTGTTATTTTGCTAAAAATGTTATCAGCTAGAGTCACTCGAAGGTGGCCGCTATCTTCAGATTTATTACTTTTGCTATGCCCAATTAGCATGGTTTTATTATGGTTTTGGAACACAGAAAATGACACAGTCACATAATCACTACCGTGTTTAATGTCTAACATGCCATCATGACGAACATATTCATAGCCATCAACTTCTGTATAATCAGCATCAGTATATGAACCATCATCAAATGAGACGTGGTCGACCCAAACATTTTTTGAATAGGTAATGGTCATGCTATCCCATTCAGCGTTCCAACCGTCCCCTTCTTCAAAGTGAGGCTCGACATCAACCGGTGTTTCGATACTAATATTACGAATAATGACATTGTTTACATGTGACATCACCAATGAACCATTGGTAAATCCGGCATCGCTTGTAACACCAATAATAGTGGTATCTGATGGAATTTTAATTTGTGACCGTTTCTTTTGGTCGCTTTCACTGGTGTATTCTTCGCCACCACTTATATCAATAGTGCCACTGATTTGAATAATTCGCGCTTCGCCGTCATCTTCTTCAAGTGCATTATTAAAATCGTCGATATTGCTAACAAGATAAATATGAGAACTTGTTGCTTCAGCACCACCTGTGGTGCCGCCATTTTGTGTAGCATAACCAATATTTGCTTCTGTTAACGCTTCATTGGTATATAAAGATGCTGCATGTACAGGAGCAATAGCGAATACAGAGCTGATTGCCAAACCAACCGCTCTTTTGGTGAATAAAGAAGGTAACATCATTGTTATTTCCTATGTGATAAAACGCATGAGATACTATAAATACGAACAGATGAGTAATTTGAACCTATCTATAACAGCCAAAGCCAACTATTGTAATATTTTGTAATTTTTATTGACTCTTTTTATCACTACAAATTAATAAATGGTATGGATATACTATTAAAAATATTATTATTTAGATCTATGCCACATTAATTAATATGAATAACAATTAAATATACGCCGTACTGTAATAAACAGCAGATAAATAGATTATTATTTAAACAAATAATACAAGTTACTAAATAAGGAATTTATTATTTACTGGCATTAAAAATTATATAAATTGATAAAAATTGAACAATTATATTGTCTGCTCTTCGCTATAAATTAAATAGTCATTTTTCCCGTTGCGCTTCACGTTATACAGAGCCGTATCAGAGCGATGGATAACATCACTTAACGTTGAATCTTGATGGCGAACCATAGAGATACCAATACTAATCCCTATCTCAATACGTAAGTCATCAATCCTATAGGGTTGTTGAATCGAAATTAATATATCTTGAGCAACACGCTCAGCACAGCCTAGCATATCTGTAGAGCCGGATAATAAAATAGCAAACTCATCACCACCGAACCGTGCAACTAAATCTTGCTCACGAACGGAATTAAGTAAACGTGAAGACGCATGCTTTAATATTTCATCACCAATAATATGCCCATAGGTATCATTGACCGATTTAAAACCATCAAGATCAAGTAACATCAACACATACTGAGTTCTGCTCGCTTCGAATTTTACTTCGTGGAGAGCTTCATTTAACGTTGTGTTAAAAAGCGTCCGATTCGCTAATTCTGTTAACGTATCGTGATGAGCGGCGTAAGTGATTTTTTTGGCCGCTTCTTCTCGTTCTGTCACATCTTCAACAGTCGTTACCCACCCCCCCTCAGGTAACGGGCTATATAACGATGAGACAATACGACGGTTTGCTAGTGTATAAGTGATTTGCATCGTTTCGTTATGGCAAAAATATTTTTTCATTTGCAGGAATATATCATCCGCTGCATGATCAGAGTAATCTTGGGCCAGAACATCGTCTAAGATCTCGCGAAATGAGGTTCCTAATTGCATTCGTACAGGATCTCTAGGCAAAATATCAACATATTGCTGATTCCAATATTTCAGTCTGAAATCAGGACCAAACACGGCAACGCCTTGAGTCATATTGGTGATAATCGTTGATAGTTCGTTACTTTTTTCACTTTGCAATCGCTCGCTTTCACGCAATCGACTATCTTTCTTCCGACGGTCACTGATATTCTCAAAGCCGCCTATTAATCGATACAAGCTGCCATTTTTATAGATAGTCCGACCAGATATATTTACCCAAAGTTCCTTTCCATCAGAACGAGTAAAAGGTAATTCGTAATTCCAATTTGAATGGGTTTTGATCGCATGTTGTATTTTCTCATCGATCACATGACGATATTCAACTGGGTAGAACGTATTAGCCGATTCTAAGTCAGGTACGTAACTTGAATCCACACCATGAATTTCACGAGTCTTTTTGGTCCAAAAGAGTTGTTGCTCGTTTACATCATATTCCCATGCGCCAACACCAGAAATATCTTCAACTTCATGCAATAGACGAGCTTCACGATCGCATATCTTTTGTTGCTGCTCTAATTCAAGTTTAGTTTGTTCAGTTTGGTAGGAATGTACGTTAGCTAATAACATCCCCTCAATAGACAAGGCAAATAATCTAAGACGACTGAATTCATTTTTAGTCACCGTACTATCGGGATTAAAAATACCGAGCACGCCAACAGGAACGTCGCTTAAAGTAATAGGAATACCAACATAGCGAGTTAACGGAATATGACCGATTATATTCGCAGTGTGAGACCATTGAGTATCGCTTGCAATATCGCGGATGAAAAGTAAGTCATGTTTCTCGAATACACAGCTATTAAGCACATGAAGATCGGGAAGCGAGATTTTTTTGGTTGGATAACAGGATACAAGTCTGTCGGCCTGATTTAAGCAAATAGATACAGAAACACAATCAGCGGCAAACACATCCGCAATGATTTCCAAGAGAGCATTGAGTTCCGAGACATCTCTAACTTCATTCTTAACCAGTTGCGCTAACGCGGTTAAGTATTCATCAGTAGTCCGCGCAGACGAACGCACTGTCATTTCAGCGACCATCTTGTCGCCTCCTAGTTATAAGAAGACAAGAACTCACCCGACAACCCAGTTCTTTCGTCTAACTATAACCAAGAAATATTGATGACAAAAATATCAAAAAGGTTAAAAATTAGCCTCACATCACACATGGAATATTTATACCGCGAAATATACGGTAACACGTGATCTCTATTCAAAGTTAGGATTGAGTCTTGCAGTCATCACATGATCTTCCCAACATCCAGCAATTTTCAGGTACTGACGAGCATAACCTTCTTCTTCAAATTGGCACTTTTCTAATACACGGGCACTGGCCTTATTCTTTGGCATATAGCTCGCCATGATGCGATGCAATTTTTCATGCTCAAACATATATTGAATAGTCCCATCCAATATTTCCGTCATATACCCTTGACCTTCAAACTGCTTATCGATGCTGTAGCCTAAAAAGCACGCTTGAAAAACACCTCTCATCACACCAGTAAAGTTCGCGCAACCGATAATCGTGTTGCGATCTGGCGTAAAGGCGACAAAACGAAAATTAGACTTCTGTGCAAAGCCCTCAATCCCTTGTGCTATCAATTGCTGCATGTTGATTAAGGAAAAGTAATCATCATCTCTCACGGGCTCCCATGGCGCTAAATGTTCTTTATTACTGACATAATAATGTTGCAGTGCTTGCGCATCATCGACCGTTAGCACATCAATAATCGTTCTGGGGGTAGTAATCAGCGGCATTGCCAATCCTTGCTTAGTTACAATAAAGAAAAAACAATAATATCATAACCTTATCTTTACCTCATACTATTTCAGCGCAACATTTAATAAAAGCGTTTAACAAGGACACATCTTTTAGGAAGGCATAAAAAAAGCGCCATTGCTGGCGCTCTAATCGAGAGAATCGCTTACTGATCGGCATCGCTATCCCCATAGGGGAATTTTTTGTGTCCAAATCGAATCACTAGGATTGACGTTGCAACAATTAAAATAGCTGCCGAAATACTGATCATGTTAATCGCGTCTAAATTCTTCATATCGAGTGCCATATATCGAGCTAAGGCCACAATGACGATATAAAGCGGCATTCTCACAGGTAACCGCCCACTTTTCAGATAGAGCCCAACCATCGCAAGTACTTCTAAGTAGATAAAGAGCAACAATAAATCGCCGAGCATGACTGCTTTTTGCTGATAAATGGTCACGACTTCCGTTCCCATGGCAATCACGGTCAGTACCGCGATCAACAATAAACCTAAATCTTCTATCATATTTAGGTACTGATAGCCCAACTTCCTAATTTTATTCATATTTATCCCTAAATATCTTTAAGATTACGCTACAAAAAAGTCAGGTTGTGTTTTTATTACACGAAAGTATTCGTTTACAGCAGAACGATCAGATCCAATATCAAGATTCGCCGTCGACAATTCTCTCCAATACACTTCATCAGCTTCTTGAGCACTGATCGTCCCTTCCCAACTATTAATTACATAGTAATGAATTTTCTGAGTCTCTGTCGTTAAGTGATACAAAGTACATAAATAACGATAGTCAGTCGGTGTCACTTCCAGCTCTTCTGCCATCTCACGGACGAGAGTTTGCTCTGGATTCTCTCCAGGTTCCATGTGACCACCAGGAATCGCAATTAAACCGGCATCGTGCTCTTTTGTCATTGATCGTTGTTCAACAAGAATTTCGCCATCCTTGATCAACATAAAAGAAACACAGGCATGCTCTGTCATGATTCACTCCTTTATATAGTGATTAGCGACTACCTATAGCGCTGAATTATCAATAACATAACCACTCTAATGCGTGAGATCAAAACAAATTTATGTCAAGACCGGCAAAGCGGACGCGTGTTCCATTTTTGGAACACTATTCAGTATGTTATCTCGCCAAATAGCGTGAAATGGCCCTAACTCCGTCCAACAATCGCTCGCATTTCCCTGCTACCTCTCTTGGTTGACACATTTTTTATAAAAAATCCAACAAAAAATCGTTATACATCTCATTCCACACGAAGATGTGACCATAATCACACAACCATATCCGTGGTAAATAACAGTGATAAGTCTATGTAATATTTAGCAATGATTATGAAACAAAATGTTTAGTGATTACTAAAGCACTTATTAAAAACACTATTTATTAAACTTAATTTTCATTTTTATTAGATGATTTTCTTCCTGAACGATATTAATGTAACAAGAAGTTACTCGGCATTTAAATAAAAAGAGGTTCCTATGAAAGTAGTAATTGAATATGACGAAGCAGGTCTTTATCGTGATAACGAATGGGATACTCCAACAATATGCAGCAAAGGACAAACTGCCGCTGTGAGCCCCGCCGCTGCTGCGCATCTAATTAAAACCAACAAAGCTCATTTATGGAAAAACGAGCGTGGCGAATTACAATTCAGCAACTAAACCATCATATAAAAAACATTCGGGATGCTTGGGGGATTTTATTTCCCCAGTCCTATTGTTTTGATAAAAATATTTATGATAAGAAAAGTTATCAAAATTTATATTTATTATAATTATATTTATCAGATTCATTAATTATCTATTTATGAAAATATTAACAACCTGTAATACTGTTAATAATTCTATTTAATATCTATCCAATAAGTCGCTGTTCTGCGATTAAATTCATCACTTTGCTTAAGCTCATCCAACATACCACCATTGCGTTCGATAATTTTGCGCGAACCAAGGTTATTTTCATCGGCTGTCAGCCTTAATTTACTGATACCCAGTTCATGTGCTTGACTCAAAGCCATCTTAAGAATCAGAGTGCCGTAACCTTTTCTGCGACATGAGGGCGCGATGTCATAGCCGATATGGCCAATTTCATTACGCAATATTGGGGCGTTTATATTGTGACGAATTCTTACCACGCCAACAATGTTATCACTGTCATCCACCATCCAAAATGTTGAGCTCGGCCCCCACCCTTCCGGCAAATTCTTTCCCTGCACATGCAGCGTGATCTCGTTAACGTAATTTTGAAAATCCTCTTGAGCTGGTTGGTATAGCTCACGGTTTTCTTCTCCAGCCGCCTCTATTTCTCGGTAAAAAGCAATGAATTGCTGTTGATATAAAGTAGAAGGCGCGATCAATCTCATTAGTTATCCTTTTAGAGTAATGTCTTAATTTTGTTCTTTATATCATAGTGTTAGATATAAAAACATCGTAAACTATCCCTCTTTATCATCAACATGAATGAAGATATAACCCTTTTTTCTTAATTATAAGACACCCACAAAGATGTATTTGCTATCAAAGGTGATACACATCACCTAGCAACATATTTTGTTTACATCAAGCTCAATCATAATAACTAGGTCGCAAAAATAATTTTTTACATCAGAAGGTGATGTTGGGAGTGCGTATGATTAATTGGCAATCAGTAAGAACTAAAGTGATACTCGGCTTTAGTGTGTGTGTGGTCAGTTTTGCATTCACTTCTGGTACATCGCTGATCGGTTTAAACCACTCCGCTACCGCATTTAAACACGTATTGAAGGAATCGCATCTATTCGCGCTAGTTAGTGACGTACAGTCTACCTTTCTAAGTGCGCGTATCTCCGCGACCCAATTCTTTTTTGACCACTTAGATGAAGAGCTAGCCATGTTTAATAGCGAACGCCTCAAGCTCGAAAAGGCATTAAATACGCTAGAACACAGCCCGATCCTGAAAACGAACCCTAAACTGACTGAAGAAGCTGAGCAGTTATCGAAGGATATTCATTCTTACGTCGCACTATTTGAAAAGGTGATTGAGCAGATTCATAGCTTTGATGACATTTACCAAAATCAATTTTTAAAAGAGTTTAAAATTGTTAAACAAGATCTCGATAACCTCCTGATTACTGCCAAACAATCTCAAGATTCTAACTTTGAATATGCCATTGCCAAACTTCTTGAAGTCATGCTGTCAATCGAAGTCAAAGCAATCGAAGCCATCTACGATAGCCAGCACGACACAAAAGAATTTGAACATTTAGTGAGTGGAGAGTTACCCAAATACCTACAATCCGTTAAATCTCAATTACATAATGGGCAAGAGCGTGCGTTGTTTACTGACTTTGAAAAACATGAAAAACTTTTCTTAGCCGCTTTCGATAAACTTAAGTCGCTCATTGTCATCTTATTGCAAGAGAAGCAGCAACTTGCCGAATTTGGCAGTCGTGCGGCTGATAACATTGAAATGATAAAAGCCGATTTACTCGAAATGCAGCAGTATGAAGCCAACGTGATTGCACAAGAGAAAGCACTGTTTCAATTACTTATCGAGATTCTCACTGGGGTTGCGTTACTGACAGCAATAGTTTGCTCAGTGGGCTGCTCAAGGATGATCAATACGGGGATGAATCGTTTAACCGTTGGTATTCGAGCACTTGCAGCCGGCGATCTCACCTACCGCAATGACGTAGATTTACGTAAAAAAGACGAATTTACGACATTAAGTCATCACCTTAACCTCTCATTCGAATCGTTAGCAGAAGTCATGGGTGAAGTCAGTAATGCGTCAGGCAGCGTCAACACTATGTCTGGCTCACTGAATCACATCGCTGGTAATGTAAATAATTCCACGACGACGTTGAAAGGTGAAATGGAGCAGATTAGTGTCGCGCTACACCAAATGACAGCCTCGTCGGAAGAAATTGCGTGTAGTGCAGAACAAACCTCACAATTTACCAGTAGTGCATCAGAATCAACATCTATCACCGTTGAAACCATCAGCGCCGTGCTAAACAGTATTTCAACCATCAATCAAGATATGAATGATTGCGCAGCGACCACACAGCAATTGCTTAAACAATCAGAAAGCATTGGCTCCATCATCACCACCATTCATGGCATCGCTGAGCAGACCAACCTACTCGCCTTAAATGCAGCAATCGAATCCGCTCGCGCGGGCGAACAAGGCCGAGGTTTTGCAGTGGTTGCCGATGAAGTTCGCTCACTGTCTCATCGCACTCAAACATCCACTGACGAAATAGAAGCATTGATCGCACAATTGCAACAAAGCGTCGAACAAGTGAATGCATCGGTCGTGCACTGTCAAGACACAACAACCCACGCCAGTTGCCAAGCCAATCAAGTCACAGAATCGATGGATACGATTAAAAATACCATTGATGAACTGCATGATGCGAATTCCCAAGTGGCGATAGCAATAGAAGAACAAAACGCAACTACCTGCGCTATCAGTGGCAGCATTGATAATGCCACAGAAATCAGCGTGAATACTGCAAACGACGCACATGAATTACAACGTAACAGCGAAGAGTTGGCGGATATGTCAACCCGTCTTATGTCCCGAGTTAAACAGTTCAAATTAACAAATTAATATTTTTCTCTAGCCCCAATGGTGGGGCTAGCGGCTTTATGCTGTCTGGTTCGTCATTTCTAACGCAAACCATGTAATGAAACGCTGAAAATATCGCCAAGCAACCGATTGATTAACGATGTTTATTGACTTCTGCCGAGAACTTTTTAGGATCGCCATTTTACATAATTAGGATCACCAATCATGTCCGATACCACCCCAACCGAAACTCCAGTTGTAGACTTGGAGTCTCTATCACCTGAGCTACGTCATGTGATCGAATTTGAGCAAGTGCCCGAAGCCATGTATCACATGATTCAATCCATTCACGAAGTGTCTGAAGAAGCTGTACGCGAATCTTGGGATAGCCTACCAGCCAGTGCACAAAATATCCTGGATAGCTTCGATCAGTTTCATGCTCTCATCACTGTAAGCCAAGCTTTTGCAGGGATGAACGTCATGGAAGAGTTTCCAACACTCAATTTACCAAAAGACATGAGTGACGAAGATAAAGAAAACTATCGTACTCAAATGTTAGACGAAGTCCTGTATAACTGCGTTAAAGACATGATGAAGCAACTGAAAAAGGCACGTCGTGATCCTATTCTAAAACGTGATTTTCGTGAAGTGTTTGCTTAAGCAAACGCCCTCAATGCAAAACCGCTTATTTTAATAAGCGGTTTTTTTATGCCTATAGAGGTCATTTAAGTATCTCTAGCCTACCCTTATTATTGAGCCATCTATCATAACTTATAGAAAGTGATGGATTTTTACGCAAAAAAAACGTTTTAATAGAAAGAGAGATCGCTAGCTAGGGACGCTTTATAATGCAGCCGAAAACATCCGCTCACCCACAACATGAGACTATTTTCGACATTATCGTTGTCGGCGGAGGAATTAACGGAGCCGGAATTGCAGCAGAAGCCAGTCAAAGAGGGCTAAAAGTTGCAATCTACGATGCACAAGATTTCGCTGGCGCTACCTCATCAGCCAGTTCAAAACTGATTCATGGCGGCTTGCGATATTTAGAGCATTATGAATTTCGTCTAGTCAGTGAAGCTCTGGCTGAACGCGAGGTGCTACTGAAAAAAGCGCCCCACCTTGTTAAACCCATGCGATTTCGTCTTCCTCATGAACCCCACTTGCGCCCCACCTGGATGATTCGGATGGGCTTATTTCTTTACGATCATTTAGGTTTTAGAGGGAAAGCACCAGCGATCATTAAACCGCATGACGCTCAAGCCGATTCAACATTGGAGAAAAGCTATCGTATCACCCTTGATCCCAATGTCGTGAAAGATACATTTAAGCAGGGATTCGAATATTCAGATTGCTGGGTTGATGATGCCCGCTTAGTGATTCTGAACATTTTAAGTGCACAAGAACATGGGGCCGAAACTCGCAACTACTGTACAGTAGAAAAAGCCTATCACAAAGATGGGTTATGGCATGTTGAGTTATTCGACCAAAGAACGCAGACTCGCTCAACTCGTATGAGCAAAACGTTAGTCAATGCCACTGGCCCATGGGTGAAATCCTTTCTGACTCAACAAACTCAGTTAACGTCACCTTATGGCGTCCGCATGATTAAAGGATCCCATATCGTTGTACCCCAAATTCATGACGAACCTTATGCTTATATTTTGCAAAACAGCGACCATCGAATCGTATTCGTCATCCCCTATTTGGAGAAATATTCATTAATCGGCACCACCGATGTTGAATATCACGGTAACCCAAGAGAAGCATCGATATCTGAACAAGAACAAGATTATCTCATCGAGATTGTGAACCAACATTTCAAACACCAAATTCGTCGCGAAGATATCGTTTACCAATATAGTGGTGTGCGACCATTATGTGATGATGAATCCGATTCTCCACAAGCGATTACTCGTGACTACACTCTGGCACTCGATGAATCTTGTCCATCCATTTTGTCGATATTCGGTGGCAAACTCACCACGTATAGAAAATTGGCTCAAGCGGCATTAGAAAAGCTCGAACCATATTTACCCAATCTTGAGCCAGAGCCAAAGATTCCCTCTACCTTACCAGGTTCAGAGCACTATGATTACTCAATGTTGTATCACGATCTCACTCAAGCCTACCCTTTCATTGCTTCAGAATTAATTCAGCGGTGGCTCACCAGTTACGGTTCACGCGTTAGCACGACGCTACTACGTAACGTTTCTTGTACGGCTGATTTAGGGAGTGAGCTGATACCTGGGCTATTTACCAAAGAAGTGGACTACTTATTAGAATTTGAGCATGTCTATCACGTTGATGATGTACTTTGGCGCCGCACGAAATTAGGTATTGAGGCCAATGAAGAACAAGTAACAATAGTGGACAATTATCTACGGCAGAAACGTAATTCGGAACAAGGAACAGTAGCAGAGACAACGTCACCTTTAACTGAAATCATTAAAGAGTAGATCTGCTTTCGGTCCAGTCTTCCAATCGTAGTCCATTTGCGTTGCCGTTAGCTCAGCAAGCTCTAAATCTGCTATCTGGCTTACAAGCCACAAACACATATCGATACCTGCTGATATTCCCGCAGACGTCACCACATGACCATCTTGCACCCAACGCGAGTCCGAGATGACTTGAGTATTGGCAAACAACTGTTTGAGTTGCGGTAGATCTTCCCAATGTGTGGTGGCTTTTTTTCCCTCTAACAGCCCAGCTTTGCCTAATAAAAATGCGCCAGTACACACAGACGTAACCCATTGTGCTGACTGTGCGACATCCACTATCCAAGCAATTACATCTGCTTTATCCATTTCATCATGATGGACACCACCAACCACAACTAAAACATCAATGGGTGGATGGGACGCGACCGAAAACTTGGGGGTATGATTAAACCCTCCTCGAGCTTGAATAGGGCTGAGTGTTTGCCCTAACGTGAAGACGTTCCAATCAGGTCGCCGTAAACGTGCTGCCGTCGAAAAAACTTCAAAGGGGCCGCTAAAATCGAGTACTTCTGAGTTTTCGTAGACGTAAATGCCAATATTCATACTTTGTTTTTATTCATCCTTTTCTGTCGCAGATATTGCTATCGCATGCTCTTGAGCAAGAGTGGTTGCTTGTATCTGTTTAATGTCATCCCACAATTGATCTTTTTCAATCCCTGAAATACGTTGTTCGTATTTATTCACCGCACGTTGAAACACCCGTTCCACATCGATACCATGACTATCACGAAGTGCAACTAAAACATTGACGTAATCCCAAAGTACATCGCCGAGCTCATCTTCTAAATAAACCGTGCGTCGACTTTCTATTTCTTGTCGTACTTCTGCAATTTCATTAACCAGACCAGATAGATAAGTATCTGGTCCTTGAAACCAATCACTATTGTGATCGAGGCATTTTTTACGCTCAGCAATCGTCATTAGCTGATCAAGTAAGTTATGGTTTAATTCTTTTTTCATCTTGGTGTATGGCTTTAATCACAACAATTACATAGAAAACTCTATCATAAATGACACCTTCTCACTCGACCAGCGTCTTGACCTTACTTAAGTAAAGATGGGAGTAAATTTGATTACATCAGTAGAGCAAAATCTGTAATTGTCTGTTTCGCTTTACTAAAATCGTTACTACCATTGAAATCATGCGCAATCGCAATCACTTCACAACCAGCCGCAACACCCGCTTCGATGCCCGCTGCAGAATCCTCAAAAATGATAGCTTGGGAAGCGTCCACACCTAACTGTTTAAGCGCTGATACGTAAGCTTCTGGATCAGGTTTATGTTTTTGTACATCCTCACGACAAATCATGACCGAAAACAGATGCGTCAATTCAAGCTGCTGCAGTATATGTTCAACCATCCAGCGAGCGGCAGAACTGACTAAAGCAAGTGACTTGCTCTGTTTTGCTAATGATTCTAGGTATTCACGGGCGCCAGGATTAAGCGTCAGTTGCTCATTAAGTAAACGCTCGTAATGAGCGCGAAATTTCACGTTGAATTCGTCGAACGGAGGCTGAATATTTCCTTGATCAAAAAAATGCTGCGTCACTTGCTCCCAATTTTGCCCCATTACAGCCTGATAGATATGATAATCAATGTTTGCACCATACTCTTCGCATGCCATTGCAATCGCTTTACCCTTCAAGGGTTCTGAATTGACTAAAGTACCATCCATATCAAAAAGGTATGCGTGATGTTTTGTCATATATTTCCTACTGTTATTTAATCGCTCGAAAAATATCTTATATGCCCAAATGACCGCAAAATGCAGGAATAATCGCTTCGTCAATACGCGTAGGTAAAGCTCAATCACATAAACTTTCGACGTGTTTGAGCGCAAAACTAGGCTTATTGATAAGCTCCCTAAAGACGAGTTTTATTCATTCTTAGTCTGTGTTACTGATTTTTGACGAAGAATAACTATGTGTTCAAATCAGGGCCTTGACTAAAAGCGAAACCATTCTCACTGCAACAGTATTTTGAGATTACTTGTGTATATTCAATAAGATAATTAAAAATTGAGACCTCTTACTAATACAAGAGTTCCGTTAAGTTTGCTTATTGTCTACTTCTAGGGTCAGAAACCATTCCCGCTGCAACAGAATCATGGGGTGACTGGAGTTAGCATTCATTGGCAACGTATGTGAACTGCCAATGAAATGCAGAGTATTTAAAAACGGTCGTTAAAAAGGGAGTACAGGTAATTCCATCTGATATTGATGCGCCGTTTTCTGATGATGGAACCCTATCCTTTGATAAAACAGATGGGAGTGCTCACGGCTAATATTTGAGCGCACCACTAGCTCTGTTAGTCCGTGGACTGTTGCCCATTCTTTTGCCTGTTCGACCAATGCTCGGCCGATTCCTGCACGGCGTTCAACATCGGCCACAACTAAGCCCGTGATTTCGGCTTTAAAGCCCGACTCAAGAAATAACCGCTTTTCTACTGCCACCCAACCTAAGGTTAATTCATCACGCTTGGCGACAAATACAGCATGGCTGTCTGAGTGAAGCATTTGATGTAACCACTGGCGGGATTGCTCTTGATCGGCATGGTAACCAAGTTGTGATGTCAAACTATGAATAGCTGTCACGTCCTGCATGGTGGCGAGAGTGATTGATAACGACATAACTCACCTTAAATACAATTGATGTGTAACACCAATGTGATACCTCTTAAATACTTAGTCGTGCTCGTTGTACCCTACAAAAAGCAACGAGACAATATCGCTAAGTATAACAAGACGTTATTGTTCTACCAGTGGTTTTTCTCTCGCTTCACAAAGTATTTTTGTAGAAACAGAATAATTATACTGGCGGACAATTTTTTGTGAGCAAAATAGCTGAGGTAATTCAAATAACACTAATAAACCGATAATAAACCAACCGGAAATAATACCCAGTGAAATCGTCGTAATTGCAACAATTAATAGAAAGATTTCCCCCGCAAATAAGCCATATCGACCGAGATAAAGATGGTGAAAGCCACCAATAAACGACCAATTTAGTACTGCATACGTATCGGGATCTTTAATTCGCTCCGCTAGTTGGGCAAAGTAATAGCGTTTGCGCGTCGCCTCTAAGGCATGGACTTGTTGACTTAAAGCTTGCTCTTTTTCTTCTAAATCACGGGTCGATTCGAAGATATTCATTTATGGGACCTCATCACGAATCTTTTCGACTAAATCTGGATGATTACATCGACGAATACGTGCCAACCCAAGTTTCCAACCTTTGAGTGCGCCATATTTTTCAATGCATAACCGAGTGTATTCCGAACACGTGGGCTCAAAATTACACTCCGTTTGAAACCAGCGCCGAGATCCGCCTGTTCTTTGATAGAAGCGGATCAAGGCTAACGATAAGCGACGCAAATTAGCGGCCGAGAGTTAAAATAACAGCTTCACGCTGCCAAAAGAGCATAAACCGTTTTTTCTCAATCACTTGAAAAACAACTTGCCAGCCATCTTGCGCATAACGATTCAACTCCGCTTCCAAGCGTTGCAAAGGAAGGCCACTTGAACCGAGTAAAATTGTGCCGCAACCGCCTTCAACAATAGAGACGACTTTATATTCATTAAAATTTGCCATGTTATTACCAACGTTGTTTGCGCCCTATAAGGGCATTAGTCATAGGGGCAAATCATATACACACCCACAATTTATATCAATTATCAATATGTTATATTGCTCTCAAAAAAGAGGGACTCTTTTGCAAATTGCCCAAAAACCCCCGTCATTAATGGCAATATTGATGTTCAACGCAGAATCACTATGGCTTCAAATCAGAGCCTTACCTAAGAGCGAATATATTCGCGCTGAAACAGCATCTTGAGGTTACTGGGCTATGACCGTTTATATATTTTCATTATTACTACTATTAAAACTGAACATACGAACGTCATCACGAGGTTCCCAGCCTAAACGGTCATAGAACGCTTGAGCCGATTTATTTCCGTTGAATACAAATAAATGGGTTTTATCAATGCCAACCTTGGCTAAGGCGTCGACTGCATGGGCAATTAATTGACGTCCAACTCCCTGACCACGGCACAGCTTATCAACAGACAGATGCTGAACGTATCCGCGTCGACCATCAGTGCCAACTAAAATGGCACCCACCAATTTATTATTGTTAAAAGCCACAAAGCTCAGGCCTGGATTATGCTGCAAATATCGACCAATATTTTCTCGTGAATCGCTATCTCTCATTCGTAAGTTTTCGGTTTGATACCACAACTCAATCACGTGGTTATAATCATCAATTTCCATGGTTCGAATTTGCAACATATTCATTTCCTTATTTTATTACTATGCCGTCTTTATCGCTTTAAAGCGCAACCTTACATAATCCGCCACCCAGCCTTCCTGTTCTGAATACAGTTTTGTTTTCACCAAGCTTTCAACCTCACCAAAAAACACCTGCTGCTGTGTCGGTGTTAAATGACCAATCGCATGGGCGGCAAAAATCTTAAGCCATTCAATAATTCCTGATTGTACCGGAGTTGGCCTTGGGATTAATTCAATATATTCCACTTTAAATCCATGTGAAAGTAATTGTTTTTCATACTGTTGTGGTGATGGGAAATACCAAGGTGATTGATAACTTCCATATTCAGGGTGATTGTTGAAAACCGTTTCAATGGCCTCACGAATTGCTGCGATATTGCCATAACCGCCCATTTCGGCTACGAAACGGCCACCGGTTTTTAGTGATTGAGCAACACCTGTGATCACCGCGTCGCTGTTTGTCATCCAATGTAACGCGGCATTACTGAACACGGCATCAAACTCTTGCTGATAATTGAGCTCTTCCCCGCTTTTTACATAGGCTTCAATACCTTTGCTTTTGGCAGCGTCAATCATACTGTCACTGGCATCAACGCCGACGATATGACAACCATACTCAACCAGATGTTGTGCTAATGTCCCATCGCCACAACCCAGATCGAGAATACGCTCCCCGCGCTGAGGGGCTAATAAATCAACGACTGGCAAGCCCAATCGCGATACAAATTCGGCATCTTTGGCATATTTTGATGAATTCCATACTTGTGACTGAGTCATACTTTGAGTCCTTATTTAGAGAGTATCGCGGTCTAAAGACCGTAAGAAAGTCGAACGACAAAACGCCATTCCACCTATAAAAGAAAGCTTGGAGTTGGGATCAGAGGAGACTATTGAGCGTGTGTTGCCAGATAGTCAGATCGAGTGGTTTGAATAGATAAAATTGGATATGCAGATTTGGGATTTCTGCATTTAAACAGGTATTTAAAGCGATAAAAGCCGCTTCATCGTGGGGAAAGCCATAAACTCCACATGAGATCGCAGGAAACGCAATACTGTTACAATGGGTTTGTTCCGCAAGCTCCAATGATGATTCATAGGCTTTAGCTAATAACCTTTCAGGATGACGAACTTGATCATAAATAGGTCCAACGGTGTGAATGACATACTGTGCAGATAAGTTTCCCGCCGGAGTAAGGCGAGCTTCACCCGTCGGACAACGAACCCCATCCACTTCAGGCAGAGCTTGGCACGCCGCTAGTAATTCTGGACCAGCTGCACGATGAATGGCGCCATCGACCCCGCCACCACCAAGTAGAGAGCAGTTAGCCGCGTTAACAATTGCATCCACTTTTGCCTGAGTAATGTCTCCACAAATCAGTTCTATCATGACAAACGCTCCTGATTTGCACCTAAAGGCTCAGTCACTGCAGGCCATTTCATTACAACAAGCTCATCACCATTATTATTTTGATAAGTCACATCACAATTGACAAAACCAGCATGCTGATAGAGGGCTTGAGCTTTTTTATGTTCCTGATGAACCGTTAGATAAATTGACTCGTGCTGAGCATACCGTTTTTGAAGATACGCAGGCAATATGCGTAATACCGCTCGGGCATAACCGTTATGCTGGTAACGCTGATCAATAAAAAACGCTCGTAAACCCAACGCATTAAGTGGCGCGCAGTGAAACTGAGCGCCATAGCGAGTATCGACGAGGAAAAAACCGATCACGCACTCAATTCCCTTATTATGGTGAGATAATACGACATAAGGATGCACGTCAAAACCCACACTAGAAAGTATCATATCCATACTGCCCACATAGCGAAGCTGTGACGGTGTCACCGACAAGGCGACCAGTTCGGCATAATGCTGTTGAGCTAACGGGCTAATACTCACACTAGGTTCCATAAACAACCTTGGCATAATGAATGACGGTTACTCGCAAACGACCATCGCGTACGGCGCTGACATTTACTGGTTAATAATAGTACTCAGTCCGTTATAGCATTTTATGTAACAAGGTGTATACCCTCTCGTAACCTTTTATTGCCTATGAGACATATCGCAGCCAAAAAAACGCTCTTCAAGCCATTATTTTGAAGAGCGTTGTCATTCGTCATACAGATTTTTAAACTAGAAATGAATCAATGTCTTGCCTAACAGAAAACATTTACGCTGAGGCAGCGCCGAGAAGTCACTATAATTTGATATCAAAAAACTGTTGTGCCCCATTTAAGTTTTTCAAAATACACTCAGTCGTTGCCAACTTGATAGGCACACCAAAACTACTCATCGATGAGAGTGTCTCATTATGGTGCTGACGAATATTGGCTGCTAGTGCATGTGCTTTATCATGAGTGGTATGAGCATCTGCAACTAATAAAACAGGAAAACCTAACCCCGCCGCTCGCCGAGTGGTGGTATCAACACAAAAGTCACTCGCATAACCACAGATAACCACACGATCGACATTCTCCTTTTCTAGAAGCGCCGCTAATTGGGTATGTAGAAAAGAATCGGGCGTTGTTTTACGTACATAAAAGGCACTGGGGTCAGTGTGTAATTGCGTGGGCAATTGCCACTCAGGACTATTGAATGGTAATTCCTCTTCCTCATGTTGAATGAAGACAACAGGATAGGATTGTTCCTGGGCCCATTTTGTTAAGGCATTGATATTGCTTATCACTTGCTCTGCTTTATATGGAGGTGGTGTAACATTGAATAGACCATCTTGTACATCAATAACCAATAAGGCTAATTTCATTCTTTTTCCCTCTTATACCCAAGTAACCTAAACCTAAATAAAAAAGATGGGGCCTATACAGTACCCATTCTCCAACAAATTCGATACAATAGCCTTACATTTACTATAACTATTATTATCACCTTCATGAGTAAAAAACCTGATCGCAGCACCGCCATGCGCCTAATTATCGAGGTGGTTAAATCGGAATTTCCTCTTTATCAAGCCGATACATTTGTTTGTGGCCCTGACAATGAATGTATTGGTTGTCCCAAAAAATTAATGGAGCTCGTGGATACCGAACTCACCTATTGGGAGTACGCAATAGAACGTGGGGAAATTCCAACATTCGATGAATTAAATCGCTTTGGCAAAATGTGTAAAAACGTACGCCGAGGACTTGTTCGCAATAAGCGCTTACCTCAAAAAGAAATAGATATTAAAAATATTACCAACGCTGCCTAACCAAAGTAGAGCTTAAATTTTGTGTTTTAACGTTTTATTAAGGCCTAAAAAAACTGGATGCGCAACACCAATAATGCCAAGAAAAAATCGTCAAGCATACCAAGGGATTACAACGAGAACTCTCTCTAATACGAGAGTTCTATATCAATCGACATACACATCTAATGTAGGATCGTTAAAGTGTTCAAACATCATTTCAATATCTTTAGGTAACGTACGTGATTCTGACAATTCGGGAATCTCATCACGGCCGAAAAAGCCAATGTCAGAAATCTCAATATTTTCTTTTGCTTCTCCTGAAATAAAATCACACAGAAAAAATAACTTGTAGATATGAAATGTAAACAGTGGATGATACCCGTGCACTGCGCGATCTTTAATGGCAACTAAGCGTGGATTCGCTACTTCGTAACCAGATTCTTCACGTACTTCACGCATAACGCCTTGCGTTGGCGTTTCGCACACATCACCCCATCCACCCGGTAAGGTCCATTTGCCATCTTCTCTCTCTTTGACGAGTAAGATTTTTCCGTCTTTAAACACTGCACCGCGGACATCAATTTTGGGGGTAGGATAACCCGTTTCATTAATGTAGAGCTGTTCAATTTTATCAACGTCCGTCCCGGCCAAATCCGCAATCATTTGAAAGGCGATATCTTGAACTTGATCAAACCGCTCCAAATCAAATTTATCCTTGCTATAAGCATGTCCAGCCTGTGCTATCGCTTGAAGCTTTTTAGCCATTTCCAGCCATGGTTGCATGACAACTTTCTCCCTATTGGTAGTGCAACCACTCTTTATTTAACACAAGAGAAAAATAACTAATTGATTTAACAATGAGTAGCGCAATCAGGCCTCTACCCTATCACACAGACACTAAAAGAATGTGACAATGTTCATATAAAAATTGTAAACCATTAGAATTAACTAATCATTAACTGTGCGCTGATAGTGATTTTTCAACCTTCGCCAAGGTGGGAGTAGAACCAAATTGGGAACAGAGATCCAACCATTCCTCTTTCAAGACACCGTATTTAATTGAGTCGTAATATTCACCTTGGTAATAACGGACTTTACGCATACGACCTTCGAGTCTTAACCCAAGTTTTGTTGCGCAAGCCATCATCCTTGGATTCCCCGACCAAGTCGTTAAACCAACTCGAGCAATCGTTAATGTATTAAACAGGTGCGAGATCCAAGGAATCAAAGCCTTAAAAGCAATGCCTTGCCCCCAATAGTGGGAATCATAGATAATCACTCCGACTTCCAACCAACGGGTATCCTTATTTTCCCAGTAATAGGATACGGAACCGATCGGCTTATCGTTTATCGTGATCAGCAAGCACTCCTCACCTAAACACAGACGGGTAAAATGTCCCATTTGAAAATCTCTCAAATTAGGTCGTTCATACCCAAAGTAAGGTCCGTTTGTTTTTGTCCATTCTTCATCGTCGGTGATGAGTTGATAAACATCGACAAGTTCACTTGGATAGGCAGGCCTTAAAGCAACATCGTCATACACTAAATCGGTAAAATCAGTTCGGTTAGTCATAATAAAACTTAATAGAATGCTGTAACTACTTATACCCAAATGACCTCAAGATGCAGGGTTCAGCAAGAATGTATTAAGAAGATAGTATCTCATAGCAAACATAGTGAAACAGAATTCCCTCACACCATTCTTACCTTTTTAATGATAAGAAAATAGATAGAGTAGATTTTCTACCAAGAATAACTCTGTTTACAAAACATTGGGTTACCTATTTATACCGACCCGCACTTTGCGGCCCCTTGGTGCCCTACTGTTTTAACATATTATGCTGCTCAAGGAAGCGATTGAAGTCATCAATCGACATAGGTTTAGCATAGAAATAGCCCTGACCATATGTCACACCTTCATTGACCAAGAATTGGTGCTGTTCTTCTGTTTCTATCCCTTCTGCAATAACAGATAAACCCACAGCATCGCCTAAGCGGTGTATAGCACGAGTAATTTCCACATCGTTAATATCGCTAGGTAAATCCATAACAAACGAACGATCGAGTTTTAATTTTGTAACGGGAAGTCGCTTCAAATAAGAAAGGGAGGAATAACCTGTACCAAAATCATCTATCGCAATCCCCACCCCGAGCTGTCTCAATTGCTGCAACTTATCAATGGCAGATTGACTCTTATGCATGATAAAACTTTCGGTTAATTCAATGATGACATGTTCTGCAGAACATTGGGTTGATTCAAAAGTCGCTTTCGCTATCGCAGCAAAATCAGACTGCATAATCTGCTTGCCTGAAACGTTAATCGAGGTGAAGCGCAATTTAATACCCGCTTTATGCCATTGCGCCATCTGTTTACACGCGTTTTCTAGAACCCACTTACCGATGGAATGGATCAGAGTCGTTTCTTCTGCGACCGGAATAAATTTCATTGGTGAAATGTCACCACGTTTTGGATGATGCCAACGAACTAAGGCTTCCACACCTATGCAACGTTTAGTCGCTAATTCAATGATAGGTTGGTAGAAAAGCTCAAGCTGATCTTTTTCAATCGCCAAACGTAATTCACTTTGTAACTGAGTATGTTCCTGAATCACGTCTAGCATTTCGTTATCGTAAAAATGGTATTGATTACGCCCCTCTTCTTTGGCGCGATACATGGCTAAATCCGCATGTTGCAACAAATTATCGGCGTCCGAACCATCTTCGGGATAACAGGCAATACCAATACTCGCGGTGACGAAGAAATCACCAAAGCCAACATCAATCGGAGCAGTCAGCGCTTGCATGAGTTTAGTCGCCATTTTTTCAACACTTTCACGGCTATCTATATTGTTTAGTAAGACTAAGAACTCATCTCCTCCGTAGCGACTGACTAAATCGTCATCGTGCGTGACGTCGAGCATACGTTCTGAGACTTGGCATAATAAAGAATCACCAACCGGATGGCCGTAGGTATCATTCACTTGCTTGAAGTTGTCTAAATCAATAAAGAGCAGCGCTATCTTTGAGTCTTTATTCCTTGAATTAACCAACATTTTACGGAATGTTTCGATAAACAACGTACGATTAGGAAGATTACTTAGTACGTCATAATGCGCGAGATAGTGAATACGCTCCTGCGCTTGTTTCTGTTCGCTAATATCGTAAATGGTCGCGATGTATCGCTCAACTTCACCATGGTGATCATAGATTGTCGTCAAACTCAACCACAGCGGTGTTTCTGTACCACGTTTATGCTGTTGCCATATTTCGCCTTGCCAACGTCCTGTTTTACTTGCAATATTCCACAAATCCAAATAGAAATCATTACTGTGTTTTTTACCACGTAAAATCGCGATATTCTCACCGGTGAGCTCTTCATTTCGAAACCCTAAAATATGTTCGAAAGCCGCATTTACCTTGATGATTTCCCGGTTTGAATCCAAAATAACGATGCCATCCATTGTATTAGAAAACACATTAGCTGCGAGAACTAACTCAGCATCCGCTTCTTTTCGATGAGTGATGTCTGCAATAGACACCACAGAATAGCGTTTACCTTTTTCCTCAAGCGGGGCTAATGCCACCTCAACAGGAAATTCTTCTCCTGATTTATTTAACGCAAACAAATCACGACCTACGCCCATCATTCTAATCGTTGGTTTCTTCACGTAGTTGTCACGTAGAGCAACGTGATTATGACGATACCTTTGTGGAAGTAACATTTCGATCGGTTGATGAACGATTTCTTCTCTCGCGTAGCCAAACACCTCTTCGGTACGTTTATTGGCAATATCGATAAATCCTTTATCATTCACCACTAACACAGCTTCTGGCATCGTATCAATTATGTTGCTGACATGAGCTTCGCTCTGCTGTAGTGAAAGCTGGGCTTGTTTAATCCCTTCAATATCGCTGAAACTGCAAAACCAATTATTTCCATGTTCATTATCTAACAGCAATGCAAAGCGAACACTAAACCATCGGTATTCACTATTGGCCTCTTTTACCCGGCACTGAAATGAAAAATCAGAATGTTGTTTTCTATGAACTTCCCATAACTCATTCAGCATGGTTTGTTCATCCGGATGAATGGCAGCCATCCATTCGTGACGCAATAGAGAAGAATCAGGCTGGCCAGTATAATCAGACCATTGTTTACTCACAAAGTGACAATCCCCAGAATCGGTCATTTCTAACATCAGTTGGGGCAAACTACTTGTTACCTGACGAAAATGTGCTTCACTTTTTTGTAATGCTTGCTCGGCAATTTGTCTTTCAGTGATATCCTCAAACACCAAAATCGCACCGCTAATTTCCGTTTTATTGAGACGGTAAGGCATAATGTTAAGCGAATACACATAATGTTCAGTCGTCGCTAAAGTTAAGCAATATCGTTCTCCTGTTTGTACCACATATTTGATCTTGTCTAGTACTGAGTTGATATCAAAGTGCCAATACAAAGTTGATATAGACTGACCCAATAAAATATCGGCGTTAAACAACACCTCTGCACAACTGCGATTATATTGGATAATTTCTAAATTTTGATTCACGACAATTAAAGGCAAAGAAAAGCTTTCTGTAACATGATGCAATGCGGTATTACTTTTTGTTAAACGTTCGTTATCTTGCTTAAGGTCAGCACATTCGTTAGCTAACATTTGTAGCGATTGTTCTGCATCGCTATCGCTCATGGAGGTGAACTTAACGAATGCATCCCGCTGGGTTTGTAGCAATATGCTGCTCAGTTCACTGGTTTGTGATAGTACCATTGCACTTTCAAGCTTTTGTATCAGCGGCAATAGCATAATAGAAGGTAAGGTCACATCCCCCCATGGTGAATGGATGTCTAATCCTAAATGATTGTCTTTACTGCGAGATATCTCCACGACGTGCAATTGATTATCCGTTAATTCATCCCTTTGGAGCACCACATTAACATCAGGGTACATCTCATGAAGTGTTTGAAGCACAGTGTCATTCAATGTAGTCAAAGTCACATTCCAATGACCTTTTGGTGCTATTTCATCGACCAAATTGTCAATGAGCCCCTTTAAGTCAAACTCAGGCCACAGCTCCACTCGAACGAGTAATACCGGCAATTGAGAAGCCGTGACTGAAGATGGAGCGTTTTTCTGATTTATCATATAGTTAGTTACTCACCTTCTATTTTAGGATAAAACATATCTCGTTATACCTGATTCATCTTGAATACAGTGAATGACCAAAATTCAGTGACAAGACAGTAAAATTATAACGGGTAATTGAGAAATAGAGTGTTTAGCAAGCTGAAACCATTTCAGTACCCATAATAAATGTGATGCACTTATACTATTTGTCCTATTTCTATCTCTCATTACACCATTTGTTTTACGTCGTGGTGTACATCACCGACAAGTAACTCATGATGATTACCCCACAGATAATCGTTAAGCTGTTTGTAAATGCGGATAATTGAACATCAGCGTCTAAGCGCACTGAATAAATTGGAGCTAGCGCACTTGCCGGAGCAAATACCACCACAGATAACACTTGTCGCGTGAATAAATCAAACGGCAGTAAATAATAAGCCGTCAGTGAAAAGAGTATCCCCCAACCTAACCGCATGACCGTTAGACCAACGGCCATTTTAAACTGGCTGCTTTCGACATTAGGATTAAATAAAACGCCTAACATAAACATCGCTAAAAATGGCGTCGCAGCACCGATCGGATGCAATATTTGGTTGATGACATCTGGGACTTTGACATGTATCGACGCAAGCAAGAACATGACAATATACGTACAAAATGGAACGGATTGAGAAAGGTTTTTTACTACTCCGTTGATACCCATACCTTCACCTTGGCTATTAGGCAACAGGTATTTAATTAGAACGTAAGATCCCCCTGTAACCAATAAGGCATTGCCCGTATCAAATATAGTGGCCAACACGCCACCAGCATTACCAAAATAAAGCTGAATGAAAGGCAGTGCAAAACAACCAATATTAAATCCAGTAATATTTAACATCGCGACGGCACGTGTGCGATTGACCATTTTAGGCGTCAAATAGTAAATGACATAAATGGGTATTAAGCTAGCAAAAAGCCAAATAGAGCTATTCCAATCAAATGCTCAGTAGATTTTAACGAAGCAAACGTAACGATAATGGTCGCAGGTAAAGTAAGGTTCATTAATAGCTTATTAACGACCTGACCTTCTTTAACGGTCACGAATCCAATCTGTTTTAATGTATACGCTAACGCAATGATAAATACGAAAGATAAGGGCCCAATGAATTGGCTCATAACCACCGCCTATGATGAAGACAACTTGTAACAAAGAATCTTTTCATCATACCGAGCATTACCACGCAAATATCTGACAGTAATAGCAATTTAGTCTCATGCCCAAAAAGACATCTCGGTTTTTCGGTTCAATCGAGAGGCATTTTGCATGCCCCATTGACCCGATGGGAAATGGACATCAATCCACGCAACTAACCACACCATGATTCACTCCCTGTCTTTGTGATCATCCGTATCCATCCTAGATAACGGCAATATTATTCATTGAGTAGCGTTCTACCTTCAATGTACTAAAAACTGGTCAATATTTTCGTGCTTCTTAGCGTCGATTTATCCGTTTCAACATAGTTAGTCTCTGTCATATCTATCTTCTGCAGGTGTTTCAACTACTGAATAATCTTAAACGACTGAAAACGCTTGGACACATTAAAGTAAAAATAACTGTAATGAGTAAGCGATAAGGTTCGTCTAATCAGTAAAGAACCATGCAAGGCAGTGATCTAAATGCAACTCGCAGCGTATTGAACTAACAATAAATGGCTAATGTCGTAATATTGTCGCTACCTTTAAAGTAACGGGTATTGGAATTACACTCAGGGAAAAACACTATGTCGAAGTTATTTAAACCGAGTCGTCCAGAAAAAGAGCACCAAGTCACCGACGAAAACATCTATAAAAATCGGCGCACCTTTCTAAAATCGTTAGGTTTTATCGGGGCTACTGCAGCCCTAACACCACAGGCCAGTGCGTTTAATTTCTTTGGTGGTGACGACGATACACCAAAATCCACCTTCCACACCCAAGATCTCTCGTTTGCCCCCGCCACCCAATACAAAACGTCGGAAACTCAAACGCCCTACAAAAAAGTCATCACCTACAACAACTTTTATGAGTTTGGTACCAGTAAAGACGATCCAGCAAAATCATCCCAAGAGTTTAAGGTCGATCCTTGGTCACTGACCATTGATGGTTTAGTCGAAAAACCCATCAAACTCAGCTACGACGATCTGCTAAAACGATTCCCTTTAGAAGAGCGCATATATCGGCTGCGCTGTGTAGAAGCCTGGTCGATGGTGATACCTTGGATTGGATTTGAACTTGGCCAATTACTTCAACAAGCCAAACCACTCTCATCAGCTAAATACGTCGCGTTTGAGACTCTGTATGATCCTAAGCAAATGCCAGGGCAGAAAAGTCGCTTTATTGGCGGCGGGCTTGATTACCCCTATGTGGAAGGTCTTACTATTGAAGAGGCAACCCATCCATTAACCCTGCTTAGCGTTGGATTATATGGAAAAACATTAATGCCCCAAAACGGCGCGCCAATTCGGTTGGTCGTGCCTTGGAAGTATGGTTTCAAAAATATTAAATCCATAGTGCGGATCAAATTGACCGACCAACAGCCGCCTAATACTTGGAACTTACTCGCACCTCATGAATATGGATTTTACGCTAACGTTAATCCCAACGTCGATCATCCGCGCTGGAGTCAAGCAACCGAGCGACGTATTGTCGGCGGAGGTTTACTTTCTACTCAACGTATCGATACCCGCATGTTCAATGGTTATGATGAAGTGGCCAGTTTATACAAGGGCTTAGACCTAAGGAAAAATTTCTAAATGGCATTTAGATACACACTGCGTTTTAGTCATTGGCAAAGAATTGGGCTCAAAACCGGCATCCATTTACTCGCTTTCGGTTGGCTATGTTGGACATTTTGGCTAGGCGTTCAAGACAGATTAGGGGCAGATCCTGTCAATGGTTTGTTGCATTTTACCGGATTTGGCGCCATCAATTTACTGCTTATTACCTTAAGCCTCTCCACTGTAAGTCGCTATTTGGGTGGCGAATTGATGCGTTTTCGTCGCCTAATCGGCATCTATACCTTTGTGTATGCGCTATGCCATCTCCTCACATTTGCCGTATTTATTCTGGGCTTAGACATCAACAGACTAGGTAATGAAATAGCCGATAGACCCTACATCACGGTAGGCTTTAGTGCGGTGATCATCTTACTCGCATTAACTATCACCTCACCCAATCGTATTCGTAAAAACATGGGACGCCACTGGCAACAGTTACATAATTTGGTCTACATCGCCCTATTTTTAATGCTGCTGCATTTTACTTGGGCTGAAAAAACACCTTGGGGCCCCCCCATCTACTATTGGGTATTAGGGGCAGCAATCATGTTACCCAAAGCCGGCAAAATAAAACGTTTACTGACAAGAAAACCCCTACGATAACTCGATATGGCCAAATAACTTCAAAATGCTGGGTTCAGAGCTTCATCAACGAGCCCAGCTCAAGCTCAATAATAAAAATAAGCAATCATTGCAGCAGTGGCTTGGTGGGTTGTCCAATCTTGGTAGCCCACTTGCATTCTGAGTGCGGTATTCGTTGTTAGGGACCAATTCCACGTTGCCGTAATATCACTGTGATCATTGGCGTTACCACCGATAAGTGCCAACCACTCGCCTTCAATACCAAAACGATGCTCATCGTTAAAAGAATAGAGCAATCCAGCACGAGCTCCCACACCAGGCACCCAAACATTATCGGTTAAAGGCCCTTGGTTTAATTCTCCACTGAGCAAACCATAGACATGCAGCTTTTCTGCTCTTCCCCAAGCTCTCCCCATACCACCATTCAATAACCAGCGATGTTTATCTGTACCATCCGGTCGATCAACACCTAACTTAATATTCCATGCCGTACTTTCAAAGACGCGATTACTCGGTGCTAAAGCCATTGAATCAACGATATACCAGTGATCGATTTGTGATTGACCCGCGTCGTCAACACTGACCTTAAGATCGCCAAAGCTAATTTGTGCGCCTGGGATAAACCCTTTTTGTGCATCATATAAATCATGATATGACGGTCGCCACTCCAGTGAAGTACTGTGGGATTTACCTTGGTATAAATTACGTGCTATACCAAGGCGTGCTGAGCCATGCCCTTGATCTGGTGAGGTATCAGGCTTGATGACAGGTGGATATGGTGATGGCGCATCGATTTTGCTTCTTGCTATTAAAATGCCCGTTAAACGTCGTGCAGTAGATTGACGCTCTAAGCCTTCGTCATACAACTCAAAATTAAGCCATTCATAAGCGAGCTCGAGAATTGCAGCTTGTTGGCTCGGCGTAAATGCATCTTTATCTGGGTAGAGACCATGCTCTTTCAATGCTTTGGCGGCGCGATAAACCCTTTCGTCGACTAAATCTGATTCATGTAACAAGCGTGTACCAAAAGCAGCTCGATAATCTGGACGCTGGGTTAATCCCGCCGAAACCAACGCTTTTACGGTGTCAGAAGGCGTCGCGGAATAAGTGAATTCACTCACTAAATCAAGATCATGATTCGCCAATTGCAACAGTGCGAGTAATTGATAAGAACAGTTTTCGTCAAGAAAATAGTAATCAAATTCAGCTTGCTCTAACTCCCATAAGTGCAACAAGATTCGATCAACTTCAACCGAAGAAAAGTTAAGCGGATACTCCCAAATATCACGGGATTCAATATCGTTATATTCGCGCACTTTTTTGTAATAAGGCATCACTGTAAATCGGCCTGGGTAGGATCCGATTAACCCTTTTAAGGCATAAAGCGCGGCGTTATCGTCGGTTTGCGGTTGCGCGGCAAAGTTCACTGCGTACGCAACTAACTCACTATTTTTGTTCTGATGTTTCGCATCAATACGCAATAAGGTATGACCAAACATTGACGATGGGTTATTCATAAACGCTGTTGGGAACACCAACGTTAACTTGTCTGGTGAAATGGCCTTTTGCCACTTATTTAATTCTGAGCAATCTAATGTTGGAATAGCACGACCCTGTTGCTCTTCTAGCCACGTATAGCGCGCTGGGAATAAACAGCGGTAACGCTGCTTGTCTTTATTCTGATACAGAGCATGATAGGTTGCTTCAAGCTCCTTTTTAGGGTCAGTTTTCCCCTGTTGATCAAGAAAAAAAGTCGCAGAATCAACGGTACTGACATATCGAGAATTCATTCCCGGCAGCGAAATAGCAGGTAAGTAATGACCGAGTTTAAGCCAATAGGCATCTTCACTTAACGTTTGGATGTCAATTGGCTGACCTTGTTTTACAACGGATGTCTGAACAGTAGCAGCCAGAGAATAAGCAGCAGGAATCGCCGTAGCCAACAATCCGCAAATAGAAAATACAACACGCGATAGAGTCATAAGTCAGCAAATAACGTCAATGTGATGGATCGTTTAAAATGAGAAACAGCGCCTCGAAAAGAGGCACTGTATAAGAAGAACGGGAGTACTTAAATTGCGTAAGCTGATAGTTTCTCGTCTTTGGCAATCAGGTGATTTAGATTGTTAAGCACGTCATTAGACGTGACGTTTTCAGAGCTAAATACCGTTGCAAAGTTTTGTTTGGCCATTAAGTTGAAGTTCGCTTTATCTTCATCTTTGATTCCCCAAACTTCAGATAAGTTTGCTAGCGTTTCCCCCTGACCTTTGGCAATATCGCGCGCCAAGTTGTCCATGTTTCCATCAATGAACATAGCCAGTTTTTGTGCGGAATCGATCGTACCTGTTCCATCACAACCTAATGTACCGAAAGTAATACCGAAGGTTTGGTTGCCGGATGTACCATTGGTGGTTGCCCCTAAAATCTTAAAGACTTTGCCAGACTTACCATCAAAAATCATCGTCCCCAAACCACAACCAATATCATCATCAGCCATTGCTAAGTGAGATAAAGGTAAGGTTGCCGCTAACGCTACCACTGCGAATAGTTTTTTCATGAGTTAAATCCTTAACCTGTATTAAAAACCAAAATGTTCAGGTGAAAACGCTATCACCGTCATTTCAGGCTAGGTCAAGAGATTCTATTCGCCAACAAAATAGCGAGTAAACATTGATATCTAAGGAATAGAAACACGATGCCATCAAACTTATGTCAACTCGACTGATAAGATTCTCAATATTGACACATAAGAACATGAATCAATCACTTAAAGGAATCGCATCCCACCCGTTCTGATTCACCCAAGTTTCCAACTGAGGCGGTCGATAATTTGCGTCCATTTCGTAGCGAAGCTTAACGCTAGAATGAATAAACGTTGGTCTGTCGGGGACATTTAATCGTCGATGCAATGGCCGTTTAAAACGGTACAAACTGGCTCGTGATTCATGTAATTGGCCATGTTCTCCTTCCGTTAACGAATCCCACAAATGAGGTTCAAAGTCTAAACCCGCTTTTTGCGCTTCGGTTAGCATCCAGCGTAGTGAAATATCAGCAACGCTGTAACCAGAATCATGGTCTGGGGCATAAGAACCGCCAACATCACCATGAACACCGGCAAACCAAATTTGTTTAAGATCGACCCCTTCACGGGGAAGCCATAGCGTGGGTTCAAAATCTTCGCGTTGCTCATCTATCGATAATGCATGGCGTGCTATACGAACATTTGGCCCCATTTTTGTATCGTAAAATTCATCTTTACCATCAAATAGTCCGAGCATACCAAAAGGAATACCCAATGCGCCTACCGTATCCCAGACACCAACGAAATGAACCGTATTCTCTTGATGTGCAAGCTCTCGTTTAAATGTTAAGGCCGTCGCACCTTGAGGGTGGCAACTCGGAGAATAATCTTTATAAATATGCCACGCTTTTGAAATCATATTGGCGTGCTCTCGGCGTAAAATACCGCAATTATGAATTAACCCCGCAAGCGCTCGCATGCTGTAAGCGCCACGACTGAAACCAAACAGATAAATTTTATCTCCAGGTTCGTAGTTATGAACAATGTACCGGTACCCATCGAGAATGTTTTTGTGGATCCCATGTCCGGTGATGCCTGCACTCCATTTATCGTGATAAGCACCTAAGCCCCAATCATAAAAGACATGTTGACGGGTTTGCTGCCCCAAAGGAGAGACACCACGAGCAAGCTTGAGCACATTAGAGGGAAAGTCTTTGCTGATATCATCTTCAGGGCGATTCCAAGTTCCATCAGAACACACTACGATATTGGCCATTATTATACTCCTGCTTCACTGAAGAAATACAACCTAGACAGCGGCAGTGTAAAAGAGACGATAAACCAATAAATAGCGAGTTCAACTCGACGCGAGTCACCTCAAAAAACGGATCAATATCGACACACTTCCCATGAATAAACAAGAAATGTGTCGCAACTATTCACTAACTTAAACCACACCCGTCACACGTAACACCAATTCGGCTACAAGGGCAGAACCTAGGTAAGTCCCTGAAAAAACGAAGAAGCTCAATATAATGCCTCGCCAACCCACCCTTTTAAATTGCTTCCAGTCTTTACCAACAGAAATTCCTGCAAATGTTAACGCAACCGTAGCAGTTGAAATAAAGGGGACACGATTAGACAGTTCTACCAATTCATCTGCATGAGGTAAAAAATCTGGAATTGAAATTAAAACACCGAGTAACGCAACCCATCCAACTGCTGGGAAAGGGATAGGTAGTACTTCTGCTAAAAATATGCCTAATAAAGAAATAATCAAATACAAAATAAGAGGTGGAAGTTGCTCGACAGGTGAACTGCCATACCCGACCCAGATTCCGACAGCCATTACGATAATCGTCGCAGACAAAATCCATAATGAGTCAACTAATGTGTGTATAACCGATTTACTCTGAGTCATTACTTTACCCTCGTCGCTTGGCTAACAGCCGGCTTGTTCTCACCATAAGGAGATAACCGCTTATACATCCAATTGGTAAAAGGTAATAAAATAAATATCGCCATATACAATCCAGTTGCACTGGTTAATACTTGACTCGCGCCTGCATAAGCGATGATTTTGTCTGCTTCTTGAGGAAAAACATTCGCTAAAGATCCGCTTGCTGCGGCCATTAAGCTACCACTCCCAACACCACTTGCTAAAGCCCATGATTCAACGTGAATCCCGGGTATTTTCACGAACACAGGGACCATTAACCCATAAAATAACGTCCCAAATACAGTACCAACTATGTATACGGTCATCACCCCACGACCTTCAGCAGAATTAATTCCATATCGTTCAGCGATTAAAGAGACATTCGCTTCTCGACCGATAGAATGAGTCATACCAATAAGTTCTCTTTTAAAGCCAAGTAATAAGCCTATTGGTAACGCCAAAAGAATGGTTCCCATATTGCCAAACTCTTGTAACACAATGGCTAAGCCCATATTTTTAAGCTCGGGTAACGCAGGACCAATACTCATACCTAACTTTGCGACTAAAGGTAAAATGGCTACAAAAACAATTTTTTGTGCCTTTTCACTTTGTTCGATAGAAAGCAATTTCGCAAAGAAAGCCACGCTTCCAAGAACCATGGCATACAACATAGGGAAAAGTGTTAAAGATAACCAACCGCCAAATTTTACAGGAATAATGCCAATCCATTCAGAAATAACAACGACGATAAGGGCGGTGCTCATTAACCGCCAATCTGTTAATACCTGCTTTATTGAATATTCTGTGTCTTTCATTGAGAAGTCCTCCTGACTTACAGATTTTGAACAAATCTTTCTTCCTTGATGAATACAAAATAATTAATATGTGCGCACAAGCTTAAGGTACATCCCCCCATAAATTGCTGCCGCATTGACCATCACCCGTTCATCAACATCCAGTGCGTTACTATGCAAACCGCCTTCCACTGGAGTACCGTGAATGACGTAAACCGACTGACCGCCTTGAGATTGAACGTAATCAGCAAGTAACGTGAAGTCTTCTGATGCATTAACTGCATGCTCATCAACAACCTCATGAATCAAAGAGAGTTCATGCCCAACTTCAGCCGCCAACGCTTCCATCTCTGGTGAATTCTTACCTGCTAGTGATTCGACCACCAGCTCAGTATCCAACCCCAACTCATAAAGATCAGCACTGGCTTGCATGATGGATTCAACCCGTTGGTTTAGATAATTGAACACTTCGTCAGTGGAAGCTCTGATCTCAACCCATAGCTCAGCTAGTGGTGCAATAATATTCCAACTGTCTCCGCCATCAATTTTGCCTACATTCACTCGCCCAGTACCCGCACTGTGGGGCGCAATTGCATGCAAATTAAGCGTGGCATTCGCGGCACCAAGTAACGCATTTTTACCTAAATGAGGTTGTCCCGTAGAGTGCGCCGCTTGACCAATAAAGCGAAATTTCCAGCGTTTAACGGCTAAAATGTTGGTTGATTTAGGAGAGAACGACCCCGCTTGAGGCATATTAGAGGCGACATGTCCGCCCATTAAATAATCCACGCCATCAAGCACACCTTTAGGAATCATCGTCCGGGCCCCAGATAACCCTTCTTCATCGGGCTGAAAAATGAATTTTATCGTGCCTTTAATTTGCTCACGATGTTGAGCAAAATAATGGGCTAACATTAACCCGGTACAGGTATTGATATCGTGGGCACACATGTGGGCAAATCCCGGATGGCATGACACATATTCTTCTTGTACCGCTTTACGGGAAGGGTCAGTACTTTCGGTAATTCGCAAGCAGTCAATATCAAAGCGATACGCCACCGAGGGCCCCGGTTCATTGCCAGTAATCACTCCGACCACGCCGGTTAGGCCGCCTTTAGCAGGGGCTAGATATTTGATGTTAGCTCCGTAATCTAAAGCCGCTTGGTATTCTTGTTCAAGCACCTCTTTCGGTGGAACAAAAAGACGATGACTGCCATCAATAATGTCAGCCCCTTGAAATATCTCGTATCCCCAGTTGGCCAGCTTCTCGGCTACGGTAGCAGTTGAATAAAATTCTAACCAGCCAGGTTGTGGATGGCGGTGTAAATCTCGACGCCACTGCTGCGCAGATTCAAATTGCTCAAGCAGTTCCTTTTCCAAAAGTTGTAAAAGTTCAGACATTTATCTTCCTATTATTGATGGCTACTTTGCTCACTTACCACCCTATAGGAAAACAAAAATAATAATTTGGGTCAGATCATGATTCTGACACCTAATTGATAATAAATATCATTACTAACTTCACTAATATCACTAATTTTTGTGATCTCCGAAGGTAATTTTCGTTATTTATCGGAGTATGCTGCAAAGCAGAAACAGAATTTAGGTCATATCAGGAATTGATTGTGACGTTATAAAAACGTCATGACGCCGTAATGACGCAAGGTGATGGCGTACCACCTTACCCCAACCGCTGTAATAAGAACGTTGATAAACACTGTGTTTATTAACGTTTATACAGCTAATGACGCCTGATTTGACGGACTTTCTGAGTTACGAGGATCAGGCGAGTACTATCTCTCAACTATGCCCTCATCCCCGCGGCTCTTGTATTAACAGGAGACCCATGTGGATTATTTTCAGTTGCCATTGACTGCCTTCAAATACTACCGCCTACATCGATATTTTTGGCGTTGGATATCTGCTGGCAAGTGCTGCCTGTGCCCATATCACTCTCTTGTTAACCTCTTTTCATTGAACCATCACCGCTCGATATTCAAGGCGATTATTCATGCCTTACACCGAGCAATGATGACTTTCCCGCACTGTTTTATTCCTGACGATAAGCCACACCCATATAAGACAAATGGTGAACTACTGTCTCTGACTCAGTGCGCGATAACATTAAACAATATTTGGAGACAACCTCATGAGAAATACTATCAATGATATTAAAGCGCGCGAAATTCTCGACTCACGTGGTAACCCAACCGTCGAAGTCGAAATCTATGCTGATTCAGGCTTATCGGCTCGTGCCGCCGTTCCGTCTGGTGCTAGCACAGGTTCTCGCGAAGCCATTGAATTGAGAGACAATGATAAAGCCCGTTACCACGGTAAAGGGGTACTAAAAGCTCGTAACTATGTAAACAATGAAATAAAAGCGGCATTACTAGGAAAAGACTTTACCAATCAAGCGGAAATTGACCAAACCATGCTTGACCTTGATGGCACTGAAAACAAAAGCAAACTCGGAGCAAACGCCATTTTAGGGGTTTCTTTAGCCAGTGCACGTTTAGGCGCACTCGCAACGCAACAACCTTTATATCGATATTTAGGTGGTACGAATGGCAACTTACTCCCTGTTCCTTGTATGAATATTATGAATGGTGGTGTCCACGCTCGTGGTCAAGGGGCTGATTTTCAAGAATTTATGATCGCTCCTTTTGGAGCAAGCACATTTACCGATGCCGTACGTTGGGGCAGTGAAATTTATCAATCGCTGAAAGATATCTTGCTCAAAGCAGGCATTAGTACTGGTATTGGTGATGAAGGCGGTTTTGCTCCTACCGTCGAAACCAATCGCCAGCCTTTACAATGGATCGTGCAAGCCATTGAAAAAGCGGGCTATCGCCCAGGCGAAGATGTCGCTATTTGTATGGACCCCGCTTCAAGCGAATTTTATCGAGATGGTAAATATCATTTACGTACTGAAGGTAGCCAACTGACTTCGCAAGAAATGACCCATTACTACGAACAACTGCTGCATCAATTTCCAATTGCGTTACTTGAAGATGGGTTAGCTGAAGATGATTGGCAAGGCTGGCATTATCTGAACGAAAAGTTAGGTCATAAAATTGAGTTAGTCGGTGACGATTTATTTGTCACCAATGTGAAATACATTGAACGGGGCATCAAAGAAAATGTGGCTAATGCTGCCCTAATTAAACTCAACCAAATCGGTAGCTTAACTGAAACCTTTAATGCCGTTCACTTATGCCATGAAAATCGCTGGGGAACCTTTATTTCTCACCGCAGCGGTGAAACGGTTGACAGTTTTATTGCGGATATGACGGTCGCCATGCGTGCTGGCCATTTAAAAACTGGCGCGCCATGTCGTGGTGAACGTGTGGAAAAATACAACCAACTAATGCGTATTGAAGATGCACTAGGTAACGCTGCGCAATATGCCGGGAAAAAAGCCTTTAATCATGCCTAAGGCAAAATGACTGATTAACCCCTATCACACTGTAGATAAAGGAGCCCTACTCTATTAGGGCTCCTTTTCATGAAATATCATTAATCTAATGACTTTTTAAATCGTTTTGCAGCAACAAACACGCCCAATATGGCAAAGCAACCAAGCCACAAGCTGTCTTTCCATAAATCGGCCAAATCAGCGCTACGCAAAACAATACCGCGGATCAGGCGCATAAAATGGGAAGCTGGCAAAGCTTCTGCTACCCATTGGGCAGCGACGGGCATCGCTTCATAAGGCGTTAGGAACCCAGACAATAGAATCGAAGGCAGTAATACAAATAACGTCATCTGCATTGCTTGTAACTGAGTCATTGCAACGGTGGAAATGAGAAGCCCTAAGGCCAGGCTTGCTGAAATAAAGAGCAGAGCGCCAAGCATAATTTGGCTAATTTCCCCATTGATTGGCACTTTAAATATAAAGTGACCTAAGGTGAGGATAATCACCACCTGTATCAAACCAACAAAAATGTAGGGAATAATTTTGGCGATCATCAGCTCTAACGAACTCACGGGTGTAGTTATCAGTAGTTCTAAGTTACCTTGTTCACGCTCTCTTACCACTGCAACACTGGTAAACAGAACCATAGTCATACTTAAAATGACCGCTAATAACCCAGGAACAATATTTACAGCCGAGCTTCTTGCAGGGTTATAAAATAGCGCCACTTTAAAGGTACTCGCAGCGCTGTTCTGAACTTGCTGATTAGCCGTTTCATCGAACAAGGTGAAGGGTAAATTTTGTAACCCCATAATCGCAGAGCTGATCGTACTATCCGATCCATCAACCATCCATTGCCCTAAAGTACGGTTTTGTTCCATACGTTGGTTAACATCTTTAGGAATCACTAATGCTGCGCGAACTTCCCCCGATTGAATCGCATACTGGGCCTGTTTCGGCGTCTGATATATATGAGTAAAATCGGCAACTTGTGACGCTTCTACCGCTGATTTTAACATGCGACTTGTATGGGTGTGGCTCATATCAACCAATCCTGCGGGTATGTTTCGCACATCCATATTAATGGCGTAACCAAACAGAGTCAGCTGGACAAGAGGAATCACCACAATCATGGCAAACGTGATACGGTCACGATAAAGTTGGCGTACCTCTTTAATAATGATAGCCCACATCCGGGTTAAAGCACTCATTGCCGTCCCTCCCCTGTGACTGAAACAAAGACGTCTTCTAAGGTTGGCCTTGCTATGGTGAGCTCAGCATTTTGCAAAGATGGGAATTGAGACTTTATCCAACCAATAGGATCGGAAACATGTTGATATACCAACACCCGAAGGCGCACACCTAACTGGGCAGCCGAGCGTACATGAGACCCATGCTGCAGGAGCTTTTGTTTCAATAAGCGCAAATCATCGGCTTTAATTTCAACAATATTAACTCCCATTTGATCCATGAGCTTTTCCGGCTCACCATCTGCGCGCATTTTGCCCGATTCCATGATGGCGAGACGATGGCAACGTTCTGCTTCATCCATGTAGTGAGTTGTGACCAAAATGGTGGTACCCGCTTCAGAAAGATCAAATAACCGTTCCCAAAAATCACGACGGTTTTCCGGGTCCACTGCTGAGGTCGGCTCATCAAGAAACAGTAACTCTGGGTCATTCATCGTGGCACATGCTAGCGACAAACGCTGTTTCTGTCCGCCACTCATACCAAAGGCTTTCTGATTACGTAAATTATCCAAGCCATACGTGTGCATTTGTTCTTCACAACGCGCTTTTAACGCCTTTTTGTTCATACCAAAAATGGTGCCCATAAACTGCAAGTTTTCCTGTACGGTTAGATCGTTATACAGTGAAAATTTTTGCGTCATGTAACCGATTTTTAAGCGCAATTTGTCCGCATCTTTTGGCACTTGATAGCCAAGTACCTCAACCTTGCCTTCTGTCGGATGTAGCAGCCCAGTGAGTGTTCTGATTGTGGTCGATTTTCCACACCCATTGGGTCCCAAAAATCCGTAAATACTGCCTTTGGGTACTGATAACGAAATATCATCAATAGCGGTAAAATCACCAAAGCGCTTCACAATATGTTCTGCTTTTATGGCTAACTCAGTCATGGGCTTTATCCAAATCTACCTGAACTGGAATACCTGCTGGCAAAGATGCACTAGAATCAGGCAAACTTATTTTGGTGAGATAGACCAAACGCGAACGGTCGCTCGCACTCATACTTTTATAACTGGTAAACGCCGGCTCTTTCGACATCCAATGAATCGTGCCCGTCACCGCCTTATCTGCGCCATCAATATGCACCGTTACTTGGCTGCCAATAGGATAACTCGCAACAAACGGTTCTGGCATATACACGCGTGCGTATGGCGTTGCCCCTGCTTCGATAATCGCTAATACTGCATTGGTTGCGACTCGTTCGCCTTGATTGTATGGCAATGAATCAAGCACGCCATCGCGTGTGGCCTTTATTGTCAACTCTTCCAAGCGATGTTGTTGTAATTTCAATTCGGCCGTTGCAGCCGATAATTTTGCTTTGGCGACTTCAATATCTTCCGTTCTATAACCTGAAGATAATTTCTTCAAATTTTGTACCGCTGCCGTATAGGAAGCGCGGGCTTCATCTCGATCCGCTTGAGCATTATCTTTTTCCGACTGAGAACTCAACTTCCGAGCCACAAGCGCGGCAATACGCTGATAATGCTTTTCTGCGTTTTCCATATGGACTTTGGCGTTGTCCACATCCGCTTTGGCTGACTCTACATCTTCGATGCGTTCACCATTGAGTAATTTATTTAAGCTTACCTGAGCTTGCAGTTGTTCTGCTTTTGCTTTTTCAACCACGGCTTGTTGGCTAATTGGTGATAACTGAACCAGCACATCACCTTGATGTATTGGCTGCCCTTCCTTAACAGGAATGGATTGAATAACCTCGCTTGCTGTTGCAGTCAGCGATACACGATCGCGCTCCAATGTTCCCAATGCTTGCGGTTTCTCTTGAGGTGAGCAGCCCGCCAATATCAACGTCAATAAGGCACAAATAAAACCATTACGCATAGTCTGATTCTCGTCGGTCAAGTCCGGTTTTAGTAGAGAACAACCAGATGAGATGACCTTAATTTTGTTTAGTTTAAATTGAATTTAAATTTAAACTAATTTATCTTATAACAAAAATCAAGCAATCTAAGTGACAGTATTATGACCAAACGCAAAACATCGACGCGTGTCGATGGCGAGATCACACGCCAACGCATATTAGAAGCGGCTGGGCGGCTTTTTGCCGAAAATGGCTTCGCAGAAACCACCAGCAAATCTATTGCGACAGAAGCCGGTGTCGATCTAGCATCTATTAACTATCACTTTGGTAGTCGTAATGGTCTTTACCAAAAAGTGCTTGCCGAAGCGCACAGCAGCATTATTGATATCGACAAATTACATGATATTTTGCAGCGGCATACAGAGCCTAAAACACAACTAAAAAGTTTCATTGCACTGCTTTGTGATTCAGCTGGGCATGGTAAAGGCTGGCAGGCGCAAACGTTGGCACGAGAGATCCTCGCCCCGACATCAAATTTATCGATTTTATTTTCTGAAGAATTAGAACCCAAGATTATGTTGATTAAGCAGTTAATCAGCAAAATCACCAACATTCCTGTCGCCTCGCCAGAAGTTTCAGTGTGCTTAATCAATATTATGGCACCATGTATTGTGATGATTTTAGGAGGAACATCCATCCCAGGCCCTCTACACGAAGCCTCTCAGCTACCGCAAACTGAGATTATCAATCACTTTTATCGTTTCGCAATAGCTGGGCTAGACGCGACGGCTGAACACTACCAAAAAACTCATGCCTGAATAACGATATTCAATCAACCTCAAGATTCTCTTTTACCGCGAATGTTTTCGCTCTGATGCGACACACTGATTTGAAGATAGGTTTATTCTATATACATAGTCAGTTACTCCGCATAGGAGCGAAGGCATACACAGCAACATTATTAATAATTCTATCGATTAGAATTAACAAAAAATGATGCTGTTGTTAAAAAGTTTTGCAAAATGTATCAATTTGTTATGCAACCGGTTCTTCTCACTCCTATATTTATCCTCATACGAACGGTAACACCGCTCATTTTATAGCAACAAAGAAATTCTTGAGGGCTCCAATGAACTTCAACAATATTTCTATGGGCAAAAAGGCACTCTTTGCCCCAGCTTTATTAATCCTTATTTTGATTGGCATTACCTTAACCAGCAGCCAGTTGCTAAAAGGCTTATCCGAAGATATGTCTCGTATTTCATTCGAGCTTGCTCCAGACACTCAACTTGCAGCAAATATGACAGATAAGTTGTTTCGATTACGTTTGGCGATGAAAAACTATATCCAAACAGGACAAAAACAATACGTTGAAACCTTCAATCAAGGTGCTGACAGCCTAATTAATCAATTAATGCCGACAGCTAAAAAAGAAATTCTCGCCCCTCAAGCACAAACGTTGATCGCCCAACTGGTAAAAAACCAAACAGAATATCGTGATACATTTACTAACGAAGTCGTCACGAATATGAACGAAAGAAACCGACTGGTCACAAAAACACTCAACGTGATCGGTCCTAAAATCGAATTACTCCTAACCAATATTATGCATGCCGCAAAAGAAGATCAGCATTTGGATGCGACCTATTATGCGGGGTTAGCGAGTAGCTCTTTATTACGCGGGCGACTCTATGTGTTTAAATTTCTCGTTGATAACGAGGACTCAGAAGTCAACCGCTTCAACAGTGAGTTCTTACAATCCCAACAACAAATCACCGGTCTCATTAAAACATTAACCAATCCCTATCAACTTTCGTGGGCCAAAGAAGCACAAACATTACTGAGCCAATATATCGCCGTCGCTAAGCAGGTCACAGACCATATATATGCGCGTAATAAAGGGGTAAAACATCTTGATACCATTGGGCCACAAATTGCTAATGATATTAGCAGCCTGCGTGATGTTATATCTGCAGAGATGAAAAACGCTGCCGACAAAGCAGAATCGGACACTCAAGTGTCCATCGAGCTGCTATTAACCGTCTCGGTGATTGCCATCTTACTCGGAGGTATCGCTTCTATTATTATTTCCCGAAAAAATGTCTCAAGAGTTAAAGCAACCAACCAAGCATTAGAAGACATCGCGAAAGGAGACGGAGATCTAACACTGCGTATTCCCGTCTTAGGGCATGATGAATTAGGCATGTTAGCCACTAACTACAATCTCTTTGCCGATAAAATGAAGAAAACCATTGAGACGCTGATTTCTGTGTCTCACGAGACACTAACCGCCTCTAAAGAGCTGTCTGAACGCGCTATCATCACCCAGAAAGAAGCCACCGAACAACAAGCTCAAGCAGAAATGGCCGCATCAGCGATGACACAAATGTCGGTAAGTGCACAAGAGATTAGCAGTAACTCTAATGAAGCAGAAAATTTGGTGCAATCCACCGTAAATGCTTCCGATCAAGGAAACTCGGTCGTACTAAATGCGAGTGAATCTATGCATGTGCTTGCCCAAAAAATCAATGAAGCGAGTCATACTGTCGAAACGCTCAAAGAAGACAGTGACAAAATTGGTTCAGTGTTGAATGTGATTGTAGGCATTGCGGAACAAACTAATTTACTAGCTCTAAATGCTGCGATTGAAGCAGCGCGAGCTGGAGAACAAGGCCGAGGTTTCGCCGTCGTCGCCGATGAAGTCCGCTCACTCGCCTCACGCACTCAAGATTCAACCGAAGAAATTAAAGAGATTATTGATACACTCCAAAAACGCTCAGAGCTTGCTAACCGCGCCATGGTTGAAAGCCGTAATAGTTCAGATGAAACCGCTGATCGAGTCGCATCGGCTAGTGAAGCGCTACGCTCTATCGATGATTACATGGCTCACGTCCACAGTGCGTTTAGCCAAATATCTGAGGCAGCAAACCAGCAAGCCATTGCATCAAATGACGTCAGTCAAAGCGTGATTACCATGTCTGATATTTCTACCAGAACGCTAGAAGACTCAGTGGCAACCGCAGATTCCGCAACTCGGCTTAATACATTAGGAAATAAAATGGAGCAATTATTAGGGCAATTTAAAGTAGCGTAGCTAACATCGCGGTTCACTGATAAAAAAAAGCCTTAACAAATGCTGTTAAGGCCCTATAGATCGGAAATACAGAATAAAATGGACTTCTATCTTGCTAAAAAATAAATAAAATTTCTTCTATTTATCGATAACGCTACGGAATGTATCTGAAGAAAAAGTCGAAACGCATTGGTGTGTTTCACTTTTTTCTGATGTTTGTGCCATAATCCACTCCATCATTTTTAAATAAGCAAGACCATGCCGACTTTCCCAGCTAATAACTACGCTCATTATCACGCCCATATTTACTTCGATGCGACCACACTAGCTCAAGCGACTGAGTTATGTACAGCAGCCGGAAAAGAGTTCGATCTAAAAGTAGGCCGAGTGCATCAAAAGAAGGTGGGACCTCACCCACATTGGAGCTGTCAACTCGCCTTTAATCACTCCATTTATGACTCGCTTATGCCGTGGCTTGAAAGTAAACGAGATGGACTTACCGTATTAGTGCATGGCCTAACAGATAGCGAGTTGAAAGATCATACTGAGCACCTATTCTGGTTAGGCGAAAGTAAGGTGTTGGATTTGTCCGTGTTTAAAAAGTAAAACATTCAGCAGACTCATCCCCCACCTGGGTTTATTAGTTAACAGTGCAAAGTGTCTCTCATCTCACACTGTTCTTTATTTTTCAGGCTATGATTTAGCCGAATAGAAGTCATAACCAATCCATCTTAGTAATTAAGGTCCGTTGCTTTTCATCGAGAAAATCAATTCACCCTATATACGACTTTTTGATGTGATACTCACTCATATTAAACAAGGAGTAATCTATGAACCCATGGTTTGCGTCTAACTTTAACTTCCCATTAAGCGGCAGTGTGAACCAAGATCTTTCACCGGAATATTTTTTCAACTCCATAAAAAAAGAAAATGGTAACGGTGATATTGAAAAAGCCATCTTCAATAGCGGTGCTTCATACGGACGCCAAATAGGCATAATTAGTGATGTACTTTCTGAGATCATCGCTCAAATACAATTACCAGATTCGACCGAGGTGCAGAAATTTAAGCAACTACAAGAGAATATAAATAAAATCAAAGAGATAAAACACGACGGGCTCGAACAACATGCTGAAAGCATTTTAGATAAGCTAAAAGAAAACGACCCAAAAACATTAAACAAACTGTTAAAAAAATATCAATCTCAAGCTGTTGAATAAAGAACTAAACGCCGCGATTAACTCGCGGCGTTTTATTTATCGAACAATGCTACTATCCAGCAGAATAGAGAAACCGTTACTTAAAACATATAGTTCATAGACAGAGTGCCACTCAGTGGCTCGCCATAATGAACTTCGTTATCTGAATCCAGATAGTTATAGTATTTTTTATCAAACAGGTTATTGACGGTAAGATTTACCACCACATTATCACTCACTTGATACTTCGCCATCATATCCACCAGGCTGTAAGCGGATTGGCTCACATCACCGGCATACGTTTTATCTTGCCAACGTAGTGATACGCCCATCGTCAATTGAGGTAACCACTGCATAAACTGGTAGCTACTCATCAGTTTCAACTGCTTGCGAGCAAAATCCGTATTGACTGCTTCGCCATCTTTGTCTTCTGCTTTAAACTGCGTATAGCCTAAATTCACGTTAAGACCTTCTAGTGGTTGTCCCGCCAGTTGTACTTCAAAACCTTTACTCGTTACCCCATCAGCGGCAACTTGTGCGGTATTTTGAGAATTCACAATCGTGGCACCCGTTGGATCGTCCTGCGCAAGGTTATCTTCCTCAGTACGGAATAGCGCAAGTGATAGTTGTAATCTATCGTCGAAATAATGGTTCTTCATCCCTACTTCATAAGTATCCCCTTCAACAGGATCTAAGAATTCACCATTGCTTTTTTGCGCATCTTGCGGCTCATAAATGGTTGCATAACTTGCATAGAGACGCGTGTTTTCATTCCAATCATAGAGCGCACCGGCATAAGGCATAAAAATCCCATTATCAGAGTGCGTTGCATCAACCTCGTAACTTTGACCTTCTCGTTTCCAGTTCGCAACACGTCCACCGAGAATAAACTTGAAGTCATCGCGAATGTTTAAACGTGTTGAAGCAAATATCCCCTGTTGTTCGGTTTTTAATTCTTCTGCTAGATAAGCACTAGACGACCATGTTGGCTCACTATAATGATTATTCCAACTCGAAAAATTGTTTACCGTATCCGAGTAATTATCCGCGTATATCTCATAGGATCTGACTTTTTGGCGGGTATAGGTTAAACCAACCGTAAAATCATGCGCACGTCCTAATACAAGATATTGACCAGTCAGCTGAGTACTGATGCTGTTCTGCTCACTGTTACTATGATCTTTTTCAGGATAGGCTGAAATGGAATCATCGCTTGCATCTAATGTACTCAAATAAAGGAGCTCATCCTTTTTGTTATATTTGGCATAACTGTAATTGGTCTTCCATTGCCAACCATTACTTAACGTATGTTCAAAATCGACAAAAGCGCCCTTGTTTTCTGTATTCCAATAGCTCCAATCTGCGGCGGTGGTTTTTGAACGAGCAAAGTGAGTCTCAGTACCATTTGAATAGGCACCCGGCAACCCACCCCATGACGCCCCGTCGATATCATCGCTCTGGTAATTGCCGCCGATGCGTAATAACGTGTCGCTGTTAATGTCCTTTTCTATTACCCCATAAAGTACTTTGCGTTTTGAGCTGTAAAGATCAACGTAAGAATTTTTCTCACTGTATTTAGTAACAATACGTCCACGCAGCGAACCATCTTCATTTAATGAGTTTTGCACATCAGCCGTCACGGCATGATGATCCCAACTGCCTAAGCTTGCTTCCACGTTACCTTTTAACGTGTCACTATCGGCATGTTTACGCACCAAGTTAATGGAAGCAGATGGATCACCGACTCCAGTGGTTAATCCCGTTGCGCCACGAACGACCTCGACTCGATCATAAATGGACATATCCGCCAACGCTTCACCCGAACTATTGCCCACATCTCCCCATGTATAAGGCGTGCCATCAATCTGAATGTTATTAATATCAAAACCGCGAGATTGGTATTCAGTACGAACATCATCATCATGCTTAGCCGAAATACCAATCACGCTGTCCAACACATCATTAATCGAATCCATGTTCCAATCTTGCATGGTATAAGTATCAACCACGCTGACAGATTGTGGCGTTTCTTCCGGTGACAAAGCCATGCCCGTTCCGCCTGAAACCGGTGCAGATTGAGTATCACTGCCCACCACGGTAATCGTCTCTGTAGATGTATTTTTTGTTTGTATGCCTGTATCTTGAGCCCATACAGAAAGTACCGGTGAAGCAATCATAACACCAAGGGTAAGGCGTCTAATTGACAAGATTTTCATTCTGATTGTCCTATAATTTTGCTAATTCTTTATTTTTAATATCGACAGGAAGAGCAAGTAGAGCTTGGATTGTTACCAGCCGTGTTATAAGTAGCAACACGGCTTACAATCACGTTAAACTCATGGTTCAGAAATGATGTAACGAACTAGAAGATAGATAAAATGGGTTCATTGAACATTGATATTGGTTATTCAACACCACCGCAAAAACATGTAGATGCATATCGTTCTCATTTTCATTTCTAAACAAGTGCAATGTACATGATTAGTTCATGATACTATTATCGGTATATTGACATTTAATACGGATATTCGGCCATCATTATCGATATCGAGTCATTTAAACTGACAGAAACCTACGAAACCCCTTGGCATGAACACCAATGGGGGCAATTATATTGGTTAGAAAACGGCATTATCAATGTAGAAACGGGAAAAGCCCAGTGGTCTGTGACTCCCGGTTCAGTTGGGTGGACACCCAAGGATTGCAATCATAAAGTGAAAATTTTCACTGCAGTCCAAGTGCACGTGCTAAACCTTGATTATTCCTCAGCTCAAGGTTTCCCAGCAGAGCCGGGCGTGTATTGCATGAATGGTTTTCTTGATACCCTGTTGCAACGCGCAATCGAATGCGGTAATTCAAGCTATCCAGACAGCTACATATCGCACCTAGTCGCTCTGTTAGCGTTCGAAGTTGCTAGATTACAAGAGCTCCCGTTAGGGCTCCCCCTTCCCATCGATCGCCGCGCAAGAAATATTGCAGATGAATTGCTAAAGTCGCCATCTAGCCATTTATCCCAAGAGCAACTGGCAAGTCATTGGGGGGTGAGCGTACGTACGCTCAGCCGTATTTTCATTAAGCAAACCGGCTTAACGTTCAGCCAATGGCGTCAACAATCAAAAATTATTACCTCGCTTGCTCTTATCGAAAAAGGGCTGAGTATTAACGAAGTCGCAGCGCAAAGCGGCTACACCAATGTCAGTGCGTATATAGAAGCGTTTCGCCAACGCTTTGGTGAAACACCCGGTAAATTTCAAGCGAAGATGATTTAGAGCCGTGAGAGGAAGTTGCGAGCTAGTCGATACCACTAGCTCAAACCTGCCTAAAATGACTTACTGATGAATATCAGGTCGGAAATTAAAGTAGGACTGGTCGATTAAAGTACGGTAAACGCCTGCAATATTTTCTGGTAACCACTGTTTGTACATCTTGAGGTTGGAATATTCAGGCAACGTTATTTCTTTTTGTAAGGTTTTGAGATCCTTCCCCGCCAACATGCCGTCGCGGACTTTGGCATAAAGCGCTTTAAGATACCCTAGATAATGTTCCACATCTTTTCTATCACCCGCCTCTGCATGGCCCCCGACTAACAGATCAAATTTGGGGCCATTGAGTAACGCCTCGGTTGAATCTATCATTCCCTGAATATCGTAACCTTGTAGATCTTTATAAGGCATCCGCCCAAGCACGACCCAATCGACAACAAACATGACATTTGCCGGCATAAAATGCATACTCACGTTGCCACGACCGTTATTAACCCCATAATATTTCAACTCAACATCACTATCGCCAAGTTTGATATGTAGATGATCCCCAAAAGTGACATCAGGCAACCGTGTTGGTAATTGTGTGAACTTCATATCTTCTGCAGCTAATTCCTGCCCTACGACAATGGTATCAGCATCGGCGAGCTTATCTCCACCAAGAGAATGATCGACATGATTATGGCTGTATATCATGTAACGAATGGGTAAATGATAGCGCTTTTTGAGCTCTTGTTTTAACCAAGATGCAGCACTGGGATTAATCGGATCAGTCACCAAAATACCCTGTTTAGTCACCATAAACACTGAGCGATAATGTCCAGCAGTAAAACGATAGACATTACCTTTCATCTGTTCAATGGTATAACGAGATTGTCCTTCCGCTGCAACAGAAGGGAAAGCCATCATTGCACTAATACATGCCACTATTAATACCTGAATAAAACGCATAAACCCATCCTTCTCCAATGAAACCAAACCGCTTAACCAGCCGTTACCATTACTCTTAGATAAAGTAATGTACTGAAATATGTAGAGTTCAGTGATACAGATTTTTAATTTGTATCGAAAGTTAGGTATAACAGAGAGGGTGTAGGTTGCCTATTTCAACGCAGGAGTTAAGTCACTAACTATGAGGTACAATCCAAAACTTTTATGCAAATTGATGCAAACTAAAGGCCATAAAATCAAGCATAATTGTATTAGCTTTTCTCAATGGCGTTCCAATAAGTATTGGACATTAAAAAACGCTAATGAAACCCACCAGCTAGAAATCACGCCAACACTACTATGTAATACTGGCGAATCAATACGGCAAGCCGCATTAAGCGGTGCGGGGATTGTGCTTAATTCTGAAGTGATGCTCGATAGAGATATTCAAACTGGCCGCCTAATTCAGATCTTGCCTAATTTCACGATTGCCTCTCATACCATGCACATTCTACGCTGCCAAACGACGCCCGTTCCTCCCGTCATTGACATGTTTATCAAACATGTTTTAAAAGCAGTCTAAGTAGAAAAAAGTCTGAATGAAGGTTCTAGGGGTTCTCCTTCACTCGTTTTAATGGTGTGTATCCTGCTTATTTTATTCTAAGGCGCTGTTATGCTCTTGAAAAATAACGGGATACCTGTCGAATACAGATTGATTATTAATGCAATAAAATGATACTTTTATTCACATCTACTCTTAAAAGGATTTATAACAATGAAAAAATTATTAGGTCTTCTATGCATTGCTGTTGGCATGGCGCCTTATTTCGTTAATGCAGAGACATATGTTGTAGGTGCGGGAGGTACTTATCGCCCATTTGAATACGAGACACCAAGTAAAGAACTGAAAGGTTTTGATATAGACATCATCAAAGCAATTGCGAAGAAAGAGCATTTCGATATCAAACTCGTTAATACCCCTTGGGAAGGCATCTTTGCCACTTTAAATTCAGGTGACCGCGATATTCTTGTTTCTGGTATCACGATTACCGATAAACGCAAACGAATCGTCGATTTTTCAAACCCATACTTCCCTGCAGAACAAGCGATTGTTGTACCTAAATCATCAAAAGTACATGCCCTTTCCGAGCTAAAAAATGAGAACGTCGGCGTGGTTAACTCAAGTACTGCCGATGTCATTGCTTCTAAAGTATTAGGCATTAACAGCACAGCTATCAAACGTTTTGATAATACACCTCTCATGTTACAAGAGTTGTATGAAGAAGGATTAAGTTCTGCCATTGGCGATGTAGGTGTCGTGAAATACTACATCAAAACTCACCCAGAAAAAGACTTTAAGCTAGTCTACGATGAGCATTTCAAACCTCAATATTTTGGTATTGCTGTAGCAAAAGGCAACGATAAACTTCTTGGCAAAATCAACACTGGTTTGAAAGACATTATTGCAGATGGAACTTATGCGAAAATCTACCAAACTTGGTTTGATACTGACGTTCCGACTCTTCCTGCTCAATAATTTCACTTTTTATATTTATACCGAAAGCGAGTATCTATGCTCGCTTTTTTAGCTGTACGTCAGGAAATACTATGAACGGATTCCATTGGGATATCATACAAGAATATTGGCCACTCTTTATGAGTGGAGCCCAAACCACTTTAGAATGCACGATTATTTGCGTTATCACCGGGACGTTATGGGGTCTCATCCTAGGCTTAGGCCGACTTGCGGAAGCACCGCACGGGCCATGGAAATACATCCTACATTACGGCATTCAATGGCCAGTTCGCATTTATATCAGTGCTTTTCGTGGCACACCGTTATTTGTCCAAATTATGGTTGTTCACTTTGCCTTAATTCCCCTATTAACTAACCCACGAGACGGGCTTTTTGTCGTTCATGGCATAATGAGTTCAGATTTTGCTCGTGAGTTACGCTCGAACTACGGCGCATTTTTTTCCTGTATTGTCGCCATTACACTGAATTCAGGCGCCTATGTATCAGAGATTTTTAGAGCCGGCATCCAATCCATTGATAACGGCCAAATGGAAGCGTCTCGCTCATTAGGCATGAGTTACCTTCGCTCTATGTACAGAGTTATTTTACCGCAAGCTTTTCAACGCATGTTGCCACCACTAGGCAATAACGCGATTGCCATCGTAAAAGACTCGTCACTTGCCTCAGCAATCGGTCTGGCCGATCTTGCGTATGCCGCTCGCACAGCTTCAGGCGCTTACGCTAGTTACTGGGAACCTTACTTAACCATCAGCGTAATTTACTGGGTATTTACCTTTTTACTATCGCTCTTTGTACAACATCTAGAACAAAGGAGTAGTCAAAGTGATCAACGTTAAGAATCTGAGTAAAGCCTTTGGCTCGCATACCGTCTTAGATAATGTTACTTGTGAGATCAACGAACAAGAAGTTGTCTGTGTTATTGGGCCTTCCGGTTCAGGTAAAAGCACGTTTCTTCGTTGCTTAAATGCCTTAGAAGATTTTCAAGGAGGGAAGGTTTGGATAAATAACCACGCTTTGCATGAACGCCAAACAAATTTAAATGCCATGCGCACTCATGTAGGAATGGTTTTTCAGAAGTTTAACCTATTTCCACATATGACCGTTTTGGACAACCTAACGATGGCTCCAGTCGATGTACTGAAGCAAGACAAAAAGGAAGCCCAAGAAAAAGCGCTTAAGTTGTTAGACAAAGTAGGCTTAAAAGACAAAGCCAATGCATGGCCCACTACCTTATCGGGTGGCCAACAACAACGCGTCGCCATCGCCCGAGCATTAGCAATGGATCCTTCTGTTATTCTGTTCGACGAACCTACATCGGCGCTCGACCCAGAATTAGTGGGTGAAGTTTTAGAAGTAATGAAACAACTGGCTAATGAAGGTATGACCATGGTGATCGTAACTCACGAAATGGCTTTTGCTCGTGAAGTCGCGGACCGGATTATTTTTATCGATAAAGGTCAGTTTCAAGAAGTGGGAACACCAGAACAAATTTTCACATCACCGACAAACCCTCGCACCGCAGAATTTTTAAGTAAGGTACTATAAAAACACCACAATAACGGTCGCTGTAATATTGGTGTTCATTAAGAATAATTCTAATTTTGACTAAGATATAAAACATAAAAATCCGGTATGGATAAACCATATCGGATTTTTAATTTTGAACAAACATCATGACATGGTTCACTAACGTAAGTGGCCTTATAGCTGAAGTCAGCCGTTATAAACTAGTGTTCTCCATCGTTATACAATAATCACCAAAACCAACTGTATGCCAAAATTCTAAGCCTCTGTGATTATTGATTAACACGTCTAGTCGCAGTTTTTGACCAGACCAAAATTGATCCCGAGATAAATAGAATGCTTTTTTCCCATTTCCTTTACCACGGAAATCTGGGGTGATAAAAAACTGACGAATATAAATGAAGCCTTCATCTTGCCGCCATAATGTATACCCCACAATTTCATCAAGCTCGCTAAACAAGGCAGCAAAATAACCAGATGAAAGCCAAGAACTCATCCGTTTCTCCAATTCGTCAACTGACATTGGATTTCTATGACCTTCATCTTTAATTAATTGATGGTTTAGCTTTGCTAATATAGCAATATCTGATACTGTTACTCGATGTATATCCATTCACTTTCCTTTGCGCTCATATAAGGTCTCCCTAGAATTTAACGAGGACACGTACCCTAATATGATGCTAAACTCGGCACTATATGAATTCGTGGGTAAATTAATTGTTATATTTAAATAACTGTTCCTAAATATAGATCATTGGATTTTAGAAAAAAGGGCACTCGGTACCGGTTGAGCTATTTGAACAGTCGAGAAAAATACAAATCCGCTACCGAGTTCTTACGATTCTAAAACTGCCTGAACGTGCAGAGCGACGCTGATTTAGCAATGATAGACTCTGTGTACAAACAGGTAACGATATTTACACGAAGAATAGTTTAAATGTAGGAAAAATAAAATATGTTTTATTTAATGTCCATTTTATTATTAATAATAATGAAAATATCATCCCTCACCATCTCTAATAAAAACTCATCGATAAAATGGACATTTATTTTAATTGAAATGTTAGTTGTAGCTCAGTATCTTACTATCGCCAAGACAGGAACAGCATTGTGGTTTTTAAGTAGTTTCTTAACTTTTAACTATAACGATAATGATTACATCACGATTTTTTGCTCGGTATTTTGGATCGTTATTGTTTTAATTTGCACTCCCAAAGATAAATGTAAATAGGATCTATTTATAAATATTTAACAGTGTGTGTCCCAGTTAATTTATTAACGATTAAAATCGTCTGCGCTTGTCAAAAGGCTGGGTTGCCGAGCAAAATCCTTAATACCACAGTTATCAAGTGCGTCTTTTAGGACTTTAACGGTAGTAAAACCACGTTGTGATGCTCTTGCTCCCGCCCAAACTGCGAAATTATGGCAGTATTCGAATTCTTCATCATTCATGATCTGAACTCCTGTAAACTAACGCTTTGTGATCGAAGCCGAACCATCAATCATACGTAAACTGGCTATCATCCTTTTCATCATATTACTTATCTGAATCCGCAGATGAACATGGCTCAACATTCTCTTTTAAAGCGACCAATTCTCTAACATGACGCCTATGCTTTAGGTTTGTCACTACGCCTTTACGCAGTTTAATTTCATTGATGGTGTCGATAATCTGCTGATATTCCTCTTCAGAGAAAACACGCTCGGTGAACTGTTTGATGTAATTTACGCATCCCCTCGCGTAAGTGACGTTATCTGGCATATTGGTTTTGAATTCACTATCACCGATAAACACGATAACTGAGTACAACTTCGATAAATCAATCCCCAATAATGACTCAAGGGTTTTTACATGCTTATAGTTTTGATGAAGTGGGTTTTGAAACTTAGCAGTGTGGCGATAGATTTTTTGGGTCCATTGTTTTTGGTTCTTTGAACCGAATATCCACCCTTTCATGTTTTTCGTTTCAACGACAAATATACCAAACGTTGAAACAACGATATGGTCAACTTGAGTCGTCCCTTCATCGGTGGGTAAAGTGACATCTTTTATCAATGTGTAGTCTGACGCAGGCAAACGCGACAATAGCCTATTTATAAGAAATTCCCCAAACCTACCTTTAAACCATCGGCTCTTGAATATCGTAACAATCAACAGCATTGGTATGAGGTACCAAATTTGAGCGAAAACACCGGACGCTACTTTAAATAAATCCACGACATCTCCTTGTCTAATCGGTGTCATATCGTTACATCATTAATAACGCGACATCATCACGGTTATCATCTATATCGAGCCACTACGCCTAGCCCAAGATGACTCGCCGTATTTAAATTCAACTAACACCAATATAATAATTTTATAAGAATTTTTCCTTTTAAGTAGATTGGAATGGCTTTTCGATGCTGGAAAACAAATCCACCGTATAACGAAACTAAGTATTTAGAGGCTTTAAACGCAAAGGGATCATAGCTTCGTACTTAGGCATTAAATGATTAAAATTTCACTTATTTTCCATCTCAGGGCGTATTGTTATAACTAATTTTTCACCTACTAGAGCATTTTTTATATCCTCTAAATTTGAACTTAATTCTTTACGGGAATCAGGCAAACGGTCTGGATTAATAAAAACCCTAACAAAATATTTAATTGATTGATATGCATTTAATTTACAACCACAATCAATGATATCTTTTGATTGATAATGCCCATCAGGTCGCTTAATTAATAATTTTATTTCAGTTTTATTAACATCTTTAAAAGCGTTATCAGTCATAATATCTATGATGTAATCTTTTTCTTTTATAAACTTTCCTATTTCATCATTAAACTTCAATTTAATATTTGCAATTAATGCTTTATCTACAGAATCTTTAATCGATTTGTTTGAATAGATTAATTTTGTTTCATATAATTTTTTCCATGGAACCCTTTTTACAATATTATTAACAAGATCTTCAGCACAAGAATTATCTTCAATTAATTTTGGCACTGTTTTATTAATAAAATAATCATCTGAATTGTCTAAATAAAATTCCACAAGTGAATCTAAATTATAGTTATCTATTCCACTCTCAAAACCATACAATTTCTGACTTAAATCGCCACCATTTAATTCTTTCACATATTCACAAACTTTAGTTAACATCGAAGAAAAAGCACGATTGGTTTTATGATAATAAACCTGGCTAAATAGGCTAGATCTTGAAAAGATAAACTCAGATATAGAATCTAAACAACTTTCTTTATATGCAAGGTAAACTTTTCCTTTCTCTGTAACAGGGACAATGGACATCAATATTCTTTCTACGTTATAGATACCACACTTAACACCAGAAAAATAACTATCTCGAAGTAAATAATCCATTCTATCAGAGTCAATTGGGCACGATGAAATAAGAGATGTAAATAAAGGTTGTATATCAAATTTATGACCTTTATTTATAATAAATATACCTTCATATTTATAATTTAATTCTATTAACTTAATAACGTTATCAACATTTACTTTTCCATTTAAGTTTAAATCATCGAATATTTTTCTTATAAAGATAACAGAAATATGTTCATGTTCAACCTTACCGTCTGAATCGATTAGTTCATAGACATCGTGAAATTTAGGACCAAGAACTGAGATTAATTGCTCTTTATTTAATAAAAATGAATCAAATTGATGCGACATAGGTCCATGTCCAACATCATGTAAAAGAGCAGCTAATCTTAATTCTTGGATATTTTTATCTTCAATTTCATCTATGTATTTAAAAATAAGTTTATCATGATATTTACTATCATATCGGTAAGAATTAATAATTAAGTTGACAAACATTTTATATGCAACATGCATAACTCCCAAAGAATGTTCAAACCTACTGTGCATAGCAGATGGGAATACTTTATATAAAAAAGTATTTTGTTTAACCCCTCTAAGCCTTTGAAAAAGGCTATGTCCTATAACTTGTCTCTCAATCTCGGTAATTCGAATCGTACCATGAATTGGATCTAATATTTTTCCATTTAAATGTTTTTCGAAATTCATACTCCCTCCTTAGTTATAACACTTATCATACTTTGTTTATTGGTAACTCTTTACCTTGAACATTTGGAAAATGCGAACACACTACTCTATAGTTTGAGTACAATTCTATAAACGTTCTAGAAAAGAAAGCTCCGATTAATACAACGACTACACTGACAATAAGTGTAACCCATGTCACTATTTTCTGGGATGAGTCTATCTTACCCTCTATTTTTACTTGTTCAGTTTTTAAATTATTTATTTCAGACTTTAATGAAGCAATTGTTATTTTATTTTCATTAATATTTTCTCCTATAGAGCTTATAGATACCTCTTTTCTCAAAATATCTTTATATTTTGACTCTATATCCTCTTTTAATGACTGAGCCGTCGCTAAGTCTGTAGATATTTTGGATAACCTACTTTCCAAATTTTTTATTCTTAATCTCAATAAATCATTATCCTTTTGTAAGGTGTTTTCTACTTCATTTATCTGCTCTAACAATTCAGAGGCCATATCACTATTAGCATATGAGAATGTAGAGAATATTATTAGAGAAATAATAACTGTTAGTATTAATTTTTTCATAACGTCATCCTTCTATTTCCACTGAAGATTCACTTACTATTTTATGTTTTCCATCTTCCTGAATATAGACTCTAAATATATATCTACCTTTATCTTGACTCCAAATACGCTTTGAAACCCAATAAAAAGCCTCTTCTCTATCTATTGGCCTCTGATATTGTAAATATTTTCGATTAGTCCGATAATTCCCTAAATTTTCATTTTTATCATCCGATTCAAACTCCCACTCTAGAAAATATTTCTGAGATGTAATCTTCCCATCTGGAATTAATCTTAACCATCCCCATAATTTAATAAGTGTATTTGGTGAAATATTATTCACCTGAGTAACATCTCGATATTTTTCTTTATCAAAATTAATTATTATTTTGCTATCAACATGATCTTTAGAGAAACATGCATTACCAAATAATAATAGTATAACGATAGCTATAACATTTATAATCTTTGCCATTCCTGTTTCTCCAAGTTAATATAAATCCAAGAAACCTAACGTAAAGTTTAGTTGAAAAATAACCGGAACTATATTTTTCGAAAAAAAATTCGTGACAGTTATTCTGTCAATTGGAACGCCTTGTTGGGTGGAATTATATGCCCATGACTATCAAATAAGATTGACAACGTGCCAGATCTTAATTTTTCACGAAAATTAACTACATTAACTTTTCCATCGAGAGCGTCGCCGACCAACATATCCATTAATGATCCAAAAACATTGGGATCATAAGTATCAAATTCAGGCTTTGAATCTGTCAATTTACAAACTATTTGCGGAGGATTAACACCAGATATGTCAGTCAATGTCGAATATATTGGGGCATTTTTTAAATGTAGATTACAACAAGCGAAATTAGCTACCAATTCACGAAATTGCATACTAGTAACTGAACCACTTAATTTTTCTATTACAGTTTTGTTAAGTTGATTAATTACTGCACCAGCATCGCCAAATACTGCAATAATACCAATATCACCTATAATTATTCCTGATGTGTTAGCAAAGGATATATCCATATAATCGTACTGTTTTATAGCATCTCGACTATCAACAGGAATTACAAAAAAAGAACCAATGCAAAGTTCGTCAAGAGATGCTTTGGTGTAAGGAATACGACTTAAGCAATACACATGGTGGAATCTTTCCCAATCATATCCGACTCCCTCAGCAATTGATGAAGACTCAATTCTACGATCCAAATACATTCGTAGAGATTGATCCATTATGTGAGTTTTTGTAAAAATCAAAGCTAACCATATATATATCTTTAAACAAATATCGTCATTTAATAAGTTAGTAAAATATTCAAAATCACCTGAAAAAATCCGGCTCAATGGTGTTTCCAATACTGTACTGAGTAAACTATTGCACTCTGAGCAACAAGGAATAACATACTGATTATATTTAAACTTACTACCATTCGGTAAATTTACAGTTTCATTATAAAGGTCAAACCGCTTTAAGATCCATTTCGGAATTACATGCTCATCATTATGGTTGTTGGCATCTAATCTTTTGGTACATAAAAAGCATACATCTGAATTACATATCTCTGATGCAAAAGAAGAAATACTTACAAATGTAGTTTTACCATTGGAATCTACAATATTTCCGTTATTGAGTTTCACTGCATTCTCCTTTCTATCTAACAGTTATTACAGAGAACCGATATACAGAACACTTCTATATAAACTGTCCATTCTTATTAAATTAAAGCTCTAACTGTTTATTACCTTGAATAAAATTCAGAACCTTATTATGCTTTTCATACCGAAATACTGGCCTTGGCTGTTTAATATTACCACAGCTCTGTTTTTGCCATTTTTCTATTTTAATATGCTTTACAACGCTACCGCCCTTTCGCACACGAACTAAATTGACATACATTTACAATTACCTTGTTGCATATTATGTATAGCAAAATAGAGACAGGTTTCCTACGGCATTTACCCATAAAGAGCTATAAAACACGTTGCATGAATCAGTATTTTTCATGAAACAGGCTGCAATTAATGTCAAACGACCATTTACTCTTCTTTTCTTCGTTAGTTTATCGATTGGTCAGTCCAATTATCTGAATTGGTGAGTAATGAATAACGTAACGTTATTAGAGAAAATACGTCTTCTTACGGGACGTAATCTGCCCCTAATTAAGTCTTAATCGAATAGCGCCCTGTCACTTCCCTATTCGGGTATTACCTCCCTATGTGTTTTTTGGCTCCACCAGCAATTAATACAACTGCCAATTATTCGCATAAAAACTGTCGGCTTTACTGGCTGAGTAATTAAGATTGTGTGAAGCGGCGCAATTTATGAAACCGGTTTCTTTTCTATATTTTCGCACATCAAATCGCGCTCAATGGTAGCGATAATAAGGAATAGTATGACTCACACCCTTAAAGGACAGTGCATAGCAGAATTCTTTGGCACAGCGCTGTTTATCTTCTTTGGTACTAGCTGTTTGTGTGCTGTTAGGCTCGCAGATTCAGGTTTGAATTCTTGGGATATTTGTATTGTTTGGGGTTTTGCTATTTCGCTATCGGTCTATTTAACTGCAGGCATCTCTGGGGCGCATTTAAACCCCGCTGTTACCATTGCCTTTTGGTTGTTCGCTAATTTTGAACGGCGCAAGGTGATCCCATATTCACTGTCACAATTGGCTGGCACCTTTTGTGGTGCTGCACTCTGTTACTATTTTTATCAAGATCTCTTTGTCGGTTACATACACGCCCATCACATCCTATTGGGAACCGAAAACAGCCTTTATTTGGCGGGAATTTTCACTACTTTCCCTCATCCCGCTATTACGGTAACCCATGCGTTTATGGTCGAAGTTATTCTAACGGCAATCATGATGTGCTTGATAATGTCACTGACGGATGATGGACATGGTGTTCCCCGTGGCGCGCTGGCACCACTATTAATCGGTATCATGATTGGTGTTATTGGCGCAGCGGCTGGGCCACTGACCGGTTACGCGATGAATCCCGCTCGTGACTTTGGTACACGTCTTTTTATCTATTTGGCTGGTTGGGGCAATATTGCCATGACGGGCGGACGCGACATCCCTTATGTATTTGTCCCTTTGATTGCCCCCGTAATTGGCACATGTATCGGAGCCATTACTTACCGTGTGTTGATCGTAAAATACTTTCCTAGCCCATATTATGATGAGAAGCGAATGTTTATAGCAGAGCAATCACACGGCGACGTGGATTTAAAAACACAATAGAAAGGACACACAATTTAAATGATTGTCATGTGCCCTTGTATTTTCGAACACCACTTAATATTCACAGACAAGTGATTAGTACAAATTTTTTACGTTTAGATCACTAATAGAGTAAATTGGCCGAGGACAGACATCTTAAACCTTGCAGCTTTTAAGCTGTGTGCTCCCTTTTTTTGAAACAATCAAAATAAAACCATCAGACAAGAATGTTATTAAGATGCTAGTTAAAATAGTAATAAGTCTGAATGGTAAAATCATGAGTCATTAATTTTGCCGTATGTGTTTCATCACCATCACATAAACTCGAAGCACCATTACAATTATCAGCAGTACCAATCTTCCCAAGATAACTAAATTGATAACCAATCCCTATTTTAAATGCATCGGATACATCATATTTTGTTCCTAACATAAATGCCCCCGTTAATTTGGTACGTATTTTCTTATCAAATTGAGCCTCTCGGGATTCATTGGTCATATCGTATTGGTAACCTTTTGATGTAACTCGTGTTACACCAATACCAATACCAATATAAGGAGTGAAGTCACTGCCTTCTAGTTCAACATCATATAAGCCATTTATCATTAATGATTGTTGCTTAATCGTGGTTGTTGTCGACTCACTATAACCACTATCCCACACGGTTAAATCTCTAAACTTTTCAGAATCAACCATTCGGTACATCAACTCTACCCGATAAGGTAAATCTTGCCATTTATAGCCTAAACCTAACGTGGTAATTAAAGCATTATCATCATCGTCATCAGTTCGAGTATGTGCAGTTAAACTTGAATACCCCTCCACATCATGGAATTTGGCATAGGAACTACCTATTCCTAGAGAACCGTAATAGCCATAATCTTTAGCTTCTATGTTGGTAAAGTAAAGTGAACATATTGCAGCAATACATACCTGTGTTTTTTTATTCATATGTCATCTCCAAAAAAAGGGATATGCAATAAAACTAGTATAAATTACTCGCATTACTCAGGAGGAAATCAAAAAAATGAAATATATATCAATTATTCGGATTAATATGCAAAAAAGCCCACTATTGAGATCCATTATAATTTAATAAAGTCTTACTATTAACTTCCATAATATCTTCTGTTTTAAAAGTGCAGATTGGATTTTTCAATCATTATCCTATTCTGCAATAGGTAGGATCAACTCAACAAAAACGCCGCTGTGTTTATCAAACAGCAGCGCCATAAATTGAGAAACTAGCAATTAATTAAAAATAAACAACCAACTGTTTGAGTAGTTCCTCTTGTAAAGCTAACGTGAGCGATTCTGCGCCTGCCAGCTGATTAAACTCTTGGTAGTCATTGCCGAAGACGTCAAAGATAAGCAGTTAAGTCGCCTCTTCGTCATACTCCGAATGCTTCGAGGAAAGTAGCCAAACGCCTTGCCCATAGTCACCTGTGACAATAGCTACTGGTTTGTTGGTAGGCTATGTAAATCTAGTGAGCGCCTGATAATTATCGAGCTTTGAAGATGTCTTTGGTGTTTCAAACAAGCGGTTCCCGAGGTCCAAAAGGGTATTTTACGGTCTGTTTAATTTAACGAGGACAATAACCCTAAACTCAGCGGTTTTAAAAGTGTCCTCGTAAGAATCTGCAATTGGCTGGCACCACTATTAATGGGTATCATGATTGATGTTATTGGCGCAGCGAATGGGCCACTGACCGGTTACGCGATGAACCCCGCTTGTGACTTTAGTACACATCTTTTTATCTATAAGTCATCTAGGTTACCACCTCTTAAACATCCGACTGATCGTTTTTCCTGCACCTTTAATCCAATTGGTTGCATCGCCGCCCCAATTCTTAATGTCGTTTACCGCATAACCAGCTTGCTGCAGCGCTTTACCTGCCAGTTTTGTGCTGAGATTATAGGTAGATTTTAAAGCATTACCGACATCATCAACCGCGTATCCAGCTTGTTTTAACGCGTCAGCCGTCACATCACTGCTAAAATGGTACACAGATGACATAGCACCTGCGACATCTTCAGCCGCATACCCAGCTTGGTGTAATACGTAGACCGTCTCCTTTCCAGATAATTTGTACACCGATTCCATCGCACCTGCGACATCCTTGGCGGCATAGTTTGCCTCTTTCAACGCTTTCGATGTCGCTTTATCGCCCAATTGATAGACCTCTTTTAAACCTGTTGCGACTTCATCGACGTCTCTATTCAGTTGGCGGCTAGCATGAATCATCTCTTGTTCTGTCGCGTTGAATACCTCTTTTGCGACTTCTGCAACATCGCCAGAAAATTCGAGCCCTCTCGTACTTATCGATGTTGCCCAAGCATCAATGGTATCCCATATTTTATCGAAGGATTTCGTAACCGATTTCGTGATATGTTCGACTAAGTGATCAAATACCGCCTTAAAGTCAGACGGAGCTTCACTTAAGGTCAACGACAGTGCGGGTAATCCATACCCTGCAACCTTTAATTGACCATCCAAACTTAACTTAAACCCTGATTCAATGGTTAAACTTGCATTCATGGTCAAATCCGTATTAATAGGAATCTTATCCAGTACCTTTACCGACCGTATATAAATCGGGCCAATCGCTTTAATGCCAAACAAAATATACCCATCTGCGTTAAACATTTTCTTATTAAGGATGCAATGGCTTAATGCCAGTTGTACCACGCCAAATAACATTTCACTGATTGAAAATGAAAATCCAGCGCTAGAGAACTGCCCATTAATTGCATAACGGTTTAAACCTAGAAAACTGATGGCACCTGCAATCGTAGCTTTTTGTTGCTCTAGGCTCAAAACCAGATCGAATTCTGGATAAGCCGATGTACCCGCTCCCTCTAATGTAAATATATTCAGTAAATTAACGGGTTCCATTTGCCCTTTCGCCTTGATACCTTTGGCAGGATCAATGTCTATATCCGTGGAAGCATCCCAACCTAAGATATCGATGGTTCCCTTAGCTCTAAATCCCTCGTCAAAAGTGATCCCACCAATTTGAGTCGTTGTGGGAACCACATAAATATCGACATTGTGATAACCAGAATCTAAGAGAGCGACAAGTTCGGATGGCATGGCTTTAATGATCGCAGGGTCACACATCTCGAATATGGCTTTAATATCAAACTCACTAAAAGCAAGATTAAGCGCACTTTGCTGTGGTGCTTCGGAGTTAAATAAGACGGCGATACGACCACTTAGATTGTTCACACTCACTGTACCAGTAATCCCGACATCTGGTATTGCCTCATCACTTATCCCCACTTCTAACGCTAAGTTTGATAGTGTTAACCCACGAACACCAAATGGCCTATCCCAGTCGCCCAGTAACGTTGCAGCAAGTGTCACACCATTCACTTCAACGGACAACTTACCTGTAAATGTTAATATTTCACCAATATCGACGGCCGCCTGTAAATCGACGCTAAAAATAACATTGCCAGATAACAGCTGCATCGATAACCCGGTCTTGGTTAACGTAATACCAGCGCCTAAATCATAGGAACCGCCAAACTCCCCTTCTAAGGTCACATTGTCGTCCGATTGGATAGCCAGTGTCGTTACCAGCGAATCGATGTTTAGTTTCAGGGCATTCTTAATCTTCTTCAAATCCGCATTATTATTCATAGAAAGAGACATCAAAAAACTTAATCCCTTTGTTACATCAGTTGTCAACTTAGGCGATTCTCTCACCGTAACACCTGTGCTCTGCATACTGCTTAGAATAAGGGTTGTATCCTGAAAATTAAGGCTGTCGATTGGCTTAAGTGCTGATGATATATGAGAAAAGTGAAAATCGTCTCCTGTAACAGCGGCGAAAATGAAGCCCCAGTCACTGCCGTCTTTGCTAATCTTGAGCAATATACTCCCATAGCCATCAACATCAGCGGTAATATCGGCATAACCACTGTCCAAGTTAATCTCCATGTGGGTATTGTCTAAAGTAAAGTCCGCAATCCGTTCCGGTAAAGCCAATGTTTGGAGCAGATCATGACCACACAGTGTTTTAATCAGCTTAGACAAAGAAACCGTACCTAAACTAGTCGAAAAATCGGTGCCCTTAGACAAATCATAATCTATAGCGACCGTCAGTGAACCGAGCGTAATATCGCCTTGGATCGTCCCCGTTGTTTTACCTTTAGCTCTGTTAATTTCGACAGTTAATCCCTGCAGTGATAGCGATGCGATGCCAAGATTAATTGAACTTTCAGTGGCGATTACTGCCTTGAAAGCTAACGTATCAGAATCAGAAGCCCAACTCATACGAGTCGACTTGAGGCTGATATCAGGTAATGCGTCATCAACAGTGAGATGTACCGTTGAAAAAATCGACAAAACAATCGATTTGAATGAAATAGCCTGATCCGTTGTGCCACTCAATGACCATCCATCTTCCGTCGCAGCTCCTGTGACTGATAATGCCACATCATCAATCGATACTTCTCCCCCAATAGTGCCAGTACATTGTCCCGCTACATCGGATATTTCAATCGTAGTTTCTGTTAAATCCAGAGTAATTCCATCGATCGAAAATGTTAGGTTTGTCGCTGAATTTGCAGTTAATTCGACCGTTTTTTTGTCAATATCGCCCGTTAGATTCACATCAGTTAATGTTGCTGCAGGAAATCCGGTAAAATTGACACCAAAACCGCTTGTTAAATCGGCTAAAGTAACCGACTGTTCGTCTTCAAGTACGCATGTCAAAGTAAGGCCTGGTAATAGTGCGCTTACATTAAATTTTGCACTGCCCAGCGTCATGTTTGATTGTAATGTTGCGCGAGTAGAGCTATTGCTAGAAGACGACGCCCCTTTTTGATAATTCAGTTTTATTTGGGGCTGTGCCAACGTTAGGCCCGCTAATGGCGACCAATCTTTTAATAATGTCACGATGACATCAAAATTTAACAGTGTCAGAGTACTTCGATTAAGGTCAAATTTTAGCTCAGTGAGCGTTAATCCGGTTTCAGCAATAGCTTGGTCCAACGCCGACAATGCATGCGTCAGAACGTCAGCTTCAGGTAATGACGCTAATAATTGCTCACATCCGCTAAATGGATCATTCGTCGTACTCTTGTAAGTCAAAAGTACATCTTCACTACCTGATGGTGCGCAAAGAGAGACAGGAAATGATTGTGAGCCAATTTCACAAGTGGCACTCAGATCACCAGTAAAATCACTGCCTTTGTGGTACGTAAGCCTCCCGGAAGCATCAGTGATACTCAATGAACTGACACCGGGTATTTTAAGCGGAGACACCATCTTATAATCAAGGGAACATGTTTCATCAATAAATGAAACCGTTAACTTAATCGAAGCATCAACAGGTTTCGTTAACACACAGGTAAGAGTATTGATGCTTGGGTCAGCTGACGAATAATGTAACGTACAAGACTCAAAGCTAAATTGATTTAATAACGTCGATTTAAGCCAAGAAAAAATCCCTTCAGGTTGATGATTCGGAGCCAGTGTCGCATCAAAGATTAATGATTCGCTATTATCGATGAGAGTCACCGTTATCGTGGTACTGATTGTGCCTAACGAGGCTAAATCAGTGGTGCCTTTTATCACACAATGAGTGTCATCCACTATTGTGTTAGCAGCGTTTGACAGTGCGATGGTCATTGCGTCGCACTTTAACACCTGAGTGAAAAAATCATCCGCGACCACGTTGTCGAACCACTGTTTTTTTACAGTGACTTTTTTAGAGGTGACGCCCTGCTTTAACGCATTGATTAACTCATTCATTCCATTAGATATGGTAATGGTTGTCATGATTATTGTCCTAAATTAAAAAAGATCGACACCACTGTTTTTTTCGCATTTACTGAAAAACGTCAATCGCAAACTGACGGTTCTATAGAACCACGACGTTCCGACAAATCACTGAATTCGAATTAATTAAATAGTGCATCTTTTTTATTAAGGTAAAGCGCTAAACTAAGACTACATCACACAAAGACGGGAACTTTAAATCTAACGATACTGCTTATTTCTCATCGTTCCACGCTCCTTAAAGGCAACTGTAATTTATTTCCTTGCTGCGCAATATTTCACAATCAGACATAAAAATAATATTTAATCAGTATATTAGCCTTACGAGAACACAGCCTCTTCATCTAAATATTGAGTACTTTGGGTGTCTGTCTTTCATCTAACTCTTTACATATCTCTGTTAGTAACATTTAAATCCATATGTGTGATAGTATAGTTTCAACAGATGAGCGTGGTAACAAATTTTATTTTTTCAATATATTTTATATATCAATTTTTTAACTATATTATTATTTTAAAAGGTTTATTTCCGTTTCATTAATAAATGAATAAAAATATAATTCAAAGTAAAAAAATGAAATATATATAAATCAGACAATATTCACATAATGGGGCTTATTCTTGAACTAAAAGAAATGTATTTATGTCAAGGATGGAGAAATCATTATGCAAACATCAATGCACTACCACGCAATCTTTTGCCTTTCTCGAGCAGCAGGTCTCAATGTTGAAACTGCGAAGAGAATTGCTTTTGGCAGTGAATTTGTCGATCATCTAGAACACCCAAACAAAGTGTCGATTACATTTAAAGATGGGGACAAATTGAGTTATTTCCCAACGCTTTTACCTAGTATCGAAGATCCATTTTGTTACACGCAAAGCCGATGCTGGAACAGTTGGGTTCCTTTCCACTTTTTACCTGCTTGTGATATTGGCAGCAAAACCCCACTGGTTTCAGATAAAACTCAACAACGTCGAGCTAGTATTTGCCAGCAAGACAGCCCTATTTCTGTTGCAATGATTTCCGCAGCGATTGCAAGAAGTGCGGCCTATTTTAATCACAGTAACGCGTCATTAGCCGATATTGGATTAGGTGTCGCATTACATGTTTTTGCCGATACCTATTCACACCATGGTTTTTCAGGACTACAAAGCCATTTTAACGACTGTAAAGTGGTAACCAAAGATCCTCTGTTAGTAAAATTACTGATTATTGAACACATCAGTTCTAAATCTAAAAGTAGCTTTTCACATATGCTTGATGACATTGAAACCGACATTAGTGAGGAAGTGAAGAAATTGTGTCTTGATGAAGGTCTGAGCGAAGACGCACTATCAGATACTCTCACTCGCATGTCTTGTGGACATGCTCAAGCATTGACGCTACCCGATATCCCTTACCTCAATTTTGACGTATTTTGGACCCATTTTATAAACAGAGGCACAAAAGCGAAAACGCAACGAGATAACCAACAAGCATTTATAACTGCTTGTATGGATATCTACGATTATTTGCGTCTATATAATGGTAAGACTCAAAAAACTGAGGCGAACGTAACTGAGGATGAGCTACGAAAGATTGTTACTCATATTATCGAAACAGAAGTGAATGCAACAAAACGGGAGGAATTATGGGTAACTGCTTATGAGGCTGGACATTTTAGTAAAAATACCGAACCCGATATTCTGCAACAGGAATTTCCCGATTTTGAACAGGACATGAAGCAATTTACCCAAGAGTTGGGCGATGCCGGCTCTATGACGAAAACACAATTTGAGCAAACCCGAAGCGGTATGTTTATTCAAGCGACGGAAGAACATAGAGAATACGTGTTAGAAAAATTAATTCCAGAAGAATTTCGTTTTTATGATTACTGGACTAACGAAAAATCACTTACTGATGAGATCGTTTTAACCCCTAAAAATAAAAAAGAGTTTGCGAAAGAATTAGAAAACATAGAATCCAAAACACACGTCCCACATTACTAATGTTAGACATCCGAAGGTAAAATAGAGTGATTCGTCACTCTATTTTCACATTACTCCCAAATTCAACTTCGAAACGTAGTCATATACAAAGTTGATTGAAAATCGTGGGTTTAAAATAAACCAATAATCAAAAAATGCCGTTCAAGACAGTTGGATAACTATTTTTACTTGAGAAATTTGTGTTTGAAAAGTTGTAACGGAAGCGTTACGAAAGAGATTGGAGCGGGCAGCGGGAATCGAACCCGCATCATCAGCTTGGAAGGCTGAGGTAATAGCCATTATACGATGCCCGCATTGCTTTGCACCGAAGCGATGGAAGTAATATGCCACTACTCCTTGGAAAAGAAAACCCCTTTTTATCAAAATCTTGTTCGTTTGCGCACTTAATAAACAAAGCCCGATCAATTGGTTACAAAGAGCGCATTAATCGATCAATATAACACCACCCTCTCACTACCTTGTGCTGACTATCAATATCTTGAACCAAAGATCGTGGTGCTCACTCGCTTTTTAAGGTGATAGTTTGCCATAATACTCACTATGAAAAGAGAAGCCCCCGCCATAGAACTTGCACCAGATTACTACTTAGACAACTTTTTGCGTCTAATCGAACATGCCCATGAATGGTACGTAGATTTGTTGACCGAGCAGGAACGTGATTGGATCACGACATTTTTGTCTCTTAACCACGATGCACAATGTTTATTGGTACGTTTGTTATCCCGTAAAGGGGAATGGTTTCGTAGTGACAAGCTTAACTATGCTGAAATCGGCGATATCAATGGCGAGCTTCACGCTCTACAAGCGGCTGGATTAGTGGTGCTTAACCCTCACATTGATGAAGCCACCTTATCTCAGACGCTATTAACTAAGCCAGAGATACTGGCGCGTCACCCTACTCTCAGCCGTTCTGATCGCAAAGAACAATGGCTAGCAACATTGCAACAAAAACAAGAGGCAGGGTTACTGGCTCAAATGCCCGCTTATCCCTTTATATTGATTCGCTTACTGAATGCTGAAATTATTGAAGTGTTATTGGTGCTCTTTTTCGGTAACGCCCGCCAAGATCTTAGCCAGTTTGTGTTAGAGGATTTAGGACTTAATCGCTTTGAACCGTATACGCTCAGTCGTGAGAGGCGCTTTTTTACCGAACGCAAGAGCTTGGAAGAGCTACGAGTTATTGCTCAGATTCAACATCAATATTGGTTACTCAATAAACCGACTCTTACTAGTATCACGTCACTAGTAAACATGATTCCTTCGAAGGCGTCACACCGTCACGTTGAACGTAAACGCCAACGTGTCATTAATCTTCTGGCAAGAGAGCTTGAACGCTGCGGTGAATATCAGCAAGCGCTGTATTGGTTTAGTCAATCGGAGCTTGTACCCAGCCGTGAGCGCCGCGCCCGCATTCACGATAAACTTGGCGATATTGCGGAGTACGAAAATATCGTCACTGATATGTTAATCGATCCTCAAGACCAACAAGAACTTGAAGTAGCCCAACGCCTCCATCAAAAAGTCATTCGTTACCGTGGTGGTAAAGTCACCCGCGCGGCTAAACCCGCCTATAAAGAGCGGCACATCGAACTCGACCTCACCCAATGCCGAGTAGAGCTGGCGGTCAAAGCGTATTTAGAGCAACAAGGTTATCGCGTCTATTATTTGGAAAATCACTTCCTGAATACCTTATTAGGCCTAACCTTGTGGCCCGCGCTTTTTGCTCCCATTGAAGGTTCCTTTATTAATCGTTATCAACATCGCCCCTTAGATTTGTATCATGAAGATTTTGTCGATAAGCGCCAAGAACTCATCGACCAATCGTTGCAAGCGCTTAAAGAACAAGGTGTTCTATCGTTAATGACTCGATGGCAAGAAAAATGGGGCACCAGTAATCCTTTTATCTACTGGGCTGGTTTTGATGACACACTGTTTGAACTTGTCGAACAAGCCATTTCACGCGATATTCTGATCGAATTAATGTTGGTTCAACTAAAAGACCTGCGCTTGTTTAAAAGCGGCATGCCAGATTTAATCGCCTTTAAAGACGGTAAATATGAATGGATCGAAGTAAAAGGGCCGGGAGACAAGTTACAAGAAAGCCAATGGCGGTGGATTCGTATTTTTAAACAGCTTCAAATCCCCTTTTCTGTCTGTCATGTTAGTGCCAAAAATGACTAACGTTTTAAGTCTGCCATTTGTGGTGCAAGCAAATTGTCATGATTGCCAATTACTTACAGACTAATAAATCGCATTTCACCAATATGAACTTCCAAGCACGAAATTACGACACGCGACCGTTATAGCGCACTATTTTTGTGCACCACCCAATTTTCTGCGCTTTTTTTGTGCCTCGAACTTAAATGTTTACGCTATTTTTCCGGTTTGTTATCGATTCTTAACAGCATAAATCACTCCTTATTTGCGTTCTTATATTATAGAAGCAGAATATCTATTCATAATACATGTACTTTTAGTATTTTCTCTGATTATGAATCAATCGTTACACTTTTTCTTAATTTAGGTATGACTTTCGCAAGATGTTCTGCAATGAAACATGAACAACTGCATATGCAATTGTTTTAAACAAAAACCAACATGTTTCGTTGTAGCACGATGATTTCACGGAAGGATATTCTGTCTCATCGTAAAGGGACACTTAGGAGACATTTATTTATGACGGCCAAATTAGAAAAAACACTGGGCGCAGTTTCACTTTGGGGAATTGCAGTTGGCCTAGTGATTTCCGGAGAATATTTCGGATGGAGTTATGGTTGGGGCATTTCAGGAACCCTCGGCTTTTTGGTAACCACTATTATTGTGGCAGCCATGTATACCTGCTTTATTTTCAGTTTCACCGAATTGACGACAGCGATTCCCCATGCAGGTGGCCCTTTCGCATATAGTCGCCGTGCGTTTGGGGAAACAGGTGGTTTAATTGCTGGGCTTGCCACTCTGATCGAATTTGTATTTGCGCCACCAGCAATCGCAATGGCTATCGGTGCGTATCTCAATGTTCAGTACCCTGACCTCGATCCAAAAATTGCCGCAGTGGGTGCTTATATTGTATTCATGACTCTTAATATCCTTGGCGTTAAACTCGCAGCGATGTTTGAACTTTGTGTAACCATTTTAGCTGTGATTGAACTCTTGGTATTCATGGGTGTTGTGGCACCAGGATTCGCCATCAGTAATTTTGTGGCTAATGGCTGGGCGGGCAGTAATGAGTTTTCATTCGGCACCTTGTCTGCGATCTTCGCGGCAATCCCATTTGCTATCTGGTTTTTCCTTGCGATTGAAGGCGCAGCAATGGCAGCCGAAGAAGCGAAAGAACCACAACGCACCATTCCTAAAGCGTACATCGCAGGTATTTTAACGCTTGTTGTCCTTGCTCTTGGCGTTATGATCTTCGCTGGCGGTGCGGGCGACTGGAGCAAACTGTCAGGTATCAACGATCCACTTCCACAAGCAATGAAAATGGTGGTTGGTCACAACTCTAACTGGTTACACATGCTGGTATGGATTGGTCTGTTTGGTCTTATTGCAAGCTTCCACGGTATTATCTTGGGTTACTCGCGTCAGTTCTTCGCTTTATCTCGCGCAGGTTACCTACCAAAAAGCTTATCGACCTTGTCTCGCTTTAAAACCCCACATCGTGCAATTTTAGCCGGTGGTGTGATTGGTATCATCGCGATCTTTAGTGATGGTGTGGTGAACCTGCAAGGGATGAGCCTGACTGCTGCTATGATCACCATCGCTGTGTTTGGTGCGATTGTTATGTACATCATGAGTATGTTGAGCCTATTCAAACTGCGCCGTACAGAACCAAACTTAATTCGTAGCTACCGCGCGCCGTTCTACCCTGTTGTTCCAGGTATTGCTCTGGTACTCGCTGTGCTATGTTTGATTGCAATGGTTTGGTTTAACCAAGTGATTACGCTAATTTTCTTAGCCATGATGTTTGTCGGTTACGTCTATTTCAGCATGACAAAACATCAACGTGAAAATGCCGAAGAAGATTTAATGCTTGTCGGAGACAATCATTAAGTTAGAACTCGTCTGATTTAAACACTATAAGGTCGGCACTCTTGCCGGCCTTACTCTTTTTAAGCTCATCCTTTTTAATCAAATTAGCGCTTAACATTCGTGTTCAAAACCTAACTATCACCTTCCCCTGACAGACAATTTACATTTGGTAAAAAACCAGTTTCACACCAGTTTGAAGCGGATCGCACAAATGACCTAGTGTTGGTTTTTTCAGCACATTTTATCGTTAAAATTCATTCCATCAGCAACTATACCCAAATGACCTCAAGATGCAGGATTCAGAGCTTCATCAACGAGCCTAGGTCAAGCTCAATCACGGCAGGAATGGTCATTCCCTTTTAACGTGATTGGGCGCAGAAATAGGTTTGTTGATGAGCTCCCGAAGGGCGAGTTTTATTCGCTCCTAGGCTGTGTTACTGATTTTCTACGTAGAATGACTATGTCTTCAAATCAGTGCCTTGCCTAAGAGCGAATACATTCTCGCTGAAACAGCATCTTGAGGTTACTTGGGTATATAAGCTGAAACAGTTATTAGAAATGTTAATACATTCCGTTGCTAGGAAATCCATAATGAAAACGAAAAGACATATCGACGTTATCTGTGACGAATGCTATCAAGAGTTTTCGCTCACCCCTAATGACCAAAAAAACATTGCTGAATACGGACACATTCACTGTAAGCACTGCTCAACCGTGGTGACGTTTGAAGATACGATTTCACACAAACTGAAATCTTTTGCACTGCTGTCGTTTTATCTGATTAATACCATCACCATTCTCACTATTATGTTAAGCCATTTAGTGATGGAAAACGGATATCCAGCGACTTATGCCTTGGCCAGTGTCGGGCTATACATTATCGTGATGATGGCCATGAAAGGTAACCCATCTAAATTGGTCAGCATTATGAAGGAACGTGATACCGTTTTTTAAACAAACGTATGAATATACCGGGCGGTATGTTCAATGATGAAATGCTCTTCAATGACGAAGTAAAGCCCGGTAAAAAATCAATAAGTATCAATTACCTACAAATCCCCTTTCATATCTTAGCACCTATTCCCAGCGACCAATTCCCGCTTCGATATTCCATTACCCACTTGAAAATTTCCTTTTTATGCGATTAAATTTTTTAGGTTCTATCTTACTGAGTGACAGATAGAAAACGTTCAGATCGATGCGATCGCCCTAGGATCCGATGATCCATTTTCCAAAGTTTGACTACAATGATTTTGAGGTCTGTAGACCTAGTAACATGACATCCACTTAGTGACGTCATTTAGCCGTAGCAACTAGGAGGTGCGAAGATGAATATTCGTGAAAACATTGACGTACTGGAACAACAAATCTACATCGCCTGCTCTGAAGGTGATTACGACACTGTGTCTAAACTGGAAAAGCAGTTGGAATATCTCAGGGGTAAAGCCGAACATCCTTTTGAGGAGGATATGTATGCCATCGAAGGGCGTAGTTTCCCAGAAGATTGGTACTAAATATTTTCTTGTACCCTGTCCTATAACGTAAAGAGAGCGCCACTGCGCTCTCTTTTTTATAATCTCTTCTCATGTTCAAAAGACGTGATTCATTACACTTTAAATCGACTGATCAAAGATTGTAACTCTTGCACCGATTGCAACTGAGCCTGACTGGTGAGGTTAGAGCTACGTGCAGCGTCACTACTTTCAACCGATATTTGGTTAATATCCTGCATCGACACGTTAATATCTTGCGTGACACTACTTTGCTCTTCAACAGCACTGGCAATGGTGAGATTCATGGATGAAATATTGCCAATCATGTCAGAGATTGTACTCACCTTATCGCCCACAACTTGGCTTTGAGAGTTGGTGTCCATCACTCGCTTATTCCCACCTTGCACCACTTCAGACACCCGTTTTGAGGTCGCTTGTAAAGTAGAAATCATTTTATCAATTTCTTCTGTAGACTCTTGTGTGCGCTGGGCCAGAGAACGAACTTCGTCTGCCACCACCGCAAAACCTCGACCTTGTTCGCCGGCTCGCGCCGCTTCAATAGCTGCGTTCAGCGCTAACAAATTCGTTTGCTCTGAAATGCCGCGAATCACTTCCAAAATCGTTCCAATTTCTTGGCTATCGTGGACTAACGTATCAATTTCCTGAGTGGCAGTTTCAAGATCACGCGTCACTTTACCTATATTTTTCAACATGGTATCAACGACTTCATTGACTTCGGTTGTACTTGCGACCGTTTCTTGAACCACGTTAGATGCATCGCTTGCATTGCCAGCTATTTCGTTAATCGCCTGTTCCATTTGATTAAATGATTCTTGCACATGGCTATTTTTTTGTAACTGCACTTCCATGGCTTTCATCGTTGTACCGCTGTTTGTAGCGGACTCACGCGCTTTATTCTCAATGTCATTACTGGTTTTAATAATGCCCTGAAAAATCTCGTGTAATGAACTTAAGAAGGTATTAATTCCCGCGGCAAGTTGGCCAATTTCGTCATCACGCTTCATATCTATGCGGAATGTCAAATCGCCACCGGATTGACCCAGTTTGTTAATATGCCCACACAAGAGTTTTAACGGATTAGAGATTGAAGAAGCAAATATCGTGGTCAACACAATGATTACCACGATGACTATCGCGATCAAAATAACAATGTTCAACACGCTGCTAGAAATCGCATTAAACACAGTATTCAAACTCTGTTTGTCGACTGTTTTTAATTCTGCAACCAAGGTATTTAGTTGAGTATTGATCTGCTGATTAAGTGAAACGACTTGCTTAGTATTAGCCACTATTTTTTCGGCGAGTGCTCTTAGCTCTCGGTTTGCTTTTCCTGCCGCTTCTGCTTTGGCCAAAGCAGGCGTACCTTGCAGCTTGACCATCGCATCGTCATTGGCTTTGTCGAGTTCGGTCAAGTAATCAAACAACTGTTTTTCATAACTTTTATCTTTCGACAGGTTCATGAATAACAGCCAAATTTTATAGTTGTTATCCGTGTGCGTCACCGCCGCATTCATAATTTGCCGCTCGAACGTCGTCACATCACTTCGTTTGTCAGCATCAATTAATTTAGCAATGATGTCATACATATAACTATTAGATTGATAGATCGAAACGGTAAAGACCTTATCAACATTACTCATCAACTGTTTATTGGTAGTAAACAGAGTATCAATTTGCGTAACTAAACCCGATACCTCACCGAGCTTCGTGGCAAGCATCGTATCTTTAAGACCTTGAGCTTGATGAATTTCCTGTTGGGTCGCTTGATATTCTTGCGCTAGTTTATCGAATCCACTTTGATTATTGATGAATTTTTCAGTATTCAACAACAACGTATCGAGTTGATCCAGCACGACTTTGCTACTGCTGAGCTCTTGTTGGGCACGATCAATCGATCGTTGAATATCCATATATAAAACGCCCACAATTACAATCAGTATCCCCAAGAGGATAATTGGGGAGAAAAGCTTTTTCTGAACACTCAGATTGGAAAGCGCATTTGTCATTTTAACCGCCGACTTATAAATGTAAAAAATTTAGCAAAGCTAATTGCACATCAAACATGTTTTGTGCCTAGATAAGGCTAGTTCATAGTCGGAGATATTGACAATTAACCCATAAAAAAAACGCCATACGGCGTTTTTTATATAACGTTGTTTTTTATAAGGTTTTAGAAGAAATCGATGCTAGAACGTCCGCCCGTGTTTTTCTTTGGCTTAGGTTCCGCTGTCGCAGATTGCGATTTATTGCTCTTCTTGGCGCTGTGGCCATTTTTATTTTGCTTTGGCTTATTAGAACGCTTCGTTTTACTGCTCGGTTTTTTCGCTTCCGGCTTGGTTTTAACCGCTGGCGCTTCAGTCACTGGCGCCTCACAAATCACCAAATAGAACTCTTGGTTAAACTCAATTAAATCGCCATCATACAACTTACGACGTTTACGAGTTTCGAACTCACCATTAACAGCGACATACCCTTCACTGATGGCGTATTTTGCTTCACCGCCACCACTTACGGCATTCGCTATTTTCAGCACTTTATAGAGTTCGATCGGTTGGGCATCCACTTCGACGCCAATCGCTTCAATTTCAATCTCGTCATCAGCGATGTCATTTTCATCAACGTAATCGTGTTGATCCATATCAGTCATGATTTACTCTCATTCACTATTTGTCCGCAGTGTACAAGTATGTCTTCAGAGTTTAAACCTTTATCTCACCAACATAAAAACGGCAACCTTAATGATTGCCGTTTATCTCCTACCCATTTGATATGTGGTGAACCGTTAAGACTTCCCTTTCGCAGGTGCTAAGTCAGGATCAAACATTGGCGTTCTTCTTAATGTGCCAAAGGTAAGCGACAACACCGTACCAATGCCCAAAGCGCCCAAACCAAAGGCCAAAATTGAAGCCGTTGGTGCCATCACTTTACCTAGTGCGCCTAACCCAAGCGCCCCAATCGAGTGACCCGACACATCTTGCGCTGTCCACAAACTGCTGACGCGCCCCATTAAATGGTTGGGTGTGTGTCCTTGTACCAGAGAGTACTGAATGATTTTGGTGACCGAACCTAAGTAGCCAAAGACCACCAGCACCGCGAGTAAAAGCCAGTAATGATGGACATACCCCATCGCGGCGATGGTGACAAACACACCCAGTGTACTCCACACCATGATTAAGCCCGGTTTTTCAGATTGATTCACCCACCCCGACATTAACGCACCAAACATCGCGCCTAATGGCATGGCAGCATAAAGCAATCCAGCTTCGGTTGGCGTACCGTGATAGACATCCAGCGCTAAGGTTGGGAACATCACTTTCACTGCAGTGGCTAAGGTTTCGAGGGTGCCAAGAGCAACAACACTGCCGACCAACTTGTGTTGAAACAAAAACTTAACGCCAATGGTGAGCGACTGCCACGGCGTTTCATCTTTTTGTACTTCCGCGCGCATTTTAGGTAATTGCAATAAAGGCAGTAATGTTAAGAAGGTAATGGCAGCCGCGATGCCGTAGTTCCAGCTCACCTCACCAGTTGCAATAATTAACCCACCAATGGCAGGAGAAAGCACCATGCCTGCACGCACAGTAAACATACTCAGTGCAGCCGCAGAAGGAATATTTTCACGACCAACGATCACTTGCATGCACGCCATCAAGGCAGTTACACCCAGAGCGGCAAAAAAGCCATTCCAGAGTGATAAGAAATAGAGCACGATTAAAGAAGGATCGGGCAGCATGGCATTGAGTGTCATAAACACAAAGCCAACCCCACATATACCACGAGCTAATAAGATGAGCCGTTTTCGCTCATATCGGTCGGCGAGCACCCCGCCAAGTAAAAGGCCGATAAACATGCCGCAGCCATCTAACGCCATAATCAGCCCTACAGCGAACGTAGAGTGTGTCATGTCATGCACTTGGATTGGCACTGCAACCATCATCAGGCCTAATGCTAATACAGAGACTAATCGAGCGATAAACACCATGCGAAAGTCACGGTTTTCTTTTAACAGGGAAAAGTCGACTAAAAAAGAGGATTTTTTCATAATAACGTCTTAATAAGCTGCTCCCAGAGTAGTCACTCTGGGAGCAGTATTCAGTGAGTGGAATCAGTTCAGTTGAGTATCGTTGCGAATCGCACGATCAAGCATTGGTCCCACAATTTTGAGTGTTTCCGGTTCCAAAATATCTTGGTGGCGTGTATCAATATGCAGTTGAGTTAACTCTCCAGCATACTGTGACCACACCTCTTCGATATCAAAATCAGGGAAGGTTTGGTCTGCAACGAACAGGTGCACACGGCCGGAGTAATAGGTCGTGTTGGCCGTAGCCATAATGCCAACCGCATACCCATAGTTCGCATCTACATCGGCCAACATTGCCTTTTGTGCTTCGCTCATTTCAGGCGCATCATCACCATTCTTCTCTTCTAAGAAAGCCGCTTTCTCTTTTTCAGCCACTTCTTCGTTCATCGCCGCATCCCAATCTTGGCATTCGGTTGGATAGGTATCGAATAAACCAACAAACGCAACCTCTTCCCCTTCGGCTTGTAATCGCGCAGCTAGCGTATGCGCAACGTTCCCGCCAAAGGAATATCCGGTTAGATGATATGGACCATGAGGTTGCACTTTTTTCAGCTCGTCATAATACATATCGCACGCTTCATCCATGGTTTTGGCGGTTGCTATCGCGCCACCATCAACCGGTGATTGCAAACCAATGATTGGGTATGAACCGCCAAGATAACGGAGTAACCCTGTATAGAGCCAAGAAAAACCAGAGGCCGGATTAATACAGACCAGAGGCGCACCTTCACCACGGCGAATAGGCAGAACTTTTTCCAGCCCAACCATAGATTGACCATCTGTGCCTGCATCAAGGCATTGCGCCAACGCTTCAACACTCGGGTTAATGATGATTTGCCCTACAGATAACGTCTGACCGGTCTTTTCCTGAATTTCAGCAGCAAGGCGCATACACAGCAGTGAATGTCCGCCTAACGAGAAGAAATCATCTTTCACCGTGACTGAGCTGACTTGCAGTAATTCACAGAATAAATCGGCAACAATACGTTCATTGTCACTTTCGGGTTGACGGCCTTGGTGACCACCTTCAAGAGTTGGTAGCGGTAACGCTTTGCGATCCAACTTGCCGTTTGCACTGAGTGGAAATTCTGCTAATTCAACAATCGCGACTGGCACCATATGTGACGGCAGTAAGGCTTGCATTTGTCGGCGCAGATCGGTGGTGTCTAACGGTGCCTGTCCTTCTAAGGGAATAGCATATCCGACGAGCTGGCGATTATCGGCACCCGCCATCACCGTTTGCGTTTCTAATGTTTTGGCGCAAACCACCGCTTGATGCACTTGCGGTAATTGTTGTAAACACGCTTCGATTTCACCAAGTTCAATCCGTTGACCACGGATCTTTAATTGATCATCGCTACGGCCAAGATATTCGACTTTACCAGAAGATAACCAACGCACGACATCACCGGTGCGATACATGCGTTCGCCTTCTTTGCCGTAAGGGTCTGCAACAAAACGATCCGCCGTTAAACTGCTGCGGTTTAAGTACCCAACCGCAAGCTGCTTACCCGTCAGGTACAATTCACCCGGAACGCCCACGGGCACTTCGCGTAAAAAGCTATCTAAGATACGCAGTTGAGTATTCCAAACGGGTAAACCAATTGGCACACCGCCACTGGTACTTTCTTGTAACGCCTCACCAAACGCTGGGCAGTAGGTGACATCAACGGCAGCTTCTGTTGGGCCGTATAAATTATGCAGCGGCGCATCAATATGGTGCTGATAAAGAGCGGATAACTCTTTGGTTAACGCTTCACCACTACAGAAAACACGGCGTAATGTAGAGGCCACCTGATCACCGGCATCCACTTGGCTATCCACATAAGCGATAAAAGCCGCCAACATTGAGGGAACAAAGTGCGTGGTGGTGACATGATAATCTTCAATCAAATGCAGCAACGCATCTGGATCTTTATGTACTTCTGGCGGCGCCATCATCAGGCTCGCACCTTCAATCAATGCCCAGAAAAATTCCCACACGGACACGTCAAAGCTACATGGCGTTTTTTGCAACACAACATCACTGCTATCAAGTTGATATTCATGCTGCATCCAAGCCAATCGATTGACAATCGCACCATGAGAAACCAGTACGCCTTTAGGATTACCGGTCGAACCAGAAGTGTAAATGATATACGCACCATCTTCTGGATTCAGCGGACGATTATGTGTTAATTCGCTGGCCGGTTCTGGCAGTTGATCAAGCAATAAAATATTAGCCTGCTGTTCAAATAGTGGCGCAAATTCAGAAGTAGTGATCACCAAACTTGGTTTAGCGTCATCGACCATATAGGTTAAACGCTCAACTGGATAAGTGACATCTAAAGGCAAATACACAGCGCCAGCTTCAATCACCGCGTTAATCGCCAAACTCAATTTTACGCTACGAGGTAAAGCGACGGCGACAATATCGCCACCTTGTACCTCACGTTCAACCAGTTGGTTGGATAACCCTTGTACACTTTGACGCATTTCGCGATAACTGAAATGATGATCGACATCCAACAATGCCGGGGCATCAGGCGTTTGCCACGCTTTTTCACGCATCAGCTCACGTAGCGTAGTATTGGGTAATCTCACTTCGGTTTGATTAATTTGCGTGAGTAACGCGCGATCAGCCTCAGTCTGCAAATGATATTCACGAACCGGTTTAGCGGGATCAGCAATAATTTGTTCGATCAGTAATTGCACTTGTTGAGCAATACGCTGCGCGGAATATTTGCCATTTCGATACGCCACGATCATTTCCACACTATCACCAGGAATCACAAATAGCGTTAACGGATAATGGGTATAACCGCGATTGACAATATTATCGAGGGTTAAATGATGGTAGTTTCGCCCGACCCACGCTTCTTCATCTGGGAAGTTTTCTACCGATAGCATGGTGTCGAATAAGGTTTCACCACCAATCAAACGTTGAATGTCGCCCAGTCCTAATACATCGTTTTCCAGCAAACCGATTTGTTCTTGCTGAACTTGAACTAACTGTTCAACTAAGGTTTGTTGTGGCGTGAGAGCCATACGCACCGGGATCGTGTTCGTGAACAAGCCGACTTGCTGGTCAATGCCAGATACTTCAGCAAAACGTCCTGAAATAGGTGAGCCAAAAATGACATCTTCACGCCCTGTCATTGAGCCTAAAATCAGCGCCCATACACCCTGCATTAAGGTGTTTAAGGTCAGGCCTTGCTCACGACATAATGTATACAGTTTAGCTGACTGCTCTACCGATAGATTAAACCCATGTTCAATGACTTCATGACGCTCAATCTCACCATCGTAAGCCATGGTTGGCATCGCTTTATCAAGTTGCTCACGCCACAATTTTTCAGCCGCTTTACGATCACGAGCGGTCAGTTGATCAACAATCGTTGCGTAAGGGGTGATATCACGATTTTCAGCGGTATTGCCGTGTTGATACCCATCAAGTAAAGTTTTCAGAATCATCGGGGTAGACCAACCATCAACAATAAGATGGTGTTCAGACACGATCACGCTATGATGATTTTCGCCATGATGTACTACGCGACAAAACAGCAAAGGCTTGTCAGGGCATGTGACATCAAAGCGACGTTCAATTTCGTTGAGTTTGATCGCCGCTAAACGGCGTTGTTGTTCTTCACCTGAAAACGCCGTTAAATCTGTTTCTTCCACTGGCCATAATGGGCCTTGCTGTTTGTGGGGATCAACCAGAATTTGTAACGTTGTATCAGCAATATCACTATCAAATCGTATCCATAACTGCGGATGCTGTTTGACGACATTATCTAGGCTTTGTTGAAGACGAGTCGCATCGTATTCACCACGAAATTCCATGATAGAAATCGCATTATAATTACTGCCTCGCTCAGCGAGTTGCGATTGAAAATAGAGCCCTTTTTGCAGCGGTAATGTGTGTAGCACATGCGTGACTTCACCATACTTCTCGCGAACTTTGCTCCACTGCTGCGACGTTAACTCTACCGATAAATCGGCTTTTGCTGCTACTGCAGAAGATTTCTTTTTCGCTTTGCGAACTTTCGCAGCTTGCGCGATATTACTCAGCACTTTGCGAGTAAAAATATCCTTTGCCTTAAGGACAAAGCCACGTTTGCGCATCTTGGTTGTCAGCGCCATCGCTGTAATACTATCGCCACCTAGTGCGAAGAAGTCATCACTCGGGAGTACTTCATCAACGCGTAGCAATTCGGCTACCACGTCGCATAAAGCTTGTAACTGAGCACTCTCTTGAACTGTGTTTTTCTCAGTTTTAACCATTTGAGACATCACCATTTCTATTCTTCCTTATTCCTATAGATGACGATTTATGATCGGATATCAGACCAATGTTGGTCGATGTACTGCGTGCATTGGGCTTTGATTTCTGGTCCATATACGGCAGTCCAACCAGGAGGAACAGGAGCGAAATTTGGCCATAAACTGTATTGATGCTGGGTATTTATCAATACAAGAAATTGATGTTTTTCATCATCGAATGGGTTGATATATTGATCTTTCATTGATTAACCTAACGTCTACTTTGCATCAAAAATCGATGTGGGTTTCCCCCAATCTAGGGCCGTGACAGCTGACCTTTCAGTGATGTTGTATAATCTGCCCCAGTGTTACCAGGTTACAGATGTGATCACCTGATTTTTAATCCAATAAAAATGACATAAACAGCGCTCGATTGAGAGCTCATCCTGCAAATTTGGGGTAAGGGCAAACGTGAGCGTGCTTGCTTGGCTATTCCCCGCAATGAGCTTTGCGTCCGAGAAATCGAGATAACGTTTTACTCTTGGGTAAAGCGCTTTGAAGAGGCTTTCCTTGGCTGAAAAAGCCATGGTCAGTTGTTGAGCTTGGTCATAGGAGCATTGGGCATCATCATTCAAAGATGCAAGGCAGCGTGCTTCCTGCTGATTAACGACCATTGGGCCGACATCCGATACTTCTTGAGTCGTCAATTGCTCTTGTACATCCACACCTATGGCTTGGCAGTCTGATTTCATCGCACACGTGGCGATAGCCAAATCGTCACTGTGAGAAATCGACCCAACAACGGAATCAGGCCAAATCGGTGCGCGATGCTCTCCGATTTCAATAAAAAAATCGGAGTATCCCAACGAGCACAACGCATCATTAGCTGCAGTTCTTCCTGCAACAAATTCTGCTTTACGCTTATTCACTGCATTGACCAACGTTTCCGGCAGTGGAACAAGGCAAGTATCCGTGCGTTCATTGAACTCATGGCGATGGAACTGACGCAGATACAAGATATGTTGGCCTAATGTTAGTGGTTGGCATACTCCGATATAGGACATGTCACTGTTCTCTCTAAACTCTTTAATCAATAATCGGTCACCAGTATTAAGCAACCTGTTGCTAATAACCAACTATTTGATAAAAGGGAACTATTTTGTCTGTTTTGCTTCAATAATCTGCCACCATTGATTCACGGTCGGCTGTTTTGTTAACTCAGATAGCTCGATTTTCAGACCCGCGTGTTGCCAGCCCTTAACCAAGGTTTCTGCGTGTGATGGCTCTAAGCCAGATTCAATCAGGTTTTCATCATCAAAAATTTCGCGAGCTAAACGGTTCGTCATCGCCGCAATTTGTGATTTCAGTCCTGCTTTACTGGTGGGTATACCTGTACCTTGCGTTTTCACCTGCACGCCACGGATAACGTCATCGTAAGTCGTGACAAAACCACAGCGTTTCGATACATAATTCAGTGCATGAATGTGCTCTTCACGAGAAAAATCACCCAGAGAATCAGAGACAAAGAAGGCTTGAATGTCATACATAAACGCATCGGCAGCTGTCAACATACAACCGATATGGGCATAAACACCGACAATGATCAGTTGATCGCGTCCGGTTTCTTGCATCATGGATAACAGATCAGAACGTTTGAAGGCACTGTAGCGCCATTTGGTATACACGATATCGTCTGCTTGCGGTGCAAGCTCAGGCACAACTCGCGTAATGCTGTCATCATCAATTAACCCAGTACCCCAAAAATCGGTGAGCAACGCTCGATCGGCGGGATCTTGATCACCAGGTTGCGCGGTATAAACCACTGGAATACCTTGCGCTTTGCAGGCTTCTTTGATGTTTTTTACGCGTTCAATTAATGTGCTTTTCAACGCCTCATCGGCATAAAAATCCAGAAAATACTGCTGCATATCATGAATCAGTAATACCGCTTTATCCGGGTTCAGTGTCCAATCCACTTTGTTCTCAACACCAAGCATTAGGTTGTCGAGTGAATAAGAATTGAGCTTTGGAATGGCCATTAACGAGGTCCTTATGCAGTTGTAGCAAGTTGTGTTGAATAAATTGTGCGAAGTTTTTTCTTATCGATTTTGCCCACTGGGGTTTTAGGCAAAGCAGCGATGAATTCGACGTGATCGGGAATTTTGAAATCTGCCAATCCGCAATCACGTAAGAATGTTTTCATATCTTGCGGGCGAATATCTGCCTCACCAGTTAAGACGATGACAGCGCAGCTTCGCTCGCCCATGTACTCATCAGGAATCGCAATTAAGGCTGCATCATGAACCAGTGGGTGACGTAGCAATTGGTTTTCAATCTCTTCAGCGGCGATTTTCTCACCACCTCGGTTGATCTGATCTTTATCGCGACCAGTCACAACCAAATTGCCTTCCGCCGTCATACGGACGATATCGCCAGTGCGATAAAACCCTTCCGGAGTGAAAGAACGTTCATTGTTGTACGCTGATTTGTAATAGCCGCGGATGGTGTAAGGGCCTTGAACGGTTAGGAAACCTTCCTCCCCTTGCGCCACTTCATTACCTTGCTCGTCAACGATACGCACTTCATCGTATGCCGAGATAGGACGGCCTTGTGTTTCAGTTATCATCTCAAGAGGATCATCAAGTCGGGTGTAGTTAACCAAACCTTCAGCCATACCAAATACTTGCTGTAACTGGCAATCAAACAGATCGGGTAACTTCTTCGCCGCCGTTTCGCTGAATTTCGCACCGCCCACTTGGATGACTTTTAAACTGGATAAGTCGTAGTCATCATCTTCTTGCACTGTTTCCATCCAGAGCAACGCCAAAGGAGGAACAAGGGCAACGAAATCTACTTCGTGTTCTTCAATCAATTCAAACGCCGCATCAGGTGAAGGATCATCACCAACGATTACCGTGCCGCCAGCCCAAAAAATACCTAAGGTGCCAGGGGAGCTCAGAACATAGTTGTGGGCAACAGGCAACACACAAAGAAAGCGCGTGTTCTCATCGATTTCACAGATTTCATTACTGCCGATGACACTGTAAGCGTAATCATCGTGAGTACGTGGGATCATTTTAGGTACACCCGTCGTACCGCCAGATAACTGGAAGAATGCGACTTTATCTGAGGTGGTGTTTTGGCTGTAATCCGGATCTTTACGGCATTGATCAAGTGCAATAAATCGATCATCAGCGATATCACACTCACCCTTGACTAAAACGTACTGTAACGATGGAGCGTCTTGGACGACTTCTTGCGCTAATGTTTTGTAATCAAAGGAGTAATCATCACCATTAATGATGTATGCTTTCGCACCTGCGTGCTGACAGAAATAGCTGATTTCTGCTTTACGGTGTGCAGGTAGCGCCATTACTGGGCGAATGCCCTTTTGAATCAGACCAAAATAGCAGAAGAAAAACTCTTCAGTATTGGTCATTTGCAATACTACATTATCGCCAGCCACCAAACCTAAATCACTGAAGCCTGCAGCATAACGCCCGACCTCTTGCACCATAGCTTGGTAAGAGTATTCACGGTCTTCACAAATAATGGCTGTGTTTTCAGGAAACTGATTCGCACTCTCAACTAAGTAGTCATAGAAGGTTTTACCTTCCCATAATCCTAACTCACGATATTTTGTGGCCAGATGTTCTGGCCACGGTGTGAATTCTATTTCATCCATAGAAATGTCATTCATGGGTACTTATCTCTCCTAAGCTTTCAGCATTTCTTTAAGATCGATGCCGGCAGCAGATAAGAATGTACTCATCTTGGCACCTGTTTCGTCCAGTTCACTTTCCGGTTGTGATTCGTCAACAATTCCTGCGCCAGCAAAGACTTTCATTGAACGTTTTTGCACTTCTGCACAACGAATAGTAATCACCCATTCACCGTTACCACGCGAATCGCACCACCCCACCATTCCGGTAAAGTAACCACGATCGAACTTCTCGATATCACGAATGGCATTATAGGCCGTTTCACGCGGGAAGCCACATACAGCAGGTGTTGGATGTAGATCAGCTGCAACAGTTAACGCTGTTGTAGTTGGCTCACTGGCCTCACCTTCCAATAGCGTTGAAAGGTGCAACATCGTCTTAGTTTCAATCACAGATGGAATCATCGGGGTGTGCAAATGATGACAATAACGGCTCAACACGCGTTCTACTTCCTGAACAACAAGACTGTGTTCATGTAAGTCTTTCCCTGTATTAAGGAGTGACTGTACGTGTTCAGCATTGATCTCAGCACTTGCAGAACGAGGACGAGAACCCGCTAGTGGATTCGATACGATATGAGTACCATGTTTAGAACAAAGCAGTTCTGGGCTCGCACCCATCAATTTATTGCCATTACCTAATGCTGCCGAAAACGTATATCCCTTAGGATTACTTTGCAGTAAGCGATTAAGTAGCGCCCTTTGGTCGATATCTTCATCGGTTGCGACTTCAATCGCGCGCGATAAAACCACTTTATCGAGTTCGGTATTAGCAAATAATTCAATAGCATCGAGTACACCTTGCTTGTACTGCTCTCCAGTAGGACCCGATATTAATTTGCCATTAGCGCTTTGGATTTGATCGTCAATTTGCGCCCGAGTGCTACTAGAAACCGACAATTCCTTAGGGAGGATAAAACGAGTCGGGTTTTCTTCACTAAATGGGACGATACCAAACAACATTGGGTTGTCTGATGGATCATTTTTGGCTTCTTCTAACAACTGAGAAGCGGTTTCAGCAAGTTTACTGAACGGGATAGCTTGATTAAATTCACGCTCAACACCATGACCAATGAAAGTACAAGTTGGTGACGAGAAAAAGAACGGCGTACTATCAAGTTCTTGATTTGAGGTGATTTCTGACATTTGGCTAAAGCCAATTACTTCACGCTTCATCACAGATTCCTTTTACTTATAACCTGTTTTGGGACAGACATCTCGATTGAGAAAAAAAGACTACCCGATAACAGATGCAAATGCTAACTATTATCATTATTATTTTAGAATGTGGTAATATCCATAGACACAGATCACATTTATTGATGTTTTTAGCAAATAAAAAGGGTAAATTATGAGCGTTCACGCTATTCAGAACACCGTATTGATGACAGGCGCATCGCGCGGAATTGGTCACGCAACACTCAAAACGGTCCTGAATGCAGGCTATCGAGTGATTGCCACAGACTATCAGGCTGAGGCATTATTCACCGCTTGTGCTGAACTTAAAGAGCAATTCGGTGATGCATTAATTCTTCACCCTCTCGATTTAACTCAAGTAGATGAAATTGCTCCGGTGGTTGAGCAGTTAATTAAAGAATATGGTCCGGTTGACCAATTGGTAAGCTGTGCGGGTATTTTGCATCTTTGCCCGATTCTCACCATGAAATCACACGACATCGCTCATACATTTAACGTCAACGTGTTTGGGCAAGTGGCGTTAATGCAAGTACTTGGTCAGCACATGCAACAGCGCGGTAAAGGCAATATGGTCATTATCGGCTCTAATGCAGCGAATACACCGCGGGCAAATATGGGCGCCTACGCATCATCAAAAGCCGCGCTGCACATGATGGTGAAATGTATGGGGATGGAATTAGGAGAACAAGGCATTCGCTGCAATATTGTCAGCCCGGGCTCAACCCGTACAGACATGCAAATGCAATTATGGAATGAAAATTACGGTGAAAAAGAAGTGATTGCTGGCGACGCCAATACGTTCCGTCTCGGTATTCCTCTTGGGAAAATCGCAGAACCGACAGACATTGCCCAAACCGTGCTTTTCTTAATGTCGGATGCAGCCAATCACATTACATTGCACGATTTGCGTGTTGATGGTGGTGCGACGCTCGATAACTAACACGAAGTAATAGGCGCTGAAACGATCTCGTTTCAGCGTTTTTCATTGGTTCGATTTCACCCAACCTCAACCGCCCTTAGTAACCACTCTCTTGCATATCTTAATCACTAAGTAGCATAATGATTCGTGACTATTCATTATGGATGACCAGACGAAGGAATCACTATGTCGCTACTCGCTTTTTTTGATATCAACAACACTTTGGTAAATATTCCAATCGGTTCTGGCTATGCTATGTCTTGGATTGAAGCTGTCGGCACGCTCTTTGGATTACTCTGTATTTGGTATGCGAGCAAAGAGAAAACCATTAATTACCCGTTTGGGCTGATCAACGTGACACTCTTCGCGATTATCTTTTTTCAGATCCAACTTTACGGCCTGTTATTGTTACAACTGTTTTTCTTTGTCGCTAATGTTTACGGATGGTACGCGTGGACACGCCAAGATGAATATGGTGACACATTAGAAGTGCGCTGGATGCCAGTGCAACTATTAACGATCACCAGTGTTTTATCCATCATTGCCATCGCTTTACTCACCCTCTATATCGATCCATTCTTCACCGCACTTACCCACCTCGCGCTCAGTGTTCTAAGCTTATTTGGTGGCCATATTGCATTACCGGAATTAAGTCCTGATGCCTACCCTTTCTGGGATGCCGCTATTACCGTCTTTTCGATTGTGGCGCAGATCTTAATGACAAGAAAATACGTAGAAAATTGGATACTTTGGGTGGTGATTAATCTAATTAGTGTCGGTGTATATGCCGCCCAAGGCGTTTACGCACTCTCTATTGAATACGTTATTTTGCTATTTATTGCAGCCAACGGCACTAAAGAATGGATTCAAACAGCAAAGAATAATCGAACACCAGCCGTTACAGCGTAATTTTTCATATCCAACCTCGTAAACCTAGCAATTTTACGAGGTTGCAATTAACAAGGACCTGAATTGTTATGAGCATACAGCCTCATCTTACTGTCGATGAAAGCCAAGTATCAGATAAGGTGATTGTTTGCGGCGAACCGGATCGCGTCAATCGCATTGCTTCATTATTACAAAATCCTATCCCCGTTGCTGAAAACCGAGAATTTCGTCTCTTTAACGGTGAATACCGCGGCCAGCCAATTACCGTTTGTAGCACTGGTATTGGTGCGCCATCAATGCTTATCGCTCTTGAAGAATTGATCGAATGCGGCGCAAAATCAGTGGTTCGTGTCGGTTCTGCTGGTGCCTTACAAACACACATCGCTTTGGGCGAATTGATCGTTGCAGAGGGTGCCGTGCGTGATGACGGAGGGTCATTATCTTACGTACCCGCCAATTATCCTGCCACCGCCGATTTTCAACTGCTGAGCAAAATTGATCACTTCTTAAGCCAACAACCGCGTCCGTACCATATTGGTATCGTGCGCTCACATGATAGTTTTTACCGCGACGATGAGCTAGAAATATGCCGAAAATGGAACAAAAAAGGCATATTAGGCGCCGATATGGAAACATCTTCTCTTCTGACCGTCGGTCGGCTACGTGGTGTTAAAACCGCCTCTATTTTAAATAATGTGGTGTTGTTCCAAGCTGATGTTAAAGAAGGAATAAACCAGTATGTTGATGCAGATACCGTGATGATGGATGGCGAACGCATGGCAGCAAAAGCGGCACTTGAAGCGTTGACGACGGTGTAAGCGAGTTATGTTAACCATTATTCATAGAGTTCGTATTAGGTAGAGGGAGCAATTGATCATGACTTTCTTAATCGATCAACTGGCAGAACAACGAATCCTTGCGGCGATTGAAAAAGGCGAGTTAGAAGATTTGCCCAAACAGGGGCAACCGCTGGAACTTGATGATGATCGAGGCGTACCGGAACACCTTCGGATGGGCTATAGAATTCTAAAAAACGCCGGGTACATTCCACCGGAGCTACAGCAGCGTAAAGATGCACTTGAACTGTGTGATTTAGTTGTTCAAAGTGACGCTGATTCCCAAGAGACTCAGCAAGTGTTGCGAGATATTCGCAAGTTAGAATTAAAAATGCAGCTAAAAGGCATCGATACTCGCTTTATTCATCGCTATTTAATGAGTAAACACATTAACTTAGTACCTTCTTCTCATGAAGAGGAAGATCACTCAAACTCTTAAACTCATACCAACAAAAAAGCGAGCCAACGCTCGCTTTTCTATTTAATTGTTTAATCGCAGCAATTTAATAGCAGCAATTAATAAATCGGCAACTCAATATCTTTAAATAGGGTTTCGATTTTAGCTGCATTACTGTTGGCAATCACTTCTTCCATCAAAGGTTTGGTCAAATGCGGTGCAAAAGAACCCAAGAAATCGTACATATAGTTATGCAAAATAACGTCTTTGCTGAAACAGATCCATGCTTTACACGGCTCTAGTAAATGATCAAGGTTTACATATTTTAAATTGGTGTTAGCAATATCTGTCGCCGCTAGATTCGACATCAAACCGACACCAAAGTTAAGCGATACGTAGCGCTTGATGACATCGGCATCCATAGCACTCATAAAATACTTAGGCTCACACCCAGCGGCCGTCATCGCTTCATCAATACATTCGCGTCCGGTTGCCCCTGGTTCGTAACTCAATAATGGATACTGTGCGATCTGTTCAAGAGTCGGCTTTTCAATACTTGCCAGAGGATGATCTTGGTGAACCACCATCCCCATACGCCACAAATACGCCGGCAAGGCAATTAAGTCTGTGTCGGGAGCAACAATCTGTGCCACGATAGAGAAATCCGTATGACCTTTACTGATGCCGCCACGGGTATCAGAAGGAATGGTTGGATACAGGTTGAAGTTAACGTGAGGATAGCGCTTAGTAAAAGTCGCAACACTCTTCGGCAATAGGTAACTTGCAATAGTATGTGTCGTGTAAATATTAAATGTACCTTTACCCGGATCTACATACTCAGCCGCTATCGCTTTAATCTTTTCTTCCAATAGCAGCATTTTTTCGACTTCTTCGAAAACTTTTTCACCGATATCAGTAATACGTTGCAAGTGTTTACCGTGACGTTCAAAGATACGTACACCTAACTCTTGCTCAAAAAGAAGAATCTGCTTACTTACCCCTGGTTGAGTTGTGTAGAGTGATTCAGAGGCCGAAGATATATTAAGGTTATTATCTTTGACTGCCTTAAGATACTTTAACTGCTGTAACTTCACGTTTTAGGATTCCTCTTATTATCTGTATTTCCAATGAGTTTAGATTTACCTGACCCATTACACACAGATCAATTAACCACTGACTAACTCGTCTTTTACTTATGATAGGGATTGTTCCCCGTTAAATCTACGTTGACGAGTGTTTTATATCGCTGTTCGTCTAATCAACCAGCAATTATGACAAAATCACTGACACCAAATCGATAGGCAAGCCGATTTATGATGTTCTATGCGTATATTTGAGGCGATATTACTCTAAACCTCAATAAAATTAAACTGATACATCATCTTAGTCTGTTTATTATTTAACGCTAATTTATATAATTAACAGATACTTGAGATTAATAAAACGGATTCATCAGGCAAAAAAAAGCCCGCTAGCGCGGGCTTAAAATCATTATGCGTCTTGGTGTTGACGGCGTTGGCTATGACCACGTTCACCACGGTGGTTACCACGATGGTCTCCGCCACGGTTACGATCAAAGCGACGTTCACCACCACGACTGTTACCGTTACCACGGCCACCGCCGTTACGGTTACCGTCAAAACGACGACCGCCTTCACGACGACCACCACCGCGATTTTCACGGAAGTCGGTGAAATCACATACAACAGCATCCACTTCTTTCTGGCGAATACGTAGTTTACGTAATTTCTTAGTCACGCTTTCAGACATGCTCTTAGGCAGCTGAACAAAGGTGTGACCTTGCGCAAGCTTGATAGCACCGATAGAACCTTTAGTTAGGCCAAGTTCGTTTGCTAGTGCGCCAACGATATCTTTAACCTGAACACCTTGTTCACGGCCAACTTGTAATTGGTAAGTTTCCCAATCTACATTGCTGTTACGACCGAAGTCACGACCACCGTTATCACGGTTCTCACGACGCTCACGACGACGCTGTTTGTCACGTTCAATCGCTTCTAACATTGGGTCTTCACCAACATAAAATAGTGGGCGTTTACCTTGTTGACGTTTTAGAAGCATTGCCGCCAAAGTCGTTGCGTCAATATCTAAAGACGTTTGAAGTTTGTCTACAAGTTCTGCAAATTTATCTAACGCTTTATGTTCTTTTTCAGAATCCAACTCGCTAGCCAATTGGCTTAAACGAGATTCTGCCACTTTGTCGCGGTGTGGCAATTGAATTTCTTCCATAGAAGAACGAGTAACACGTTCGATAGTACGCAACATACGAATTTGGTTAGTACGAACCAATAGGATCGCTTTACCTTTACGTCCAGCACGGCCAGTACGACCGATACGGTGGATGTATGATTCCACATCAAATGGAATATCGTAGTTGAATACGTGAGTGATACGCGGCACATCAAGACCACGAGCAACAACGTCAGTTGCTACTAGAATATCAATCACACCTTTTTTAATGTGGTCAACAGTACGTTCACGCAGTGATTGAGGAATATCACCGTGTAGCGCAGCTGCTTTGAAACCACGAGCACTCAGCCAATCCGCAAGACGTTCTGTGTCTTGGCGAGTACGTACGAATACGATTGCAGCGTCTGTTTCTTCTGTTTCAAGAAGGCGAGACATTGCTTCGTCTTTTTCAACACCTTTCACTACCCAGAACTGTTGTTCTACTTTTTCAACAGTTTGGTTAGAGCCAGCAACGTCAATACGAGCAGGTTCACGTAAATAACGGTCAACGATGTTTTTAACCATCGGAGGCATAGTCGCAGAGAACAACACGCGTTGTGCTGTTTCTGGTGCCTGTTCCATAATCCAGGTTACATCATCCACGAAGCCCATTTTTAACATCTCGTCAGCTTCGTCAAGAACGAAGGTATGACACTCATCAAGATGTAGGCGTTCGCGAGTAATCAAATCTTTAACACGGCCTGGAGTACCAACAACGATATGCGCACCTGATTTAAGAGCACGCATTTGGTCCACGATAGATGCACCACCGTAGATTTCCAGAACTTTAAGGCCTTTAACATTTTGGCCTAAATTTTTCACTTCAGCGGCTACCTGAATTGCTAGCTCACGAGTTGGAGCCATAACGATAGCTTGTGGTTTACGCTGAGAAAGATCTAATTTGTTCAACAGCGGAAGAGAGAATGCTGCTGTTTTACCTGTACCTGTTTGCGCTTTACCAAGCGCATCACGTCCCTCAATCAGGACAGGGATTGACGCTGCTTGAATTGGTGTTGGTTTCTCGAAGCCCATTTCTGTTAGGGCTGATAAAATTGCACTGTTAAGTGCTAAGTCACTAAAATGAATGACAGTCTCTTGCATGGGATTCCCATATTAATAAAAAAAACCAAGGTCCCACGAGCTTTACCATTTCCAACCAATCCAACCAAATAATTGCTGATTCCGTTCAGATGCGGATAAGTATTAAAACGCATCAAGCCACTTGGGACATACATAGGGAGGCGGATTATTCCCTAAAAGCACAAAAAAAGCTAGGAAAAATTGAAATTCATCACAATATTTTCGCACTCCTGATAAAATCCTGACTTAAAGCCCCCCTATTCCACTACTTTTCTAGCCTTCCAGCCATGATTAAGCACATTTATCTAAGGTTGCTACAAATTGGATTCGACATACAATATATAGCTCAACTTTGACACGAATACGGATTATTTTTCAATTTTCTTTCTATTCATCCATTTCGTTCTTACAAGAGCTTTTTTTATTAAAAACACTCATAAATTCAATGGATTTAACTTTTAATTTACCCATTAGCATTTTCGACCAACGCACAAAGTCTGATCTTAATCACACGGTCAATTCCGATAAAATCGCAGCACATTTTGCTGAGTATAGAAATACAACTGTTTTAACGTATATTAAAATAGAAATCGGTTTTAAATTAAAAATTATCCCCGCTTTATCTATAATCAATACCAAATGCTCATTTTAGTCACTTTTCCTCTCTACACTCATACAACATAATGATTCATAAGATCTATTATTCATTTAATTTGAAATAAAAATTCATAAATGATTCGTTATAAGATCCTTATTTTTGATAATTAAACTTCACAAAACTTCATTTTTGTCAGATAGATAGTAATTTGACTGATTGCTAACCTCTAATTCTAGAGAGTTTGTTTATACAACATAGAGACATTGAATGGTTACTTTTTATACAAAGTGGGCATTGTAACGCTATTCAATACTGGTAAGTGATCTCTAAACCATAATTATGAGCTTCAATATAAGGGACAATAGCAAGATTGGTAATAGATACTCCTCGCTTGGTAATTAAATATTGAATGCCAGTACCAATCGCCATTCCTGCAGTCACATCACGCCAGTAATGACGCTTAGCATCCACTCGTGAATAAGCGACCGCAGCAGCTGCCAAATAAGCGGGCACACCATAAACATAACCATATCTAAACTGAAGATATGCGGCTGCTTGTGCAGCACTGGATGTATGAGCTGAAGGGAAACTATGGCTGGTACCATCCGGTCGTTCTGCATCAATGGTCGCTTTGAGCGCCTGAGTGGTCAGCGATGTCCAGATAGCACCTTCGCCCAATTGTAAAAATCCCTCACCATCGAGGTGAAATATCGATATGGCAGCGGCAGTAAACGGTAAACCAAATTGTGCACTATCGCCAAAATGCTCTAAACGATCACTTTTAGCGAAGATAGGAAAAGATATCGAGCTGGTCAGTAAACCAGTGATGGCGGTTAAAGTTACTAAGAAACGTTTTTTCACTGTCTCCCTCTTCTATCGAAAGTCTTGTCATCATTGTTAACCCCGCCGAGTCACTGCATCGCAACAATATCGTTGTCTTTAGAACCATGGCATCACTCGTTAGTGTTTGAAAAACACCCGAAAAAACGTAGGGTTATCTATTAGTGTAGACAGTCTAATTAAACTCGTTGAATAAAAAGTGGTCTTCTCGACAAATTCTTGCCATCCCTTACAGCAAAAATAGGAGCAAATTTCTGACGTTGGATTTACCCAAGGATCACCGAGTAATTGGCTTGGTGGATATACTTTCAACCCATTACCTAGTACCATTGGCGGTAATAAATAATTTTCACGGTACTGGCAAAACACATAAGTGGAAATAAAGCGTGCGCCTGTTGTAGTAACGCAGCCTAACGGCAATTAACGTTACTCAGTCACGCTGTCCGTCGGTACGTCACGCGATTGGTTTCTATTTCTGATTATCCGAGTAGAAACATGGGGATAGTTTGAAGTGCTACGCGCTTTAAATACCAACAATTAAGAGTAAATAATGTTTCAAGACAACCCGTTACTTGCCCAGCTAAAGCAGCAAATTCAAGAAAACCTTCCGAAAAAAGAAGGCACAATCAAAGCCACAGACAAAGGCTTCGGCTTTTTAGAAGTAGACAGCAAAACCAGCTTCTTTATTCCACCACCCTATATGAAGAAATGTCTTCACGGCGATAAGGTGATGGCAATCATTCGTACTGAAAAAGAACGAGAAGTTGCAGAACCAGAAGAGTTACTTGAGCCATCATTAACCCGCTTTATCGGGCGAGTAAAATTATTCAAGGGTAAGTTGAACGTTGTTCCCGATCACCCACAGTTAAAAAAGCAATCGCTTAAAGCTCGTGCGCGCAAAGGATTAAACCCTGAAGAGCTCAAAGAAGGTGACTGGGTCGTTGCCCACCTTATTCGCCATCCACTAAAAGGTGATAACGGCTTCTTCGTTGAAATCTCGAAAAAAATCACTGACGCAAATGACAAAATTGCCCCTTGGTGGGTAACTCTTGCTCAAAATGACTTACCCAATTCCGAACCCGATGGCATCGATAACTGGGAATTGAAAGACGACGCCGATTTAGTGCGTGAAGATCTTACCGCTATTCCATTTGTAACGATCGATGGTGAATCAACCAAAGATATGGATGACGCGCTTTGGGCAGAAAAAAATGCCGATGGCAGTTTTAACCTAATGATTGCCATTGCTGATCCAACGGCATATATCACACCTGATGATTCGATGGATAAAGTGGCTCGTGATCGTGGCTTTACCATTTACTTACCGGGTCGTAATATTCCAATGCTTCCTCGCGAACTCGCCGATGACCTTTGCTCACTGATTGAAAATCAAGAGCGTCCAGCGCTATGTTGCAGTGTTACTGTCTCTGCGGATGGTGTGATTGGTGATGACATTCGTTTCTTCGCAGCGAATATGAAATCTCACGCTCGTCTTGCTTATGACAATGTGTCTGATTGGTTGGAAAATGGCGCAAGTGATGCTTGGACACCAAGTGAAGAGATCGCTCAAGTCGTTCGCGACTTGTACGATTTTTCTCGCGCCCGCGCAACGTGGCGTGAAGAAAATGCTGTTGTGTTCCCAGATCGCCCCGATTACCGTTTTGAATTAAGCGAAGACAACGATGTGGTTGCTATCCATGCCGACATGCGTCGCAGTGCCAACCGATTAGTTGAAGAATCAATGATTACGGCCAATATTTGCGCGGGTAAAGCACTGCGCGAAAAGTTCTCCACTGGTGTATTCAACACTCATGCTGGTTTTAAACCGGAGAAAATGGCCGAAGTGGTTGAGCTAGTGACTGAACATGGTGCGCCAGACGTTACGGCGGAATCTCTTGCTACTGTAGAAGGGTTTGCAACTTTGCGTCGTTGGTTAACTGAGCAAGAAACATCTTACCTAGATAATCGTATTCGTAAGTACCAAAGCTACAGTGAAATTGGTAATCAACCATTGCCACACTTCGCAATGGGCCTAGATGTATACGCAACATGGACCTCACCAATTCGTAAATACGGCGATATGATTAACCACCGTATGCTTAAAGCACTCGTTCTCGATAAAGAGCCAGTACAAACACCTGACGAAACGGTAGGTGAAGAATTAGCTCTGCACCGTAAACACCATAAAATTGCTGAACGTAACGTTGGTGATTGGTTGTATGCTCGTACTCTTGCTGAAGAACCAGCAAAAGAGACGCGCTACACGGGTGAAATTTTCGATATCAATCGTGCTGGTATGCGAGTTCGTGTTCTTGAGAATGGCGCAATGGCGTTTGTGCCAGGAGCGTTAATTCTTGATAACAAACAACGCATTGAATGTAACGGTGATAACGGCACTGTTTCTATCGACAAAGAAGTGGTTTACCGTTTAGGCGACACACTTGAAATTGTGCTGACAGAAGTTAACCAAGAAAATCGCAGCATCGTCGCAAAACCAACTCAAGTGTTTGCTGATGCGCCAAAAGCAGAAGAAACAACACCTGAAGAAAAAACCGCTTAATCATTACTGCGCGTTTGTTCGATAAAAAAATCCCTCAGCTTAGCTGAGGGATTTTTTAATGACCAGCATTTAATATCGTTACTTATCAAAAACCACTCGGGTGGATTTTTCTAATGCTTCACTCTTAAAGCTCTCCGGCTTGTCTTTTGTGCCTTCAATAAAGAACACTTCCAAATTTTTACGCAGCGCAACGGCTTTACCCACTTTAGGGCCTAAGCAAAGCATCGCTGTTGCCCAAGCATCACTAATTTCTGGATCATCACCAAATACAGAAGCAGACACGAGATCATGTGTCACTGGCGCACCGGTACGAGGATCTAAAATGTGTGAATACTTCTTACCTTTCGCATCGAACGAATGGTGGTAAGTACCAGAGGTATCTAACGTTACCCCTTTTTCACTGTTGATGGTGACAATCTTGTATGGCTGAATGCCTTCTTCTGTTGGCACTGGGCGCTCAATCGCCACACGCCATTTCTGACCTTTTGGCTTATGACCACGAATTTTCATATCGCCGCCAAACTCTACCAGGTAGTTATGGATGCCATCATCTTCAAGAATCTTACTCAATTTACCGATGGTGTAACCTTCACCCATCGAAGAGAAATCTAATTGCACATTTGGCATCGTTTTACGAATACGCATGGTTTTAGTATCAATAAGCACTTTATCGAGACCGAGCTCTTTTTTCACGCTTGCGATTTGATCTGCGGTAGGAACTTCAAGAGTGCCTTTTTGGAAACCCCAAAGTTTGAACAAAGGAGTAATAGTTGGATCGTAACAACCTTGAGTATCACGATTAACCATTCTCGCCACTTCAATTAAATGAATGAAATCACTTGACGCAGATTGCCAATCGATAGAATCACTTTGGTTAAATTCGGAAATATAAGAATCATCACGATAAGTCGATAGCTCTTTATCAATCTGAGCCAATTTATCTTTGAATTGTTTTTCTACTGTTTTGGTATCTACATCTTTATCTGTCCACCAGCTAATGTGATACGTCGTACCTTGAGCATAGCCTTGTACTTTTTGAATTTCTGGCGGTTGATTACATCCAGCAAGTGCGGCACTTACGGTTGCTGTGATAAGTAGATTACGACAAAATTTCGCGGAGACACCTGATATATTCATGAACAAAAAGGAACCTTGTTAATCTGTTACATGCTCGATTCTAATACCAAAATAATTGATTTCGTGACCATAAACTATGGCAGAATCCGACAAATCGCCGAACTAGTATCATCGAGACGAATTATTAATTTGGGTGCAGAGTCTAACTGTTGCTAATAAATAATGCGACCCCTAATCACTATGTGACTGACAAATAATCAAAAATTTATTGATTTAAGCCATGATTATACCCAAACAACTGCCAGTTATTTGGGCACTCGGTCAGTACTCAGTAAGAATAGAGCGAATTGCACTCTCTATCGAAGGAAACCAGGTTTTACTCACACACACGCCCCCTTCATTGGCACTATGGCTCTGTATCAGAAGATTGACCTCATCCAGTGTGAGCTGTTTTATCGTATCTGCCTTGTCTAAACCATCCCTAAGGTCAAAACAACAACCTTTACTATCAATAAGATAATCATCATCCGTTAGCTTTAAAGCGTGGAGCTGTTGTTCTAATTGTTTCGAGTTTGACACCATCAGTAATTCATCATCACCAGCCAGTTTAATCATCGCAGGCCAATTAATCATTGTTATCCCCTGTTTTGTAATGAGTTACCAAGGCAGTTCTGTTTCGGTTTCCAAATTATAAAAGTGTCGATGAGGTAATTGACCATGTTGAATTTTATTAATTAGGCGTGACGCAGCAAGTTCTGGGGTCATTTGCGCATCGGTCGCCGACATCCCGGTTAAAAGTCGTCCGGGATGCAGTGATACAACCTTAAAGTCTTCATCTTCGAGTTCATCCGCTAAACACAGGCTCAACATATTTTGTGACACTTTACCAATGCGATAAGAGAAAGAACACCCTGAACCTTTTGCTGCTCCCTCAGCTTGCATTTGCATCGACCCACGGCGCGAACTGATGTTCACTATTGTTGGTGTCTGACTACGTTTCAACGCACTTAATGACCCCTGAACCGTATTCAATGCCCCAACACAATGACTGTTAAACTCTTTACGCAGATAGCTGGCTTTAGTCAGTTCCAGGTTCGGCGCTTTGGTCCCGGTCCCTGCATTATTAATGACGACGTCGAGCACCTGATCGTCTAACCAACCGGATAATTGCTCTACGTATTTATCAGTCGTAATATCTGCAATAAGAATATGACTTTGCGGTAATTCTGCTTGCAGCTCAGCCGCAGATTCGACACTGCGAACAACTAAAAATAGATCGAAGGATTGAGAGGCAAATTGCTGAGCTAATACACGACCAAATCCGCGTGCAGCTCCGGTAATTAATACGGCAGACATGATATCCCTATTTCATTTAACTAATTGAAATATCAGCCTAACACCCTTTATCTATCAATTCATTCATTTCTAGCCAAAACTCATCACATAGCCCTTTTCGATACGCACACTGCTTAAACTGAGGATGCTCTTGCTGATACATTGCCATGCGTTCTTTATCTTGAGTAATACAGCACATACGTAAATTAGATAATCTATCTGCCGCTTTAACAACCAAAGCAATCTTTTCTCGCCCTGCTACATGCGACATACGCTCATATGTTTTTGCTTTACGCTCAGCTCGTGTGTCACCAGGTTGATCGGTGAGGATACTAACGCAACGCGCTATAAATGGACCAAATTGCTTCTCTATGACATCTAACGTAACTGCGGTATCTTCCACCACATCATGCAAATAGGCGATCGTGACAGCTTCAGCGCCATAAGGACGTGACAAAATAGCTACTGCTTCCAAGTGCTTTAGATAAGGATCCGCCCCATATTTTTGTTCACCATGGTAATAAGTCGCGAAGTCTTTCGCCCGTCGATTCATCATAAGTGCTCCTTTTATATCCCTTTTACTGCTGTGTATTGGGATATAGCGACTGTTCTAAATTATGTTTCTAGCATAAGAGCGAATACATTCGCGTTGAAACCGTATTTTGCGGTTACTCGAGTATTAGATTTTTAAAACTCATCACGTTTTAGATAAAAAACAGGCCATCATAATGACAGCCTTCTTTCTCTTGCTAAAGTAACTATTACCGTGACCGGTGATGTTAACCAATCACGGTCAGTTTTATAATAATCAGCGCAATAAATGCGGTGGGTAAAGTTAAGAACGTTAACCCCGCAACTTCGTTCACCGGACCACCATAACGAGTGGAGAAAATGTAGTTCAATACGGCGACAGGCATGCAACAAGCAATCAATAAATTAGCTGTATGTAACGGCGTTAAACCGAATAAATAAGCCGCTCCCCAAGCCATCGATAGGCCAATCGCTGGACGATACAGAGATAGGAAAAACAATCGAATCCAATGGGCTTCGTGTACTTTCATATGCGCCAAAGAACGCCCTAACATCAGTAGCATCACAGGGACAGTAATACTACCGACCATATCAAACACCCGAATCATAAATTGTGGAACAGGAATACCTGAGCCCATGATGGCAACACCAACTAACAGTGCAATAACCGGTGGGTTCGCTAATAAGCGTTTGGGGTTAAAACTCCCAGACATCATCCCAATACCGAGGGTAAAGTGACTGATCTCTATAATTGACGAGATGATGACGGCACCTGCTAAGCCTTGCTCTCCTAATAACGCATAAGCAATAGGAATACCTAAGTTGCCGGTATTGGGGTTGACTAAAACGGGCAAATAAAAGCGGCGTTCAAGCTTCATCACTTTCAGTAAAACTAACGTCACAAGTACCATGCCGAACAGAGCAAGTGCTGATGCCAGTACCAGTTTCCCCATTCCTAAAAAGTCGATATGAGTACCCAACATCGAATGCAATAGTAATGCTGGCATACCAACATTCACGATCAAACGCGGTAGATTGGGATCATCCAAATACGCGGTTTTTTTACTTAAAAACGCCCCCAAAAGTGCAATGATCATGACAGGCAAAATAGCCGAGATAAATGCGGAAAACATGAAAAACCTTACGTTATACCTACAGTGCACCAAAGTGGATTCAAAAGGTTGGTAGCACACGTCGAAAAATGTGATTCAATTTACCGTGTTAAACACTGTACGCCAACTATAAATTCGCATTGGAACGACTTAATTAGGTATGAATCCCTGATTAACGCTCAGCCACCACTCGTCCCATCTGATATGCGTCAACATAACCACCATTACGAAAAGCAAAAGCAGGTGAGGTTCCTTCAATCACAAATCCATATTTTTTATATAGATGAACAGCTGCTTGATTATCCGTATAAACCGTCAGTTCGAGCCTTTTAAGGTTTAACCAGTTATCGGCAAGGTTAATCACCGCTTCCAACAAAGCGCTGCCGATGCCCTGCCCCTGACATTCATCTTTAACGCCAATGCCAAAGGTCCCGACATGACGCCGACGCACACTTGTGCACACTTCTAACCCGACGTTACCCACAATTTCGCCATTCACTTCAGCCACCAAAGAGTGGGCATGTGTCGGCACATCTGTCAGGCGCTTTTGCCAGATTTCAATTGACGGATAAGGCAGTTGCAATGTACCACTGTAGGCTACAATTCCCGCATAAATATCTCTTACAGCGGCCGCATCATTAGGTTCTGAGCGGCGAATTAATATTTCCATTGTTATGTTTAATCCATGCATTAGCTAACGAGTTAGCTGACTTTAAAAACGACTATCAGTTCAGGTAAAAAACTTACCATAACATATTAAAATAATTGAATAATTACTAGTCATATCATGGTCGTAGATTAAAAAATCGCTGAAACAGCATCTTGAAGTAACGTAGGTAAATATTTTATATACTGACTTTATTTCTTTCCCGTTTTAACCAATCGATAAATAGCCTCACCTCAGCAGTGGGTTTTTGTTTATCCGGAATCACTAAGTAATAACCTTGTGAGGTTCGTGCAGTGAATTGCTTTTCTGCAATAAGGGCACCTCGCTGGATGAATTCATCTAATAATGGGGTCCAACCCAACGCGACTCCCTGCCCACTTAACGCCGCTTGCACCAATAACGTATAATTATCGAATTCAATGGAAACCTCCGGTGGTTGCCAAGTAGTAGAAAAATAGTCAAACAAGGACTCCCACTCAATCCAAGCCTCTTTGTTATCAGAATTTAGACGTAGCAAGGGTTGCTCGCAGATAGCTTCTAATGTCGTCAAACGCGAATTTGAACCAACGAGTAAAGGACTATAAACAGGGCAAACTTGCTCGGTAAACAGAAGTTCAGAATGACACCCCTGAAAATGTCCATCACCAAAAAGAATCGCAATATCCGTTTCGGCATCAATTACGCGCGATGAAGACTGTGCCGTTTCGAGGCGAATATCAATATGGGGAAACGCTTGACGAAAACGAGTTATGGTTGGAACCAACCAATATGCCGCCAAGGCAAAATCAGTGGCAAAAGTAATACGCTGACTTTGGTTGCGTTGTTTAATTTTTTGAATGACTGCAGTGATATCTTGTAGGCTCGTTTGCGTAGTGACAAACAACATATGCCCTTCATCAGTCAACTCCACTCCCCGGTATATTCTGCGAAAAAGCGCGGTACCGAGTTCCTGTTCTAAACTACTGATTTGTTGGCTTACAGCAGGTTGAGTTGTCCCCAATTCTCTAGCGGCCCCAGTAAAACTTAGAAGCCTAGCTGATGCTTCAAAAGCGATTAACGTCTTAAAGTTTATCTTTTCATTACTCATGGTATAAGATTTTCTAATCTATGATATAAGTTTTCACTCAGTTTACAGCGCTAAAAATTCCATGCAAGGTAATGCGGCTTGACACATCTTTAGTTGAATAAACAACGCTTGTTTCTCTGGAGAACTTGTTAAATATAAATAGGAGAATTCGATGTCGACCCAACAACCTAACATTTTATTTATTATGGCTGATCAAATGTCAGTCAATGCGCTTCCCTGTTACGGTAACTCTGTAGTAAAAGCACCTAACTTGACCCATCTGGCAAATAATGGGGTCGTATTTGATTCAGCCTATTGTAACAGCCCTCTATGCGCGCCATCCCGTTATGTACTCATGACAGGACAGCTTCCTAGCATAATAGGAGCTTATGACAATGCCGCAGATTTTCCAGCGGATATTCCTACATTTGCCCATTATTTACGCCGACAAAATTATCAAACAGCGCTTTCGGGAAAAATGCACTTTTGTGGTCCAGAGCAATTGCATGGTTTTGAAGAGCGGTTAACGACTGACATTTATCCTGCCGATTATGGCTGGTTTCCTAACTGGGATAAACCAGAAGAACGTCCAACTTGGTACCACAATATGTCTTCAGTTACTCAAGCAGGGCCATGTGTACGCAGTAACCAGCTCGATTTTGACGATGAGGTTGTTTTCCATGCTGAACGCTATATATATAATTATGTGCGTGGCAAACAGGAGCGCCCATTTTGTCTTACCGTATCGATGACACACCCGCATGATCCCTACACAATATTAGAAGAGTATTGGCAACGTTACGATGAAAACGATATCGATTTGCCTAAAGTTCGCTTGAGCAAAGAAGAACAAGATCCGCATTCACTCCGTTTACAAGATGTATACGCTTATTACGATCAACCTATTGAAGATGATGATATTCGCCGTGCTCGACGAGCCTACTATGGGGCCATTAGCTATGTCGATGATCAAATTGGACGCCTACTAGCAGCATTGAAACAATCTGGATTAGATGACAACACCATTGTGGTATTTTCCGGTGACCACGGCGATATGCTGGGTGAACGCAACCTCTGGTATAAAATGTCCTTTTTCGAGGGATCAGCAAGGGTTCCTATGATCGTGTATGCACCCAACACATTTTCCCCTAAACGGGTCAAAGAGTCAGTGTCTACGATGGATTTATTGCCTACGTTTACCGAGCTGGCAACAGGGTCCCAAGTTCAAGACTATGCGATGCCGATTCAAGGACGCAGCCTAATGCCGCACTTAACGGGGCAAGGTGAAAAACACGATGAAGTAATCGGGGAATATTTTGGTGAGGGAGCATTAGCACCAATCTATATGATCCGCCGCTCTCAGTACAAATACATACATTGTCCCCTAGACCCAGACCAATTATTTGATTTAAATAACGACCCATTTGAATTGTGTAACCTCGCAAATCAACCAGAATTTGCTGATATTGCACAATCATTTAGAACCGAAGCACTTCAGCGCTGGGACTCAGAGAAACTCACCCAAGATGTATTAGTGAGCCAACGCCGACGCCGATTGGTTGTTGAAGCACTCAATAAAGGGAAAAGACTGGCATGGGATCACCAACCTATATTTGATAGCAGTAACATGTATATGCGTAATCACATAGACTTAGATGATCTTGAAGCAAAATCACGCTTCCCTAAACCAGAGTAATACGTCAAATCGCGGAAGATGTTATTCATCTTCCGCGCATTGTATTTAACTCGCTTTTGCTTCTTTAACAGGCTGCTCAAAACGATATTTCTGACGTAATACCGCTACTTGAATCACTGCCGGAATGGTCACACGATATGCCGCTCCAGCGAGATCAACCGCTGTCCATGCGCCAGAAATAGCCCAACCAACAGGCCCAGCTAAAATACTCATGGCACGAGTTAATGCGACGTTGCCAGCAAATGACAGGCCGCGACCAATCAGCGCTTTGATCACTGCATTAACAATGACTAAAGTCAGTTGGTATGACTTAAACCCACCGATTTTGAATGCCGCTTGAAACGCCATTAACACGGTTTGTTTGGTGACGACACTGGTATTTTCTACACCAGCAGCCTGAGCAAAATCACGTAGCTCTTCATCGTCCATATTATCCAGAGCATCTTCTAATATTTTCATAAGAAGATGAGTTTCAATCATTTCAACATCTTGTTCTTTATTGAAATTAACTTTTAGCTTACTGCACACATCAACCAGAATTTCTTTATATTCCACACCTTTTCCACCACGGAAAAAAGTAGCGACGGTATTCGCGCCATAAGTTTGAATTTCTGCTGCGATATCTTCCCAATATTTGGCGTGATCAGGATGATGACGGTTATACCCTACTGATTTTGTTAACTCCTCTGTCCAACGCGGTTGTCCGTCATTGTCGTGAGTTAAACTATAAACTAAGTCTTCCAGATCATCCGAAGACAGTTGACCTAAAAACTCCAAATCCGCATCGAAACGATATGCCATTATTTTTGTTCTCCAATTTGTATCGCACAATGAAACAAACCAACTTGATAACAAGCCGGTGGCTTCAGCCAAAGTCACCGGCTTGGTTTCATCGAGCGAGTCTCTGCGAATGTCCGCAATAACAATTCGCTCTAACTAACTAACTAACTAACTAACTAACTAACTAACTAACTAATATTAAGAGAGTTTTGACAGAGAAATGTCAATTGACAGACTGCTTTTTATTGCAGATAAAAGATGGAAACATCCCCACACTTTTACGCGCTAACCAATACCCAAAAACAAAAAATCTCGCCTATTGCGAGATTTTCTAATAGGGAACCAAATTATCTAAGACGCTGTGCCATCGACAATAAAGAGTAATTCGACGCGGCGATTACACTGTCGTCCGCTGCGAGTTAGATTGGTGCATTCAGGAATATATTCGCCATAACCACGCGTATAGATTGATTCTTTAGGCACTTGCATTTGGCGCAGCATACGTTGAATACTTTTCGCACGACGTTCAGATAAATTATCATTTAACGCGTAAGTTCCGGTCGTATCGGTATGACCATTCACAACCACGGTAATGGCTGGATTATGAGCAAGAAAATAACTGAGGTTCTGCATCCATGGATACGATCTTGGCAGTACCTTATCCGAGTTAATTTTAAAGTGGATGGTATCTTCGATATATACCATCATGTATTTACCAGGTATCACTTTGTAATCAATATGGTTTTGCTGCAGAAATCGAATTAATTTACTGTAGTTTGTTACAACCACAGGGCGAGTCACTTGTTGCTGTGAGACTGGCGGTGTCCCCCAATCAGGATTACGCACAGCAGAAGCATCTTTAGGGGCCACATCCAATTTGCTCCCGCTCATCATTTTGGTCAAAGAATCAAAATTATCCATGCCCAAAGAGCTACAGCCACTTAGGATTACAGACAATAAAAGAAATAAATACTTCATCAAACTCGCCACTCATTGATGGATTACTTAATTTATATCGGCCAAATTTAGAAAACTTTACGAAAAATTATTACCTTACCCTAATCATCTTGAATTAATTCCCCGTCCCCTCTTTCACGTAACACCATTTTCATTACCTTCAATCTGACGCTTTTATAGGGGGTAATGATCACGATTGTTTGTGATTGGGATATTGAACCACATAGGTCGCTTTACATCTTCTCGTCAATCGCTAAACTGCTATCCAAAATTTAGCCAAGTTTATGGCTTCTTGCGAATAATTCAGTATTGATATATGTCGCTAAGAGAACCTCTTAACAAATTTGAGTATTACTTTATGTCTAAAATTGTGTTGCCCTTAATCGTTCTCATTCTTGCGGGCTTTTTTATTTACCGTACATGGAACAATCATAAATTAGCGGAAGTCAACTTCGCAAAAGGCCAAGCATTCCTTGCCGAAAATCAGCACAAAGCAGGAATTCATACGACCCAAAGCGGATTACAGTATGAAATTTTAGAACCAGGGACTGGGGATATTCACCCGACAGCAAGTGATAAAGTTAAGGTGCATTATGAGGGCCGATTAATCGACGGCACCGTATTTGATAGCTCTTATAAGCGTAACGAACCGATCGTATTCGGCGTGAAACAGGTTATTAAAGGTTGGCAAGAAGGACTACAACTGATGGTTGTGGGTGAAAAAGCGCGGTTTTATATTCCAAGTACGCTTGCTTATGGAAAAAGTGGCACAGGCCCTATTCCACCGTCATCAACCCTTATTTTTGACGTCGAACTGTTGGCAATTCAAAAGTAAGCACAACACGAATGACAAAAAGGGAGCAAATGCTCCCTTTTTCGTACTAAAAACTGTATCGGCACGCTCAGCGAAAAGATTAAGGTATTGAGACAGGATGAAACTCTAACCCTTGCGCGGTGACTAACACACAATCCATACCACCAGCATGAGCGGCTTGCATCCCCAATAGGGTATCTTCAAACACAACACAATCATTAGATGATAAACCAAGCTCATCACACGCGGTCAGAAACGTCTCTGGATGGGGTTTATGGTGGCTTACGTCGGTCGCACTGACTAACGTATCGACTTTGTCCCAAATACCGGCTTGGGTTAGTAATCTAGTGGCACTATCACGCTGGCTTCCTGTGCCGACCGCGATTTTCTTTTTACCCAAGTAACGGTTTAACACATCATTAGTATCCGCAATCAAAGTGACTTGATGTTGCATTTCTGCATAGCGTTCCATTTTATAATCAGCGACAGCTTTGGAATCAAACTGCTTGCCATAACGCTCATTAATTTTCGGGACAATTTTAACACTCGGCATCCCGCCCATACTATTTAACCAAGGTCCATCAAAAGGGAAATCGAAATGCTCTGCGGCTAATTTCCATGAAGCGACATGGTTTGGCATTGTATCAAGCAAGGTACCATCCATATCGAAAATTAAGCCTTTGTAACGTTCAAAATCAATATTCATCGTTGCCACTGTTTCCCTTGTCATGTATTCCTTACCCATCATACAGAAACACCCATACCTTTCAAAGATATGGGTGTTCTTACAATAGCCGTTGATGAGAATCAATGCACAGCTTCAGCAAGTTGTTTGGGCGTTTCCCAGGTATAAATAAACTCTGGAATAGTATGGCCACATGGTGCTTTCCATGCTCGCTCTAGCTGGTGAATTCCACCAATGTGATCATAAAAATCAACCGCTTGATGGTTTTCTTCCATCACTTCGATATACACACCAGAATCAGCAAAATAGTGATCAACCCATTTTAGTGCTTCTTGGATCAGCAATTTACCTAACCCCTTACCACGATGCTTTGGCGCAACATGCAGCGATTCAATGATGGTTCCTTTATCAAAATCATGATTACCAAACACGCAGATAAAGCCAAGAAGTTCATCTTGTTCTTCAATCAGAACAATATGCTGGTTAAAAGGGGGATTGGTTAGGCGAGTCTGCCAGATAAGGAGGCGATCTTCTAACACTTCGTTTTCAAGATACTCTTCACCCAAAATACCATGGTAATGGGTACGCCAGCTCAACGCATGGAGCTTAGCGATATTTTCATAATCGCGGTATTCCGCGGCTCTAATTTCCATTTATTAGTCCTTATAACGTCCTGTAAGGATTTAAGTCCTTGTCCATATTATTAAATAAACTCTAAAATGCAAAATATCCGACGAAGAATCCGACTTGCTGGTAAATAAAAAGTCTTTAATTCTAATAAATTTAAATAAACCAGTTTAATATATTGTAATTTTACTTAACTAAAGTGAGTGCAGTTGAATAAGAGCTCAACATAAGAGGCTGTTGCATTGTTAAGGGAAATAACAGATAGCCCCTCTCCACATCCCTATGGAGAGAGCCACTATCTTTATCTTAATCCTACATCTTGAGATTACTTCGTATAGGATGGAATGAATTACTTTAAGTCACCATACCGTTCTAGATACAACACGGTTGCTGCAGTTCGCGATGGAACCTGCAGTTTTTTCAACAAGCTTTTCATGTGCACTTTAACCGTGGATTCGGAAATAAATAAGCGGTCAGCAATCTGTTTGTTACGAAAGCCCTTCGCCACCTCACCTAGGATTTGTGCTTCACGATCAGTTAACGTATCAAACACATCACGGCGATCGCGACGCAGGCTTAAGTAACGCAAGACAGCATCACTATATGCCTTAGTTCCGGTCACCGCATCCTTTAGCAGCTCAATTAACTGCTCAGGCTCAGTATCTTTGAGTAGATAACCGTCTGCCCCAGCTTTAATCAGTGCTTCAATATCGCCGGCGTTGTCCGATACGGTTAAAATAACGATAGTCGCACTACACTCATCCGCTCTTAACGCTTTGAGTGTATCTAAACCCGACATGCCCTTCATGTTTAAATCGAGCAGAATCATATCCGGTTCATCGTTGCGCGCTAACGCGATTGCTTCACCACCACTACTCGCCTCAGCAATCACTTCAAATTCTGGATCTATACTAAGTAATTGCTGTATTCCTCGGCGCATGAGTGGATGATCATCGACGAGCATCACTTTATACGTGGTCAAGGTTTTTCTCCTTTTCTAATTGATAAGTGAGCGTGACTTTACACCCTTCATTCGGCTGTGAGTCTATTTGTAACTGCCCTCCTAGCCTTTGCGCTCTCTCATACATAATGTTCATCCCATAATGGTTTATTCTAGATGCAGGTTCAGAAAAACCGATACCATCATCTTCTACATAAGCGAGCACAGTTCCATCTTGCTCCCCACAGTAAATAACAATTTTGTCTGATCGTGAGTGTTTCATCGCGTTAATCGCGGCTTCTCGCAGCAACTGAATCATATGCACTTGGCGGTGAGCATCAATATCCAGCGAAGATAGCTGATTAATCAGTACAATTTCTGCGTCTGTCTGCGAATCTAACTGCTCGACCATTTCCTTGAGCGCTTCACCGAAATTGCTTTCTTTGAGCGTTAAACGGAACGTGGTTAACAATTCTCTAAGCTGCTTATAAGCGCTTGAAAGCCCCGTATCTAATTCTGACATCACTGGGGATGTTTTATCTTGAATCTCTTGATCCTCTACCTGACTCATGATGCGCTTTAATAACGTCATCTGGATCTTCAAATAAGACAAAGACTGAGCGAGTGAATCATGTAACTCACGGGCAATCGTTGCCCTCTCTTCAAGTAATAGCAGTTGATCAGCTTGTTTTTGAGCACGATTATAGTAAATAGCTCGCCCAAAAATTCGGCTGAAACTATTGATAAAAGAACGTTCGGGACATGGCAGCCCTTCTTTCCAACGTAAATAGCCAATTATTTCGCCATCGACTGTCAGCTCTTGTTCATGAGGGAACTTTTGACAAGTCAAACCATCTTGTAATGTCAGGCTATTCCCGCCAGTATCTACCACCTCTAGCTCTGCCGAAATAACCCCTTCTAAAGTAGTGAAGTGATGTAGCATTGCTTGAAAGTTATCAAGTTTAATTCTCGAAGCCGACAGCTCTTGCGATGATTGATACAGCACTTGAAGCGATTGATTTGCTTGCCTTAAGCGTCTGGTTTTTTCATCAACGGCCAATTCCAACCCGCGGTACAGCTTCCCTAATTCACTGGCCATACTATTGAACGTTTTTGCCAGAATCCCTAATTCATTCGGTAAATCGGTATTGAGCTTAATATTGAAAGAACCAAACTTAATATCTTCACTGGCCTTAAGTAACTGTCCGAGTGGGGCGACGACATTTTTACCCATATACCGCACGACCCAGAGTGAAATAAGTAAAATACCCACCAAGCAAATGAAACCCACCCAAGCTAAGCGTTTAAGTTTTATTTCATTGTAATTTTGCAGTTGTAAAACGAATCGATCCAACTGCTGAACAAATGGTTCAACATTATCCAAAAACTGCGTTCTTTCGTGACCTTGTAACATGCTCTTTAAGCTCTTCCATTGGATAATGAGGCGGTGATAATCATTACGAATATCGTTCGGTATCGTCCAACTGTCTAATTTACGCATTGCGGGGCTATACAGTATCCGTTCGAACTCACGCATATGCTGCTGAGTTTTGCCAGAATTTTGCGCGATATCCATGGCCAATCGATAGGTTTGTGTCCTCATCGATCCTGAGTGATTAATCAGCTGAGCGTCATCTAAAGAAGACGATAGAGTGATGACCGAATAAACCATAATTGATAGCCCCAAAATGATGACAAATGACATCGATTTCCCGACAAAACTGGTCACTGGTTTACTCGTTTTTCGTAACACCCGTTACTCCACATTCAAGAATTAAACACAATAAATCGTGCTGCAAGCATACTCCCTCTAATTCTAAGGGAGTATTATACGAATAGGCTATAAATTGACATTTGTGTATATAGGAAGGGATAAATTATTAAAAAAAATGTGAATTGAGGCCATTTGTTAACATTTTATCATTAAAAATGATAATTTAATGTGCCTTTTATCAGTGTAATCGTACAGATACCACCACGCTATTTACTGATTGTCGGGCTCAAATACTTGTCCTGATTGAGCATTTAAATAAATTTTGTTTACCCTGCTCATTCCACCGCAATAAACAAAGTAAACATCTTCATTTTCAAAATTGACCGAGCGTACCCAACCACCAATTTCTTTAAAATCATCTGGCTTACAACGATCCTTATTCAGTAAGTCGTCAGTCGTTTTGACAAAAGTCTCTTGGTATTTTTCGATGTCATCAGATTTTTCAATATAGCTTAATATTGTTTTGCGTCGCTCTGCGGACGTAATATTAGGAGGATTAACATGCAGTCCATCAAGTGGTACCCATTTGGCTGTCGCTGGTTTTCCTTCTTGATAAACGAAATACTCCGAGATACGCCCCCATCCACTGCGTTTTTCCAATAAATGGACTTTATCTCCACGATACAAATGCCCTTCAATAAACGAGCTTATTACGGGTTGGCGCCGAATAGGCAGCATTTCGTCATGAACGTAGTAATCCATAATCTCTGGATTGGACATATCATCTTTGGCCTCTACCGCCGCGTGATTAACCGGCGGTGCGGCTTCAGGTTTTTTACCCACCGAAATATACATGTCAAATATAGAGCCATGTTCGGGAGCATAATAAAACATGTAGTAGCCAGCTCCGGCCCCCCCTAACCCCAGGAGAAGCAGAAGTAGCATAATCATCTTCTTCATCCTCTACTAACTCCTTATTGACACTAGAGGAAATATATAGGCAAGTATTGGCGAGAGTTTTATGTCTGTCTAAATATCTTCTTCAAGTAAGGTGAAGTAAGCCACAAATTTGTGAGATGTAACCGATAGTGGTGTCATAATATGCAATAAAACTACTATCAATATCGTTCAATTTAGTCTAACTTTACATTGTAAATGCTCTACATTAAATGAGTAAAAACTGATGTTTTTCAGCGCAATTAGTGAACCTCACGCATTTTTAGCGCAAAGTTAGGGAGTTCTGACGCTTCAACGTTAAAATGTTGCATTTATCCATCTAATACGCACGCATCACTATTTAATTACACCGTTAAAATGACACACAAGGCGGTTATGTTTTCATTACTGAAGTTCAAAAATTTTGGCCAATTCATGATGATTTGGGCTGTTCTAAGCATTGTGCCTTGTCTATATTTCTATAAGCAGTTTCAAGAGGTCACGGGTAGTATTTACTCAATGGTCCAATCGGAACATGGAATCAAGTTAAAGTTTAGTAAGCAGAATTTGCTTAAATCAACCAAAGGCATGCTGGATACCTTTCACATTCTCTCTGACAGCAACATTCTGCAGCGCGCTATCAACTCTCCTAACAATACTAATATCGAAGTGTTAGAAGATTTCTGGCGAGCATTACTCTATTCGCAAAATTCATTAGAAAGTATTTCTTTGTTGAACCTGCAAGGTCTTCAGTTGATTAATCTCTATATGGATGATGCCAATGTCCATATCACGCCACAAAATCAGTTGATAAACATCAACCAAAAAGAAATATTCAAAAAAATTCAAGCTCTGCCTATTCACTCCTCAACGATTCTTATCTCCTTACCCCAAGAAGCAAATAAAACCTCTCGCGTGCATTTAGTGACGCCTTTGCAATCAGGCGGCCAAAAACGGGGTTATCTGTTCGCTGATATCAATGTCGATCAGATCTATGACAATTTAATCAAACAAAGTAACTTATCGACCCCAGAAGTTATTGATAGTCATGGTAATTATCTAATTAGTGATATCCACACGGCTGTTTTGAATACAAACAGCGATCAGAACGACCAGATTGGTTATCAAAATTTGAAGACCCTCTCCCCCAGCGTCTGGGACAACATAAAGCAGGCTGATTCTGGCTCGTTTAAAACTCAGCTAGGTTGGTATAGTTTTGTACGCGTACCATTACACATTTTGTCGCCTCACCTTGAGGACATCTACTTGTTAGATAGCATTGGCCATGGGGAAATCGAGCAGAAAGAAAATGAACGCTATGCTTCCGTTTTAACTCAAGTCGGAACGATCATCGCTTTAATGGGTGGGTTAGCGGTCTTCTTTTTAACCTGGAACCGGAAACATAATCATCAAACCATTGAAAGTAAATTGGCGCTTACCGTCATGGAAGGGATGTCTGCCTTGGTGATTACCGACAAATATAATCGCATCATCAAAGTCAATTCACAGTTTTCTCGTTTAAGTGGTTATCAACTTCATGATGTCAAAGGCCAACATCCCTCCATGTTTGCTTCTGGACTTCACACCAAAGAATTCTACAAAGAGATGTGGAACCACATCCAACAACAAGGGTTTTGGGAAGGAGAAGTCACCAATAAGCGTAAAGATGGCAAATTGCTGACTGAGCTGTTGCGAATCCAAACGATCGTCGATGATCACGGTGATATTCGTTATTATGTTGCTTCTTTTGTCGATATCACTGAGCGTAAAGTACTAGAGAATAAATTACGCGAACAGAGCGAACGCGACTCTTTGACCCATATCCCTAATCGCCGTAAATTCGACCAAGTTTTTCGTTATCATTGCCAACATATCAAACGCTATCCAGATCAATACAAGGCGTGTTTCGCGATTTGTGATATTGACCATTTCAAAGTGATCAATGATACCAAGGGGCATGCGTATGGTGATCATGTGATCCAATCGGTGGCACATACCATCAAAACAGCAGTACGCGAAACTGATTTTATCGCTCGTATTGGCGGTGAGGAATTCGCAGTGATTCTGCCACATACTGATTTAAAAGAAGCTCAAGAAGTTCTTGATCGCGTTCGTGTGATGATAAGTAACAAGCATCATCACAAAATCACCATTAGTATTGGTTTTAGTGAGCTCACCTCGCATCCAGAAGATTCCTATCAACGCGCCGACATGGCGTTATATGAATCGAAAGAGTGTGGACGAAACCGAGTCAGCTGTTTTAGTTCCAAACACAGTGAACCACAGGCATAACCAAGATGCATTCGGCCTCTTACCCGTTCATTGGGGCAGAGGCCACGCAGCTTAATGCTACGTTAAACTAGCACTTCTAACTGTGACTGATTAGCACAATTAATTGAAATATCGCCATTTAACGCACTAATTAGGTTATCGACTGCGCATCGTGCCATTGCATCACGCGTTTCATGTGTGGCTGAACCGATGTGAGGAAGCAGAACCACATTATCGAGCGTCATTAATGGTGAATCCGCTGGCAGCGGCTCTTGTTCAAACACATCCAACCCCGCGCCTTTTATGACATTTTGTTCTAACGCATTCACTAACGCAGCTTGGTCTACCGTTTTGCCACGGCCGCCATTAATAAAGAACGCACTCTCTTTCATCATCGCAAATGCATGCTCATCAATCAGATGGTGTGTCTCTGGAACATAAGGCAATACCGAACAAACAAAATCAGACGTACGTAACAACTCATCTAACGACATCTTACGTGCGTCAAATTCCGCCTCAGCTTCAGCTTTACGACTATGATTGTAGTACTGAATACGCATACCAAAGCCGTGATGAGCCCTGCGGGCGACAGCACTGCCGATACGTCCTAAACCTAAAATGCCCAATGTTTTTCCGTGCACATTACTGCCGAACAGATCTGGGCCAATACTCGACTGCCATTGCCCACTGCGCACAAACTTATCAAGCTCCACCGCTCTGCGTGCACTAGCCAGAATGAGAGTGAAAATCGTGTCGGCGGTGGTTTCCGTTAACACAGTCGGAGTGTGCATAAGAGGAATACCACGTTTGCCCAAATAGTTGAGATCAAAGGCGTCAGTTCCCACTGAAATGGTTGAAAGCGCTTTGAGCTTAGGCGCTTTATCTAATACATCGGCTTTTAATGGCAGCCCGGCACCAATTAAGCCTTCTGCCGTATTTAACGCCTCAATAAACTGCGGATCATCAGTACTACTTAATTCTTTAAATTCAATAATATGAAAATGAGATTGTAACCGTACTTTTTCCGGTTCAGGCAGTTCACGATAGACAATGATGGTGGGTTTCATTTTATCTCCTCCGGCTTTGCAGCAGTGGTTCCACTGCATGTGAATTGACCAGACTAAATGGAAACAGTGAGCTAAAATGAGTACTTCATCACTTTTTATTGAAATACTATGTTTACATAAAGCAACGTAGAGTGGCCTTTGTTGCTGTTACTACTCATACAGTTATTGATGTGGTGGGCAAACAGAATCTCGAATAATTAAATCACAATTTAAGTCGATAACATCGGAATGACGTTCATCACCAATCAAATAGAGAATGCCCTTTTGTAGAATACGATCAAAAGGTATGCCCACCGTCGTTAATGCTGGTGTCACATAATTACTCATCGCGATATTATCAAAACCCGCAATCGAAATGTCTTGGGGAATACGAAAGCCTAATTCATTAAGCGCTTTCATGGCACCGAACGCCATTTCATCGTTACCCGCCAAAATAGCGGTCATTGTCTGTTTGCGCGCCGTTAGCTCTTTAACGCCTTCGTAACCATCGTCTGGTCGCCACGCACCTTGCACGACAAGCTGTTCATTGAAGGGGATTTGATGGCGTTCGAGCACATTTTTATAGGCTTTAAAACGTTGTTCTCCAGAGGAAGACCCCTTAGTACCACGAATAAAAGCAATATGTTGGTGGCCTTGAGAAATAATATATTCCATCATATCGACTGCGCATTGGTAGTGGTCCGCAACAAAGGCTATTTCTGGATGACTCGGCACATGGCGGTTTATCACAATAATTGGCGTTTCAGACTGCTCAATAATTTGTCCCATCTCTTCTTCAGAGAGATAAGTTGGATAAACAGCAATACCCGCACATTTCATATCGAGTAAAAAGTTGATGGCGTTTCGTTCCTCTTCGGCCGAATGCTTGCCATCGGCAAGTACAAGCTGATAACCATTACTTTCACTGAAAGATGCTGCGTTATATACAATTGTGGAAAAATAAGGCCCATCATAAAGCACGTTCGTCATGACGAAGCCAATGTAACTGGTCTTTTTCGTCGCCAGTTGGCGCGCTAATAAGTTGGGTCTGTAACCCGTCTCTTCAATGGCTTGGTACACGGCCTCTTTGGCTTTTTCGCTAACAGCAACACTGCCACTTAATATGCGCGAAACGGTCGATTTTGACACACCTGCCTTTTTGGCAACATCTAACATGGTAACCATAGTAACTCTCTAGCCCACACCGCTCTATTTTTCTTATTGAGCAGCAGTTAAATATTCAACTTGCTTTCAATCTAACACAAAACATCCTGTGCAATTAACTGTTCGTTAAACGAAAACGATGATACCCAAACGACCTATTACCAAAAAGTTGAGAAAAACTGAGCCGGCCGGATAACCGGCTCAGAAAGATGTCATATCAGAGAACCTCCCCGTTACTCTGAATCACATCTTTATACCAGTAGAACGATTTCTTCGGTGAACGAGCCAGTGTTCCGGTGTTATCGTCATGTTTATCCACGTAGATAAAGCCGTAACGTTTTTTCATTTCACCGGTGGTAAACGACACTAAATCGATACAACCCCATGGCGTGTATCCCATTAGGTCAACACCATCGATACTGACCGCTTTACCCATTTCTTCAATATGCGAACGTAGATAGTCAATACGATAATCGTCATTGATCTCCCCAGATTCTTCGACTTTGTCGACCGCACCGAAGCCGTTTTCGACAATGAACAAAGGCACCTCATAGCGTTCGTATAGCGTTGCAAGCACGTAGCGTAAACCAACGGGATCGATCTGCCAGCCCCAATCACTTGCTTTTAGGTATGGGTTTTTCACTGAATGAGCACTACTCCCATCAACACTGTCGCCATCGGTATTATTTGCCGCTGAATTGACGGTGTTAGACATGTAGTAGCTGAATCCTAGATAATCCGATTTACCCTCTTTAAGGATTTGCTCATCCCCTTCAGCCATGACGATGTTATACCCTTTACGTTGCCACTCTTTCTTAGCGTAACTTGGGTAGTGACCTTTCACCATCACATCAGAGAAATAGAACCTGTCATGCATCGACTCTTGGGCCAACATGACGTCATCCGGATTCGATGAATAAGGATAATAAGGCACCATTGAACACATACAACCCACGAGCAGCTCAGGATTTAATTCATGAGCTTGTTTCACGACTGTCGCAGCGGCAACAAACTGATGGTGCACCGCTTGATAAACCGATTCTTCCGGTTTTTCTTGCTCAGATAAACGAATCCCTGAACATGTCCAGCCAAAAATATCCGGCGTTGTATGTTTTTGGTTATTGATTTCGTTAAACGTCATCCAGTATTTCACTTTGTGCTGGTAACGCTCAATGACAGTCATAGCGAATTTAACAAACAGGTCCAACACCTTACGGTTTAACCAACCACCGTATTCTTTAGCAAGGTGGTAAGGCATTTCAAAGTGGCTTAGTGTAATCACTGGCTCGATGCCGTATTTCAACAGTTCATCAAACAGATCATCGTAAAACTGCAAGCCAGCTTCATTTGGCTCTGCTTCATCACCATTAGGAAAAATGCGTGTCCAAGCGATGCTAGTACGAAAACATTTGAACCCCATCTCTGCGAACAATTTTACGTCTTCTTTATATCGACCATAAAAATCGATCGCTTCATGGTTTGGATAGAACTCGCCTTCAACAATACCATCCGTGATTTGGCGCTGCTTACCATGAGCACCAGCCGTTACCACATCGATAATACTGACGCCTTTTCCCCCTTGATCCCAGCCACCTTCTAGCTGGTGTGCAGCGACCGCACCACCCCATAAAAAACCTTCGGGAAAAACGTTACTCATAACAACTCCTATGCGATTTGAATGACGGGTTCACCCATCTCAACAGAATGTTCTTTTTCATCCAAAATGTTGAGTTTGAACTCATCACTGTTCAGAACAATGAATGGCGTGGTGACATCATAACCAGCACTCTCTATCGCTTCTTTATCAAAACGAATTAGAGGCTCACCCGCCTTAACAGGTTGATCAAGTTCAACCAAAGTATCGAAATACTGACCTTTCAACGCGACGGTATCTAGGCCAACGTGAATTAATAATTCCATACCGTTTGCACAGGTCAGGCCAACAGCGTGTTTAGATTCAATCACAGAAGAAACAACGGCATCACATGGTGCAGTCACCAACCCTTCTTCAGGTTTAATCGCCACACCTTCACCCAATAGACCTTGTGAGAAAGTTTCATCGTTTACCGTATTCAGCGGGACAACAATGCCTTTTACTGGGCTTGCGAGTGTGACCGTTTCTGGCTGACCATTAGCAGTGGTCGTGCTTTGTGCAGGTTGTGATGCTGTGGTGGTTTCCGCTGTGCTTTCTTCTGCTGGGTCTTCAAACCCGACGACAAAGACAAGAATAGCGGTCACTACGATGGTGACACCGACACCAGCCATCATCCCGATAAATGAATAAGGATTTTCTGTGGTAATCGCGTTCACAGTTGTGATGATGCTTGATAGTCCCGCATACACGTAGTAGTGAGTATCAAATAAACTCGACACTAAACTACCAGCAGCGCCGCCGATACAACCGCACACAAATGGTTTTTTAAAGCGTAATGTAATCCCGTATAGCGTTGGCTCGGTAATACCAAAGATGGCAGTGATACCAGCAGAATAACCGGTTTTCTTCACAGTGCTGTTTTTAGATTTGTAAGCACAAGCGAACGCGGCAACCATCTGAGCAACAACCGCACAAGTTTGGAAAACCTGGAATGAATCTTTACCAAATTGTTCGTAGTTAGCGAAGACAAGAGGGGTCGTTCCCCAGTGGATACCGAAGATAACCAAGACCTGCCAAACACCACCAACCACAATGGCAGCAATAGAAGGTGCAGTCGTATACAGCCAGTTATAACCCACAGCGATGGCAGCAGCAGCGCCACTGGTCACTGGACCAATCACAACCAGTGTTGCAGGCACCATGATCACCATGCATACAAGTGGAGTGAACAACTCTTTCACGACATCAGGAAGCACGCGCTTGGTATACCGTTCAACATAAGACAGTGCCCAAACTAAGAAAATAGGAGGTAATACCGATGATGTGTACACAGTCTTCGCTAGCGGCAAACCTAAGAAAGTGAACACTTCCCCATTGGCGATTTGTCCGGCAATTTGAGCCCAACTTGGGTTAATTAGCGCACAACAACACAATACGGCAATGTATGGGTTACAACGAAAATGTTTCGCTGCCGTAAAACCAATAAACGCAGGCAAAAATGAGAACGGAGTCCATGACATAAAGTTCAATACTTCAAACGTACCTGATGTCACAACTGCCGGGAAAAAATGTTTCGTTACGATAAGACAGCCTTGCAAAATACCAGCGGAGGCTAGAATGAATAATAGCGGTGCGAAAATAGCCGACATTGACGCAATGACCGCATCAAGAACACGTGTTTTTTGTTCGCCTTCACTTAACAAACTTTTATCGACCAAGTTTCCCATTGCGCCATAGACATCGGCAACGTGAGTCCCGATAACGACTTGGAATTGACCACTACTGATAACCACAGTAATGACACCTGGCATTTGGTTAATTTTTTCTTTAGCCCCTTCTGGTATTTCTTTTAAAATCAAGCGCAAACGTGTTGCACAACGTGAAAAATCTTTGACGTTTTCTTGCCCGCCTACTTCATTAAGAATGTCTTTTGCGAGTTGGGCATAATCTCTAATTGCTGAGGCCATGCGATCACCTTTTGTTTCATTATTGGAATGATTTAAATGTAATAATAATTTTTGCAACCGGTTTCAGCGTACGCCAAGTTATTGCCACTACAACCGGTTCCATAGCAAAACGTGCGCTTTTTCAAATTTCAGTCTGGAGATTCAAAACGTGGATCACAAGAATCAGAAATAATCACCATAACAATGAAACTATTGAATGTTATTGAGATCACATTAGTATCTGAATTGCATATTCGATGGCGTGACACATTGGTGATTTAATCATTACCATGCACCATCTAAAATAGATAAGCAGCTTAACGAACAATCAAACGAGAATGTCTGAATAGGCATATCACTATTGAGAAGTTAATCAGTACATTTACCATGCCTTGAGAGTGCCATTAACATGTGCATACTTAATATTGAAAAGTATTGAGAAAGCCTTCGTTTTGATAAGCCGTTTCTGATATAAATTGTATATGGTCCTACCGCCAACCTCTCCTGTTGGCGCTGAATTGCACAATTTCAGGGAGAAATAAGATGCAAGATACCCTAACTGTCGTACTAGCCGGAGGTGTCGGCTCCCGACTGTCACCCTTAACGGATGACCGCGCCAAACCCGCAGTCCCGTTTGGTGGTAAATATAGAATTATCGATTTTACGCTAACCAACTGTCTTCACTCTGGTTTGCGCCGAGTTTTGGTCCTTACGCAATATAAATCTCACTCATTGCAAAAGCACTTACGAGACGGTTGGTCTGTATTCAACCCAGAGTTAAATGAGTATATCACTGCCGTTCCGCCGCAAATGCGCAAAGGGGGCAAATGGTACGAAGGGACCGCTGATGCGCTTTATCACAACAGTTGGTTACTTGACCGCAGTGAAGCTAAATATGTGGTTGTACTGTCTGGCGATCATATCTATCGCATGGATTACGAAGCCATGGTTGAAGAACACATTGCAACAGGTGCTAACCTCACTTTAGCGTGTATGGATGTGCCTCGTTCTAAAGCCAGTGATTTTGGGATCGTTGCTGTTGATGAACAAAATATTGTGCGTTCTTTTGTCGAAAAACCAATCGATCCACCGTCTATTCCTGGCCAACCAGATCGCAGTTTAGTTTCAATGGGTATCTATGTGTTCAATATGGATGCACTACAAAATGCATTAAATAAAGATGCCGATCTTGAAAACTCTAGCCACGATTTTGGCAAAGATATTATTCCGGAATTAATTCCGAGTGAAACTGTTCACGCTTATCGATTTGGTGAAAAAGGACGCGTAAATCGCGACTGTTATTGGCGTGATGTTGGCACTATCGATTCATTTTATGCAGCCAACATGGATCTATTAGAGCCGATTCCACCAATGGATTTGTATCAAAAAGATTGGGCAATTCGTACCTACGAACCTCAATATCCACCGGCTCGTACCGTTTCTTCCGCCACAGGTAATGAAGGAATTTTTATTAATTCGATCATTGCTGGCGGAGTGATCAACTCTGGTGGTTCAGTCCAGCACAGTATCATTTCATCTAACGTGCGTATTGAAGATGGCGCGACCGTGTTAGACAGCATTTTGTTTGATGATGTGGAAGTTGGCCCGGGCTGCCAGCTGCAAAACTGTATTGTCGATAAGCACGTAAAAATACCCGCCAACACCACGATTGGCTTAAATGCCAGTGAAGATGCTAAGCGCTTTCATATTTCAGAAAACGGAATTGTCGTGGTTCCAGAAAGCTACACATTCTCATAGCGAGAGAGATTAGTCACAACACAAAACCACTTACTGGCAAGGCCAATAAGTGGTTTTTAATTATCAGGAGCGAACGTGCTCATTGGGGGTTATTTGAGTATGGCTCAACCACGTAATAAGAAAAGAGTAAACTTTGCCTTTGTTACCTTCCCCTTTTTAAAAATGGCGTACCCGATTGAAACCCTTGATTTAAACTTCAACCACCTCATTAAGCGACTTACTTGCACGTGGTGTTTGGTTAAAATGCCGTTTAAATTCACGACTAAATTGTGATGGGCTGCTATACCCGACTAACCGAGCAGCATCGTTGACTCTCACCCCTTCGGTTTGAATCATCTGTTTAGCTTTGTTAAGTCGAACTTTTTTCAAATATTGTAGTGGTGATTCCATCGTGACATGACGAAAAGCTTGATGAAAGGCAGACACACTCATGTTTGCTTCTTGCGCTAATTCTTGCACAGTTAGTGGCTGACAAAAATCCGCATGCACTTTCGCTAACGCTTTAGCCACCCTTGCGTACTGGCCATCAAAACTGGCTAACTGCTCAAACAAATGCCCTTCTTCACTGGTCAATACCCTAAATAAAATCTCTTCCAGTAACACATCACCAAGCACTTTTGCTTCAATGGGCTCAAGCAAAGCAAGCATCAAGCGCTTGCAGCTATGCAACATTTTTTCATTCATCGCGACAGAGTTTACCCCACAGCGATCTTGATGCTTACGTTTAACCGTGGCCCCCAGTTCATTCATCAAACGCACTTGTTTAACGATCATGGCGTGATCAATTCGGATCGTCAGCCCCAAAATGGGCTCTTGTTGACTACCAAACGATTCACACTCCAGCGGCATAGGTACCCCAGCCACCAAATAATCATTGGGGCCGTAGGTCACTTGCTTTTCGTTACCCACCGTAATCTTTTTATGTCCCTGACCTAAAATGATAATTCCAGAGTCGTACATAAATGGCGCTTTTGCAGCGGTTAACCCACTCCGATAAAACCTCACGCCCGGAATTGCGGTATCTATAGAACCTTCCAATTGATTTAATTGGAATTTGTCAGCGTATTGTGTCATTAACTCGGCTAATTCAACCATAAATACCTCTCTGGTTATATTTTGGCTAAATCTCTCATATTCTAGAGGAATAGGCAATAAATATGGAGAAATACCCCTACTGTTTGCTAACTTATAGGACTATTATGCATATCACTTTGTTGAGCTGATTTATTTTTCTCAACATGAGCTCTTGAAATTTGATGCAAAGAACATCAATTCAGGAATAACAGCCTGAAAAGGTATTCCCCTTTTCTGGAAGCAAAAGGAGCGTCCGATGCAATTTACGTATTCAAACCCAACTCGTCTTCATTTTGGTCAAGGCCAAATCGCAGCTATCGCTAGCGAAATTCCTAAAGATAAAAAAGTCCTTGTTATCTATGGTGGCGGTTCTATCAAACGTAACGGTGTTTATGACCAAGTCGTCGCCGCTTTAAGCGAACACCAATGGCAAGAATTTGCGGGCGTTGAGCCAAACCCAACCAAAGAAACATTAGATAAAGCCGTTGCGATTGTTAAGCAAGATGATATTGAATTTATCTTAGCTGTCGGCGGTGGTTCCGTGATTGATGGTTCCAAATACGTAGCGGCTGCAGCGCACTATGAAGGTGATGGCTGGGATATTATGACTGGTCAATACAGCGTTAAATCAGCTGTGCCAATCGGTGCTATTTTAACTCTGCCAGCAACAGGCTCAGAATCAAACTCAGGCGCAGTTATCACTAAAAAAGAGACTGCGACTAAATTGCCATTCCGCTCACCAGAAGTTCAACCTCGCTTTGCGGTAATGGACCCAGACGTAATGAAAACATTACCAGAGCGCCAATTGATTAACGGTATTGTGGATGCATGGGTACATACTTGTGAGCAATACATCACAATGCCTGTTGGTGCAAAAGTTCAAGATGGCTATGCAGAAACCCTGCTCAAAACGTTGCTTGAAATCGGTCAAAACTTTGATAACCGCGATAACGACACTTGGCGTGCAAACCTAATGTGGTCGGCTAACCAAGCATTAAACGGTTTGATTGGTACTGGCGTACCGCAAGATTGGGCTACGCATATGATTGGTCACGAATTAACAGCTCTATGGCATGTTGATCACGGTCGTTCTTTGGCAATCGTTCAACCTTGGTTGCTACGTAATCAAATCGAAGCGAAACGTGCGAAGCTAGAGCAAATGGGTCGTAACGTATTTGGTTTAGAAGCCGGTGATGATTTGGCAGAACGCACTATCGAAGCGATCGAAGTGTTCTATCATTCTCTGAATGTTGATACACAGTTTGCCGATCACGGTTTAACTCATGAAGAAGCCGTTAATACTGTCGTTAAACAGCTAGATGAGCACGGTATGACTGCATTAGGTGAAAGCCAAGCGGTTACTCTAGAACGTTCTCGTGAAATTCTAGAAAAAGCATTAGCGTAATCGCGATATTTTTCGATAGGGTCATTTCTCCCTTATCGCTAACGTAAATACCAAGCACTGCCCATTTGAGGTGGTGCTTTTTTATTTTCTCATTCTTCGGTTCCTTCCCACATTTTTGCACAAAATCCATTTTGGCTCGCAAGATAGATCGATACCATCACTAAACCACCGTTTTAAATACGTTAAATTAGCGATTATTCCAATATCGTTCTACGGCTTACCATAGGTTCGTCTCTCGCGATGTGTTGAAACATTAGGAACTAAACACCATGAAAAAAACCACTCGGACTTTAAGTGCGCACAAACATGTCGCGCTTGTCGCCCACGACAATTGCAAAAGTGAACTTTTACGTTGGGTTAAAGAAAACAAAGAAATTTTGCAGCAGCATTTTCTCTACGCGACAGGCACCACAGGCAGTATGCTCAGTAAAGAAACCGGACTTGCAATAAAAAGTAAAATTAGCGGGCCAATGGGCGGTGATCAGCAAATTGGTGCCATGATTGCTGAATGTAAAATTGATGTGCTCATCTTCTTTTGGGATCCGCTCAACTCTGTACCACACGACCCTGATGTTAAAGCATTACTACGTATCGCGAGTGTATGGAACATTCCAGTTGCAACTAACCGAGCTAGCGCTAAATTTATCTTCCACTCTCCACTTATTAATGAAGAAGTGGATATTGAAATCCCAGATTACCAAGATTATTTAGCCGATCGCACTTAGTAAACCCAAATGAAATCAATAGCCCGTTGCTACATATCGAGCAACGGGCTTTGTTATTTGACATATTAAGATATTTAATTGACATCTGTTTGAGGAAAAACGGACCGAAATGGAGAAATTGATTTGCATCAAATGATTTACGTCTACACTAAAGTAGTACTTGTTACTAAGAAATGTGTGGGTGGGTAGTTTGATAAGAAAAAGCCGCGACCAAAGTAATCGAATAATTATCAGGACAATGGTTAGTGCTAAACTATTAGCTTATTTAGGATTATGTCTTTGTCTATTAACAGTTTTGGGATATGCCTTTGATATTGAGTCAATCTATAGGCCTTATCCTGATGGCCCTGCGACAAACCCTCTTACCGCTATTTCAGGTTTATTAATATGTTTAGCACAAACCTATTTTAAAAGATCACTCATGAAAGCAGTTTATGCTTTTTTAATCGTTTGTTTACTGCTCCTCATCTATAGATTCCTAGAACTCACATCACTATTTCAATTAATAAACGACTTACCGGTTCACTCTTATGAACTTGTATCAGGTGAACGAAATATGATGGGAGCAAATACATTAGCGTGCTTTATGTGTTTAGTCGCGGCATTAATATCACGTGTGCGTCACAACCCCCTACTCAGCCAAGTTTTTAGCTTCTTTAGTCTACTATTCCCTTCCGTTTCAATAACAGGATATGCTTTTCACATTACCGATTTTTATGGAGAAATGTCTTTAACCACGACATGTATTGCTTACATTATGGGATTATCTGTTTTAGGTTCAACAGCAAATCGAGCTCTGTTAAAAGGGTTACTCTCTATACATATTGGTGGAAAACTTTCTAGGATTCAGATGGTTACAGGATTTTGCGTATGCTTCGGCATAGGGTTTCTTGTATCTCGTTCTCTTATAAACGTTGAAGCAGCTAAATCATTTGGCTTATACGTCAACACTATTGCTTGGTTTCTCATAATCATGATAACCATCAGTTCTCTCTTTTATGAAAAAGTGGACAAAAAGCGAAGACAAGTAGAAAAAGAGTTACAGCAGGTTTCATCAACAGATCCCCTGACCGGATTGCGTAACCGAAGAGATTTTTTCTCTTTAGCAAAGCTTGAAAAAGCCAAGCACTATCGTATGAAATATGACATGAGTGTTATTATGATCGATATCGATTTCTTTAAGAAAATTAATGACACATTTGGTCATTTAGGTGGTGACAGAGTCATACAGTTAGTCGCAAACACCCTCACATCAACTGTAAGGTCTAGTGATATTTTGTGTCGTTATGGTGGAGAAGAATTCATTGCTTTATTGCCTGGGACATCTCTCGAAGGTGCTGCTCAATTATCAGAGAAACTGAGAACTCAAATCGAACAAATAGACGTGTCTTCAACACTTCACTCTGATAATTATAAGTTAACTATATCCGCAGGTTATTCTTTAGTCTCTACCGAGGACGAAGATATCACGGAAGCAATCGATAAAGCAGATAAGGCTTTGTATCAAGCAAAACAATCTGGAAGAAATAAAACACTTCCCTTTAGTCCTAGGGTCGTTTTAGAAACATAACTGACAAAGACTTACCTAATGTCTGTGCGATTTTTAAGCCTAGTCTAAATAGTTAATATGATTCATGCAGCACTGATCGTGTTGTCGCTAAGTCACCAATCAATACTTGATACCAGAGTTAAGCTCTCGTGTCATTACTCGTCGCGCCACTCAAAGCCTCTGATACGTTGATAGACAGAAACGTGCTAGACCTTATTTTCTAGAACGTTTTTGTCGGATTAGGGAAAATATGCTGAAGCTTTGGTTTTGTTATGACTAACAAGCCTTGAATAAAAACATCAGGCTGTTGCTTTATAGATACTTAACACGTTCATCTAAGCACTCACTAGACCCCATTTCGAATTCGCGGCATATCCAAGGACGATTTTCATAAATTGTACACATTAGAGTGTCTCTATCTAAAGCAGCACACCAGCCATCATTTAATCGCATCATTGTTTCACCGCCATACTCATCTCGTGCAATAAATTCTTCTGGAACACCAGTGTCTGAGATGATCATCACTTCAAGACGGCAACAACAAGCTTTACAGTTTGAGCAAGATACATTTGAGGAAGGAGATGTATTGATTGGTATAGACATAAATAACTATAATTTGGTCAATTCTGCATTGTACCGTAAATTTGATGTGAAAAACTGCATTTTTGTGAATAGTGTCAGAGCTTATCGCTAGTGACACACAAATCACTCAGAAAGAATTGGACGGAAGAAACTACGTTCATAACTCACTACGCAATCCGTTTCTTCTGCATACTTGAATGCAGCTTTACAGTTTTCGTCTGATGCTGATTCATGACGGTATTTTTCATATTCGGCTAAAGATGGAAATGAAAACAACGCCATTGCAATGTTATTCGCTCCTTCCGATGGTAAAAAATACCCATGATGTATACCACCAAACTGTTCAACGAGAGGGATCCACATACGGGCATAATATTCAAATTCAGGGATTTTCTTAGGGTCAATAACGTATCTAACGTGACAGGTGATCACTGACAGCTCCTTCTATTTTTTAGTCTACTCACATCCTGAGTATTAAATAAATTTGGTCAAAGAATCAGGAATTCAAGCTAAGCAAATGAAGTTAGTAACACCGAATGGGATAAAAACCTTTCGGCCAGAGCAGACTGAAACGAAAGTGGACATTTTTGAGTTATCGATTTCACTAAATTAGCATTTTATACATTACTTAAAGTATAGCAAAGTGCTCATTAGTGACATTTATTAGCGACTGATGATTAATTTCAATCCTAATCCTCCCATCACTGACCCAGACAAATAATCAATAAAATTTTTAAATTTTAAGTACGCTTGACGAGGGCGTGAAGCAGATAAAACTGAAGCAACAATAAGATACCATCCTGCATTACTCAAAAATGTGCAGATTGGAACCGCAATATAGAAATACATAGGTATGTTTTGCGGAAGCAGTGTTGTAAATACGCTGGCAAATACGATGACTGTTTTTGGGTTGCTGAGTTGTGTTCCTAAACCTAATAAGTACGAACGAAATAAGGGAATGTCTTGGCATCGAGTAGCATCTATGGTCTGTAACGGAATTCGAGCTGATCTCACAATTCCAAATGCCAAAAACAAGAGGTAGCATCCGCCTGCAATTTTAAATATTAAATAGCTTACCGGAATCAGGCTAAAAATCGTTTGTAATCCGAGTAAGGCGGCAACCGATAGAACTAAAGCTCCCGTCCCCATACCTAACGCGGTAAAAATTCCATGCCGTCTTGAAAGTGAAATTGCTCGTCTGGCAACAAAGATAAAGCTGGGACCCGGACTCATAGCGCCGAGAGTAAGCGCTCCAGTGATTGCCAATATTGGCATGTATGTTTGCAAATCAATGCCCATGTGTTTCCTCACTAACTATCTATAAAAAGCCAGCTCAATGAGCAGATGATAAAATAAAAAACAACCAGAAACTTAACTTTATGCTGATAGGCTTTCGCTAGTTTATCCAAAAATTCGTAAAGTGGACAAAAGCGTTTTAGACCTAGTGCTCTAAAGCGCTTATATCTCATTAAGAAAGGTATGTTGAGCCATTGGTCGTTAATTAGGTATTTCCTACTTGAGTTGCATCTGCATAAATCCAAGCTTTCGAACCCGACTGAAACATTCCTTTTGTACGAACATATTCTTCAACTTCATAAGAATCTGCTTGAGCAAGTTCTTCAGGTGATATCTCGAAAATTGTACCTTCAACTTTATCTAGTTGATTCCCAGTATATTTAAGAATTGGGTGTATATCCTTTCCACTCTTCCTAATAACTTCTTGATCCTTAATTTTTACTTCAGACAAAATATAACCAAGCAAAATCTCCTTCTTGCCCACTAATAAACGGCCAAATGTTTCCTTTTGAACATTTTCTATTTGTAAAGTACCGTACGAAAATAGTTTTTCCATTTACCACAACTTCCTACTTTAGATGAATACTTGCCGTGCCTTTAAGAAGACATGGTCTATATAACTCTTAATGCATAACCGAGCTAATAATCTGCTATTAAGAAATGTAGGTCAAGAAATGACAAGTAGAGGCCATCAAGAATCAGACGCTAGATGATTTTGGGGCAGTTTTGGGGTATAAAAGCGTTTCAGCCAGAACTGGCTGAAACGGATATGGGCTAAATAAACAATGTATCAAAAGATTGCTCTCTTTTAACTGAAGCTAAGGTAGAAGCTAGAGAGGCAAGCATTGCCTCATGTACAAAATTGCCCATGCTTATGCGTTTTACACCTAGAGTTTTCAGTTCTGAAAAACTCGGTAATCCAGGTAGACACATTACATTTATCGGTAGTGACGTACTATCGACAACTGATCTAATATCTTCTTGTTTACTGATACATGGTAGAAAAATGCCATCAGCGCCTGCTTGCTGATAACAATCAATTCTCTCGATACTAGTTTCAAGAGGGTCTTCAACATTAAGTAGGAACACATCACTTCTGACATTAATAAAAATTTCAAGATCTGCCTCACTAATGTATTTTCTAACTTTCTCCAATATTTTGCCAAACAGAGCGCTGTCACATAAGCTTCTTTCACCGTCTAGCACGACACTATCTTCTATGTTGACTCCAACAACACCAATTTTAACTAGCTCCATAATATTCTTCGCTATGATTTCAGGTGTCTCTCCATAGCCAGATTCAAGATCTACGGTCAAAGGCAGTTCTGTTGACTTAGCAATTGCTTTTACAATCGACAAAAGGTCTTCGAAACGGATATTTTCTCCATCTTCTTTCCCTAGATTCTTAGCAATAGCTGCGCTAGAAGTACCAATGACAGAAAACCCAACACTCTCGGCAATTTTTGCGCTTGGAACATCCCATACATTACCAATAACTAGTAGTTCTTCCATTTCATGCATATTTTTGAACATATCTTATACTCCAATTCTCTTTTATATTGAATAAGTTCAAGTAGATGCTAACAAGAGAAGGTAAATAAGACGCGCCATTTTCGGAACTGAATATTGTGAGTTTTCTAAATTATATAAATACGGATTATTGAATAGCTACCAATAAATTAGGCTTACTAAAATTTAGTTAACTTTAAGCTATAAGCCCTTGCAATCTGGTACGCCGATAGCTTGAAATGGGGCACAAATGAGTCAGCTCAGATCAAGCTGAATCGAAGATGGACAAAAGCTTCTTAGAGCTACAACTTAATCTAGTGAACTACTAATTAGCTCAGATATGAAAAACTGGGTAATTCCTTCTATCCTCAACATCAAGAATATAACAACCATATTTCGGTCATCAACGAAGTATCATTTTTCCCATTAGCTATAGTACCTACAACAATTAGGTGGCATAGATAGGTAAAGAAATGATTGCTGTATTATTTGAGGCAATGGCTGTTTCGGAAAAGAGAGACAGATACTTCCAGTTGGCAGAACAATTAAAGCCACTTCTCAGTGATATCGATGGTTTTATATCAATCGAGCGTTTTCAAAGCACAACAAACCCAGACAAATTTATATCTTTATCTTGGTGGAAAGATGAAGAAGCCATCAAGCATTGGAAGAAAAATGTGCATCACAAGCTTGCTCAAGACGAAGGAAAATCTACTATTTTTTCTTTTTACAAAATCAACGTCCTAACCTCGACACGAGAATATTGTTCACAATAACATAGAGATAGTAAAATGCATGATATACATATAATTTTAAAAAATAGTCCTGGAGAATTAGCCCGATTTGGTGAAGTACTTGGAAAGAATGGAATTGGACTAGAAGGCGGTGGAGTTTTTGCTCATGAAAATAAAAGCCATGCCCATTTTCTAGTCGAAGATGGAGAAAGAGCGAGGAATATCCTTACTGAGAATGGATTTGAAGTAAAAGGGGTCACTTCTCCACTTATACGAAAACTCAAACAAGAGCAACCCGGTGAGCTTGGTGCGATATCTAAGGCTTTAGGAGATAAAGGCGTTAACATTATTGTTCAGTACAGTGATCATGATAATCGATTGATACTTGTGACCGATAACTATACATTGGCCGAAAATGCAACAATTGACTGGGCTGTATAAACTTGAGCAAAGAAAATATCTCTTCAGTAACATCAATAATAGATTTTAGTCAGGAAACCGACATGGCAGCCTTAGCGGCTGCCATGTCGGATGCCTCAAGGATGAAAATCCTATGTGCGTTGATGGATGGAAAAGCTTGGACTGCAACCGAATTAAGCGTTATAGCAGAGGTTGCACCATCAACTACTAGTTCTCACCTATCCCGCCTGCTGAAAGCTAATCTTGTTATATGTTTATCCCAAGGACGACACAGATATTTTCGCCTCTATAGTAAAAACGTCGCTGTATTACTCGAACAAATGATGGGAATTACTTTCCAAGTAAATAGTCCCTCTCGTTCCAAAGTACCTCAAGAACTTCTCCAAGCAAGAACCTGTTATAACCATTTAGCAGGCGAAATAGCTGTTCAACTGTATGATTCACTATCAAAAAATAAATGGATTGACAGTGATGGCAAAGGTATCACTAAGCAAGGACAAGAAAAATTTTTAGAGCTAGGTATCAATACCGATGAGAAAACTAGAAGGAAAAAATGTTGTCCATGCTTAGATTGGAGCGAAAGAAAGTTCCACGTTGGTGGTCACTTAGGAGCATCGCTACTTAGTTTTTTTGAAGATAATAACTGGATAGAAAGAGTCCCCGGATATCGCGAAGTTGTTATTACTAATAAAGGTAAAAGAGAATTCCATGGGCATTTTGACATTGATATATAGGTGTCCTTAGAGAGCAAAGCATGTAAACGGTTACTCATTAGCGCATGTTGTAGTGGCACACTGAGTTTGGTCGCGCAGTTAGATTAGAAAAAATAAGTCAAATGAGGCTTTGGTAATATCTGCGTTAAATCGGTCGAAACAAGGAATGGGGCAGAGATTTGTTAGCGACTGATGATTAATTTCAACCCTAACCATCCCATCACTGACCCAGACAAATAATCAATAATTTTTTTGAACTTTAAGCATGCTTGACGAGGACGTGAAGAGGATAATACTAATACAACGATAAGATACCATCCCGCATTGCTTAAAAATGTGCATATCGGTATCGCGATATAGAAATGCGTAGGTATGCTTTTAGGAAGTATTGTTGTAAATACGCTAGCAAATACGATGGCTGTTTTGGGGTTGCTAAGTTGGGTTCCTAAACCTAATAAATACGAACGAAATAAGGGAATCTCTTGGCAACGACTAGCATCTAAGACCTGTAGAGGAATTCTAGCGGATCTTACAATTCCAAATGCCAGAAACAGGAGATAACATACGCCTGCAATTTTAAATAGCTTATCGGTATCAGGCTAAAAATCATTTGTAATCCGAGTAAGGCGGCAAATGATAGAACTAAAGCTCCCGTCTCCATACCTAGTGCAGTAACAACGCATGCAGCCTTGTCAGTGAAATTGCTCGTCTGGCAACAAAGATAAAGCTCGGCCCCGGACTCATAACACCGAGAGTAAGCGCTACGGTAATTGCCAATATTGGCATCTATGCTTGCAAATCAATGCCCATGTGTTTCCTTAACAACCTATAAAAAGCCATATAACCGACTCAATGAGCCAGTTATAAAATCAAAAGCAACCAGAAACTTAACTTTATGCTTGATAGGATTTGACTAGTTTATCCAAAAATTCGTATAGCTTTTGGTTCATCTCACCATAGTCATGACTCAGTAGTGCTTTGTACTCCTCAACAAAACGATAGTTTGCAGCCTCGCTGAGATCATCATTTTCGATGAGCAACGCTACAACTTCTTTAGTCAATTCCATATGACACTGAAAACCAAACACCAAATCGCTATAAGCAACGATTTGACGAGGACAGCCTTCACTGTATGCAATTATTTTTGAGTCTGGTGTCAGTCCCGGCATGTCGTTGTGCCAATGGCCCACTTCCAGCACTGTGCCAAAATGGTCAAACAATGGATGGGTAATGCCGTCTTTGGTTAGCGTGATAGGGAATTTACCAATTTCACGTTCAGGGCTATGCTCATAGTGAGCACCTAACGCTTCACCAATGAGTTGAGCTCCCAAACAAATACCAAGTACGACTTTTCCTGCATTAATCGCTTTTGTTATTACCGCCTGTTCACCTTTGGCATCGAAATGAGCACATTGCTCGATAGTGGTTACAGGATCTTGTGGGCCACCCATGACAATCAGAAAATCGATATCATCTACTTTTATCGGAAGAGAGTCACCGTCATAAACTCGAGTATAAGTCGTGGTGTAACCGCGAGCTTTAGCCCAGAACTCGTAAGCTCCCGGAACTTCAAAATTTTCATGAATGATAAAGTGAACACGCATCTTTTGGCCTTTTACCTTTTGTCTCTTCTAACGATTGGCCTACGATGTTATACCAAATCCGAGTGGCGTAATTTATAATAACTGACAATTAATATAGATAAGCCGCCAATCATGCAAGCTAACGACTTAATCAGAGATTTTCCGGATAAACAATTTATAACTAAATCAACCAGCATGATCTCTGGATATATTGATGATTTTCATTCACATCCATGGCACCAAATAATCTTTCCACGTCAAGGGTTGTTACAATCAGATATTAGCGATAAAAGTGTAATAGTCCCTCACAATGGTATGCTCTTTATCCCCGCTAATACCATTCATAAATCTGTTGCGATTACAGACACACAATTTTTAGCGATTTACCTCAACCCTAACAAACGAGTTCAGTATGGAAGTGAGCCTAAATCCTGTCAGGTAAACGCCTTCCTCAAAGAATTGATACAGCTTTTATTTCAGAACGATACGCTCTCACAGTCGGAATCCAATGTGACACATCTGTTAACGGTCTTACGAGATCAAATCGAGGCAGCGAAAAGTTATGAAATACCACTTCTCATCCCTACGGACAAACGCCTTTTATCTATTTTTCTACAGCTTAAACAGAAACCTGACTTACCGTTTACGTTAAAAGAATGGGCAAAAAAAGTCGGAGCATCTGAGCGCACATTATCCAGATTATGTGCGAAAGAGTTCTCTCAATCATTTGCTCTTTGGCGACAAAATATAAGGCTGGTTTTATCTCTGCCATTATTAAGCTCGAAAATGAGCATACAGGAAATTGCTATGGAGTTGGGGTACGCATCTGATTCATCCTATGTACAGGCTTTTAAAAAGCTGTTCAATCAAACCCCAAGAAAATACCGCACAGTAAACCTTTAAACGAGTACAGACTATTCAATATAATGGATTACACCACTTTTGGGATTATTTTTAATAAGGGAAACAAACGCGCATAAGCATGTAATCATGCTTGGACTCTAAATGATAATGGGGCAATTTCGTGCTAGATATGCAAGGTTAACCTGACACGTTGATGGACAGAAGCGTCTTAGAACTGATTCTCTATAGCGTTTCTGTCAGATTAGGAAAAGTATGTTGATGGCATAGTCTCTTGTTATGTGAATGCTTTCTCATGACTAACGTGGTGCCTATTTACAGGTAAATAACCACAGGCTTCGTAAAATTGATTCGCTTGTAGAGTATCGGTAAATAAAGTGACTTTTGTGAAATACTGAGACGCATGTTTCTCAAGAAATTCGAGCAATTCGCGTCCAACACCCAAACGACGACTGCACTTACTTACATAGAATCGACGCAACCGCGCGCAGTCATCTTGGCGATTAATACCACCGATAGCTACCAATTTACCATCGACCCTAACAGTCACAAGGGTTTCACCGTTCTTATTGAACTTATTTACTCCGCTTGCAAAATCATTTTGAAGTCGTGCTAAAAAGCGAAAACCTTCCAATTGGCTTTCAGTTATCAGAGTTTCAATATCACTTGGTAATCGTTCTACTTTCTCGATCTTCATAAATTCACATAACAGTATCTTTTCAGCAGACATTGTCTTTATAATATTTTCAGAAAATACAGACGCCATACCTGCAACATACTGTTCTATATGTCTTATTCTTCCTTCCACTCATAAATTGCAGAACATGTCTGTATAATCAAAAGTGCTCAACTAGACTCATAATCTACCATTAAGAAAAGTAGGTCAAGAACTGACTTAAGAAAGAGGTCAAGAAGCTCGTGCTAAACGATTTTGAGGCAAAAACGTTTTAGACAGAGCAAACTGAAACGAAAGTGGACAAAACTGAATCAGTAACTTTGCCAATATATTTGAATGATGCACAAGGAACTTCAGCTACAACAAATCAACTCAAAGGATAAGACTAAGTCATAATCGATAAATCGAACCCATTTTTTCAGCCTCTGCTAACAAAGCATCAATCACTACCCGTTGTCTCGGCTTTAAATATCGTGAACGCGGCCATACAGCATGTATTGGCATTTCAGCACCCGCGTATTCATTAAGTACCGTCACTAATGCACCTGTCGCAAGGTGCTCACTAATCAACCAAGTGGGTAACTGAGCTATTCCTACTCCGTTTAAGACAGCAGATAGCATTGCGTCACCATCGCTAAAACAATACCGCCCATGAACCACCTGTGAAAAACTTTCACCATTAGTATGCCTAAACAACCATGCAGGTTGAGAGCTTCTCTGCCCGCCGACAATACAGTCATGTTCTGTCAGTTCAGTCACTAGCTTAGGAGTCCCCTTCTTTTTAAGGTATTCGGGGCTGGCACACACAACCAATCGTTGGCCCCCTAATCGTCTTGCAATTAAATCCGCATCATCTTCTAATGTACCTATGCGTACCACAAGGTCAACGCCTTCATCAATCAGATTGATACGCCTTTCACTAAATGCAATCGACAAATCGAGATTCGGGTATTTCTTAGTTAACTCCAGCAAAACTGGCATGATGTGTCTTCTTCCGAATGCTGCTGGAAGATGAACATTTAAGATTCCAGAAACCTGAACACTTCCTGCGACAACACCTTGCTCCAAGCTGTCGATTTCATCCAGTATACCAATCCAACCTTCAAAATAACGTTGGCCTTCTGGTGTTGGTGTTAAGCTGCGTGTCGTTCGATGCAGTAATTTCGTACCTAACTTTTTTTCTAACCGGGTAACACTTTTACCAACTGCAGAACCAGTAAGCCCTAAACGTTCACCAGCAGCAGTAAATGAACCCGTTCGTAGCGTTTCAACGTATTCAATAACACCAGAAAATTGAGTCTCTACAACCTTCATTATGGAACCATGGGATGCAATAAATGGAATTAGAACTGTATTATCATTTTAAAACAAGTCAATACAATATCTCCTATTAGATGAAACAACCTGTCCTAGCTCATTCACTGGAGATCCACCATGTCTGATAACAATAAACGTATTAACGCCCTACTTGACCGCGAAGATATTCGAGCATTAAGACTACGTTACAGCCAGCTACTTGATAGTGGCAAAGCTGAAAAAATGGGAGAAGTCTTTACAGACAATGCCGAAGTTAAAGTTACCGTCGGTTCAATGAAGGGTTTAACTGAAATCAAACAAAGTCTAAAAGAGGCTTACCACGCATTCGATACACAAAACCGAGCACATTTTCCTTTTGTACACGCGGTAACCAATCACGATATTACTTTAATCGACGAAAACAATGCATCTGGCAGCTGTTACCTACTGGATTTTGTTACTGATCGAGACCAATCTCAACATCCGTTTTTGCTTCTAGGACATTACGTAGATCAGTATGTTCGTGTAAATGGAGAATGGAGAATTTCGCATAGTGAATTAGATGTTTTATGGCCGGAAGAGTCTCATTAATACCCCAAATAAGAGTTCAGAAACGATGAATAAAAACATACTTTAACTACCAACCAGCTTTCAACGTGTGTTTTCCGGCGATAAGCTAACTGTTGGATTATTAACGCTGTTGGAAGCTTATCCAAGCACACCGTTCCCAACGGTAAATCAATAACATAATCACTATAAAAACGGGTTAAATTGCTCTGTGCAGTATAAGTTTGTTAACGACTAGTTTGAGATAACTTTTTAATAAGGGTAACTACGTATTCTTTGAGCTAGTTTTTTATAACGCTACAACTAACTTATTCCCTCTATATTAGGAATACATCGGTCTCTACATAAGAATGCCGAGCAATATGCAACTCCCCCCATCATCATATACTTCGTCATCTGAGCAATTTTGTACAAAACACGAAGTGATTTTTTGTATAAACTAAACAGTTGTCGTAGACAAGAGTGAATTATGGATAAGCAACACACCCTAAAATCGAAGGAAAGTGCAAAGTTTCACGTGGCAGATGAACTTGGTGGAATTGAACTACTCGATGCTAAATATGAGACCCAGACTTTTTCCCGTCATAGCCATGAAGGATACACTATAGGGGTCATTGAGCGCGGCGCACAGAGTTTCTACCGTACGGGAGCAAATCACACAGTTCCGCAAGACTCTATAATTCTGGTCAATGCTGACGAAATGCATACCGGTCACTCAGCCGTGGAAGGAGGCTGGGCTTATAAAGCAATGTACCCTCTAGCAGAGCAGTTTCAGGCTATTACCCAAGAGCTTGGCAATAGCAGTTACGGGGCTCCTTACTTTCCCGATGCAGTAGTGAAAGACCCAGAACTTGCCAGTCAATTTCGTCTGGTGTTTTCTACTCTAGAAGAATCTGACAACCGCCTGCTACGAGAAACTCTGGTGTACGCGAGTTTAGTCAAGCTAATGGCACGTCATGGTAAGACCCCGCCTAAACCTGTTGAAATGTCCAAAGCTCAGCAACAATTAATTCTGGTAAAAGAATTTCTTGATGACTTTCCACAAGCCGATGTCTCATTGGAAGAACTGGCTAAATTGGCTGGTATCAGTGCATTTCATCTGGTTCGGGCATTTCAGAAACAATTTGGATTTCCCCCTCACGCATACCAAATTCAGGCTCGGCTACGCTATGCCCGCAGGCTACTCAAAGCCGGACATTCGATTTTAGATACTGCGCAGGAATGTGGCTTTCACGATCAAAGTCATCTCCACCGCCACTTTAAAAAAGCGATGGGAATTACCCCCAAGCAGTATATTCAACATTAATCCGCTACCGTCATTATTAAGCAGCAACTTTGTACAAGTATTTTCCTCATTACTGTGATGTCATGATTTACGCTAATTTCAGCTAAAAACCATAAATATTACGTGTTTCATATAACGTCAACAATCCAAAGCAGGATGACTTCATGAGTAGTACCGTTTTGACGCAGCATTCTTACACTAAATCAAAATCTCGTTCCTTCTGGCAAGGTGTCATTGCCATGCTGCCGTTAAGCGTGGCTGTTTTACCTTGGGGGTTACTTGCAGGCTCATTCGCTATTGATGCCGGGTTGAATCCGTTTGAAAGCCAGGCACTATCCGCTATTTTATTTGCTGGTTCAGCGCAACTTGTCGCAACGGGTATGCTCAAAACAGGTGCAGGTTTAATAACTATGTTGCTTACAACACTGTTTATTACCTCACGTCATTTTCTCTACAGTGTGTCAATGCGGAGTAAAATTAGCCCACTACCAACTCGTTGGAGACTCATACTCGGCTTTTTGTTAACCGATGAGTTGTTTGCAGTGTGCGGCCAACAGAAAGAACAGCAGTTCAACCAATGGTACGCGCTCGGGGCGGGATTGAGTTTCTATCTGGTTTGGAACTTGGCGACACTCGCGGGCATTTTTGCTGGTAGGCGAGTTCCCGCTTTGAACGAGTTAGGGTTGGAATTTGCTGTCGCAGCGACATTTATTGCGATTGTAGTGCCGAACATCAAAAGTTTGCCCATGATTGTTTCTGTCTTAGTAGCAATATTACTTTCCGTTAGCTTAACAGTGATCAATTTAGATGGCGGCCTTATGATCGCTAGTATTGGAGCGATGCTTGCAGGTTATGCTACCGAGCACTTTCAAGGAGCTCAGTCATGATTATGTTATCTATATTCGCTATGACAGCGTTAGTTTTCATTAGCCGCTATTTATTTCTAGAACCTAAGTTGCCACTGCGTCTAAGCGCAAACGTACAACGTTTCCTAAGTTATTCTAGCCCAGCAGTGCTTACTGCAATCTGGGCACCCATTGTATTTACTCATGAAAAATCGTTGTGGCTCGATAGCTTTAACCCTTACATTTGGGCATCCTTACTCGCAGGAATTTTGGCCTGGAAAACTAAAAATGTATTACTTACAACAGTAGTTAGTATGGCGGTGTTTTTAATGCTAAATCTGGTGTTATTTAGAACTTAACAGCATACGTCTGCATAATTTTAGATGTGATTTATGCAGAATATATGTATGAGCTAGTTCTTTTGACCATTAGAGCTTTCGTGTATTTATAGCGTTTTTCCCACAGATTCAATCCACGTTGGTACGTTGGCTCTGTACCAGTTGATGTATATTGATGTGTCTGGTTTATTTCGACTAGTTAAAATGTTTGTCACTTCAATAAGAATCCATGTCTTGGCTATAACCAAGTGTTTCTCTAGTAATTGAGAGGGAAATTTAGAGTTAAAGCTAGCATACTTCTCGGCAATTGACTGATAGTAATAAGAATCCCCCAGACCTCGAACTAATGGAGCTCAGTCAATAGCAGATCCCATCCTCGATAAATCTTGTGATTTCATTACTCCCGCCCGGCAGAATACAATATGGTGTATATCCTCGTTAGATTCTACGGTATGTTCAGGTGAAAAATACTTACTGCAACCAAGCCAATAAAGCGCTAATTAGCAATAACATGATGCCAGCAATACCTAATGAAAACGCAAAACTAATTCGGTTGTGTCGGTCTTTTGCATCGCTCTCACTGCTGACCAGTTCACGATGAGTGATTAGTAACGTTACATCTTGATTACCTGCGCTGCTGCCGTCATAAGCTAAGTACGCAATACCGATAGCAAAAACACCACAGAAAGCAACGTAATCAACTAGAGTAATTGATGCTAGATAAGGCACTAACCACCGTGCCAGAGATCCGATTAGAACAACCGCGATGAACGCATATAAAATTCCTAATATGAATGATTTCAAGATACTTCCTTTTATCTAACCGTGTCATCATCGTAATGCAGCCCTTTATTTTGCGCAACATCCTGTTTCTTAGTACTTTTCCATCAGTTAGTTGATTACACACAAGCACGCTAATGCATGTAATTAGCGAATATCTTTCATGTCCACAAAATCCATATCGTCGAAGGTTTGGTTTTCTCCCAGCATTCCCCACACAAAACTGTAATTTTGTGTTCCGCAGCCAGAGTGAATGGACCAACTTGGTGAGAGTACAAACTGTTTGTCGCGCACAACAATATGGCGAGTTTCTTGAGGTTCTCCCATAAAATGGAACACCACTTGATTGGGGGCAACATTGAAGTAAAGGTAAGCCTCCATACGCCTTTCATGCGTATGGGCTGGCATGGTATTCCACACGCTGCCAGGTTTGAGATGAGTCACGCCCAGACAAAGCTGGCACGTCGGCAGCACATCAGGGTGAAGATATTGATTAATCGTCCGAGCGTTGGCGTTTTCTGCTGTACCAAGTTCAACATAACGGGCCTGTTCACGGGTAATAATTCTGGATGGATAACAATGGTGAGCAGGTGCGCTTAAACAATATAGGAGCGCAGGGTCTGACTGTTCTAATGACGAAAACTCAACATCCTGTTCTCCCATGCTCAGATACAGCGCATCTAAATAGTTCAAACTGTATTCTTGAATTGCTGTTTTCACTTTGGCTGGACCACCAAGGTTCACTAATCCCAGTTCACGACGCTGAAGAAAATACTCCACACCAAATGCTTTGGTATCGACAAAATCATTAAGTTTGAGTGTCGTGCTATTCGGCACCACTCCCATGGCCACAATTCGGTCAATGTGGCTATAAACCAAAGTAATGTCGTCACGTTGAAATAAGTCTTCGGTAAGAAATTCTGAACGTAGGCGATCGGTATCGTATGTTTTAGCATCCAATGGATTGCTGTTGTAATTGGTATGCATGAGCTTCTCCTTATATTGGAGCCAGACTAGCACTCATACAAATTTGAGCAATATCATTTGGATACGCAAAAACAAATTTGTGACAAATAGAATCATTTTTATTGAAACGTCGTTTATATTTTTGATCGAACGTAATATGACAGCGGAAACTATTCATCTAACTCTATAGTGACAACCATAGATTGACCGGACATGAACCGCTTTAGACCAGCATCGATTTTACCTAGGTGAATCAGGCCATTTGCATGACCGAAATCGCGGTAGAAAATCACCATATTACCCCAAGGCGCGTAATAAGCGATATCGCCAGCTCGCGCTGAAGTGCCTGACGGCGCGCCTTCTCGAGTCAATTTTTCTGGAAGATAGGCAATTTTTTCGGTGCTCGCGTAATCTTCTAGCTCAAATGACAACGGTAATTGACGCACAAAATCCCGAGTGGTCGGCGTGTCATTGAGTGTTGCATGGATTGTTTGATCGTCAAAAACAAAACGAATTTTCATCGGTGAACTCCCTAAATTAGAATGGCTATCTGCTAGTGCGCTTTGAGCTGTACCAGTGATAGAAAAAGCAAACAGCAACGAACACAATAAGCCTGATGCTCGGCGGTAACACTTCGTCAACTTGGATGGCGTATACCGTCTTTTGATATCGTATTGGGACTGTTTCTTGGTATTGTTCATGAATTACTCCTCCCCTCATCAGCAAGACGTTAGCAGGCGTTAATCCCTGCTTTGAAACGATTTAACCCATCCATGAGTAAAGCTCGTGGACACGCCATATTCAGACGTAAGAACCCTTCCCCATCGACGCCAAACACAGAACCTGGGCTAAGAATCAGATGTGCTTCGCGTTCGAGTTTGTCGACCAATTCGTTAGAACTCATGCCTAATGAACGGCAATCAATCCATGCTAGGTAAGTCGCTTCCTGCTTGGTGAGCGTGACTTGAGGGATCTCTTTTGCAATGAACGCTTGAGTGATTTGGTAATTACCGTATAGATATGTGAGCAGCTCATCGAACCATTTTTCGCTATCTCGATAAGCAGCAATCAATGCTTCGATACCAAACGGGTTCACATCGCACACTTCATGAATATTCAATGTTTTATTAACACGCACACGCAATTCAGGATTTGGCACAATAATGTTAGCGATTTGCAGGCCGGCAATGTTGAAAGACTTACTTGGCGCATGGCACGTCACACTGTTCGCCGCAAATTCAGGGCCTAACGCCGCAAAAGGCTGATGATGGTATTCTGGGAACACCAAGTCACAGTGAATTTCATCACTGATCACTTTTACGCCATGGGCAAAACAGATAGCACCAATTTTACGCAATTCAGCTTCAGTCCAGGCTCGTCCCACAGGGTTATGCGGATTACAGAGTAGCAATACGGTATTGTTTGGGTCTTGCGCTTTTTGCTCAAGATCCTCAAAGTCAACTTCATAATAACCATCGCGGTTAATTAACGTATTTTCAACGACTTGACAGCCCATGTTACGAATGGAGCTAAAGAAGCAGTTGTAAACCGGAGTCTGCACGATCACCCCATTACCTGATAAGGCTAATGCTTTAATTGCCGCCGACACAGCCGGAACCACTCCGGAGGTATAGAGCACCCAATCACGTTCAATCGCAAAGTCATACCGACGCTTAAACCAACCCATTAACGCTTGGTAATACAAACTAGGCACCTTGGTGTAACCAAAAATACCGTGCTGAACACGATGTGTTAGTGCATCAATAATGGCCGGAGCTGTTGGAAAGTCCATGTCAGCCACCCACATAGGTAGACTGTCTTTATCCAGTGAACGATCCCATTTGTAACAGCCACTGCCTCGGCGAGAAGTAATTTGGTCAAAATCGTATTGCGCCATGACGTTGTCCCTTATTTAATCTTCAGTTTCGATGGTACATTCACTTGGAGTAATACGATGTTCATCGAGAATAATTTCACCAACTGATTTCGCCCTAATATATCCACTCTTAGGATTTTTGATGCTCACCACGTGAGATTTGATATCTGCTTCAACTGATGAGTATTCAAAACCCAGCTCGGCGTCATCCGACATAACGCAGTTTTCTAACACTAGGTTTTCACAGTAACAAAATGGCTGTTCACCACGAATAGTGCAGTTTACTAAACGAAGGTTTTTTGAATGCCAGCCTAGGTATTCACCATCAAGAACACTGTCATACACAGTCACATTCTCTGATTCCCAGAACGCATCTTTCGATTCAAGGTGAGAATTACGAATCACCACATTTTTTGCTTCTTGGAATGAATAGTTTCCTTGCATGTGCATATCATTAATCTCGATATGTTCGCCATGCATAAACACATAATCAGCGCCTCTCAGTTGTACAGTGTCTAGAGTAATGTTGTCACACCACCAAAAGGTTTCTCCAGCAGAAGAAAAGACCGTGTTTTCAACAGTAACATACGAGACTTTACGGAACATTTTGGGCGCATCGACTTTGCAGTGACGCATCACGACATTTTGGGTATACCAAATCGCTGCACGGCCATAAACGGTAAATACATTGTCCTCTAGCAAGACGTTATCACTATGCCAAAATGGGTATTTGCATAGAAATTCGCAGGCTCTAGCCACAACATGTTTTGAGTGTTTTAGGGCAGATTCGCCCGGATAAAAGCGCACTTTTTCCAGCGTCATGTTTTCACAGGCAAATAACGGGCGTTCACCTTCATAAAAGGTATTTTCGATGAGTTGGGTTTCCAATGTCATATCAGTCATTTGGATATTACCTCTTGAATTGTATGCCCCATAAACAACTAAAGCACTGAACAGGTTCAATGCCTTAGTGATTAATAGGTCGTTATTTTTTCAGTCAGAACCAAAGAAACGCTGCATGTTTCCCTTCACGTTGAGGGCACCGAGAGATGGTCATGCACCGCACCAATCAAAGTGGTTATTTACGAGCAGTGAGGACTTGGTCGAATACCTTAGCCGCTTCATTTGCTGTTTCTGCACTCACGGTTTTACGTAGTACTTCGATAAAGTCACGAATTTGTGCTTCGGTGATGCCGTTATGCATGCTAATTGCGTAGTGAGCCCCGAGTTGGCTGCCAGCCCCTTTTAGGTTGGCGAGAGCTGCAATGGTCGCTAATTCACGATCTTGCCAAGTCAGCACGTCACGTTCAAAAATATCGCCAAAGAGGTGCGCTTTTAGATATTCATCAACGGCAGGAGCGAAATCAAATAGCGGACCTTTGACTTCTTGTCCAATCAATTTGGTTTGGTTTGCCGTCCCATTTTTAAGGCTGTTGTAATCAGCTGGCAATGGTGACGCTTCTTTACCTATCTCGTCTTTAATGCCTTTTTCTTTCCGTTCATTAACGACACTCATGAATGCGCCAAGCGCATTCAAGCTACGAGGGAACCCCGTGTAGGCATACATTTGCACCAGGATTTCTTTGATTTCGTTGACGGTTAAACCTGCATCTAAACCTTGATTCAAACTGATTTTCAGGTCTTCGATATCGCCACTAGCAGTCTGTGCAGCAATGGGAATAATGGCAATTTGTCTTCTATCCAAAGATGATTCTGACATTGCATAAGTCTCCGTTAATCCGATAAGCATGAGTAAAACAACTGAGAATGTCCTTACAAATATGAGCGACTTCATTGGAGTCTCCATTGAAAGTAGTTTTAGCTACAAAGAACGAGCACAACTTTTTAACCATGCTGCGTTTACTTTGATGTCGTTGGACTGAAGATATTTTATCCATGTATCCGATTTAAGCCTTAGCCTAATCGATTCCATTTATTGCCTAAAAATACAAACCATTGTTATCACGGGAAATAAATTGAGTTCAGTGTTGTCATCAAACGCGTTATAGGCTTGAATGACTTATCACTCATGTTAGGGAAAACGTGACAAGATAGATAAGGAGGGAGAAAAGAAAGGATTCTGATAAAGAATCCTTGCTAATTATTAAGAAGTGTCTTTTGGAGAGATAGATTTTTATAACAAATAAGTTACCAATATCAATCGATGTTTCAGGTTAAATTTTAGTTAATTACCTAAACTGCAGAATAAATAATTTAATAATTAATTTCTATTAATGAATCGTTCAGCATTTGCAAATAATTTATCGCATAGCTTTTTCTGATTTATGTATTCTGGTGAACCTTCAACCATAGATTCTAGAATTTCTTTTTCTTCTTGATATTGCTTTACCATAACAGCGAATCGCTCTTCGAAGTTATTCTTCTGTGTTTTTTTTATCGATTTTCTTACTGGTCTTCTCATATTGTTCCTACCTTATAGATCCCAAAGTTTTTTTTCTTCTCGTTCTAACAAAATTTTTTCAATTTTTTTTCTTGTATGATGAATACTATTAGAACTTTCGTTCGCGCTAGGGCTCTTGGCTTTGTCTGTTTTAGGCTTAGAGCACGTTGACGTTTTTTTCAAAGCTCAGTCTCCTTCTAATATTTTTCGATAAAAACCCTTTAAAACCTTTCTATATAATCTTAAACTTCACCCTATTTTTGGAAAAATAAGAATAAATGATGCTTAAAGGGACCATTATTTAGACTATGGAAATCTGATATTTCCGTATATCAATATTTTATGGATACATACCCAAATAACCTCCTCTAAAAAATTAGAAGAGAGACTTTGCAAATTATGACACTAAAGTAACATTGCTAGCTTGTGGGCCTTTGTTACCTTGTTCAATATCAAAAGAAACCTTTTGACCTTCAGCTAGAGTTTTAAAGCCTTCGCTAACAATTGATCGGAAGTGAACAAATAGGTCTGCACCGCCGTTTTCAGGAGTGATAAATCCAAAACCTTTCGTTTCGTTAAACCATTTTACTAAACCAGTTGTTTTATTTGACATATATCTCGATACATTGAATGAGTTAAAAAGGAAGCTACTAAATAAGGTATGAAGAAAAAGGTATCGCAGGATAGATATGACGAATTTAATCGAAAAACTGAGAAGATCTTGAACTAAATGTATTATCAATAGCTCACCAGAAGAGCTAACGACACTATACACGATATACATATAATAGATATGTATTTCTCTATTATATTTTATTTTCTTTAAAATCAATAAGTTAAGTTTAAACCATAAAGGTTTAGTGCTTTTTAAAGCATGATATATCCAAATAATTATTAAAAAACAGGGAGTTAATGTCATTTCGATAGGAACCATTTCATCACACCAGGGTATTTATGCAACTTGTATGGCAACATTTTTCTAAAAATACGCTTTAGATCATCTCTGTTGATAATCGTTATCTCCATTATGTATTAACATTATTAATAACTATTATCATTACTAATTTGTTTATGTGCATTAGGAGATTATCGATGAAAAAAATGCTGACTCTTTCAGCTATCTGCGTGGGTCTTTTCAGCACTTCTGCCATGGCTACCAATGAGGTTAACGTATATTCATATCGACAACCTTTTCTCGTTAAACCCATGTTTGAAGAATTCACTAAGGAAACAGGCATAAAGGTCAATGTGAAGTTTGCGAAAAAAGGATTGACCGAAAAGTTAGTACAAGAAGGTCAATACAGCCCTGCCGATGTAGTCATCGCCACAGACATTAGTCTCTTAACTGAGTTAGTTGATAAACAGGTCGTACAACCATTAGATAGCCCCATTATTGATGCCAATGTTCCCACGCAATACCGAGATAGTAAAGGTCAATGGTTTGCGCTTACACTGCGTGCTCGTAATGTATATTCCTCTCGCGCTCGCATAGGAAAACTGAGTCACGATTTCACTTATGCCGATCTCGCTAACCCGAAGTTCAAAGGCAAAATTTGTACTCGATCAGGCAAGCATCCCTACAATGTGTCACTGATTTCATCCATGATTGCTCATCAAGGTGAAGCAGCAACAAAAACCTGGCTACAAGGCGTAAAAGCGAACCTAGCCCGTAAGCCGCAAGGCAATGACCGTTCACAGGTAAAGGCGATAAAAGAAGGCTTGTGCGATCTCTCTTTAGGTAACAGTTATTATCTAGGCAACATGCTCAATGATGCGAAACAAAAAGCATGGGCAGAGTCTGTTTATATCAATTTCCCTAATCAAACGACAACAGGCACTCACGTTAATGTCAGTGGTATGGCGATGGCTAGATATGCACCGAATCACGACAATGCCAAAAAGCTGATGGAGTTTCTAACCGGTGATAAGGCACAAAAAATGTACGCAGAAGTGAACTATGAATATCCGGTGAAACCGGGTGTTGAACGCTCTAAGCTGGTGAAATCTTGGGGCGATTTTAAGCCTGATACCCTCAGTTTGGAACAGATCGCGAAATATAACAGTACAGCGGTAAAATTGCTCGATGAAGTGAAATTCGATCTTTAAGTATTTGCTATACAAGTAAATATTTACTAAAGAACGACTTTTAAGGTGTTTAGATCTATAAGAGAGCCACCAGCATGATGGATAAACCTAACTTCTGGCTATGTGGTAGTGGAGCATTTGCCCTGCTATTGGTTCTGCCTATTTTGTCGCTGTTCTACCTTTCGATACAGGGCTCTGGTGATTTATTCTCTCATCTTTTTGCAACGGTGTTACCCACTTATACTTTAAATACCTTATTGCTCGTTGCTGGCGTCATGCTGCTCTCGTTATTATTTGGGCTACCATCAGCGTGGTTAATGGCAATGTGCCGCGTGCCCGGAGAAAAATATTTACAGTGGGCACTTGTGCTTCCTTTAGCCATGCCTGGCTATATCGTCGGCTATATCTATACCGATTGGTTTGATTACGCGGGGCCTATTCAGCAATGGCTTAGAGACCTCACCAGTTGGGGAGCATCAGACTACTGGTTTCCAGATATTCGTACCTTGCCCGGCGCTATTTTTGTATTAGCGTTAGTGCTTTACCCTTATGTATACTTAATGTCTCGCTCAGCGTTTATGGAACAAAACGTGAGCTTACTGCAATCCGCAAGGCTACTGGGTTGTTCCCCACTCGAAAGCTTTCGCCGCGTATCTTTACCTTTAATTCGTCCAGCGGTGGCAGTTGGCCTTTCTCTTGTTGCCATGGAAACGTTAGGTGATTTTGGTACGGTGAGCTATTTTGCTGTCAGCACCCTAACTACCGCCGTATATGATACGTGGCTTGGCTATTCAAACTTAGGTGCCGCGGCTAAAATATCCGCCATTATGCTGTTGGTCGTCGTACTTCTATTGAGTGGCGAACGCTACAGCCGTAGAAAACAGAAACTGTTTCAAACCAGCTATACCAGCCATGAAGATGTGCGCTATGAGTTACATGGCTGGAAAAAAGCCCTTTCAGTTGTATGGTGTTGGGGGTTAGTTGCTATCGCATTTATTCTACCGCTGGTACAACTGCTTAGTTATTCCTACGATTATTTTATTCAAAGCTGGACGCCAGAATTTAAAATATACGCTTTTAACAGTTTAAAAATTTCAATATTGGCCGCCTTAATTGCAACCGCTATCGCTATTGTTGTTAACTTCACTCATCGTTTACAAGGCGCTCACCAGAGCCTATTTTTTATGCGCGCCGCCTCGTTAGGTTATGCCGTGCCCGGCACAGTGCTAGCCATTGGTGTATTAGCCCCTGTTCTCAAAGTCGATTATTGGATTAATGACATGGCAAAGTTTATGGCATGGGATCAACCTGGGTTGGTGCTATCGGGGTCGATGTTTGCCATTATCTTCGCCATGGTGGTGCGTTTTTCAGCCGTGGCCATTGGTAGTGTTGAGAGTAGTTTAGGTAAGGTTTCTCCATCAATGGACATGGCCAGTCGCACAATGGGATGTAACGAAACACAAATGCTACGACGTGTTCATTTACCGATGATAAGGCGTGGCATTTTGGTTGCTATATTATTGGTTTTCATTGAATCGATGAAGGAGTTGAATGCGGCATTACTGCTGCGCCCATTTAATTTCGAATCATTAGCTACCTATGTGTATAACTTTGCTTCCGATGAACAATTAGAGCTTGCCGCTCTCCCGGCCGTGCTGTTAGTTCTGGTTGGTTTAATTCCGCTCATCATTGTTAACCGTTCACTGGAGAGGGCTCACTGATGACACATACTCTTTCTATTGCAAATTTAACGTGTCAGTACGAACAACAAACTGTACTTGAATCTCTGTCTTTATCGGTTAATCAAGGGGAAATTATTTGTTTGCTGGGTTCCAGTGGATGTGGCAAAACAACATTACTCAAAGCCATTGCCGGATTATTACCAGTGAAAACCGGGGCCATCTATCTCAATAATCGCACTCTGGATGATGGGAGTCGTCAAGTGCCTCCCGAACAGCGCAATATTGGTATGATTTTCCAAGATTATGCACTTTTCCCTCACCTTACCGTAGGTGAGAATATTGCCTTTGGCCTTAGAAAAGTCACTACTCAAGAAAAACGCGAACGCGTCAATAACATGCTTTCTTTAGTTCGATTGAACGGTTTTGCCGATCGTTATCCTCATCAACTCTCTGGAGGGCAACAACAGCGAGTGGCTATCGCTCGATCACTGATCTATCAACCTGATTTGTTATTACTTGATGAGCCTTTTTCAAATATTGATACTCAAGTGCGCCACGACTTAATCAAAGAGATTCGTGATATTTTTAAACGCCAAGGCGTCACAGCGATTTTTGTCACTCATAGCCGTGAAGAGGCCTTTGCTTTTGCCGATAAAATGGCCGTCATGAATCAAGGTAAGATTGAACAATTCGGCACAGCCAGCGAGTTGTATCATCACCCATCAAGCAAATTTGTGGCCGATTTTCTCGGCGGCGGCAGCTACCTTCCCGCCACAAAATCTCGAGATAACGACTACTTAACCTCTCTGGGAATCATTCAGGCCGATTCTCCTTCTGAGCTAACCATTGAACAGCAATGTATCTTACTCATGAGACCTTACAACATAATTTTACAATCCGACAGCCATGCTGAAACTCAAGTAGAAGAGCAACAATTTAGAGGCGACCAATGTCACTACGTGGTCCATGTTAAAGGGAACAAACTGATCGCCACTTCGCTAGAACCTTTATCCATTGGCGATCACGTATCCGTCAATATCTGCTCTAAAGGCGTGTATGCCTTCCCGAGTTAATACAACCAATTTATCGGTTGTGCCCTTTTGGTTCCCACTCGTGGCTTGCTTTTAAAGTGAATAAACACAAAAACACCACATACTAGATGTGGTGTTTGATGATGGTGAAATGATTTAAACGACCGTTACGCTGGGTAAGCTTGCAGCAACTGGGTTAACCATTGGCGCTGTAAGTATTGGCGAGCGCGTTGGGTATGTTTCTCTTCGAGAAAAGGTAAGGCTTCTGCAAAACTTGCCATCCCCTCAGGTTTCATCTGATGGTATTTTACCAAGTGAAAGCCTAATTCAGTTTCAATCGGAGTGCTTAGCTGGTTAGATGCAAGCGATACCAAGCGCTCGGTTATCTGCGGATAAAGTTTCGTTTCATCACACCAACCGAGATAGCCATTATTCATGGCGCTGGGGCACTCTGAATATTTTAGCGCATGCTGGCTGAACACATCATCATCTTGCGCTTTACAATGATCATAGACAGACCAAATACGAGCCACGACTTTGGCGTGCGTATTGTCTGGGTATGCCTCATTCACCGTAATTAAAATCTGGCTCATATCCCACATTTGTGGGCGATGAAACTCTTGCCGGTGAGTATTGAAATAACGCTCGGCATCTTCTTGTCTTAGTGATGGCACATCACGACTCACCCACTCCATAACCTTGTCGCATTTGAGTTCTTCTTTGAGGGCTTGGCGCAACTTCCCTTCATCGAGATGTTGATTGTTAAGCGCTTGAATAAACCCTTGATACGAATCATAGCCTTCAATACAAGAATCTAATGCCTGATCAACTTCTTGCTCGCTCAGAGCAATCCACTGAGCTTCTTGGGATTGCAAAATGGCTTCCTGAATACGATAGAGCTGTTCCACCTGTTCATCGACTTTGACACGCTGCATACTCGACAGAAATTCAGGATTTAACTGATAAAGCTCTGTCGCGACTTTTGCGGTTAGATAATGTCTTTTATAGGCTTCCATACCCACTCCTTTCCTATCAATTAACCACGAGACCTATAGAGAATCATGAACAGCTTCTAATACTGAGGCATCCAATTTAAAGACGTATTCACCACACGCGACTTCGTATGTGAGAGAGCCATCTTCGAGATCGCGCCAAGAACGTTTCACCTCAATCAGATCGCCTTTGCTCGCTAGCGGTTCGCCTTTGATGGTTAAGCTTTTGGTTAAACGCGCTTTATCCAAACTGTATAAAGTGCAAGGCACCCAAGGTAAATCAGCTCGGATCAATTCAGTTTCGCGAATACCAATCACCCGATTCACCTCAGGAAAATAGACTTGGAAAATCACCTGCGTTTGTAAAAAATAACCGTAGCTGCGTACTTCGCCACAAGAACCCGCCTCGACCAACACGTCCCCTTTGTCAAAGTCAGGGAAGCTCCCATCATTACGCACTGTGCGGATAACGCGCACAGGCTCTCCTTCGGCAAAGCGTATGCCGGGTTGTCTTTCTAATTCCCAATCAGTCATGGTCGCTCCTCTTCAACAACGGTCAGTGAGCCACATTCAGTACTGTGACAACTTTGGCATCCATGTGAATCAAACGCAGGCTCTCTTCCAAGTGCCAATTGACGATAAGCAATACTCAAGGTTTGATGGTAATAACGGTATTCACTTAATCGAGCCGGTTGACTCGATAACAATTTTTGAAACAGACGGAGTAACTGGATATGTTTACGTTCAACAAGTTCTGGCTCGTAATCGATATCAAAATAATCTAAGAAGGCTTCAGCGGTACTTAGCTCTTCTAAATCTTCTAAAAATTCCTCTGGGTCGATATGGTCCATAACTTTCCCTTTTTATGCTGACACCATCACATGCATGGCTATCCCTAATAAATCATCATTGGTAGGCACACACTTTTCTTTTTCAGACCAATGACGCAGTTCATCGCGCAGTGCTTCGCATTGGCCTTGCGATAGAATCACCCCAAGACGACGATAAACTTCACTGATCGCTTTAATACCCGAGTGTTTACCCAACACCAAATGATGATGACGACCGATTAATGTAGGCGAAAAGCCTTGATAAGTATTGATGTCTTTAAGTAAGCCATCGACGTGTACGCCCGATTCATGAGTGAACACAATATCGCCGGTAATCGCTTTTTGTGGTGAGATTGAACGGCCTGATGCCATGTAAACATAGCGACACAAATTGGGAAGTTGAGTTAAATCGATATCAGTGTGAGACTGATCTAATACGTTGACTGCAACCGCCACTTCTTCCAATGCTGCATTACCCGCACGTTCACCTAAGCCGTTAATGGTCGTGTTAATCGACGTTGCGCCAGCTTGGATTGCCGCTAATGTGTTTGCCGTAGCAAGACCCAAGTCATTGTGTGCGTGCATCTCAATATCAAGCGGAGTACTGGTGCGTAACTGCACAATACGCTGGAAAGTAGTAAACGGATCGAGTATTCCGTTAGTATCAGCGAAACGTAACCGTTGCGCCCCAGCGGCTTCCGCCACTTCCGCCACTCGTAGTAAAAACTCTGGATCAGCACGTGACGCATCTTCCATCCCAACACAGACATTAAATCCGCGCGAGATTGCCATTTGAATCACATGTGTACAGCGCTTAAATAGCCGTTCTGGAGAGATGTTGAGCTTACTTTTTAACTGCACGCTCGATACAGGAATAGATAAATCAAGCCAATCCAAACCGAGCCCCGTCGCCAGTTCAACATCTTCCGGTAGCATCCGACACCAAGCCATGGTTTGTGCGCGAGAAAGTGACTGAGAAATGGCCCGTATTGTGTCTCGCTCAGCGGGGCCCATTGCTGGAATCCCCACTTCGAGTTCGTTGACACCTGCATCTTCTAACAATAGAGCAATATGAACTTTTTCTTCAGTCGTAAACGCGACCCCTGGACTTTGTTCGCCATCCCGCAAAGTGGTGTCGTTAATCACCACTTTGCTAGGAATATTCATTCCATAGGCCATCGCAACCTCCCTAGGCGTACACCGGAGCAAACGCGTCAACGTTACCTTTGTTGGTCGTATTGTCCCAGTAAGGAGAAAGCTCTCTTAAACGTTCCACAATCGGTGGTAGTTTTTCGAGCACGTAATCAATGTCTTCTTCAGTATTGAAGCGGGATAATGAGAAACGCAGCGTACCATGTGCAGCGGTAAACGGAATTTGCATCGCTTTCATGACATGAGAAGGCTCTAGAGATCCTGAAGTACAAGCCGAACCAGATGACGCCGCAATCCCTTCTTGGTTCATCATCAGAAGCAGAGCTTCACCTTCCACATATTCCACTGCTAAGTTACAAGTATTAGGTACACGATGAGCCCGATTACCTGTGACAAAACTGTTTGGAATACGCGCTAACAGGCCTTGTTCTAAACGGTCGCGAAGCATTTGTATCCGTGGCACTTCCGTTTCTAACGCGTTGAAGGCGTACTGAGCCGCAGCCCCCATTGCAATAATTGATGCTGCATTTTCGGTCCCAGCTCGGCGGCCGCGTTCTTGATGTCCACCACGAAGTAAAGGTCTAAAACGAGTACCACGACGTAAATAAAGCGCACCAACACCTTTCGGCGCATGGAATTTGTGACCAGAAATAGACATCATATCGATATGCAATGATTTAACATCCATTGGAATTTTCCCAGCCGCTTGTACCCCATCAACGTGCATTAATGCGCCATAGAATTTGGCTAAGTGAGAAACACGTTCAATCGGGAAAATCGTACCTGTTTCGTTATTCGCCCACATCATTGTCACTAAACAGACATTGCGGCTTAGCGCGGCTTCAAACGCTTTAAAGTCCAAACGCCCTTTTTTATCCACGCCAATAAAATGAATTTTGTAGCCTTTACGTTCTAAGTTTTGACACAAAGTGAGCGTGGCTGGGTGCTCTACCTGTGTGGTAATGATCTCTTTACGATCGGGATAAGCTTCAACGGCCGACATAATCGCGGTTGAGGTCGCTTCCGTCGCACATGAGGTAAATACGATTTCACTGGAGAAACGTGCACCAATAAATTGCTGTACCTGCTCACGAGCGATTTCTAATGCCTGACCCACTTTTGCGCCTAAACGGTGAATAGAAGATGGGTTGCCATAATATTGGTCTAGATAAGGAATCATTACGCCCAATACACGCGGGTCAATGCGAGTTGTCGCATTATTATCTAGATAAATAATTGGTTTTTCAGCTGCATTATTAGTGATCATAAGTCCCCTCCTTTGGGTCTGCTAGACCTTCTGTGCCACTTTCTTGAACTGGGAATACGGTGAACATTTCACCCATCACTTGGCTAATTTGATGTTCAACGTTGGCTAGAGTGAGTCCAGATAAACCACATCCAGTACAAGCCCCCACCATAGAAACAAACACGACATTGTCTTCAATATCGACTAAGTGAATATCACCGCCGTCCATTTGCACGTTTGGACGCACATCATCAATGATTTGGCTGATGAGATCCCAAACACGTTGCGCTTCTTCGCTACGTACTGGTGCAGATTGATTCCCTTCCATAGCGATCACTTCGCCATGTTGTGCTGTTGGTGCCTCACCTTGCATTTCTGCGAGGCAATCTTCCAACACCCATTCAATTTTTTCATGACAAGAAGCGCAGGCACCACCTGCTTTGGTGTAGTTGATCACTTCTTCTAATGTAGTGAGATTGTTTGCTTTAACCACACGTTTAATCGTCGCGTCATCAATCGCAAAACATTTGCAGATCAGTTCACCCTCTTCGTGGTCGTCGTCTAACTCCTCACCGCGATAATCGGCAACCGCTGCGTGCAAGGCCTCCATGCCCATAACTGAACAGTGCATTTTTTCCGGAGGTAATCCATCAAGAAAATCTGCAATGTCTTTATTGGTAACATTTAACGCGTCATTCACTGGTTTACCGATGATCATTTCTGTCAATGCCGATGAAGAAGCAATAGCGCTACCGCAGCCAAAAGTTTGAAAACCGGCATCTTCAATCACATCTGTATCTGGATTGATTTTCAGCGTCAGGCTCAGTGCATCGCCACAACTGATAGAACCGACATCGCCATGAGCATTTGCATCCTCAACCAACTTGGCATTCCTTGGATGGAAGAAATGATCTTTCACTTTCTCAGAGTAATCCCACATACCTGCTCCTTAATTATTTTATTGCCCGCCACGCGTCCAGTGCGTGTGTATGGTGTTGGTGTTTCAAGACTTTACAGGAATGTTGCAAGTTACATGGCAAGTTGTGACAACTGGCGAAGATAGTAGAAAAAATGAGACATAAGCACATGAATTGTATTGAGTTATTTTTTAACCCGGTCACAAAACAAACACAAAATAAAATCCTCAATAGGCGCAATTTGTTCGCTTTGATACAAAAATGATGACAATCGGTGTGACACAAACCCGACATAAACCGCGACATTGTGATAGTCGGCATCATTCATACCGAAAATAACCGTATTCAGTGCGCATTCTAAGTAGGAAAATGACGCCAATAACTAGAAACAGAAAGGGACAGTGCAGACTGTCCCTTAGAAGAAAAGATTGAAACTTACATTCAGTGTGAAACCTAAGCCTCTGCCGGGGCAAAACTTTGACAATTTTTCGGACAGACTTTGCTACATGATGTACAACCAATACAATCCTCAGCATTTTTGATGCTCATCACCATCATCATTTCATCTTCATCATAATAATCATCATCGTCATCATCATCGACATCTTCTTTTTCCACTAAATCAAAGACATCTCTTGAACAAACTTTATAGCAACGGCCACAACCAATACAGTTTGCTTGATCGATTTCAGAAATAAATTGGGGTTCCCATTCGTCTCCCCCCCGGGTGTAACTGACAATTTTGCTCACGGTGTTTTCCTTATTTGTTAACGTCTCTGCTTACCAGGTGATCATTTGATATCACGTCACCATTCTTCATCCATCATCTGCTCAAACCGTTCACTACTGCTCTCTTGGGTAACCGTCGTTGACTGTTCTTGCAATTTAATCGCCCGAGCCAGCCATCCACTTGGTTGACCAGATAACTCTTGTTTTAAATCCGACAATAAGTCGTGAATGGCAACTCCAGCGCTCACTTTGACTGGATGAATATGGTTATCCAACAGCTGACGAATAGCAGCAGCGCCACAGGCATTACAGTACACTGCAGCACACCCATCTAAGTCACTGATACGAATAGGCAATTTATCGTGAACGGTAGCCGATGACTCTGTATATTCAATCGCTTCTAGCACACTCCACCCCTGTGGATTAATACCATAGATCAGCATGCCTCTGGCGCTACCAAAATGTTGATCGACGTTTTGGCGACTTTCTGTCGCAAACGCAATTTTTAAATCAAATGCTTCACCTGATTGAGTGGGTTCCACATGCAATTTTCTTTCACTGATTTTCATGCGACCCCCATATTTTGTTTCACTTGGTCGGCGCTAAAGCGGTAAGCACTGACGTGTGGTTCCACATCTTCTTTCTCTGTTACCGCCATAATGTTTGCCATGGCGAACAGGCGTTCACGTATTCCTTCATAACCAAACTGGCGAATATCCATATTGCCGAAGCGATCAGAAACGGGATAACCCGCCCGTAACACTGGAATATCAGGTTCGCAAATAACAGCAGCATGGCTATTACTGATCACTATACGCAAATCATCAGCGTGATGATCCAGTTGGGCCAAATCGCCAATAATCACTTCATCACAAGGCAGCGCTTCAAGCCCTGGTTCTTGACTGGTGGTAATCACTTGGTGAATATGCCCACCCATTGCGGCAATAATTTGGGCATAACCTTTTGCTAAATCAGGTTCGAGCGCTATCGAAAAGGTTTCATGAGTCAGTACAAAATGGCTATCTAACATCGCATCTTGTACGCGTTGTCTGGCTCTCGTAATCCAGCTAGGCACTTCTTTACCACTGAGCGCAGAGAGTGTCATGATAAGCTCATCAACATCTTCTAAGCTCATCCCCATCCCAATTTCGGTATAAGCGATACCAAAGCGTTTTTCTAACCACACCGCGCTCGGTTTGAGCGAATCACCGATCACTATTGTGGCATCGCTTTCCGACATCATTTCAATCTCAAGAACTGACGTTCCTCCAATACTGGTGGGTGAAAAATCGTCATCACCTAAATGGCCATCAAGAGAGATAGAAAGATCGGGAGCAAAAATTCCCTCGATATCAAAAGCATCTAAATAACGTTTTAACGTATCAATATCTGCAGCAGTCAAACCAACGGAGCACAACACATTCACTTGCATGCGCTGTTTTGGCCTAAGTGATGGCTCTTTCACTAATTGCTTGATGACGCTATTCACTGCAAAGGCAAAACCACTTTGCATCGACCCAACAAAATCAGGGGTATGCATGGCAACGATGCGAGAGGCTTGATATTGCGGATAATCACGTTTGAACTGACTAATCACGCGAAAGATATCGGTGCCTTGTAGCTCGGTTAACCCGGTGGTCATCACCGTAATTAATTCCGGACCGTGTTTCTTACATAACGTCACTAACGCTTCGGTCAGATTGTCATCGCCGCCCATGACGGCAGACACCTGATCAATGGCTGTATTTTGTAATGGGATTGGCTCACGTAAGTGACCAATTAAAAATACTTTGGCAAACGCACTGCACCCCTGAGCGCCATGCAAAAGAGGAATCGCACCACGAAAACCAAAGCTTGCCAGAATGGCGCCGGTTGCAGGGCTAGTTCTTAATGGCTGAGTAACCAAAGGCGTATTTTGTTTGATGATTTTTGCCATGCTGCTACTCCTTATTTAATCAAATTAGAGGTGAGTTTTTTGTCGTCAGATAACGCTTTGTCGCTGCTGCGAGAAGTAGCAGATTCAATCCAGGGCGCTTTGGTATTGGCCATCTGCCAGATTGGCGCTTCTAAAGTACGGCACAACTCCAAAGCCAAACGTATCATGCCTTCGTAGCCGGCATAGGCGTGTTCACGTTCTTGGTTAATGTGCAGAAATGGCAAGCGGGCTTTTAGTGCGGTGTACATATTACGGCCGCCTGCAATCATCACGTCGGCATGGTATTGATGATAGGTATCAATCAGTAAGCGAGCCCCACCCTCATCAAGCATTTTGGCATCTTGGCCCATGATATCGATAATGCGTTTTTTATCCGATTGAGTGGATTTTTTTGTCCCTGTCGCTATACATTCCATACCGAGATCTTTCAGGGCAGAAATCACCGACCACGATTTCACGCCCCCGGTATAAAGTAACGCTCGTTTGCCTTCCAATCGCGCTTTATACGGTGCAAATGCCGCACGCACTCGGGCTTCTTCACGCTCAATCAAAGCTTCAGTTTCTTCGACCAACTTGGGATCATTGAGCAATTTAGCAAAGGTACGTAAAGCCGTAGACGTATCTTCAATGCCATAAAAGCTCCCTTCAAACCAAGGAATGCCCCATTTTTCTTCTAATCGGCGCGCCACATTGACTTGCGCCCGCGCGCAAACCACCATCGCCGCATCGGCGCGATGCATGGTTTGAATTTCATGAAATAAGGTGTCGCCAGCAAGGCAACACAGCACGCGAATGCCTAACTGTTCAAAGAGGCGCGATACATGCCAAAACTCACCAGCAATGTTGTACTCACCAATCAGCACAATATCGTGTACGTGGCGCGATGGGTCATGTTTCATCAAGGGTTTGGCTGGTGGCTCAGCCGTGCCTACCACTTTTTCCACCATCACATGGCCTGCAATTCGGTTCCCAAGGTTTTTATTACCATAAAAACCTGCCGCATCGACTGCGATAACGGGAATATGCCAACGCTCTTGTGCTACTTCGCAAATCGCCTGCACGTCATTGCCTTCTAATGCTGGTACACAGGTCATATACACAAATACTGCGGGCGGATGATATTCAGTAATCAACTGCTTAATTGCATGTAACAGGCGTTTTTCTGCCCGCCCCATGATCACGTCTTGTTCATTTAAATCGGTAGTAAAGCCATAACGAAACAAATCGCTGCCTACCGCACGCGTACCACGGTTATCCCAACTGTTTCCCGCACAGGCGATAGGACCATGGATAATATGACCAACATCAGCGATAGGTAATAGGCTGATTTGCGCGCCATCAAAGCTACAGCCACCCGCTGTCGCACCGGGTTTAGGGCGGCTACAACCGCTTTTATTCCCTTTGTTATGTTCACAAGCGGGTTCATCTTGCAGTAATTTTATTTCTGATTGTTTCATAGGCCCCTCCAACCTTTGCTCACGATCCTTCCTGATCGATGGTGTCCCCAATCATGCTAAAGACGCGTCCTTGTGTGCCTCGGTTTCAAAGGCAAGCAATTCGTAGATAACGAGTGATTGGTCTCCAAACTACACATATCTTCAGCAGTGTAAGTGGATTTACCTATGGTGCAATTTACAAACCAAAAAGATAACTATCTGAAATTTATAAATTTAAAGAGCTATATGTGCTATTTAAATCAGGATGGTAGGTAACAAGAGTGCGACAATGTCGTAAACACGACAAAAAAAAGCGCTTCACTCTTCGTGAAGCGCAATAACAAGACCAGTACAGTGGTTAACATCTTGGGTTAATGAACTGCACCCACTCAGTGAATGAGAGACCAGGTGCAAATCAAATTGGTCATAACTATGAAATGGTTCATGACATCCCGTATCATCTTCTGAGCACACCGTAAAACGTAATTGAGGATATTGCTGCTGGATCAAGGCTAACCAATCAACTTGACGATTAACCACTTCATCCAACTTAGTACCAATATCTCCCAATTGCGTTTCATCTAACAGTGCTCGATTGGTTGAATTCGTTTCCATACATATTCACCTATGAGCGATTTAAATGATCGTGCACACCTCACGCGACATCGGCATCCACTAAATTTTTGGGGTGATAGATCCCCATGCATTTTTGCAACCAAGGTGGTGGTGATTGACGAATCACCGTCGATAGTTCGGTGAGTGCATCATCTGCCGATTGTGGCACCGCTCGTTTAATCGGATGAATATTGGCACGAGTGACGCGTGCAGCAGCAGGGCCACCGATTGAAAGAGTGAATAAAATTTGGCAGTCTTTAATTTTACTTAGTAAAAACAATGCTCTATCTTCACCTTTTAACCCAGCATCAATAGGGCGAACATCGACCAATTGATATGCAAAGTCGTTGACTTCATAAATCAGCACGCGCATACATGAGCCATAATGGCCATTGATCATTTCCCCTTGATTCGAGGTAAGCGCCACACGTAACTTAGGCCCAGCCAAAGGTTGGGTCACCTTAACGGTTGGAACTCCAACTTGACTCAACGATGGATCGGTTAACGTATTTAACGCACTAGTAATGTCTTTTCGACTAGCATCACTACCTAATGAATTGATCATGAGATGAAACGCCTGTGCTGACAATCCCATCAGTTTTTCTTCGCTAAGCGGTTCGCCAAGATGTTGAATAAGTAAACCAAGTAATGAGCGAACATTAACATTAGGTAGTGACTTCACGGCCATTGCGACTCGCAATGCCGCTTGTTCAGTGAGTGTGTCCATACTCTTCTCCCTATTATGCTGCTTGTAAACGTTTTGCCCTGACAGAGATGGGAAGTTTGGGCTTGGGAATGGGATCGATATGATAAATGGCACCGCTGGAGAGGTGAATTTGCCCACCCCACTTCATTTCATCATCAAATTCCAACTCAGTGATGTTTACTTCTAAATCTTTTTTGGCAATGTAAAGGCATAGATCGCCTTCTTCATTGTATTGAATCATGACATTCGCCATCGCGTTCCCTTCCTTGTGATCAATTCCGTTGCAACGTTATTTCGCAGCAATATAGGCCGGACTACACCGGCCCTTAGATATAACGAATAAAATGTACCGGATGAACTTGCCGCTAACGGCAAGTTCTTGGGTTAACCCCATTACTGGGGCTAACCCATGGTTGAAATTAACGAACCAAGTCGAAACCAAGGTCAGTTTTGTTCATTTCAATCGTTTCACGGTCTAATTTTTCCAGAACTTCGTTAACGATAGTGGTCAACATATACATCGCACCTTCATAACCTAATGTGGTGTAACGGTGTAGGTGGTGACGGTCAAAGATTGGGAAGCCGATACGAACTAATGGCACTTCGAATTCGTCTCCTTTTGCTTTGGTATCACGTTGGATGAATTTACCGTAAGAGTTACCGATCAGTAGATCTGGTTTATCAGTGAACATTAATGAACGTAAATGCCACAAGTCCTTACCCATATACACAGTTGCATTTTCACCATAAGGGGTTTCTTTTAACTGTGCTTCGAGCTGTTTGCGCCAACGTTTTGCGCCGTTGTTACACAAGACATGTTTAATTTCACAACCAAGTTCAGTCAAAAACTTACACATACCCAATAAGTAATCTGGGTCACCAAATAGTGACACTGTCACTCCATGTAACCAAGTATGCGAGTCAGTCATCATATCGACTAAACGGCCACGCTCTTTGGTTAATGACTCAGGGATGGCTTTACCAGTCAGTTCTGACACTTTCATTAGAAAGTTATCAGTCCATTCAAGTCCCATTGGAATATCAATTTTTGGTGTATCTTGCTTCCAAGTGTTATCAATGAATTTTTTGGTTTTCACTAACTGAGTCGGTTGTAGCAGCAAAGTCGCTTTCGCTTTTGGTGCTTCACGGACTTTATCGTAAGAGGTACCACCAGAATATAAGCGGAATTCACCATCAGCAGGAGTATCCAATACTTCAGAAGGATCACACAGATAGTTATATTCCACGCCCATTTCATCTAACATGCGTTGAATAACGCGATAGTTACCAAGGTAAGTTTCGAATCCGGGTACGATATTAATTTTATCGGTAGTACCTGGGTTATATTCGCCGCTTGGATCAAGGGTGACATAACGCAAGATACCTTCAAACATATTGTCCCAGCCAGTCACATGACTTCCCACAAAGCTTGGTGTATGCGCACTTGGTGTTATCAATTCTTGAGGAACATGGCCGTCTTTTTTCGCGTTATTGATAAACGCATTCAAGTCGTCACCGATAACCTCTGCCATACAAGTCGTCGATACCGCAATCGCTTCGGGCTTGTACAATGCATACGCATTTTCCAAACCTTCACTCATATTTTTCTGACCACCAAATACCGCTGCATCTTCTGTCATAGAGTCAGAAACACAAGCGACAGGCTCTTTGAAATGACGGTTAAAATACGTACGGAAATAAGCAACACATCCTTGAGAGCCGTGTACATACGGTAAGGTTTTTTCAAAACCAAGCGCACATAATACTGAACCTAGAGGCTGACATGCTTTCGCCGGGTCAATCGTAATATGTTTACGATTGAAGTTAAGTTCTTGATATTCTTCGGTGGTCGTCCACTCGAAGACCTCTTTTACCTTGGCGGCATCAGGCGCTTTTTCAAATGCTTCGCGTTTTCCTTCCATGAGTGTTTGATACTCATCTTGTTGGAATAACTGATAGCCCGCTTTAATATCATCTACATTTTGAGTCATTAGTTTTCTCCTACCGTGCCACTAATCTGTGAACACCGGCTCGGTTATCTTCGGAAATCCTTTCCAATCGCGATTATGCTGATTTAGCCATTGGTTCATTATCAGATGCTGCCGAATTATCCAGCCATGGAGCTTTTATGTTGCTCCAGCATGGGTTGTTAATCGTCATGTCCATGTCGCGGGCAAAAATGGCAAAGCCATCAACACCGTGGTATGGGCCAGAGTAGTCCCAACTGTGCATTTGACGGAATGGGTAACCCATTTTGTGGAAAACGTATTTTTCTTTCACACCAGAACCAATCAAATCAGGTTGTAGTGCTTTAACGAATTCTTCCAATTCATAGGTTGCGGCATCATCAAATAACAAAGTGGCATCTTTGATCATTGGGGTGGTTTTTTGGTAGTCATCATTGTGAGCAAATTCATAACCAGCACCCACAATATCCATACCTAGATCTTCGTACGCACCAATCACGTGACGAGGACGTAAGCCACCAACGTACAACATGACCTTTTTGTTTTCTAAACGAGGACGATATTTAGCAATCACGGCATCCCATTGTTCGCTATAACGAGCAATGACTTCTTCGGTTTGTTTTTGAATTTTTTCATCAAAATAAGATGCGATTTTGCGCATAGATTCCATGATCTTCGTTGGGCCAAATAAGTTATATTCCACCCATGGAATCCCATGTTTTTCTTCCATGTAACGCACGATATAGTTCATTGAACGATAGCAGTGAACTAGGTTCAATTTCACTTTTGGTGTGTGTTCCATTTCAGGCAATGTGCCGTCACCAGACCATTGTGCAACAACGCGTAAACCCATATCTTCTAAGATAATGCGTGAAGACCAAGCGTCACCACCGATGTTGTAGTCACCAATAATGGCAACATCGTAATCTGTGGTTTCAAACTCTTTTTCATCGGCATCATTGAGCACGTAGTCGCGAATAGTATCGTTGGCAATATGGTGACCTAGAGATTGAGATACGCCACGGAAACCTTCACAACGTACAGGCACGATTTTCTTACCAATCGCTGCACTTTGTGTTTTTGCTACGGCTTCGATATCGTCCCCAATCAAACCAACTGGACATTCAGACTGAACTGATAGGCCTTTTGAAAGAGGGAACAATTGTTCAATTTCTTCAATAGCACCAGCCAGTTTTTTATCACCACCAAACACGATATCGCGTTCTTGGAAATCGGTAGTGAAGTCCATAGTACAAAAGCTATCAACACCTGTTGTGCCTTTGTAATAGTTACGACGTCCAGCACGAGAGTATTGACCACAACCAATAGGGCCATGAGAAATGTGAATCATATCTTTCACAGGTCCCCATACCACCCCTTTTGAACCCGCATAAGCACAACCACGGATGGTCATTGTGCCTGGGGTTGCTTTACGGTTGGAGCTGATACATTTACTACTGTCTTGGCTCTCATCATTAACGACGATGTGTTTGGCGCGTTCTTCACGCGCCACGTCTGGATAGACTTCTAACACCTCATCGACCAAAGCCTGCATTTGCTCTTTATTCATATCCATAGTGAAATCCTTGTATACCTTAGAGTGACAATGAAGCGCTTAACTTATGCGACAGCTTCGTCAGCTTTCTTACCAATGATGGACTCGTCTTCTTCATCGATGATGCCGAATTCCATTAGCAGTTCTTCAAGTTCGTCCATAGTGACGGGTTTAGGCACAACAAAGAGTTTGTTATCAATGACTTTTTGCGCAAGAGTGCGGTATTCGTCAGCTTGTTTACATTTGGTATCGTATTCAATAACAGTCATACGACGAATTTCGGCACGTTGTACAATGTTGTCACGTGGAACAAAGTGAATCATTTGAGTACCGATTCGGCCTGCTAATGCTTCAATCAATTCATCTTCACGGTCAGTATTACGAGAGTTACAGATCAAACCAGCAAGACGCACACTACCGGTTGCTGCATATTTACAAATACCTTTAGAAATGTTGTTCGCGGCGTACATCGCCATCATTTCACCAGATACCACGATGTAAATTTCTTGGGCTTTGTTTTCGCGAATTGGCATTGCGAAACCACCACACACAACGTCACCTAGTACGTCATAAAATACGAAGTCAAGGTCGTCTTCATACGCGCCTTCTTCTTCTAGGAAGTTGATCGCTGTAATAACACCACGACCTGCACAACCGACACCTGGCTCTGGACCGCCTGATTCAACGCAACGCACATCACCAAAACCAATTTTCAATACATCTTCAAGTTCGATATCTTCAACAGTACCGGCTTGAGCTGCCATTTCCATGATGGTGTTTTGTGCTTTAGAGTGCAGAATCAAACGAGTAGAGTCCGCTTTTGGGTCACATCCTATGATCATGACTTTTTTGCCGAGCTCGGCGAGGGCTGCAACAAGGTTTTGTGTTGTGGTTGATTTACCGATACCACCTTTACCGTAAATTGCACATTGACGAATTGCCATGGGGTCTATCTCCTTAATTATTAAGACTCAGGAGGTATAGAGCGAAAATTGTACCAACTATAAAAAACCATAAAATTCAATTACTTATAAAACATTAATCCCATTTATGTTGTTGGTATGCATAACAATGTTCGTTTTGTAACAAGCTTTGTTTGTCTGCTTATTGGTAGGGAATAAATCCATTTATCTTAGGTTGGGAATAACAATTGATGGGCGTATACTGTCTAACAAACAAGCACTTACAAACTAATTATTTTGTCGGTTATCTTTTTTGCCTGATTAACCATCTTACATTCACATAATAAGGACTCATTATGCTGACTGTCTTTTCTGTCATCCTGCCCATCTTTCTGGTTATTTTGGTGGGCTATGTGAGTGCTAAGCTCAAATTATTGTCGCAGCAGGCTTTGTCTGAAATGGGACGTTATGTCATCTATATTGCTCTGCCTGCAGTGATCATCAAAACGGTGTTGAGTATTGATATACAAGCGATGCTCAACGTGCGCTATCTTGCCGCTTATTTATGCAGCTCTTTGGTTGTAACGGCGTTAGGCTGGCTTTTCTATATTCGTGTGATGAAATTAAACAAGCTCGACAGTGCGGTTTCAATTACGGGCATGGTTGTACCAAACAGTTCATTCATTGGCTATCCCGTTATCTTACAATTAATTGATAACCCACCCGTCAATGCTTTTGCCATGGCTCTTTTAGTCGAAAACTTATGTATTGTTCCACTCTGCTTTATTTTAATGGACTACGGTGCACTTGAGTCACAACAGGCGTTAAATGGTAAATTGAAATCACTGCTCAAACGCATCATCAAAAACCCACTATTGATTTCAATTGTCATTGGTGTCGTTGGTAACCTACTCCATATACAAGTTCCTGCAGCAATAGACTCAACGTTAGGGATCCTTGCCCCATCGGCAGTTGCAGTCGCTCTTTTTGTCATCGGTGGCTCATTAGCGGGCATTGAACTACGCCATACTAACCGCACTCAATTAACCGCCGTCACCGTTGGTAAACTCTTTATTCATCCTTTAATGACGGCGTTTATGCTGTGGCTATGGTTACCCGCCACATACGATTTGAAGTTGGCGTTAGTCATTATTACCTCGATGCCAATGTTTAGTGTTTATTCTGTAATTGGCGATATTTACGGTAAACAATCCTTTTGTACGACCGCACAATTGGCCACTAACGCACTATCCATCTTAACGATTCCTATTATGGTCGCGTTTGCTCAAAATGTGCTGTAGATATGTCTTTTCTCCCATGCTAACTCTCTGAATATGCGGATAACTTTAGGATGTTAATAGGCTCACACTTATGACGTTGACGTTACTTTACAAACAGACTCTTTTTCAATCATTGTGTGAGATAGATTCACTATTTTTATACATCAGAACACATAATATATCCCACATCACACTCTCCTATAAAACCTGTTGTTTTTCATTCAGACAAACTCTAGATTACAAATAAAACAAAACAACGTTTCATTATAATATTGTTATTATTTCATTAATTGAATTTTTTATTCATGACGGGAAATAGAATTAGTAACCTACCGTTACTCAGGGAATTAAATTCCTGCGGGACTCTATTACCTTAAATATTTTCACTTAAAAGTAATAACCAAAGATGATCGCCATCATCTTAATGGATTTTATGCTCAGAATTTATTTCTGTGCGATTTTATAAAATATTTAATCGGTGATTATATGAATATAAAACCTCTATACCTTACAAGTTTAGGTCTGCTCATGATCAATCAGGCCTACGCTGCGATGGACGTCGACGACACTGTAAAAGGTAAAACCTATTTGCAGTACGAACACAACTATCAAACTGAAAATCGTCGCCATGGTGACTCAATCAAATTGGTCCATAAAACGCCAGAGAACTGGGGCTTTGAGGTGAAGTTTGGTATTTACCCCCGCGACTCTGATTATGCTTACGAAAACTACTACGGTGGTAGTGCTGGGTTTGTTTTATCTAAGAGCTATATCCTTGATAAAAAAAGTTACCTATCCCCTCAATTTGAAATAGATTTCCAAAGTGATAGCTTACAATACCTAGCTGGCGCTACACTTTATCGCAAACTCAGTACCAACTGGGGTGGCTATGTCCGTTACCGCTATCAATTTCGAGACTACGCAAGTACCGACAGCTACAAAACTCGCGATATGTACATTAATGGCGATTCAAGCCAAGGAACCGAATCGGTCAGTTACCTTTCAAAAGGGAATATAGGAACCCACCGTTTCGAAACAGGTATCGATTATCGTGGCGTCGAAAATTGGCGTTTCCAATACATTCTTTTATATGACTACTCAAAATATACGAATAGTCCCCAATCTTGTGACAGTTATAGTTGCACGCCACTTAAATATTACGCGTTTAATAATAAACATGGCTACTTATATAACGAATTTAAAGTGCAATACACAGGATTTAAATCAGTTATTCCCTATATGGAAATTGATCAAAAAGCAGTATCAAGTTCAACATCACAAGAACAAGCGTGCTTAAAAGCTGGATTCAACTGGTATTTTTAGTAGGAGTTTAATATGAAATCATATTTATTATGGCTACCAGTTACCGCTGTAGCTTTATTACCAATCACATCTATGGCCGATACGAGTTATATCTCTTTTGAACACAACTATCGACTTGAGAATCGTTTCCATAGTGACAAATTATCTCTAACGTATAAATTTGATAGCGGTCTGCGTTTTCAAATAGCGGCTAATTTAATTAATAAAAAGCGCGATAGCTTTGATGATCCTACCAACTATAGCGAATATTTTGATACCAGTTATCAATATGCTATTAACGAGCAATTATCAATCATCCCAAGTATTCGTATGAAATTCTATACGGGAGCCGGCGATGATTATGACTTTAGCGGTGAAATTGGCGATTCAGGAGATACGGGCGCGCGTTATATCCCTGGCGTTGCAGTCCGGTATGCCATCAACGATGAGTTAGCGTTCTTTACTGGCTATCAATATGAATGGCGTAAATTTACGCACAAAAAGGACGCGACATCAGAACCAAACCAGCATCGTAATGTATATAAAATCGGGGCAAGCTACCAATTAAGCGAAGCAATGATGTTGACCTACACTGCTCAGTATCAGGATTCTGACTATACGTTATATGACAACAAGCGCTCCAATTATGAACAAGGCGCTTTATTGTCCTACCGCGTCAATCGCGATTGGCAGCCTTACTTAGGTGTTGATGATGTCGCCTTGGCGACCGATAGCGATCACCGAGAAGCGAAGTTAACCGCTGGTTTTAATTTTTATTTTTAATTCAGCATCTTATTTACGACTTGTCGGGTTTTGTTACTAAACCGACAAAACCCGTTATTACGTTAGGTACCTAGCTCTTGTCAGGGATAGGTATACCGTGAGGCATACAATGAAAATTCAAATGACCGCAGCATTGCTCTGCGCTTTATCAAGTACCTTTGCTTTTGCTGCTCCAGCTCAATTCGATGCGCTAGTCACCCCTACCCCCAACGGTGAACATCAATTCAGCAAAATAACTCAAGCACTGCAAGCCGCTAAAAACAGCAACAAAGAAAACTATGTGATTTATATAAAAAACGGGGTGTACAACGAAAAGTTTGATGTCAATGTCGATCACGTCACGCTAGAAGGCGAAAGCGAAGATAAAACGATTGTTCAATATGACGCAGCATCAGGAATGACCAACCCACAAGGCCAACATTGGGGTACATCAAAAAGTTTTGTTATTCGCATCAAAGCCAATGATGTGACATTAAAAAATCTTACGGTAAAAAATAGCTTTGATTACCCGGCGAACGATGTCAAAACGAAAGATGATCCTACTCGCATCAACTCTTCACAAGCGGTGGCATTATCGGTTGGCAATGGCGCGGAAAGAGCCAAAATTCTTAATGTCACTCTGGATGGCTACCAAGACACTTTGTTGGTGCGTCACGACAGTACCAGTTATTTCAATCACTGTACGGTAAAAGGAAACGTGGATTTTATCTTTGGCGGTGGTGTCGCCGTTTTCGATCAATGTAACATTGTGGCTCGCGCCAGAACACGTCCAATGACAACAATGGGCTTCATTACCGCGCCAAGTACGGACATCAACCAACCGTATGGGTTGGTGTTTATTAATAGCCGCATTACCAAAGAGGCCAATGTTCCTGCCGATAGCTTTGGGTTAGGACGACCTTGGCATCCATCCAGAACCTTTGCCGACGGACGCTATGCCGATCCAAACGCCAAAGGTTCAACCATTTACTACCACTGCTATCTTGATGATCACCTATATGGCTGGGATAAGATGTCGGGCTGGGATAAAGACAAACAACGTATTTGGTTTAATCCCGATACGGATGCCCGTTTTTATGAATACGGCAGTACAGGCCCAGCAGCAAATAAAGCAGGTAAACAGCATATCTTAAGTGACAAAGCCGCCAAACAACTTACCATTGAGCATGTTCTTGGTGGCACTTGGTATCATTCATAACGGAATCAATCATGGCAACACACTATTTATCTCTCGCTTGGAAACCATGTATTCATACAGCACTGGCGGCTCTTGCGTTTGTTTCAGCGTCAGCGCTGGCAGCGGATAATACCCAAGCGATTATTCACCAAAGCGCGCCCAGCAATGGCTGGGCCGCCATGAATGGTGGCACCAGCGGTGGCTCCCGAGCGAGCGCAGAGCACATCTATCACATCACATCTAACGATACATTCCGTCAAGCACTTAACTCAGCAAAGGGACAAGCAAAAATCTTGCTGATTGAGGCTAGCATTGACCTCAGTGGCGGTCAGCCCTACACCAGTTTTGCCGACCAAAAGCGGCGCTCTCAAATTAGAATTCCGAGCAACACCACAATTATTGGTATGACTCAATCTGCTGGGTTCAAAAATGGTTCACTGATTATAAAAAAAGTGCATAACATCATTGTGCGTAATATCGCTATTGAAACGCCCGTCGATGTCGCCCCTCATTTCGAAAAAGGCGATGGCTGGAATGCCGAGTGGGACGGAATGAACATTACCACAGCAAACAATGTGTGGATTGATCACATTACCATTACTGATGGTAGCTTTACCGACAGTATGTATCAGCATAAAGACGGATGGAAATACGTTCAACATGATGGCGAATTGGATATAAAGCGAGGCAGCGATTATGTGACTATTTCAAACTCTGTGTTTGAAAATCATGACAAAACCATGCTCATCGGTCATAGCGACCATAATGGCAAACAAGACCAAGGAAAACTCCATGTTACCTTAGTTGACAATGTGTTCCGCAATGTCATCCAACGTACACCTCGAGTTAGGTTTGGTCAGATCCATGCATACAACAACGTCTTTTTCGGTAATAAAGACGCCAAAAACTATCATTACAGTTATTCATTTGGCATGGGATCAGAAGGGAAAGTATTGTCAGAAAACAATCTCTTCCAAGTCGCTCACCTCTCCAATCCTTGTGATATTTATAAGGATTTAAGTCACGGACATTTTGGCCAACTGGTTGACAGCGGATCACTCGTTAATGATAAACCGCTCGATCTGAATGCTTGCGGATTAAAGCAACAGGCTAAATGGTCACTTCCCTACCATTATCAACTCAAACCGGTTGCCGAGCTAACCACACTAATTAAGCAGGCAGGAGCGGGAAAACTGTTTTCAAGTTAGTCACTTACATAGACTCAACCGAGGTGGGCATCACGCCCACCTTTTCTGTTTGTTTTACGCCACGCCAGAACTCACACAAAATATAACTAACCAGTTGAAATTACATAATTTGTCGGGATTGGGACATGCTACCTATTATTTTAATCTGCTAATAGAATACAGTGTTCGAAACCTGTTATAGTGCTTCTCATGAATAACATAATTTTGCTCATCGCAATGGATATGGATACAGAGGTGTAATGACAGATATAAACGGTAAGAACCAGGTGATTGCACTGCTCAGACGCCAACCTCTGTCACGAGTTGATTTAGCCAATCAAACCGGCTTAGTTAAATCATCGCTGACAAAGATCACTCAACAACTCATAACACAACAGTTAGTTGAAGAAGTGCCTGAACATGAAAGCACCGCTAAATGCACTAAAGGCCGACCAAAAACGCTATTAAGGTTAGTCGCAGGTAAAAATGTGAGCATTTGTTGCCACTTATCGATCGAAGGGCTGTACGTCATTTTGATCGATCATACCAACAAGATATTAGGGCATGAAAAAATTTCTTGGGATCTACCTAAAGAAAAGCGAGTATTTGAAGCGAAAGAGTTAGTAGCGATCATTAAGCAACATGGCAAAAAACTGTGCCGTCAGCATCATGTCCCTTTTAATGAGCTTCGTATTGTTACCGTCGCGACACAAGGCAAAATTGCGCAACGTAGCGGTGTCATTCACTCGAGCCAATTATTTAAAGAGCGCCATTTCAATTTTGCAAACTTGATTGAACAAGAGCTTGGATGTCCAGCAAAAATATTCAACATTGCATTTTGTAATACCACTCAATTACAGATTAACTACAGTCGTATCCGCAACTTTGTTGATCTCTTGCTTGCCTATGGAGTAGGTATTGGGATCAGTATCGATGATAAAATCATGCTCGGCCCTGATGGTACCGCACCTGAAATTACTCATATGAACTACAAACGCGATGGTAATCCTTGTTATTGTGGTGCACATGGTTGCTGCGAAACATATGTCACATATCGCGCTATCATTCAGCAGATCGAGGATAGTACGGGAAAAACGATTCCTGGCGCCGATTACAAAGAGCAACTGAAATATATTTCAACTCAGGTAACCGAAGGCAATCGTCCGTATATCGATGTGGTTAACAAAGCAGGTGAAGCCTTAGGCTTTATCATTGGGCAGTTTACTACTGTGTGGGATATCCATGACGTGATTTTATCGGGTCCTGTGGGTATTTTATACGATCACTTAAAGCCTGTTATTTTACGGCAGCTCAATGAAAGTAACGATTTCAAATTCGCTGAGTCCAAACTTAACCTTTGGTACGAAAAAGACCATAACCTCCCTTTTTACGGACTTATTGAACTGACCAACTCGTCTTATCAAGTATAAGTGGTAGCCCACGATTAATAGATCAAAAAGAGGCATCATCATGCCTCTTTTTTCAATCACTTGTGCCATTTTGACAAGGAATCACCCCTAGTCATTTTTGACTTTAATAATCACTCGACGATAACTGGTCAATTGAGGCTGCCCATTATCAGTCACTTCCAAAATAACTTGAGCCTCACCTCCGTTAGGACAGGTTGCATTGGGTAAAGTAAGCCATCCTTCACGACATGCTTGGTTTATCTTCACGCGTGCTTTTGCTTTATCCGCATCCTGAACGGTGATGTCTGCAATGCCCGGTTGATTCGCGATCCCAGAGAACCCCGCCTCTTTATAATTGAACCAGTGATAGGTTAAATCGTTATCATCAGGATCACTACTTTCTGTAGCATCGAGAGTGACGGTTGCCCCTGGTTGCGCCTGAATATAAATCACATCCTTAGAGCTATTACTATTCACAACCGCCACTGGCTGATGATTTGCCTCATCAAATGGTTTGACCGTCCAGTCCATTCTAGCCGCAAAATCATTTTGGAACGCATCTCGCCAGCGCCAAATTGTCGCTTGATCTGAGGTGTATTGTTTACCGTCCATACCTGTTACTGTATCTGAAGACGTTATACGGCTGAACCAATCTCCCCCTTGAGTCCAAATAGCATGCTGTTCACCATAAGGTTGACGGTAGATATAACGGCCACCCCACCCACCCCAACTTGGGTTACGAAAACTGTTTAGACCATTTTGGGTTAAGCCTAAAAAGGCAGGGGTATCGCCTTCCATAATGAACATGTATTTCAGATAATGTTTACCTAGTGGACCTTTACGAATGTGTGTTTCCAACCATTCATTGGTCACATGGCTGAAATCTGCACCTGCACCATTTTTATAATATTTATCCCCAGCAATCCCAGTCCACGTTGCAGATGAATACTCACCGCCATCAGGAGAAGACGGTTTTACAATATAGAATAAGTGAGGGAAATGTTGCCGAATCCATGGGCCCGCATCATCTTGGTCAGAGATGGAGTAAACACGAAGTTTAGACACAAACGCCGCCAATTCATCAGCACTGCGCGTCTCTTTTACTTGGTAGAGTGCTTGCGCTAGGGTATTTGCACCACCCCATACCGTCACCCATAAAGGTCGATCATCTTGTTTGTCTACCGCAGCAATTAAGTTTTTCGCCCCTTGTGATAACTTCCCTTTGCCAACATCAGCCATACCATATCCCGGTTGTCCGGTACTCACTACCGCCTTCAGAGCTTTGGCTGTAGGCCAGCCTTGGGCATTTTGCATTAAATTAGGACGAACCTGTTGGTAAGCATCAATAATATGGTTGATGGTATCTTTTTCACGTTTTGCCCGCTGCCAAACTGATGTGGTAGCGACAAGTCCTTCAATATCGACCTCATTTGAATAAGTCAGCAAGCGAACCATCGACATTTGATCATCGGGTTCATTACCAATATCAGACAATACAAAAATGCGGGTATGACCCGTATACTGATCGACATGGTTTGGTTGATAACTGTGAGCTTGAACAGTCAGCCCATAGCTAGACATCACTAACGCAGCTAAAGAAGAGAACGCCCACTTTTTGGCCGACATTAACATCGCAGAAGTAACGTGTTTGTGTTTAGTCATAGAATTAACCTTTTGTTTGGGTGTTAGGAGTGACAGAACACTTCGAACGAAAGAATGACATTTATGCCGTGATTTTTCTTAAACTGTATTCTTTGATGAGCACAGGATCGTATATTCGGAGTTCACTTAGGCATAAGGAAGAACAGAGCTGAAGAAATTTGGCTATTGGAAGGAATATGACCACTTAATTCATACTGCCATGATAACGTATGCACTGATTATTTCAGCTAGACGCATCACAATTGTGACTGTCTGCCGCTTTAAAAATAGAAATTTTATTCCAAAATTAACGACAACAATGAAAATCGCTGCATTTCATTTCTTAATGAACATTCCATTTTTGACCCAATTCTTTTGATCTCCCTTGACCATTTTTCGTTCCTCACTCAGTTTATCGTCCCCGTTTTTATCGATTTGAATACGCTATATAACACACTCCCAAAATAAGAAAGAACGATAACTTCCACATTAATCATATAATTACAGTGGTTTGGCTCACATAAAACCGCTCATTTCTGCTATTAAGTCTAATCTTAACGTTTTTCCCATCAAAACGAGCGGATCATCACAAAGCCAAAAATGAAACAACAAATTAATGACCAATAATATTGAAATATTTATTTCGAAATAATAAATTATCACCATCGTTTTCGAATGAAGCCAACCACGAGAACCAAAACGCACAGTTCGATAACGCATTTTCCAAACAACGAAACAAAAGGAACTAGATATGAACACGGTCGGCAATTTTATTGGTGGACGTACTCAAGTCAGCCACACAGGCAAAACTGAACCTATTTATAACCCAGCAACAGGTCAAGTGATTGCCCAACTGACTCAAAGTAGTGATGATGAAATTCGCGCTGCAATTGATACAGCAGACAAAGCATTCCCATCATGGTCGGCAATGACTCCACTACGCAGAGCACGCATTCTGTTTAAATTTAAAGATTTGCTCGAAGAAAATCGTACAGAACTAGCAAAAATCATTTCTGAAGAAAACGGCAAAGTATTATCAGATGCTCAAGGCGAACTTACTCGTGGTATTGAAGTTGTTGAATTTGCCTGTGGTATCCCACACCTATTAAAAGGTGAGTTTTCGAACAACGTAGGTACTAATGTCGACAGCTTCTCTGTCATGCAACCTCTTGGTGTTGTTGCTGGTATCACGCCATTTAACTTCCCAGCAATGGTACCGATGTGGATGTTCCCAGTTGCCCTTGCTTGTGGTAACACTTTCGTCTTGAAGCCACCTGTCACAGCACCATCTGCAGCCATGAAAATGGCAGAACTGCTAAAAGAAGCCGGCCTTCCTGATGGTGTCTTCAACGTGATCCACTGCCCTAACGACAGTGCAGCGATTCTTTCTGAAGATCCACGCATTCAAGCGGTAAGTTTTGTTGGTTCATCTGCTGTTGCAGAAATCGTTTACAGCACAGCAAGTAAACACGGTAAACGCGTTCAGGCCTTTGGCGCAGCGAAAAACCATGCGATTGTCATGCCGGATGCCGATCTTGATTCTTGTGTTGATGCCATCATGGGCGGTGCTTACGGCTCTGCTGGTGAACGTTGTATGGCACTACCAATTGTTGTTGCTGTCGGTGATGACACCGCAGACAAACTGATTAGCCAATTAACACCAAAAGTACAAGCTCTACAAATTGGTGCAGGTATTCCTGAACCAGGCCAAAAAGACAAAGACATGGGCCCACTAATTTCTAAAGCTCACCAAGAAAAAGTGCTAGGTTACATCAACATTGGTGAACAAGAAGGGGCTAAATTGGTTGTCGATGGTCGCCACCATGAAGTGGCAGGATACCCTGATGGCTATTTCGTTGGCGGTACGCTATTTGACGATGTGAAACCAGGTATGCGTATTCACCGCGAAGAAATCTTCGGCCCTGTACTCGGTATTATCCGCGCACCAGATTATGAAACAGCCCTTGAAATCGTAAATAGCAGCGAATACGGTAACGGTAGCGCGATCTTTACTACTAATGGCCAATACGCTCGTGACTTCACTATGCGTGTACAAGCAGGTATGGTCGGCGTTAACGTTCCAGTTGCTGTACCAATGGCTTATCACTCATTTGGTGGTTGGAAACGTTCAATCTTTGGTGCGCTACACGTACACGGTCCAGACGGCGTTCGTTTCTACACTCGTATGAAAACCATTACAACACGTTGGCCAAATGGCGAACACAGCATTGCTGAGTTCAGCATGCCAACGCTAGGTTAAACTAATAACCCCAAAGCCATAGGAGCTGTAGCGTGCTCTGAATAGCACGCTACAACTTCCCATTCGACAGGGAAAATAAGGAGTCTCCAGTGAGTAACTTACTATCGAAATACCAAAAACCGAATGGGGAAGGCCTCATTCAACATATCACTCCAGAAAACGCAGGTTGGAAATATGTTGGTTTCGATGCTTATCAACTGACTAAAGGTCAAACCATCACACTAGAAAGTGGCGATCGTGAGCTATGTTTGGTGTTGATCGCTGGTAAAGCAAAAATCACCACAAGCAAAGAGTCTTTTGGGGAAATTGGCCAACGTATGGATGTATTTGAAAAAATACCAGCCTACTCTGTCTATGTCCCACATGATGACAAAGTAGTCGTTGAAGCCACAACAAAACTTGAATTAGCCGTATGTAGCGCCCCTAGCCAAGGCAACTTGCCAGCTCGCTTAATCGGCCCTGATGACGTCAGTGTTGAATACCGTGGTAAAGGTCGCAACAAACGTCACGTACAAAATATTCTGCCAGAAACAGAACCAGCAGATAGCTTGCTAGTGGTTGAAGTTTATACCGCAGAAGGTGATACCAGCTCATACCCTAGCCACAAGCATGATACCGCTTCTGATACTGAAACTTATTTGGAAGAAACCTACTACCACCGCTTAAATCCAGCGCAAGGTTTCTGTTTACAACGTGTTTATACTGATGAACGTGATCTCGATGAAACCATGGCGGTTTACGATCATGATGTTGTTAAAGTACCACGCGGCTACCACCCTGTAGCCATGTTAGCGGGTTATGACGGCTATTACTTAAACGTAATGGCAGGTCCTATCCGCCAATGGAAATTCACTTGGGAAGATGATCATTCTTGGATCAACACCGACGCTTACCCTAAAGAAGACTAGGTAGGTTTATACTCAGTCTCCTCAAGCTGCTGGGTATAATTTATTGCGGCCAGATTGTCACCCGACTGGCCGCCTTTTTTGTTTGCTTCATTTATTCCACTACGAGTGCAACTTGTCTCTTTTTGTTTGTGACTGCATCCATTCATCATGTTCGTTCGGATCAAACTCAATGTAGCGCATGTTAATCACATCGTTATCGTGTAAATCTAAATTATCAATCCCAACCATGGCCTCTTGGTTATTCACCAAAAACTCCCAGAAGAAATACGGATGTTCTCCAGGCTCGTAGGTATCATAAGTATCGTTGATCATATCAACCAAGTACCCTAGATTAGCGCCATAGTATTCTAGTGAATAAGAAAACTTGCTTGCATCATCGATAATATCGTAAGCCATTTCTAACGCTTGTTGTGCATTCATTGGATGAAGATATTCAATCTCCACTAGGGGTTTGTCTTGAATATTAATTGTGATCACTCGACCGCTCCCTTTTCGTTAATTATCAAATAAAAAGCATAGTCTACGGTTTAATTAAACAACAAGAATGGGATCACGAACTGGTTAACTGATTGTGCTAAAAAGCCTTTGCTGTGCCCTTCTACTGTTCATTTCACGCAAATAAAAAGCCCCCAATAATTGGTGTCCAACTATTGGGGGTCGCTTTATTCTACTAATGGCCTTTTTATCGCCATTCTTTCATCATTGAATTAGGCGGCGGTTAAAGAACCCATATCAATCACAAAACGGTGCGCTAAATCGCCTTTTGCTAAGCGTTCAAATGCAGAGTTGATTTCATCAATCTTAATCATTTCGCATTCTGGATACACATTGTGCTTCGCGCAGAAATCCAACACTTCTTGAGTTTCCGCAATACCACCAATGAGAGAGCCCGCAACACGGCGGCGGCCAAACACGAGAGGTACTGACATTAGCTCTTCTAAAGGCCCTACTTGCCCGACAATAACGAGTGAACCGTCAACATCTAATAACGGCGTGTAGATATTCACATCGTGCTTAGTTGGCACAGTATCGATGATTAAATCAAACGCATTGAGTGATTGTTGCATCGCTTCATTATCGGTGGATGCTAAGATCCCTTTCGCCCCTAGCGCTTTTGCTTCGGCTTCTTTATTGTTCGAGCGACTGATCACCGTCACTTCAGCATCCATTGCGACGGCCAGTTTAACCGCCATATGCCCTAAACCACCAAGGCCGATAACACCAACCCGAGTGCCTGCTTTCACATTCCACGTACGCAGCGGTGAAAATGTCGTAATACCTGCACATAGAATCGGCGCCGCGCGCGACATATCCATGTTGTCTGGAATACGTAACACAAACTCTTCACGGACCACAATGTGTTTTGAGTAACCACCTTGAGTGATTTCCCCAGTTTCACGATCAGGAGCCCCGTAGGTTGGCGTCATACCATGACGACAGTACTGCTCTTCACCGTGCTCACACTGGTCACATTCTTGACAAGAATCCACCATACAACCAACAGCGACTTTATCACCTACTTTATAGGTTCCCACGTCGTCACCAATTGCAGTCACTATTCCGACAATTTCATGTCCAGGGACTAAAGGATATGGCTGAGGCCCCCAATCACCATTTACGGTATGTAAATCTGAGTGGCACACACCGCAATAGGTAATTTCAATTGCGACATCATTGCCGCGTAATTCACGACGTTCAAAATGATATGGAACCAATTCAGAATCTGCAGAATGTGCTGCATAACCTACTGTTTTCATTTTCGCTTCCTTTGAATTTAGCTATATGACTTTTGCAATAGAACGGCTCGAATCATTCTCTGTAGTCTCTTTTACTGAAAAAACTAAAGAGTATTCAATGAGGACGAATATTACTTTTATGAATAAATAATCTTAGTAGAAATTTAAGTGGAAGTGACTGCCTGATAGTCCGAGAATTCTGCCTAATTCTATAATATTTGCCAGATGCTATTTCATAAAACGAAAAGAGCGCCATCATGTGGCGCTCTATATACATTGCACTTAGCAGTTATTTGGCGTTATCAACGGCCATAGACAGCATGAGAGTCTGTGCCAAGCACATAGAAGAGATTTGCGAACGGAAGCCGTCCATTTGTGCTTCACGAATCACAAAAGACACATCACTAAAGGCAGAAAGTGGGCTGACCATACTATCGGTAATCGCAATCTGTTTGGCGCCCTTTTCAACACCTAATTGGACCAAATCGACCACTTCTTTAGAATAAGGTGAATAGCTAATGGCAATCACGACATCGGTCGGTTTCACTAATGCCAATTGTTCACGGAACATGCCGCCTAAGCCATCAATTAAAAAGGTTCGACGTTCCAAGTGGCGGAACGCGTAAGTTAAGTAAGAAGCGACACTAAAAGAACGCCTTAAACCAATCACGTAGATATTTTCCGCGTTATTGAGTAACTCAACGGCGAGCGCCAAATCCTCTTTATTAATGGAGTTAGGTAACTGTTTAAGTGCCGTGGCGTTCACCATGCTGAACGTTTTTAAAATCTCACTGGGCGATTCTGGTGCATCCATACCGTCATCATTGGTTTGACGATATAGCTTAACTCGTTCGGTATAACTTACGGTATCTTCCATCAAGTTATCCCGGAATACTTGTTTCATTTCATTAAAACCATCATAGCCAAACGCATTCGCAAAACGAATTAATGTAGAAGGTGGAACATCGGCTTTTTTGGCTATTTCCGCTATGGTATCAAAAGGAATCGTACTGCTATTATCTAGCACATATTGTGCGATCTGCTTTAAACGTTTACTTAAACTACTATAACGAGCACGGATCTCTTCCTGTAGCTCCGCAAGTTGTGTTGTTGTTGTCATAATGTTTGTCATCTATGCTTCTGTTAATGAATAGAAAGCCCAAATAAGATTAAATTTGACGAAGGTGTTCCGGTTTTTATTTTTTTAATACAAATATTTCACGTTCCGTGTGGAACTATAAAGGAAATGCTCTCAAATTTCTATCTTAGGTGATAAAAAAGCCAGCAAAATGCTGGCTTTTTAAAACGATGGTTTATTTGGCAGGTCTTACTTCACGCCAATAACCAATCAAGCGTAGATAGTTTTCTGAAACTGCTTGAATCAGTTGATAATCATCATATTCACCAGCCAACCATTGCTTCGATGGTTCACCGAAGATAGTACGGCCAACCGCGAAACCTTTCACTTTTTCTACATCTTTCGCGTTAGCAAAGCCAGCTTTCAACTCATCACTTGGAGCATCAAGACCAAGAATAACGATGCCACGGCAATATGGGTCATATTGGTCAATCAAACCACTGATAGTATCCCAATTTGCTTTTTCTTTTAGTGGAGGAAGTTTCCACCAATCCGGTTTCACGCCCAAATCGTAGAAGCGCTGTACAATCGTTGCGTAGTGTTTTTCATCTTTATCAGCTGAATCGGCTGGAAGAATCAATTCAAGAAGCAATTCATGGCCAGATTGGCAGCATGCTTGATACACTTCTGTCACCAATGCTTCTTGCTCTTCACGCATCGCTTGTGTGTCATTTGGATGGTAGAAGAACAGGCATTTCACAACATGTTCTTGTGGCCATGAAATCAGTTGAGAACCGATATTACCGTGTTCTAAGCGCAGTGGACGAGAACTTGGCATTTCAATTGGTCGACCGATCCACCAGTTATTACCAGTAATTTCATTCAATGCATCTTGGCCAAAGGTCGTGTCCGCCAAAATACCACTGGAGTGATTCAGCCCTGCCGCTTCTGCCGTTTGGCGTGCAGCTTGTAGTAATAACTGTTTCAACTGTGGAATGCGACTTTCATCAGCGCCAACTTCTTCACACATATCTGTTAATTGACGACGATGGTCAAACGCGAAGACACACAATTCAGGCCATTCTTGTTTGCGTGTAGTCACACGGTGTAAGTGATTCAAAAGTTCATCTTTATCAGGGCGAGGAACATCTTTATCACGTAGTAAGTAATTGTCCAGCTCAGCTTTAGTTGGCATAGCAGGTGCACAACCATGGCGAGAAACCACCAATGCACCACAAGCGTTTGCGTAACGGCAGCTTTGTTCCCAACTTTCGTCGTTTAAGTAGCCACGTAGCAAGCCAGACATAAAGGCATCGCCAGCACCTAACACGTTCAGTACTTTGACTTTGACGCCACTTTGTAGCGCAACGTCATCCCAGCTTGCTGGAATTGGACCTTCAAATACAGAACAGCCATCCGCACCGCGTTTACACACCAACGCTGCATCAGTAAATTCACGGACTTTACGTAGCGCGGCCAATGTATTTGTGGTACCACCGGCAATATGGAACTCTTCTTCTGTACCGACAATAAGGTCGAAGTTACCTAATACTTCTTGCAATGATTTAGTCACTGCATCAGATTCGATAAAACGTGTTTCACCGTCGCCTAGAGAAGTTAATCCCCATAAAACAGGACGATAATCGATATCAAGCGCACGTTTTAGACCATGTTTTTTAGCATATTCTAGTGCTTTTAGTACCGCACCACGGGTATTTGGGTGAGACAGGTGAGTACCTGTAATCGCCAATGCACGAGATGATGCGATGTAGTTTTCATCGATATCATCTTCACACAATGCCATGTCTGCACAGTTATCACGGTAGAAAATCAATGGGAAAGTGTCTTGGTCTTTAATCCCTAGAATCACTAATGCAGTCAATCTTTCTTTATCTGTAATCAGACATTGGGTATCACAACCAACACGTTGCAATTCTTCGCGCAAAAAGCGTCCCATGTGCTCATCACCGACACGAGCCAGCATCCCTGATTTTAAACCTTGAATAGCTGTACCGTAAGCAACGTTACCAGACGATCCCCCTAGGTATTTAGAGAAAGAATTCATGTCTTCCAAACGTGAGCCAATTTGTTGTCCATATAAGTCTAATGCGACGCGACCTATACAGATGACATCCAGTTGTTTATTCACCTCGTTCATCTTGCAATCCTCATACTCGTAGATGCGATGGGATTATTATTAGGAATAAAAATTTCATTTTCAACGAATTTTGAAACAACTTGAGCTATTCATTTCATTTTCCTTTAAAAAATTCCACTTTCATCACAATTCAAAAACAGCACACCTATAGATAAAGCCTTTATATACAGTGAACTAGCGTTAAAAATCGCTTAATTTGATCCACCTCTCACAATGAAATATTAATTTTATTTTCTATTCCAATGAAAAAATAGCTGCTTATAATGGACTCGTTGATTGATATGAATATCTACCCTATTTCAACCCGCTCGGTTGTCGTGAACAGGAACCAAGACAATGAAAACAATTCGACTCACAGTGGCTCAAGCCTTAGTAAAATTTCTGGACAATCAGTACGTCAGTGTTGATGGACAAGAAATTAAATTCGTTAAAGGCATTTTTGGTATCTTCGGGCACGGAAACGTGTTGGGACTCGGCCAAGCCTTAGAACAAAATGCAGGGGATTTGGAAATCCACCAAGGACGTAACGAACAAGGTATGGCACATGCTGCCATCGGTTTTGCAAAACAGTCTTTACGTCAACAAATTTATGCGTGTACTTCCTCTATTGGTCCTGGTGCTGCCAACATGGTAACAGCTGCAGCAACTGCAACTGCTAACCACATCCCATTATTGCTACTACCTGGTGATACTTACGCAACTCGCCAACCAGATCCCGTTTTACAACAAGTAGAACAACCTCATGATTTGAGTATCAGTACTAATGATGCCTTCAAACCGGTATGTAAATACTGGGATCGTGTGACTCGTCCAGAACAGTTAATGACAGCTTGTATCAACGCGATGCGTGTATTGACCGATCCTGCAGACACAGGCGCAGTCACTATTGCTCTACCACAAGATGTGCAAGGTGAAGCGTACGATTACCCTGATTACTTCTTTACTAAACGCGTTCACCGTATTGAACGTCAAATCGCGACAGAAGAATCGTTGCAAGATGCTGTTGAACTGATTAGCGCAGCGAAAAAACCTCTGTTGATTTGTGGTGGCGGTTTGAAATACGCACAAGCTGGCGACATTCTTAGCCAATTTAGCGAAAAATTTGCGATTCCATTTGCTGAAACTCAAGCTGGTAAAGGGACATTAGTTTCAGAACACCCTTATAACGTGGGTGGTATCGGTGAAACTGGCTGTCTGGCAGCGAATACACTGGCTAAAGAAGCGGATTTGATTATCGGGGTGGGTACTCGTTATACCGACTTCACTACATCTTCAAAATGGATTTTCCAAAACCCAGACGTCAAATACGTCAACATTAACGTTAGCCGCTTTGATGCCTTCAAGTTGGATGGTGTACAAGTGGTTGCCGATGCAAAACAAGCACTAACCGCTCTTGGCGACAAACTGAATACCACAGGTTATCGCGGCGGTTGGGCTGATGAAATTCAATCCGTGCAAAATGAGTACATTAAAGAACGTCAACGTTTATACGCTGTTGAATTTAATGAAAAAGAGTTTGTTCCTGAAATTGATGACCACTTACCACGTGAACAAGTATTTAAAGAGTTCCAGGCCTTAACTGATTCAGTGCTTACCCAAACCCGCGCATTAGGCATGGTGAATGATTTAATCCCAGAGAATTCAGTGATTGTTGGTGCTTCAGGTAGCTTACCTGGCGATTTACAACGTATTTGGAAGACTCGTAGTCCAAACAGTTACCACGTTGAATATGGTTACTCTTGTATGGGTTACGAGGTCAATGCTTCTTTAGGGGTCAAATTGGCCAACCCAGAAAAAGAAGTATTCACATTGGTAGGGGATGGCGCATTTATGATGCTTCATTCTGAGTTGGTCACCTCGATTCAAGAACGCCAAAAGATCAACGTCATCGTATTCGATAACATGACCAATGGTTGTATCAACAACCTGCAAATGGAACACGGTATGGACAGTTTCTACACAGAATTCCGCTTCCGTGACCAACGTGCAGACCGTTTAGACGGTGGTTTTGTCCCAATGGATTTTGCCAAAATTGGTGAAGGCTATGGCTGTAAAACCTACCGGGTGACTACTGTAGAACAACTTAAAGCCGCGCTAGATGACGCAGTAAAACAAGATTGCTCAACCGTGATTGATGTAAAAGTTCTACCAAAAACCATGGTGCATAAATACTTTAGCTTCTGGCGTGTCGGTGTCGCTCAAGTATCAGAAAGTGACCGTATTAATGAAATCACTAAAGTGATCAACGAAAAAGTCAGTCAATCAAGACAGTACTAAGCCTGAACGGATTAGTTGATAAGACCTATCGATATTACTAACTAAGAGGGGCCGTAAGCCCCCTTAATTCCTACCCTACGTAAAGGAGCGGTTCAAAATGAAAATTGCTTTCGACGTCGATGTTATTCGCCCATTGGGCATCACCCAAATGGTGCACAAAGTCGCAGACTGGGGCTACAAATACATCGAACAATCTCCTCACCCACAGATCAACCCATTCTACCGTCACCCTAAAGCGGGCCGTGACATCATGAATGAATATAAACGTGCGCTACGTGAAACTGGCGTAGAAATCTCATCGTTTATTGTGGTGTATCGTTGGTCTGGTCCAGATGAAGCTCGTCGCCAAGCGGCAGTGAAAAACTGGAAACGTATGATTGAAATCGCCGTTGAGATGGGCGTTGAAGTCATCAATACCGAACTATCGGGCGATCCTAATCAACCAAAAATCTGTGAAGAGATGTGGTACAAATCCATGGAAGAAATTCTTCCAATCGTCGAACGCGAAGGTATTCGTATCGAAATCCAATCACACCCTTACGATTTCTGTGAACTAAACAACGAAACCGTTGATCTTGTACAATCACTGCGCAGTGATAACGTCACTTATCTGTACAGCTCACCACACACTTTCTTCTATGATAAAGGTAAAGGCGATGTTCGCTCTATGATCGAATACTGTGGTCAGGACCTTTCTCATGTGTTGATTGGCGATACCTACAATCACACGAAACCAAACCGCTACATTGTTAACCCACCGGGTGTGGACGCAACGATCCACCAACACGTTGGTATGGGTGAAGGTGAAGTCGACTTCGATGGTATTTTCCAAGGTCTACGCGATACCGGTTTTGCTCAACGCAAATTTAAAGTCGGTGGAGACCCTATTGTGGCAGCGGCTCTATTTGGTTTCCCTGAAAAAATGGATGTCCAAGCAATAGAAACGCGCGAACGAATTGAACGTGAGCTTTTGCTCTGATGTGAGGTGCGCATCTCATCACTCCCAACTCTTGAGATAACGCACAACTAAGGTGGCTTTCCTTTGGGAAGGCCACTTTCTTTTTATTCTCTTAAGCATTAATGAACCATCACAGATTTGTCGATGTGAAACCATCATCATTGATGCAAATTAACTTAAGCATGAACGATATGAAACAGCAGCGAAGCGCCGATTTACTTCTTTTATTGACTACTTTTATCGCCGGTTGGGGTTGGATTTTTTCCAAAGAAGCGACCGTTGAAATGCCTATTTTTGGTTTTATTGGCCTGCGTTTTACTGCCGGTGCCATTATTATCGCTTGTCTTGGCTTTCATGCCTTCAAAGGCATCACATCCAAACAATGGGGCTACATGCTCATTGGGGGATTACTCCAAGCAATATCAATCGATTTCTGGATGTACGCAGTAGCCACCGCCACTACCCTTGGCGATGGTGCATTTATTATGAGCCTGTCGATGCTCATCGTCCCGCTGCTTGATCTTGTTTGGCTCCGTACAATGCCCTCAAGTGCATACTGGCGTTCATTACCGATTGCGATATGTGGCCTCGGATTACTGACCTTCAATCACAACGCGTCATTTTCTCCCTCGCAAGGCTGGTTTTTAATCGCTGCTTTAACTCAAGCGGTCTATTTCCGCTTCAATAGCTACTTTTCTGCACGCGTTCCCGTCACGCCACTGACGTCGATCCAACTGGCGGTAACCGGTATAGCCTCACTAATTATTTCCGGAATTTGGGAACACTGGCCAAGCCACTTCTCGACTGAAACTTGGAGTTGGTTTGTTGCCAGTGTCGTCATTGCCACCAGCTTACGTTTTTGGATTCAACTACGTGGACAGAAGAACACGTCACCAACCAATGCTGCCGTCATCATGATTATGGAGCCAGTATTCACCTTATTAATTTCGGCCTACTGGTACAGCGAACAATTGCCAGCCAACAAACTCGCTGGTTGTTCATTGATCTTATGTGCTCAATTGTTCTATCGATTTACGCTTCACCGACAAATGAAGCATCGCGATGCACACCCTGTTTAAAAACAGTAAAGGGCGTGTAGAACTAAAATGCCCAACACTGCCGTTGCCGAGCTTGGTCTGTGCTCTTAGCGACCGTGCTGAATCCTGCACCTAATCCATTAAGGTATATTCATATTTTTACATAAATTAATAACACTATATTAACTTAACAGGTTTAATGAAGAGTACAATCGATTGCATAACTACTGTTAAATAAGTGCTAGCCTTGCCCTCATTGCTCGCCTCTTATCAGGACAGGCTCGCTAACGCCACTCGTTAACCTAATGCTCGCACTAGGTTTCGTTACGTTTGCCTTGTGATTCATCATTTGGCTAATGAGGACTGGCACGATTAACAGCGATCACAACAATGAGGAGAAGGCCACCATGAACACGCTTTCAAAAGAAGACTCTCGTCTTTTACGTATTGTACTCGGCATGTATTTTTCCTATATGACAATAGGGCTCGCGCTGCCTGCAATCGCTCTATACGTTCAGCAACAGCTTGGACTTAGTAACCTTTTTGTCGGTTTGGCTATCGGTGCTCAATTTATTACTACCCTTTTAACCCGTAACTTTGCTGGTAAACGTGCCGACCAATCTGGAGCAAGACAAACCACTTGGTTGGGTATGGCCTGTTGTGCCGCCTCTGGGCTCCTCTATCTTGCCTCAACGCCCTTCACTTATCAGCCAGCCGTCGCTTTTGTGATTTTGATTCTTGGCCGGATCATACTCGGTTTTGGTGAAAGCATTATTTTAACCGGAAATCTTGCATGGGGCATTGGTTTGGTTGATGCAACGCATTCAGGAAAAGTGATGTCTTGGAATGGCATGGCAACCTATGGAGCTTTGGCTACGTCTGCGCCTATCGGCTTATGGGTGTATCAAACAGGCGGTTTCGGCGCAGTCGGTCTTGTGACGTTATTACTGCCAGTGATTGCCACCGTCTTTATTATTGGTGTGCCCGCTGTGCCAATTAAATCCGGTAAACGTGCCCCATTTACCACTGTGATTCGAAAAATCTGGCAGCCCGGGTTAGCGTTGGGTTTACAAGGCACAGGCTTTGCTGTGATCAGTAGCTTTGTGGTGCTGTATTTTCACCATCAAAACTGGGCGATGAGTGGTTTTGCGTTATCTGCGTTTGGGATTTCGTTTGTTCTAACTCGTATTGCCGTCGGATCGCTACCCGATAGAATTGGCGGAGTCGAGGTCGCTAAATATTGCTTTGTGGTTGAAGTGATTGGCTTAGCACTGTTAGGCGCTGCGCCTAATGCGATTTTAGGACTTATCGGCGCGGCATTAACTGGAGCCGGTTGTTCCATGATTTTCCCATCGTTAGGCATCATTGTGGTTGACCGCGTTGAACCGCAAAGTCGCGGCACAGCATTAGGTGCATACTCTGCATTTCAAGATATCGCCTACGGGGTTACGGGACCATTTACTGGCGTTATCGCTAACCATTATGGCTATCGAGACATCTTTTTTCTTTGCGTCATCTTCGCCGCCGTCGGTTTCGTAGTGGTATTAAAAATGCGCCAACAGCATGCTGCCCGAACTCACAGCCACTCCCACTAATTAGTAAAATTTAGCCATAAAAAAACGAGCAATATTGCTCGTTTTTTTCGCTTAACCATTAACTTATCACATCGACATTATTTGGTGATTTTTTCGATCTGCTCGTCGATGTTTTTGCCAAGCTGATCTTTCTGCTCATTAAATGACTTCATTGCAGCGTCAGTCTTTTTATCTACACTGCCTTTCACATCATTGGCAAATTCTGTGGTGTCTTTCTTAAGTTCATCCACAAACTTAGCGCCTTGGCTAAGTTTTTCATTCGCTTTATCTGCTGCTTTATTAAGATCTTCAGAAAGTGATTTTGCTTTATTTTTTAAACTACTAAACATGAGGTGTTATCTCTTTTTTTACGATATTTTTATTGGTTGGTTTTCCAACCTCTAGCCAGTTTTCAGAAGGCCAGAGTGAGAGAGAGTCGTCATGTATAAATTTTGAGCCTCATGACTCATCTCTTTCACCGATATCGCAAGCGAGCTGATGATAATCAAAGCGATTACAGTATTCGTTGCAAACCTTCTTCTAACGCGGTCGCAACCCTACCGAAAACCCACAAAGACCACCATGCCCACAATAATAAACCTTGATCTCGCTCCAGAAGTTAAACTATCTGCAACAAACACGCTGGGTTAATTACATTTAAATCAATAAGTTTTAGCCTATATTCATGATGCGGATGCCATTACCCAGTGGTCCTCTCCCACTTGCTGATAATGCCGTTTGGGCACAACATAATCCAAATCTCGAATAGGACTTTTCAGCTCCGATATCTCTTGCTCTCGTTTTAGGTGACGTCGTTTAGGGTCTGCCACTGGCACCGCTTGTAACAGCTTTTTGGTGTAGGGATGCTGCGGTGAATTAAACACCGCTTGTCTTGGTCCAATTTCAACAATTTCACCCAAATACATCACAGCAACACGATGACTAATTCGCTCGACCACCGCCATATCATGAGAAATAAACAAATACGCAAGATTGCGCTGCTGCTGCAAATCCATCAATAGATTCACAACTTGAGCTTTAACCGACACATCGAGCGCCGACACAGATTCATCGGCAATGATCAATTTCGGATCAAGCGTTAATGCGCGAGCAATGGAGATCCGCTGGCGCTGACCACCTGAAAACTCATGCGGATAACGGCGTAACATGTCAACGGATAGACCCACTTGCTCAATTAGATCAGCGGCTTTCTTTTTCGCTTCCGATTTGGTCACCAATCCATGTTCGAGAAGTGGTTCGATCAAGGTTTCTTCCACCGTCATTCGCGGATTTAAACTGGCAAATGGGTCTTGGAAGATAAACTGAATATCACGGCGCATTTTGCGTAAATCCGCTTTATTTAGCGAGCGAACATCGTAACCATTAAATTCAACGTAGCCACTGTCTGGCTCTACCAAACGCATTAATGAACGGCCCGTCGTCGACTTGCCACATCCCGACTCACCAACAAAAGAGAGCGTTTCGCCGGGATAAACACAAAAACTGATGTCTTCAACCGCATGTACCGCTGCGGTTTGGCGTGACCAAAAACCGCCATGAATGGGAAAACGCGTAGTTAAGTTTTTCACTTCAAGTAACGGCAACTGTCCCTCTAAAAGAGCTGGCTGCGGAGCGTAATGAATCGGTTCACCACTTTGCTCTTCTAATTGAGGAAACTTAATCGGTTCATGACTATCGGCCACTTCACCCAGTTTCGGGACCGCATTAAGCAACATGCGAGTGTAATATTGCTCAGGCTCAGCAAACAGCTTCTCGGTGGTGTTCTCTTCCACTTGGTGACCACGAAACATAACTAAAGTACGGTCAGCGACTTCCGCAACCACCCCCATATCATGAGTGATAAACAGCACCGCCATCCCCTCTTCTTGTTGCAGGGTTTTAATTAAATCCAAGATTTGCCCTTGGATGGTGACATCCAAAGCGGTCGTTGGCTCATCCGCAATCAGCAACTTAGGCTTTAGCGCTAGAGCCATCGCAATCATTACTCGTTGGCGCATACCGCCAGAAAACTGATGCGGATATTCATCAAACCGTTGCTGTGCATTAGGAATGCGGACTTTATTGAGTAATTCGATGGTTTGCTCACGCGCTTCTTTATGACTGCAATGTTGATGAACTTTTAATAATTCAGCGATTTGCTCCCCCACCGTAAAAGCAGGGTTAAGCGATGTCATCGGCTCTTGGAAAATCATTGCAATATCGTTTGCACGGATTTGCCGCATTGCTTTATCCGACAATGTCGTTAGCTCTTGGCCAGACAATTTTATACTGCCCGAGATGCGACTCTGCCGCGGATTCAACAAACGCATAATGGATAATGACGTCACGCTCTTACCTGAGCCGGACTCACCCACTATCGCGAGGGTTTCACCAGGATAGACACAAAAGTGAATATCTTCGATCACGGTTTTCCAACGATGTTTATCACGAAACTGAGTCGATAAATTTGTGACTTCAAGTACGGGTGCCTGCCCTGGCATACGATTCTCCAACAACATAATCTCTATCAAAAGCGGCCGCTACGCCGCTCTAATGGTATGAATTTATTTTTAACTAAGATGCATTTTGGCGGCTAGCAAACGCCTTCGGCGTATAATCAAACTCGCGATCAAATGGGAACGTCAGCACTTTTTTGCGTGGTCTGGGTAAACGCTCGACATACTGATCGACCACTCCCTGCGATAAGGCCATTAAATTAGGGCTTGCAAGTGGTGCTAGGTCTGGCGATAGATAACCTGACTTCACAACTAAAATACCCACTTCTTTTACATTAATGCCCAATAACTCAAAGTCACTCAAATTATGATATGGACGGCGACGCTCACACACTACGACATCGATGCCACCTGTGCTCAAAATTGCCTGTGGCGCAGTCTCAGCCGTAGCATCAATCAAGCGTTTCACAGTAAAGTTAGCTGTCGCAGAGCCCCCTTTCGGATCGAGACTTGCACCAATGGTTAAGGCTAGTTGAGCGCCCACACCTGCTTTAAACGCAGCTTGGGTTGCCGCTTTATCAGCGATACCTGCAACTACGACATTTTGCGCATCTTGCTGGATAAGTTCCGCTAATACATCGCCACGGTCACCGACACCGCCGCCGGTTGGGTTATCTCCAGAATCCGCTAAGACAACGGGATGAGTTTGTGACTCTTTTGCCCAGCGTACACACTCTTCAACCGTGCCGGTTTGGCACCCAAAAGCAAACGTGTCGCGCGCTTGCCAATAATCTAAAGCCAGTTTCTCAGCCTGCGCTTTAAGCACCGCCTCATCTGTGCCAGTTAACACCGCACAAGCAGTGCCTCGTGGCTCATCAGCCCAAACATACCCGACTAATAACGAAGCATCCCAAACACCATCAAGCTTATCGATGTCGGGTAACTGAGCATAGAGTTGCCCTGCGGGTTCATCTTCCGTACTGGTTTGTTCGCCAGCCAACACGACTGGGACTGGGCACCAGTACAGTTTGGGTTTTATGCCAGTCTGAATACTCTTAACCAACATATCCACAGAACGACGCTGGGTTTCTTCAATATCAATATGCGGTGCAGTGCGATAAGCCGAGTACATATTGATTTGATCGATGATTGTTTGCGACACGTTGCCGTGTAAGTCATAACTTGCGCTAATTAAGCAATCCGGCCCTACGACCTCGCGAGTCGCGCTAATCCAATCCGCTTCCGCATCTTCCATGCCTTCCACATACATAGCGCCATGCATTGCAAGATAAACACCATCGACAGGTAGCGCCTTTTTCAATCCCACCAAAAATCGACGCTTAAATTCGTCATAGGTTTCTTTAGCAACGGGACCACCAGGAATGGCACGCGCATGCAGCGTTGGAATAAACTCTGCCGGATAATCATTCAGAAAAGCAAAACTTGGGTGCTCAAGCAATGCCTCTCCTTCAGTCACTCGAAATTCATCCTGATAAGTAAGCACTGGGTTGTATGTGCTGCATTCAATATGAATGCCTCCAACAGCAATACGCATATCTCTTCCTTTTTGAGTCTATGTGATACCGAGCATCGCAATGCGCTCGGTATTACTGATATAAAAACTGGTAAATCGCCACGCTTGCAGCGGCATAAGGCCAACTTTGCGGTGTGATCACAAATGGTTTAATTTCAATTTTGTCTGCAATATTAGGCAATACATTGGCCATCATGCTCTGTTTAACAATGGTGGCAAATAGTCCGTCAAAATAGTGTTCCGGGTGGGCGAGTAACACTCGTTCTGGATCATTGATTTGGATAATGTTCGCCATCGCCAACCCCAAAGCATTACCCGCACGGTGCAAAATTCGCACGGCTGCGGAATGCCCTGTGGCAGCTAACGCTTCAAGTTCAGGAATTGTCACTGCCGACAGTTGCTCTTGCTGCGCTTGTTCGCGAATGGCAATGAGCGATGCGACCGTATCCAGACAACCGCGTTTACCACAGCGGCAAGGCAAATTGTTAGGCTCTACTGTCGTATGCGCTATCTCACCTGCCCCCCCATGAGCTCCTCGATAGAGCTGACCATTAATAAAATGTGCCGAGCCTATACCCTCACCCAGAGTAATTAAGGTGAAATCTTTCACATCACGGGCATGGGCGAAAAGGTGCTGAGCAATCGCCAAAGATTTCGCATCGTTTTCCATACAGACCGGAATCGAGAGATCATGCGTCTGGACCAGAGAACGCTCTAGCATGTCAGCTAAAGGCACATCCACCCAATCAAGAATGGTCGATTTTAAACAGCGGTCACGTGATTCAGTCACGACACCAGAAAGAGCAATACCAATACCTAATACCGATTCGCTACTTATTTCTCCCTGTTCAATCAACAGTGGAATTTGCTCGGTAATCAAGGCGACGAGTCGCTCAGGCTGCCGTTCAATCTCACATTGGCGATGAGCATGGACCTCACCGTTAAGATCGAGCAGTAACAACTCTAATTGTTCATTAAGTAGAGAAACACCAATAAAAAAGCTGTGCCCGCTCTGCAAAGCCAATAGTACCGATGGTCTCCCTTGGCCTGTTGCACTTGCGGCTTCTTCTTCGAGAAAACCCAGTTCTAGCAACTGGCGCACCGGGTGGCTAATGGCTGTTTTACTAATACCAAGTGCACGCGCTAAAGCAGTTCGGCTTAAAGGGCCTCCGCGATGAATGAGCGTAACAATGGATTGCTGTGATGAATCGAGCATTAGAGATCTTTTTTTAACCTGTTTGTCTTGACAATACTGAGTGAAAATGAATAAATCAACTAATTAGTTTATATAATTACAAAATAACCTATTTTTAGTTAACTTATATGATTATTTAACTAAAAACGCACCAAAAACGTGCTAATTAGCACCTAATTAGGGCAATAAAGTCACAATATAGGACTAATTATGCATGTTATTGCAATAAATTAACTTTAATGAAGAAGTTAATAGCGAATACACAAGCTCAAGGGCCATATAGGCAATAGGACACTAAGAGCATCAACGGAAAGACGTGAGGGAATCACATGCAACATACCAAGCGACACAATTGGCGCGGGCGAGTGCTTTCATTAAGCAAAATCGCTCTACTGTGCCTACCCCAAATGGCCTTAGCATCAACAGTGACTATCATGCAAAGCGAACCTCCGCGTAGCATGGATCCAGGCGATCAAACCGCCACCTATACTTTCAATATGCTCGACCCTATGTATGAAGGCTTGGTGCGCTTTAATAAAGAAAAGCAGATCATTCCAGCACTGGCGACCAGTTGGGAAAACGACAAAACCGGCAAAGTGTGGACATTTACGCTACGTAAAGATGTCACCTTCCATGATGGAACACCTTTTAACGCCAAAGCCGTGGTGTACAACATCCAGCGTCATTTAGATAAATCACGCGGCTTGGCTGCCAGTGGTCGTTTACGTAATGTGATTGCAAGCGTGAAAGCACAAGGCGATGACAAAGTTGTTATTACACTGAAAAAAACGTTCCCGACATTTCTTAACTTAATGACCTCTGGCGCGGCAATGATGGTTAGCCCTAAAGCTGACAAAGCCGGAACATTAAGTATGCAAGCTGACGGTACTGGCCCTTATGAATTTGTAAAATACAAAACTGGTGAATACGTTTTGGAAAAACGTAATCCGGATTATTGGGGTAAAACGACCGGCGCTGACGATCTGAAATGGACGTGGAGCGAAGAGATGTCGGTAATGAATATGGCGATTCAATCCGGTGAAGCGGATGTGATTAACCCAGTGCCACCGCAGTTTGCTCGTTTATTACAGAACAATCCTAACGTTTCATTAAATCGTTCACCGGGCTCGGCAGTATTCTGGGTCGCACTCGATACGAAAATGAAACCGCTCAACGACATTCGTGTTCGCCAAGCTCTAAACTTTGCGACGAATCGTGACACACTGGTTAAAGCCGTATCATTTGGCTACGCGAAACCGGCTAATTCACCGTTGGCCTCTATCGCGCCAGGATACGATACCAAACTGAATGACTATCCATACAATATTGAAAAAGCCAAAACGCTGCTTAAAGAAGCGGGGTATCCGAACGGATTTAGCATGTCGATTGCTGTGCAAGGCCCTGACGCTCGCACCGCACAAGTATTGCAAGCCATGTGGAAGAAGATTGGCGTGCAGCTTGATGTCAAACAGATGGAAAGCGGTGTGTGGACCAAAGCAGCGTTTGCTAATGCTGAAGAAAAAGCCAAATTGGGTGTGAGTTCAGTACTCGCTTCATGGTCATCAGGTCTAGTGGGTAACGATAACCAACTGCGCCCACTGTATGATTCGCGCAGCTTTGCACCGAGCGGCGCTAACCTCGGTTTCTACAAAAACAGTGAAGTGGATAAGCTGATTGATCAAGCGTCTTCATCACTTGATGAGAACAAGCGTGCTGCACTGTACGTCAAATTGCAGAAACTGATCAGTCACGATGCACCACAAGTATTGCTTTATTATCAAGATGATCTTTATGCATCAGGTAAAAATATCAAAGGTGTAGAGATGATCCCTGGTGGTAATCTGGTAGTACGCAATGCCACAACCAGCGCGCAATAATGGTTAAGCGGTAACATGAAGTCATACATCATTAAAAAACTGTTCGCCTTTCCTTTTATTTTGATTGGCGTCTCTTTAGTGGTCTTCATTGCCATACGCTCATTACCGGGCGATCCCGCCCGGTTAATGGCAGGCAACCAAGCCACGCCAGAAGCTGTACAAGATATGCGAGTGCGTTTAGGACTCGAACAGCCCCTTCCCGTTCAATATATTAAATTTGTCGAAGGTGCCGTCCAGGGCGATTTCGGGCACTCGTTAAAATCTAAGCAGCCAGTGCTGTCTGAAATTTCAGAGCGCCTACCCTACACTCTCATTCTTGCATTGCTCGCCTACATAGTCGCCATTGTTGTTGGGGTACCGGCAGGCATGCTCGGTGCGGTGTATCAACACCGGGCGATTGACCAAATAGTGATGATATTAGCCATCACTGGCGCTTCAGTCGCAAACTTCTGGCTCGCACTACTTGCCATGAACTATTTTTCTGTTGAGCTGCATTGGTTGCCTTTGTTGGGCGCAACCAGTTGGAAGAGCTACATTCTCCCTACCTTAACGCTCGCAATATTTCCAATGGCAGTCGTCGCCCGTATGACACGTTCTGGCGTTATCGATGTGCTATCTGCCGATTATATTCGCACGGCGAAAGCCAAAGGCTTATCCCCTGTTCGTATCTATTGGCTGCACGCGTTTCGTAATGCTTTAGTGCCTATTGTTACTATTATCGCACTCAATTTTGGTAGCTTAATTGGTGGTGCCGTTGTGACCGAATCTCTATTTAACTGGCCAGGTATTGGCCGTTTATTGGTTGATTCTGTGCGTTATCGTGATTACCCAGTGATTGAAGGGGTAACCTTAGTGGCGGTAAGCGGCGTGGTATTGATGAACTTGCTTGGTGAAGTAGTCATCGGTTTCTTAAATCCAAAGATCAGGTTTAACTAATGGAATTGACAGAAAAACGCGCAGGATCAGAACGACTGCAGATACTTTGGTACCATCTTTCAACTCACTCTAGCTTGGTACTCGGCGGCATTTTAGTGGCTATTTTGGCCCTAGCCGCATTATTTGCCCCGTGGCTCACTCGCTATGATCCTGCTGCGCAAGATTTATTAAGCACCTTACAACCGCCTTCATTGACTCACTGGTTTGGTACTGATGATTATGGCCGAGATATTTTCACGCGGGTGATTTACGGCGCACGTATCACCATTTTAGAAGTGCTGCTAAGCGTTGGCTTATCCATGCTCATTGGTGTTCCACTTGGGGTGTTAGCTGGGTTAGGTCACCGCCGCCTTGATCAGGTGATCATGTGGGTGATGGATATTATTTTTGCTTTCCCAGGGATTGTATTAGCCATATTGATCGTCAGTGTGTTGGGAGAGGGATTAGTGAATATGCTGATTGCCATCTCCATTTTCTCTATTCCGGTGTACGCTCGTTTGAGCCGTAACTTAACCCTCAATATTAAAACTCAAGAATACGTTGAAGCCGCTCATTCCCTAGGGGTGCGTCATTCTAGAATCATTACTCGTTACGTTATTCGTAATGCGATTGGTCCTTTGATCGTGCAATCAACGCTCACCGCAGGTAGCGTCGTCCTTTCCGCGGCAAGCCTCTCTTTCTTAGGATTGGGGGTACAGCCACCCAGCCCGGAATGGGGCACAATGATGAGTGATGGCCGCAACTTCCTCGGCTTAGATATTTATCTTTCGCTGTTTCCTGGTTTAGCCATTTTAGTCACCGTACTGGGCTTTAATATTCTTGGTGACGGTCTTAGCGATTTGCTTGATAGCCGTTCTTAACCGCTTACAACATCAGCAGGAGGGAATGATGTTTCCTCCTGCTATGCACATCACCTTCCCATATCAATCATCTCTGATCACTCTTCCACTGCAAAGCGAGCTTGTCTTGCCTGCTGCATCGTACATTGGGTTTGAGCCATCAGTTCAGACAGCGTCAGATTCGGCTGCTCTCTTAACAGGCGCTGCAGTTTATCTGCCAACGGTTCAAGCAGGGTTTGATTCTGAGCGAGTACAGGCGCAATTTTGTTAATCACAAACTTCAAAGTGTCTGGCGATTGTTGCTGGCATTGACGATAAAATTGCTCAATATGTAACGCCTCGCCTTGCAGCTGCCAATTGCGTGAACGTCGCACACGTTTCAATTCACACTGATGTTGGGTAGCGACCATTTTGAGCGCTTTAGTTTGCATGCCACCAATACGGTGAATCAAAGAAGGTAAAGGTATAGTAAGCGTGGTTTCGGTCATGATCGTGCGGCAGTCAGTTGAACGCTCTCACCGTAGCATAAATGCAGTTTGGATAACACAATAGAGACTAAAAAGCCCTCAATCACGAGGGCTTAACTCTAGTTTTCTCTCATTCATCCTATTGGTAAGAATGCTGATGACGCTGCCCGTGATGATGGCGCAGATAACGTTGAAAACGTAAGTGCCGCATGTAAGCACGAGTATTGCGAATAATCCGACGATCGATACCCGCCGCCGCAAAAGTCAGTGCCGATCCTGCGATGATAAACATAATCCCAATGACAGTATTTTCATGGATCACTTCTCCTAATACAGCCATAGCCAAAATTGGTGCTAACGCCGGTTTGATATAAAAAATCACCGACGCGGTAGCAGCACTGGTTTCTTCCATTGCCATAAAATAGAACGCGTAACCAAAACCTGTCACGAAAATGCCTAAATAAATAAGCGCAGGTAACGTATGCACACTGATACCTTGTACAAATGGGATGTTTGCAAAATTAGCCAACCCCATATGAGTGAAGGTGGTGGCAACAGCCGGAATATGGGTGAATGCCATGAACACGACCATCTCGATACATCCAGCGATAAAGCTAAAGAACGTTAACGAGATCCCCGTGAAACCATATTTTCGATTGCCCATTTGCCCCACAATGCCATACAAGGCAAAGGTAACAGCGGCCAATAATGAGAGTGTGACCCCCACTACGTTTGGCAAGTGTTGAGGATTGACGATAAATAGCATCCCTACAACGCTTAAGGCCAAAGACCCAACGCTTACCCAAGTCATACGCTGTTTAAGGAACACGTGTGCCAATGGAATAACGAAAATCGCGTTACAGCTAAACAAGATAGCAACAATCGATGCATGCGCGTACATAATTGCCAACTGAAAGAAAGTCATACTAACGACCACACACAAGAAACCAGTCAGCAAAAAGAATGGCCAATGCTGCTTAGTTACATGTAAGTTTTTTTCTTTCAGACTTCTTATTGCCATCGGCCATAAAACCACAGTGCCTATGACAAAGCGCAGGAAGTTCAATTCCAACGGATTGAAGTCTGTCGCCACTATTTTTAATGCCACCTCCATAGAACTAAAGAACAGTGTAGCGAACAGAATATAAAAATAACCTTTGTTCATTATTAAACCTTTAACGCCCCCTTTAACTGGTTAAAAGAACAATATTGATAACAATAATTCAGCTATCTATCGGGGTGACAGCTACGCTTATTTAGCCACTTAAGGATAACGCTGCGAGCCCGGTTTCTCTAGGAAAACTTGAAGAAGATCACATAAACATTGATCTACTACATGTTGCAAAAAAACAACATAACGGCGTGCTATAAGAGGGCGATTCTTTGCTACCTTTGGCAATAAAACAGCCTAAATTGATTCATAATATTTATCGTTACAATAGATATTTTTTATCGAAAAATCCCCTTGAAGTTCAGCTTTGAGCACTTATATAGATCATGCAAGCGCAGGTAAGCGCATATTCAACTCGGGCTATTAGCGATGACTCGCCACAGAGTGTGGCCTCAAACTAATCGTTGAGCCGAACATGTGATGTCTTTTATCTAGAGTGTTATTTAGGAGGCAACTTCAAATGAAAATTCGTCCTTTAAACGACAAGGTGATTGTTGAACGACAAGAAGTCGAAAACAAATCCGAAGGGGGAATTGTTCTGACATCCAAATCAGTCAAAAAATCCAACATTGGTAAAGTCCTTGCTGTCGGCAAAGGCCGTGTATTAAACAATGGCGATCGTGTCCCAATGGAAATTAAAGCCGGAGACACTGTTTTGTTTAATGATGGTTATGGCGTCAAAGAAGAAAAAATCGACGGTAAAGAATACGTCATTTTAGCTGAATCCGATGTGCTCGCTATCGCTGAGTAATTGAATCTGAATTTGTGATGTTTTATAGGAGATAATCATGGCAGCAAAAGAAGTATTATTCGCTAATGATGCACGTCAAAAAATGCTAGCAGGTGTCAATACATTAGCCGATGCAGTCAAAGTAACTTTAGGCCCTAAAGGACGTAACGTTGTTTTAGACAAATCCTTTGGTGCACCCACCATTACCAAAGATGGTGTGTCCGTTGCAAAAGAAATCGAACTGCAAGATAAGTTCGAAAATATGGGCGCGCAGATGGTAAAACAAGTCGCCTCCAAAGCTAACGATGAAGCTGGCGATGGCACCACTACTGCGACGGTTTTAGCTCAGTCACTAATCAATGAAGGACTAAAATCGGTGGCCTCTGGCTTAAACCCAATGGATTTAAAACGCGGTATCGATAAAGCCGTTGGTGAAGCGTTCAAAGAGTTAAAAACACTAGCCAAACCTTGTGATGACAAGCAATCTATCACTCAAGTAGCCACCATTTCTGCCAACAGTGATAAGGCGATTGGTGAAATCATTGCTGAAGCGATGGAAAAAGTCGGCCGCGACGGTTTGATTACCGTAGAAGAAGGCCAAGGCTTAGAAAATGAATTGTCGGTTGTTGAAGGTATGCAGTTCGACCGCGGTTATTTATCACCCTACTTCATTAACAACGCAGATGCAGGCACTGTCGAACTCGACAATCCATACATTTTGCTGGTCGACAAGAAAATCAGCAACATTCGTGAACTATTGCCTGTACTTGAATCCGTTGCCAAAGCTTCTCGCCCACTGTTGATTGTGGCAGAAGATGTTGAAGGTGAAGCGCTGGCTACCCTAGTTGTGAATAACATGCGCGGCATTGTGAAAGCAGCAGCCGTCAAAGCCCCTGGCTTCGGTGATAACCGCAAAGCCATGGTGCAAGATATCGCAGCATTGACTGGCGCAACCGTGATTGCCGAAGAAGTTGGCCTAGATTTAGAGCACACAACTCTAGAGCACTTAGGTAGCGCGAAAAAAGTGACTATCAGTAAAGACGCCACCTTAATCGTCGATGGTGTCGCCGATAAATCCGCGATTGCTGACCGCGTGGCAACCATTCGTAATCAGCTTGAAAACAGCACATCAAATTACGATAAAGAAAAACTGCAACAACGCATCGCCAAACTATCCGGTGGCGTGGCAGTAATTAAGATTGGTGCGGCGACTGAAGTCGAAATGAAAGAGAAAAAAGACCGTGTTGACGATGCGCTGAACGCAACTCGCGCAGCGGTTGAAGAAGGTATTATCCCTGGCGGTGGTGTGGCACTGGCGAAAATCGCTAAAGGCCTAACTCACTTAACAGGTGATAATCAAGAACAAAACGTGGGTATTCGCGTGGCACTGCGTGCAATGGAAGAACCTTTACGTCAAATTGCTATCAACGCAGGGGATGAAGGTTCTGTGGTCGCCAACAAGGTGGCAGAAGGCGGCGCTAACTTCGGTTATAACGCCGCAACGGGTGAATACGGAGATATGCTTGAACAAGGCATTATCGACCCAGCAAAAGTGACACGTTCTGCACTGCAATTCGCAGCCTCTGTCGCGGGCTTGATGATCACCACCGAAGCCATGGTGACTGACCACGTCGACCAAGAAAAAACCACAGCTTAACCACTCATTAAAGGCCACTCCGGTGGCCTTTTTCTTACTCTAAAAATGCTAAGTGCAACCAAACCTTTAGCACTGATTTAATATTAACTCGTTGAAATGATGCAAAACTGGGTCTTGATCGCTATGACGTGTAAACGCGTAGATAGGCATGTTATTTTCTATCCCTTCGAGATCGAGAAAAACAAGGTTTGGCGGAGCCGTTCTTTCTAATGCACTAGAAACAATCGCCACCCCCAAATTAGATTCCACGACACTAAAGAGCGCGGCTGTACTTTTCACTTGTATCGAATGCCGAGGAATAAAAGGCAACGCGAATCCAGTGACCATCATGCCGAGAACATCCTCATCAGCCGACAATCCTACAAAAGTTTCCTGTTGCAAGCTCTCCACATCAACCCTATTGTGCTTAGCAAGGGAATGCTCATCAGAGCACGCTAACTTAAAGCCGAATTGACTAAGATAAATACCATTAACTTTATCCTGAACCCCAGCAAACACCTGACTAGGCCCTATCACGATATCGACTTCTCGAGTCAGTAAGGATTTTTGCTGTGTTGCAGGGTGAACCTCTTTTAGCTCAACTTGAATATGCGGATATAGCGTTTTAAATCTCTTGATAAGATTAGGCAGAATTTCACTAGTCAAAGCGCTCGCAGAAACGCCGATCTTAAGTTGACCAATCTCTCCCTGACTCGCTAACCCAACTCGCGTTGCCAAGCGTTCTGTACGCGCCACAATATCAATGGCTTCTTTGTAGAACAGTTCGCCAATCGGCGTTAAAGAGACTTGATGTCGATTGCGAATTAATAGGTTAGCGCCTAACGTTTCTTCCAACTTTTTAATTTGCATACTCAACGCTGGCTGCACAATATGTAGCCGTTTAGCTGCGCGTCCAAAATGCAGCTCTTCGGCGATAGCGATAAAATATCGCATTGGTTTAATTTCTAACATGGTTATCATCTTTACTGATTACCAGTATCAATTCAATCTATTTCCTTTACTAACAACATCTGGCTATAACTGGTGCGACACCAATCGAGTATCAATGATGCACAGTTCAACACAACGGATGTAATACAATATGACAAAATTAGGGAATTTAGGTGCGTTTGCTCTTATGGCGGTCGCCTGTCTTACCATCATGGTAGGGTGCGTTATTGTGCCTGGTTTGCCTGATATTGCTAACCAGCTTCACCTATCCCCTCAGCAAAGTAGCTGGTTAGTCACCCTTCCCTCTTTAGGCGTGGTGATTTTTGGCGCACCAGTAGGGCGAGTAATGAAACGGCTTGGAGCCTATTCATTACTGATTATTGGCTTGGTGCTGTATGGCGCTTTAGGCATCATCGGTATGTGGATTGAGAATACGGTTGTTTTATTTGCAGATAGGTTGGTGTTAGGTGGAGCAACCGCAATGGTAATGGCATCGGGAACAGCCCTCATTTCTGATTTTTATCAGGGTTCACAACGGCTTAAAATGATTGCTCTGCAAGGCATGTCGATTGAATTAGGCGGTGTGATATTTCTCGCCATCGGTGGCATTTTGGCCAAAATGAACTGGTCTTTCCCTTTTTACCTTTACCTAATGGCATGGGTATTTTTAATTTTGGTCGTCAGCTTTGTGCCCAAACCACGCCTATTCCACCATGGCATGACTAACTCCTCAATAAAACCGGAAGAAACCACAGGTAAAGAGCAAGTTCGTATTGTCTATTTTGCTGCCTGTTTATCCATGATTCTGTTTTTTACCGCCGTTATTATGATGCCTCGTTTTCTCAGTACGCTGGGGTTGAATGAATCGCAAACGGGTTACTTTATGGCGTTTATCTCACTGATTGCGGTAGGTGCCGCATCACAAATGCCCAAAGTACAACATAAACTGGGCAGTATAAGCACATTAAGCCTCGCATTTATCGCTTATGCCCTATCCCATGCTCTGTATTCAAGTGGCAGTTTACCAATCATGATCGTAGGTGCCATCGTCATGGGAATAGGCTTTGGACTATCGGTTCCTTTAGTTAACCATATGATCGTTGAACGCAGTTACGCCTCGCACCGCAACCAGAACTTAGCAATGCTTTCAGTGGCGATCTTTCTAGGCCAATTCCTTTCCTCATTTATGAGTTATATCCCAGGCAACGGCCGAGACACCTTTATGGTTGCGGGAATTGCAGCCCTAATCATTGCATTGCTATTTCTGACACAAAGAAAATCGGATCATGTTGAGCAGCCAAAGATAAGCTAAGAAACTAGTCTGAATATTGATGGTTCTTTGAGGCAGATTTCCACCGCAGTGCCTTTGCTTCATGTTCTTTTATAAAACTGTTTTTGTAATCAATATAAACATCGATGTCATTGTTACACATGAGCGCACCCGCCTTTTTGATTTCCCCGTACTTAAACGCTACATCAGGAAATGCTCTGAGATAGTCACGAAATGCGATATGCCTTTTCACTTCCGGCGAGCCCGCTAGGAATGCATGAACCTGATGCGTTCTTTGTATTCCACCTTTTTGGAAATAACGACGCCCTTTAATACCAAATTCACCCTTTGCTAAATAGCCCAAAGAAGCCATCTTGGCTGATTCAGAATCTAAAGTATCAAGGCTGTTCACTTCCAAAAGAATGTCGATGATTGGCTTAGCGCATAGCCCTTCAACCGATGTGCTGCCGATATGGTGTATCGCATAAATATTAGCGGCAGTTAAAACAGAACTAATGCGCTCTTTTTCTGTGGCAAACTCAAACCGCCATTCAGGCTGATAATCAATGACTTCAATAATTCTCTTACTCATAACTTCTGATTTACCTAACAGATCCTTTTTAACCAACGTTGCCTTTATAATATGTTAAGAATACACAAACACTATCAACAAAGTTGCATTAACAACATCATGCATAAAGTCACAAGGAGTAATCCTTAGGCTAGGACCGCCCCAACTCTATAGGATTTGTGGCAGTGACGTGCTAGAACTCTCATCCGCATTGAATGAGAGTTCTATCGTATAAATTTTGTGGCTGACGCTTAGAACAGAAATTTATACCCCAGTGAAATCATCAGTAGACTGAGTGAAACTGAAATGGTTCGTTGAATCAGTTTAGCGCCATACTTCATTGCTGATGAGCTACCAACATGGTTACCAAGTAAATTCATTGCTACTAAAGGTATCGCCAACATATATAAGACGTTACCTGCAATCATGAAGGCGAATAATGCGCCTATGTTAGACGAAAAATTAAATAATTTTGAAGTCGCGGATGCTGAAACTAAATCGAACCTCAGTAAGTAGTGTAACGCTAGAATTAAAAAGCTACCTGTACCAGGCCCGAAGAATCCATCATAGAAACCAATTACGAACACAGCGGCTGGTACGCCGAATAAAAGGACCTGTTTATTAATTGGCGTAGAATTATCTTCATTGCGTTTCTTTTTCGGAATGAAAGATAAGATTATTCCGAAAGGAAGCATAAAGAGAATAATTTTGCCGATAGTATCGGGATCAAAGTAGAGAATTGATTGTGCTCCCGCATATGCACCGACAAGACCTGCAGGAATGCCGGTTGCAACTGCAGTCCAAATTACCTTTTTATTTCGCATGAAATTGCGTATTGCTGCGATAGTACCTAATGTACTAACAATTTTTTCTTGTCCAAGAGCTAACTGAGGAGGCAATCCAGCAAGGATAAAAGATGGAACTAAAATTAAACCTCCCCCACCAGCTACTGAGTCAATAAAACCGGCCGCAAAGGCCGATACCATTAATGCTATTAATATTAAAAATGTAATGTCATTACCGAAGAGTTCCATAAGGTAGTTTCCTATCGAAGTTATAAACTGTAGATTTTGAAAAGCACAGAGGTATCCATACGGCCTAAACCTCGTTGCCGCAGGATTTGATATTCATTGTCGACTTTCTTAGTTAATGGAAGCTTAATCTTTGCCGATGTGTTCTCTGGTTTTAATTATCAATAAATCATCAGGTTGATATATCACGAGTTATTTTAATGATTCATGTGATAAAAATTTAGGGCAGCCACGTCTCACAGTCACTGGTTCACATGCTAATGGTAAATCCGGATTATTCACATGATGACCAAAGGTAAAAATGGATCCATGAAATGACTTTTCATTTAGAACATTGAGTGCTGGTACCACATTCCTAAATAAGAACCCTTTATTTTCATTTTGGTATGACACAAGTTCAATCCAGAAAATTGACATATACCAATATAAGTAAAAATAGCTAGGGGAGGTTTTGATGGTGGAACATAACCGTTGTATGGCGTCGCACATAAATGACTATCAACAGGTAAACCGCGGATAATCAGGGCACATTGCTCATCATCTGATTTAAAACCCTGAATAGAATGGATTACTTCATCATTAAGGCTGTGCTTGACTACATTTCCAAGCCATTCTCTTACGTTAAGCCACTCACTGTCCTCTCTAAATCGTAAGTGACTGAATGAACTAACTAATTTATTTGTAGCTTCATATGATACATGTACTTCTTGAACACTTTGCTTTTTAAGTGCCTCTACCATTTCTTTTAACATTTTTTAAGCCTGATTTGATGTTGTTATAGTTTGCATTGAATTGATTCAATATTATTTTTTGTAGATTATTACCACAATTGAGTTATGTCAATATTGATTTGATATATTTAAATAATAAAAATTACTAAAAAAACATATGTTATATGCTATTGAGAATGAAGATTGCTCTAGTGACCCTTTGTGAGTAATAGTAAATTCTTCCGAATAGCAAAATTCGTCGACAAGAAAATCAAAGCAGGTGAATGTTCACCGAGTTCAAAGAGCTTAACCACTCATCGGTTACTCGCTGAAAAACTTGGAACGACGCCTATAACTGTTTCAAGAGCTTATAAGTCACTAAATGACAAAGGGGAAAATTATTTATTGGTCGAGGTACGTTTGTCTAAACAAGCTAGAACTAGCTTCTGCCATATTAGGAAAAGTATTGGACGTTTGTTATGTGACTATACTGTTACTCTCGACCTTCCTTATATTGGGGAAGATCATCGGTTATTTCATACCAATTACTTTTGTAATCCGTAAAAATATGGGCATCGGCTTTTACTGGAATATTTTCATCGAATAACGACAGCGAAAGCTCGATTTCTGACAAAGGATTACCTTTACTACGAAAACCAATACTAGACCCGCAGTTTGCACAAAATGTTCTCATTGTGCCGTTTGGAGCAACATAATCTTTGAGTAGTTCTTGACCTGATAGCCAAGTTAGATTTTTAACTTTAGATAATGTGCCAAATGCAGCCCCATGAAATTTACGGCACATTGAACAATGGCAATTTGCTATATGATCTTTGAAACCAGAAGTTTCAAAAGTAACCTGACCACATAAACAACTCCCTTTATAAATTACTGTCATAGTGAGATCCTTCTATAGTTACATAACGCCTTGATAAGCGGCTGGGTAACGCAATACCCAGCTTATCGTAATGTTCTACAATCACTAAACGTTTTAGATTAAAAATGACACGTATTAGCAGTCTGCTTGAGCAATCTGTTATCCCTTTTTTAACCGTACCATTATTGTTATGCCAAGCTCTGCTTTATGAAGCTCTTTAAAACCAAACTGAGCGTATAATGACACATTCTTTTCTTCCGTTTGGAGATACAATTCAGAAATACCCAAACTGTCAGCATGAGACAACGCTTTTACTATTATTGCCTTTGCTACTCCCTGCTTACGAAAATCTGATTTAACGTATACTCCTCCCAACCAATGCTCATATTCCGGATACTTTTTGTGCTCTCTGAATTTTAGCTCCACTACACCAGCTAAAACTCCATTTTGTAACCCAATATAAGAAAGTGGCAGTTTGTCTCTATTCTCTGACCTCGCTTTTACATCAACTATTACTTTTTCGAGAGTTCCGGTAGGAGATTTAGAAGCCCATTCGGTAAAGTACCATTGAGCAATTTCTGGTACACAGTGCGGATGTTCCGCTAATAAAGAAATTTCCATTTTTCTCCCTAAACGACTAACAGTGTCTTTTCAGCAGACATTGTCTTTATAATATTTTCAGAAAATACATACGCCATAGCTGCAACATACTGTTCTATGTGTCTTATTTTTCCTAGCGCTCACAAATTACAGAACATGTCTGTCTAGTTAAAAATGCTCAACTAGAAGCATAATCTATCATTAAGAAAAGTCGGTCAATAACTGACTTAATAGAGTGATCACGAATTGTTTACTAGATGATTTTAGAGCAGTTTTTTTACCTAACAGTTCCGTAAATTGGGGTTGGGACAAATGCTACTTAGAATAAAGCCGTCAACATCGATCTGCAGATAACTTTTTGTATTCCCAATAACGAAATGGCACCAATAATATTGAAAGGTACTGGATAACTCCTTTCATCACCCAAACAATCTATGCGGTAATTGAATATCGATACTAAATTAACTCATACCAATCGGTTTTCTGGTGATTTAGGTAACCTTTTATGGCAGCGGTGCGTTACCTACGAATACGCTCTTCTAAGACTGTATGCGTGATAATTCTCGTCAAATTTGGTAATTGTTCAAGACGGTTTCTAAGGTTGTTTAATTCGGTTATCCCCTCAGCTTCGGCAAAAATAATCATATCCACTTCCCCCGAAGTACTGTGGCAACTTTTGATTTCTTTGTATGGCCGAATAATAACCTCAACTTCATCACAACAACTCTGACTAAAGGACAATTGAAAATAAGCAGCAATCTTGTTTTCTTGTGCCTTTAGATCAGCTCGATAGCCCAGAATAAGTTTCTGTTCCTCCATTTTACGAATACGCTCCGACACAGCACTGCGCGATAAACCCACTTTTCGTGCTATTTCTGCGTTAGTTTGGCGTGCATCATTAGTTAGGCAAGCTAATATATTCTGATCAAACTTGTCCATAAACCCTTTCAAAATCAGTAGTTCAAAGTCATTAGAGATATGCAATATAGCATATCTATCAGCATCACCGACGATTCACCTGCATAAACAACAGATCGCTGGTTAATGATGACGTCTTGCCTATCTGAATTTTTCCTTTGTTACAGTAAGTTAGTAATCAAGCATCAATCGACCAGCGATAAGGATTATACAAGATGAAAATTACCTATGTTGAATTCCCTGAAGGTTTAACAGCCGAAGGTAGTGATTGGGAAGATATAAGGAAAAAAGTTGATTCTGAAAGACCTGATGTGTTGGTAACAAATGAAATGCCTTTTGGAAAATGGCTATCCGCAAGTAACAACTTCGACGCACAGTGCGCTGAAGAGTCTATTTCTGCTCATGACATTGGCATCAACGCATTAAAGGAGCTTAATATTCCTCTTATTCTGTCCTCACGACCAATCAAATGTGAGGATATTCTGGCAAACGAAGCGTTTGCTCTCGTAAATGGTGAATATAGCTTTGCACATCAGAAACATTACTTCCCTGAAGAGACGGGGTTTTATGAAACATCATGGTTTCGTACTGAAAAGAAAGGTTTTGATGTATTCAAAAGCGAGAATTTAGCCGTGGGTGTTCTTTTGTGTACGGAAGTCATGTTCAATGAATGGGCTAGGTCTTACCGACGCCAAGGCGCTCAATTAATTGTTGTACCTAGAGCAACAGAACAGAGCTTTGAAAAATGGAAAACAGCAGCATCAATGGCTGCAATTGTATCTGGTTGTTATGTCGTCAGCTCTAACCGTGTCGGAAAAATCAATGACCATTTAGTTTTCGGCGGTAAAGGATTTGCTTTTTCTCCCGATGGCTCGTTCATATCTGAAACTTCAACAGATAACCCCATAGTTTCATTTGAACTTGATTTAGAATTAGTTAAAAAACAGCAAAAACAATACCCATGTTATGTGCGTGAAACTTTCATATCGCAGTGCTTGCCCGAAAGATCAGTGACCACCCAAGACCAATCCTAGTTATTTCAGCTTTGTTGTATGCTATAACAGATTTATGATAACTTTTGTATGTTATAGCAGATTTAGGTTTAGGGTTATGCAGATAGACCAAGAAGTCAGTAAAAATTTACGTCGCATAAGGAAAGAAAAAGGCCTGACGTTGGATAAAACAGCGGAATTAACTGGGGTCAGTAAAGCCATGTTAAGTCAGATAGAACGTGGGGTATCTAGTCCAACTATCGCAAGACTATGGCAGATAGCTACAGGGTTAAATGTATCCTTCTCACAGTTCGTTATTGCAAGTCCGGTGATAAACACTCAGCCAAACATACTCAAAATGAGTGATGACCGCTCTGCAGATGATTGGGTCAATGATGATTTTTTCGTCAATGTACTTTTCCCTTACGACGCGTCACTTAGCTTCGAGGTTTATGAACTTGGACTTAAAGAAAGTTACGAACATAAATCAGAAGCGCATAACCTCGGTGTAATTGAGCACGTTATATGTGTATCTGGGCGAATGGCAATTCACTGTGACGATGCTTGGCATGTTTTGGGAGAAGGACAAGCTATTCGTTTTAGTGGTGCTCAGCCTCATTCATATAAGAATATTGGTAATGGTCGCGCTGTTTTTCACAACATTATTTACTATCCTCCGACTGATTACTGATCTCTACATTATTAATAGGCCTGTCATTATTGGCTTTGTTTTTGAAATGGATTTTAAAAAGGGAAAATTATGACTAAAAAAATCTTTTGGGAAGACCCCTATCTATGTGAACTAACATCTCGTGTCACCAGTATCGACAGTCAAACTATCGAACTGTCCGAAACTATCTTTTATGCAGAGTCTGGTGGTCAAGAAAGTGATCACGGCACAATCGGTGGAATTGAGGTAATTCGAGCTGATAAAACAGGGACACGTATTCAGTATACTCTCAATTCTGCTCCTCCCTTCTCCATTGGAGACGACGTGATTACGGTAATAAGTTGGCCTAGAAGATATTCTCTGATGAAGCTCCATTTTGCTGCGGAGTTAGTTCTTGAGTGCTTTTATAAACGTCTGACCATAGAGAAAATTGGGGCTCATATTTCTGAAGACAAAAGCAGAATCGACTTTCGTTATGATGGAAATATTGGAAGCTTAGCTGAAGAAATAGAAAAACAAGTACAAGAAATAGTTGATGCTGATCTTGTGGTTGAAAGTTGTTTTTCCGATGTAGGTCAGGAACGAAGATATTGGAAAATTAATGGATTCTCTGAGGTTCCTTGCGGAGGCACACATATCCGTAGAACGTCTGAAGTTGGCAAAGTGAAATTACGGCGAAGAAATCTTGGTCGAGGAAAGGAACGAGTAGAAATTACGGTAGAATAAGCGCTTTATGGCGCTTATTCATTATTGAAGTATGTCAAATAACGACACAAATCTGCTGGGCTTAAATTGAATGGGGCTAAAAGGTTTCAGCCAGAGCATTCTGAAACGAAAGTGGACAAAAAATACTAGCCCCATTAGAGCTGTCTTTTCATTCGACAGCATAACTTTAAGTAAGAGCAAGGTAACTTCGAGTCAGAGATTAGCATGTGGTTCTGTAACGACAAACTGAATGAAACGGTCTCTCGCAGCACAATCTAGCCGCTCATTCCAAATTAGGCCTATATCCCAGACGGCACTTGGACTACTCAATGGAATAAGTCGAACACTATCATTAGCAATATGGCCAACGCTGGCAGGAACAATTGTAAACCCCGTATTAGCAGAAACGAGAGCGAGCAGTGTAGCAATATCATCCGCTTCCTGTACCGGGTTTATTGATTGATTTTCCTCTATTAATAACTTGTCTATCTGCTTCGATAACCCTTTCCCTCGTTCTGGAGTAAGCCTTAAATAATCCAAATGATCTAATGCATCCCAAGGGTTATCCTCATCTATAGTATGGCTACGGTGAACGGCGATCACTAAATGATCGGATTTAAGCTTGATACCTTTAAGTGGAGAGGACACAGGAAGTCGGCTGAAACCAAGCTGAAGCTCTCCACGAAGTAACAAATCCGTTTGTACCTGTGATGGTATGTCATTGAGTTCAATATGAATATGAGGAAACTGTGATTTAAACCTTACGATATAATCTGGCGCTAACATATAAGAAGATATACCGAACCCCATTTTTAAAGATCCTGTTATCCCCTCAGAGACCCGATACGTTAGAGCTTGGAAAGCGCTGAAATTATCCACCAAACGCTGTGCTTCAGGTAACAACACCTGTCCGGCAGACGTTAAACATGCGCCCTTTCTCCCTCTCTCAAACAAGACCAATCCAATATGAGCCTCCAGACGCTGAATCTTTTTGGTTAGCGCTGATTGGGTGATGCAAAGGTGCTCAGACGCAACTCGGTAGTTACAATCTAATGCTAACTGACAAAATGTTCGTAGTTGATCGATATCCATTCTATATGGTCATTGAATGTAGAATATTCTTCATTATATGGAATGTAACTGAGTTTTTATACTGACAACGTTAATAGTCAACAGCTAAGGAGCTTTCATGCAAGACATACGCGTTGCCTCAGTTCAGTTTAATCACAGAGCCAATGACAAGCACTATAATATCTCGATTATTCAGCATTATGTCGAAGAAGCAGCAAAGTTTGATGTGAGTATTATTGTCTTCCCCGAAATGTGCATTACCGGATACTGGCATGTATCAAAACTCAGTAAGCGAGAGGTTCAAGATCTGGCGGAGTTTGTTCCCCAAGGAGAAATATCTTTGGCTCTACTTGCTATGTCCGAGAAGTACCAGATCAGTATTGGTGCTGGGCTAATTGAAATAGATGAGAAAGGGAAACTCTATAACACCTATCTAGTAGCGATGCCTGATGGTCGACTGGCGAAACATCGAAAACTGCATACTTTTGTGAGTCGACACATGACAAGCGGTAATGAATATACCGTGTTTAACACCCCACATGGATGTCGCGTCGGAATACTTATCTGTTGGGATAACAACTTGATTGAAAACGCTAGAATCACGGCCCTCAAAGGAGCAGATATTCTGCTTGCTCCCCACCAAACCGGTGGATGTGACTCCCGTAGCCCTAACGCTATGGGACTTATCGATACACAGTTATGGTACGACCGAAACCAAACCCCTGAGGCCATTCGCCAAGAGATGCATGGACACAAAGGCCGTGAATGGCTAATGCGCTGGTTGCCTTCACGAGCTCATGACAACGGGATGTTTCTAATATTTAGCAATGGTGTGGGTGTCGATATGAATGAAGTCAGGACGGGAAATGCCATGATCCTCAATCCATATGGACAGATCTTAGCTGAAACCGATAGTGTTGATAATGATATGGTTATTGCAGATCTCAAAGCACAGGAGCTAGATATGTGTACGGGCAGGCGTTGGATTCGTGGCCGCAGGCCAGAACTCTATCAACCACTAACAGTCAAAGGCAATGAATTATCAGCATTTGACGCGAGGTTTTCCAAAGAAGAAATCGACTAGAGTTACTATGTATCCGGTTGGCTAACTTGGACTTATCCTGACTGGCAATCCCGTTTGGACGATAGACAATACAAATGTCAAAAAACAACAGAACTAAATAATGGAATAAATTCAAAAAAAACAGGCACTTCCTAAAGTGCCTGTCCTCATCGCTCATGTTTAAAATGATAACAATATAAAAACAACCTTACTAAGCACTGTCTTTAATCACCTATCCAAGGCTGATCAAGTACGACTTGCTGTTCATCGAAATCGATCGTCATATGAGCTCCCATCGGGGTTACTAGCATTGGATGGGTATGGCAACTATCAAAACCATTCACAATTGGCACTTTCTTGCCATCAAGCACTTCAAGTAATACACCCAGCGGTGAACGGTAGGTTTCTCGATGATCAAACCCTTCATGTTTACCCAAAATAATGGCCCCGACTTTATCAAAAATTCCACTCAATTTTAGATGGACAAACGACCGCTCAACGGTCTCGATACCTTTAAGGGAATCTTCGATTAGCAAAATATCACCCTGCTGAATCTCAGGCATATAAGGCGTTCCCCAAATTCCAGCCATGGTATTCAGGTTACCGCCGATGATGCGACCAGATACTTTACCTTCACCAAGAAAGTCCCAATGGTTCGCATTGGTTGGTTTTGCCTCTACTTGTGTTTCCCAATCAATACGAGCATCCGTCCAATATTTCGGCATTTCATAATGATAGCGAGTCTGAGAATCGCGACATAGGAGATCAAAAAAGGACGCAAAGGTTTGATCCACCAGCGGTGGTAATTCACCAAAAGAGGCGACTAATGCTGGGCCATAATAGGTCACAATTCCGGTTTGCTGATAGATGCCTAGCAGCAATGCGGTTACATCAGAGTAGCCAATAATGATTTTCGGGTCTTGTTTGAGCTCTTCATAATCAATGTAGGGTAATAACGCGTTACTATTGTTACCACCGATAGTCGAGATTAAACAACGCACTTCAGGATCTCGAATAAGTTGATTGAGTTCCTCTGCCCGAGCATGAATCGAACCAGAGCGATAATTATCATCTTTCCCAGTTAAATTCCCTGCTTTTAAACAAAACCCCTGATTTTCGAGATACGCTTTTGCGCGAGCAAAACGATTAGGAGCAAAAACAGTGGCAGGCGATGAAGGAGAGAAAAAGCCGATGGTATCGCCTGCTTTTAACTTAGGAGGTAGTGTAGTTATCATTCTGATTCCTCTAATTAATTTATACAGTCATTATAAAACAATAGCATACCGTACATAATTGATTTGTGATGAATTGACGAGTTATTAGTTACCCTCTAGCACATTGAAATTTGACTTAGCCCCCCCATCTGTCGTTATTATGTGATAAAGCGCACATATTGCTATGGAGGCAAAATGATCAAAGCACTACACGGAGTATCCACCTATCACTCTAATGCGGTGTCAGATATCCACCTGGCACACGAGACAGGCTATGATGGTGTGGAATTTTTCATCGATAAGCTCATACGCTACTTAGACAACGGCGGTAAAGCTCGCCAATTGAAACAGCGTTTGGACCATTACGATTTAAAAGCTACCTGCATCAATGCTCTTATGGGAGTCGACAGACACAGTGGCACCGACCGTCAAGTGCTATTGACCGAAGCAGAGAGAATCACTCAAGTTGCGGCAGAACTGGAATGTCCAACAGTTCAACTCAACCCTGGTCATTATACTGACCACTGCACAACATCAGATCGTGTAGCCATCATCACACAAAATATCGGCGAGATTGCGCGTATTGGTGAACGTTATGGTATCCGTTATCAAATAGAATTTGTTGCATCGAGCCAATTCAACACCCTGCCACTTGCGATGCAAGTGATTGATACCCTAGGGGTCGATAATGTCGGAGTCGTCATGGATTTTTGGCATTTGCATGCTCGAGGAGTATCGACACCGGAAGATGTCGCTAACTTCGACGCTAATAAAATATTTGGCGTACATTTTTGCGATGGCCGCCGCCCACGAGATAATGAACCATGGGATGAGATGGTGCTACGTAACTACATGCCAGGTGAAGGAGAAATTGATATCCCAGCCTACGTTGCTGCGGTGAAGCAAACGGGCTATGACGGCGCTTGGTCACCAGAGCTGATTAGTCCGACCTTATGGGAAGAGGACCATAAAATTGTCGCAGAGATGTGCCTTGAAAATATGAGTCACTATATCGACTGATCGAACCTCATAAAGGCGTATTTAATACGCCTTTTTGCATCCATCCTATATAAAGTTATGATATTGTTGATATTAAGTTAGATAGGATGAGAACTTTGACCATGGAAGCGCCAGAATCACACCTAAAGCAGCACATTTCACAACACCTAAAAGCCCTACGCGCTGAACGTAAATTGAGTTTAGACGCAGTAGCAAAACTGACCGGTGTCTCCAAAGCGATGCTCGGACAGATTGAACGTGAAGAATCGAGCCCAACCATTGCTAAACTATGGCAAATTGCGAGTGGCTTGGATACCTCATTCTCAGCGTTTTTATCATCTGCACACTCACACTCACAACCGCGCAGACAAGAAGACGTCGATTTCCCTGATGATCCAAATATGCAGATCGTGACTATGATGCCCTATGATCCAAGGGTTAAACTGGAAATGTTTGATATTCATCTGTCTAATCATCACGAACAACACTCTGAAGCACACGCCCATGGCGTACTTGAAACCGTTTGGGTTCTTGAAGGTACTCTCGACCTTTTTTATGACAACGAATGGCACACTTTTGTCGCCCAAGACACCGTTCGCTTCTACGCAGATCAACCTCATGCTTATAGAGCTAACAGCCCAGCCGTTCGCTTTCAAAATATTGTACATTACACCTAAATGCTTAAAGGCAATCGTTGAGTGACTTCTTAAATATTCACCAAGTGCTAAACCGTCCTTAAGTCTCTCTTAAGTGACCAAGCTTATGCTTTTGTTTGTATACCTCACTATGAATAGGAAAAGGTTATGAACAAACCATTTGTTTGGGATGCGCTGGTTAGGCTGACTCACTGGATAGTCGCGGCTCTCTTTCTCGCCAACTACTTTATCTTGCCCAAAGGTAGCGAACCTCACCAGTGGGCCGGATATATTGTCATTGTCGCGGTGATCATTCGTTTAATTTGGGGGGTAATCACCCATTCGCCTGCGCGTTTATCTCGCTTTAAACCTTCACCTCGTAAAGCCATTGAGCATTTAAAAGAGGTCAAAGCCACTCACCAAGATCATCACCTTGGGCACAACCCCGCTGGCGCTATTATGATATGGCTCATGTGGGCATTACTCTTAGCGACAGGTATAACTGGTTGGGGCACCGAGTGGAGTATATTTCATCATGCCCACTGGCTAAAAGAAACGCATGAAACATTAGCCAGTATCACAATGACTGCTGTTGCCATTCACGTTGCTGCAGTGATAGTAATGAGCAAAGTCACCCATCGTTCCTATATCCGCAGTATGTGGATTCCGAAAAAGTCGACTCAATAAATCGCAATAGATACAGAGTAAGAAATAACTGGAGAATCATAACGGGTGAATTATGATTCTCCCGGACAAGGTCCGCTTTTAGGGTAAGATGAGTTCCTACAAAAATTAAATTCAATTAATACAAACTGATATACTCGGGAATACCATTTCGGTAGTTAAGCTTGGTTTCTCCTTCAATTAGCGGTTTCATGTAGTCAATCATGCTGGCAGATACATCATTACGTTCAGTCGAAATCCAATCCAGTGGAACTTTCTTTTCCTGATTGGCAATCAGTGCGATATCCGCAACAACAAATTCAATCGCATAAGGTTGATCACTGAGGCGATGAATGCCGACCATTTTGCCAGTTTCGCCGTCTAACGCGGCTTGTAGTGCTTTAGCTCCCAGTAATTTCGATTCATTTAAGTCGGTTTTACTCGATAAATGACCAGCGCAACGTTGCATCAAATTCAGTTCAATCGAGCGCACTTTGCCGCCGATGCGATGGCGAACTAAGTTCTCTAGATACTTCCCTGTACCTGAGATAAATTGATGACCAAATGCATCAAGCGCATTACCTTTTATCACTGATAAGTATTCACCTTGAACGTTTTTCAAACCTTCACTCACAGCGATAAGAACAGGTTTACCGCGCTGGAGTTTGCTTTTTACATCATTAATAAATTGCTCTTGATCGAACGGCACTTCACAAAGATAAATAAAATCGGGCCCTTTACCTCCGTTCAAACGTGACAGTGCTGCTGATGCAGTAAGCCAACCGGTATTGCGTCCCATAATTTCAACAATAGTGACCGATGGCCGGTTATACACAAAACAGTCCTTTTCTAGTTCAGCAAATGTCGTCGCTATGTATTTGGCCGCCGAACCAAACCCTGGGCAATGATCGGTGCCTACCAGATCATTATCTATCGTTTTGGGCGCTCCAATAAATTGGATATCTTCGATGCATTTTAACTCACAGTATTGAGCGAGTTTTTTCACAGTATCCATCGAATCATTGCCACCAATATAAATAAAGATGGTGACACCCTTCGCCTTTAACGCATCAATAAGCTGCTGGTAAATGGGACTATCATTCATATTCTCTGGCAATTGATAACGACAAGCACCAAGTGCTGATGCTGGTGTATAAAACAACATATCCAGCTCAATATCATTATGTATGCGTTGATTGATATCGATAAACTGTTGATTGATTACCCCTTCAATCCCATTTAACGCTCCATACACATGATCAATACTATCGTTTCGTTTTGCTAACTCCAGAATACCAACTACCGTTGCGTTGATAGCAGGAGTTGGACCTCCTGATTGGGCGACCATAATATTCATAGCGTATTCCTACACACCTTTTTAAATATGAACATGTTCGTGATTATCCAATGCCGCTTCTTTAGCGCGTTTTTTCTTCATCCTGCTATCAAAAAACGCCACTAAGAACGGACACAAAAACAGCGTAATAATCGATGCCGTTGCACACTGAGCCGTTGCCATAGGCACTAAGTGGGCCATCGATGGATCGGCCGCGGCAATCGCGGCTGGCGTCATTGCGGAGTTTAATGCTGTGGTACCAATAGCCGCCCCCATCGCGCTGCGTTCGTCTTTTTTCAGTAAAGCGTTATACAAGAAATAAAATAAGATACCGCTCGCAGCTGAAATAAGACCTAAGATGATGCCTGATGCTCCCGCTGTCGCTAATGTGGAAAGGTCGGTGCTAGAACCAATAGAGATGGTCATAAAAAAGGTCACGATAGGCTGAGCTTTTTGGCACGTTGTCTTAAAGTGCTCATCCAAATTCCCCCATACAAACCCAATTAATAGAGGAATAATGGTGGCAACCAGCGCTTGAAACGGAATACTCGCTAAGCCCGTCGCTCCGAGTGCAACCAAGGTAAAAAATGGGCCATCGTTCAGTGACAAAATTGAGATTGCACCGGTATCGGTTGGCTTACCAAACTGAGCTGATAGCGAAATATACAACGAGCTATTGGAGTTAGTGATCGCCGCAATCATGACCATTGGCGTTAACCCCATCCAACCTAACGGGCCAAAAAATTTGGCAACAGCTAATCCGAGCAATACACCAAGAATAAATTTCATCCCTGTTAAGATACTTCCCTTATAAAGGGGCATCCCGACTTGCCTGACATTGATCGATGAACCACACAATATCAAAAATAGCCCCATCATCGCGGGCTGACCATTTTTAAACAGACCGGTAGTAAAACCTCCTATTTCAAAAAATTCGGGGAATAGTGTTTTTATCGCGACAGCTAATATTAGCGGGACTATCACTAGACCGCCTGGCATTTTTTCAAGCTTTTCTAAAAGTTTCACGTTATTCTCCTTAAGCTATAAAGAGTATGTTGAGTACTCTTATAACGAGGGAATAGCTAACAGCTAACGCCGTTAGCTATTAATGGATTATAAAAGTTATTGGATTTAAATATTTATAATTATTTTACTTGGCTTTCTTTATTTTAATTAAACAGCCAAATGTTCATTTTCATATTCTTTGATTTTTTCTACTTTTGCAGTAGAACCTGCACCAGAGAATTCACAATTTAACCATACATCTAATAAATAGGTTGCTAATTGAGGTGCAATAACACGCGCCCCCATTGTAATAATTTGCGCATCATTGCTTTTACGAGAACGTTCAGCTGAATAAGCATCATGGCAGCACGCTGCACGAATGCCTTTCACTTTGTTAGCTGTAATCGCCATACCAATCCCAGTCCCACATAGCAGCACACCACGTTCACATTCTTTATTCTGAATCGCAGTCGCTACATCTAAAGCAACATCAGGATAAAGCACGCACTCTTCTTTCGTTTTTGTCCCATAATCGACTACATTGATATTTTTTTCTTGCAGATGTTTTTTTAAAATTTCTTTTAATTCATACGCCGCTTCATCACAACCAATAGCAATATTCATGATTCTTTCTCCTTTAAATCAAATATTTTTAATCGCGCTTTCTGTAATTTTTCTAAAGTTTTCTGGATTTAATCCAAAACGACCAATAAATACGCCATCCACATCATTTAAACCTAATAGTTCATCTGATGTTTCACAGCTTACTGAACCACCATAAATAATCCGAATATCATCACTGACATCTTGGCCGAAATACTCTTTCACGATATTACGAATATAACAGTGCATATTTTGAATATAATCCAACCCTGCGGTTTTACTTTTACCTATTGCCCATACAGGTTCATACGCAAGAATGGTTTGTTTTAGAAAATCATGATTTAACCCAGATAGCATCGTCACAACTTGTTCTTTTAAGGCCGCCTGTGCACGATCTTGAGCGAGATCCTCTGAAGTTTCACCAATACACACCACTGGAGTAAAACCAAACTCTTGGCAAATACGCAGTTTCTTATTCACGGTTAAATCGGTTTCATTAAAGAACTTTTTACGTTCTGCGTGGGCAAGTTCAACATACTGACAGTTCAGCTCTTTGAGCATTGGCGCAGGCACTTCGCCGGTAAATGCGCCTTTGGTTTCAAAGCACATATTTTGTGCTCCCCAACCAATCTGCCCTGATTTAAAAATGGTTGATAAGCCTTGAATTAATGGAAAAGCTGGCAAAATGAAAATATCCACGTCGGTGATTTGCCCGACTTCCTGATGTATTCCTTGTGCGAGTGCTAACCCCTCTTCGAGAGTATTAACATGCATTTTCCAGCTTGCCCCTACTACTTTCCTTCTCATGAGTTTTCCCTCTTAGAGATTCATTAAATAGCCGTTCGACAATCTCGGTCACGATATGGTCGTTACCCGTCATGCCCCCCTTACAAATGAACGGCATATCTTTATATTCACCATCGATAAACCGACCTATGTCCGTTTGCGGAATCACGTAATCGATTAACTCAATACAATGAACATGCAGCCTTTCACAAACATTGACCATGGTGTCACCACCTGTCATGTATAGCCCTGCTACCTTTTCTTTCCCTACACGCTGAATCAATTGACCGACAATTTCACCTAGAGCAACGTTAATGCGTTTCGAACACTCACCGAGTGCCAAATTGTATTTATGATCCGTTTTGTTCAGATCTAGCCGACGCCCTTTTAACGCAGTTTCGATAATGATGGATTTGGCTTTAGGGTGCTTTTTAATCACCGCCATAATGTCATCTAAGGCATCACGAATCGCTTCATCCGTATTCAAAATCAGATCGATAGCATTGAGGTGGACTCTTTGATTACGTTTATCAGCACACAACACCTCCATCTGCTTTTTCGTCACTTCAGTCGCACTGCCCGCTGCAATAATTACCATTTTATTTTCCTGCGAGCGGTGGCGTGTGGTGACCTGTAAATCGGCATTAGAATCATCGGTTTGATGGGTATCGCAATGGCGTAATGCTAATTTCTCTGTGAGTGCTCCAGGGTCAACCGACAACACCTTCCATTGCAATTCCACTAAAGCATCAGCAATCACTTCAACATCATCTTCAGAGACCGCATCAACCAAAATAATTCGGTCACCTTTTGCTCTCGCAACGTTTAATGCTTGCTTAAGCTCCTCTACACCAGCCATCACCGAATCAATGGTCACAAGACCAACTTGCTGCTGAGATTGCTCACTAATCAGACGCGGAATGTAGTTTTCACGCACAGGTGTTTTCACATCATTAAACACTTGAGTACGAATCAGCGGTACTCCTTCAATCAAAGAAAAACCACCAACCATAATCCGGCGTGATTTCGGCATGGAAGGCACCATCACCGCTACATACTCGTCGCCCAATACATCCAGCATGGCATCGATCTCTACGCCGATACCACCACGCAGGGTGGTATCTGTGCGTTTGGAGAATTGTGTAATGCCTAGTGTCTGTAAACTCTTGGTTGCTTTGGCAACTTCTGCATAGGCCTGATCTTTGGGTAAAGAACGGCTATCACTACTGACAATCAAACCGTCATATTTGGCTAAATCACTATTATCATTAAGATTAGAATCACTAAATATTGCAGCAGTTTTAATCCCTGATCGCGACAATAGCACTCCGACCGTGGTGGCACCGGTTAGGTCATCAGCTACAGCTCCTATTACTGGCATACGTTCACCTTTACTGGTTGTCGTGTTTCATTTTGGCGTATTCGGCAACTTTAATAGTGGATTCAAGCATACTTACGGATTGAGCAATCCCTTTACCAGCAATGTCAAAAGCCGTGCCGTGGTCAACGGAACTTCTCATAAATGGCAAACCGAAAGTAATGGTGATCGATTTTTCAAAGTCATATGTTTTACACGCAATATGACCTTGGTCGTGATAAAGCGACAAAATGGCATCAAAGCGGCCATCTTTACCTTGATAGAATACTGAGTCGGCAGGCAATGGACCGACAGCATTAATACCGAGTTTTTTCGCTTCTTCAACCGCTGTAATCAATTGGTCAATTTCTTCGCGACCAAACAGACCATTATCACCACCATGTGGGTTCATCGCAGCAACCGCAATTAATGGATTTTTGAAGTTGATTTGTGTTAACTCCGTATTAATGTTTTTTACGAAATCAAGCACGACATCTTTAGACGCAAAATCAATCGCATCTTTTAGCGCCATATGACGGCTCACGAAGAACACGCGCAATTTATGAGTAGAGAACATAGTGAGCGCATATTTAGAGTCGGTTTCATCTTGATAAAGTTCAGTATGGCCAGGCTGTGTCACCCCAGCGAGTTTGATGGCTCTCTTGTGAATTGGCGCCGTTGATACCGCATCAATTTTGCCTGCCTTACCAAGCTCAATTGATTTCATGATGTAATCCACACTCATGCGACCAGCAAGCTCTTGCACTTCTCCGTACACCACGGATGAGCAGTCATATTGGTTAGGTTCAAGAACATCAATCACACCAAATTGATACTTACCTTCACTTGGGTCACTGATTTTGTTGTAAACGATAGGCTGGGTAACACCGATGACGTCTTCAGTTTTTTGTAGGATTGGAAGACTGCCAATGATAAAAGGTTTGCATTGATCATAGAGTTCTTTGCTGTCCTTCATCATTCTTAATACGATTTCTGGACCGATACCTGCTGGATCTCCCATTGTTACAGCAGTAATAGGTTTAAAATCACTCATTGTCATCCCCTTAATTATTAGAAGTATTAAAAGTTCTATCTTTGCGTCTTGTTCTTTCTGACGTTCAAATAGTAAGCAATAATTCCGAGGAAAACTTTTTTTTGTTTGCGTTTTGCTTTCGTTATTTGATTTTTCCTATTTTTTATTGGTGTTTTTTTGTTTTTGTTGGTGAAAACAGTTGTAAATATCCAACTAATTTGATAGTGTCCGGTTGGATTGTATTTTCATTTACTAAGTATGTAAGGAGCGTCATCTGTGCTAACGTCTAAAAGACACGATGATATTCTTAAGTTATTGGAACAAAACGAAAGAATTACCACTAAAGAACTCAGTGAATGTTTAAATACCTCGCCTACGACGATCCGGACTGATCTTGCCTACCTAGAAAGCTTAAACCTCATTCAAAAGTTCCATGGCGGCGCAGCGCTAGTCAAAAAAACCAGTCCACTCAGTGAATTAATATTTTCAAACCGTGAACATTTAAATCACGAAGAGAAAAACATCATTACTGATGAAGCGTTAAATCATATACAAGATGGCCAATGCATCATCTTAGATGCCAGTTCTACATCGCTCATGCTCTCGAAAAAGCTTGGCCAATTTAGCAAACTCACCGTCGTCACCAACGGTATCTACAACATGTTGGTGCTTAAAGACATGCCCAGCATCAATATTATTTTTATTGGTGGCGTGGTCACAAAAGACTCCGGTTCTATTGAAGGATTACTTGGGGAAGATCTGGTGAAAAATATCTCGGCTGATGCCATCTTCTTTTCTGCACACGGTTTGTCACAGAATGAGGGCGCGACAGATTTTAATTTATACGAAGTCTCATTAAAAAACTTGATGGCCAGCCGCGCCAAACGCAAGATCGCGCTGATCGATCACTCCAAAATAGGCAACACGTCGGTCGCATCATTCTGCAAATTTGCTGATATCAACCTTCTCATCACCGATCAGAAAGCAGATAAAGCAATTATCAACGACTTCACTAAACATGGTTTAGATGTCACCATCGCGTGATTCCAGCAAATTTAACAATAAAATAGCCCATCATTGGATGGGCTATTGTGATATTCAATATCTCACATTCTATTTTAACTTTCGGTCATCCACTGGCGTAGGTTTTTCAGCATATGAGTGCAAAGTTCTAATTGCTCAACAGTGACAAACTCATCCGGCTTATGACCTTGTGCCATACTTCCAGGGCCACAAACTACAGTGGCAATACCGAGTTCATCAAATAAGCCACCTTCAGTCCCGAATGCTACTGTTTCAAATTGATCATTGTCGCTCCAACTCGCTACTAATTGAGCAAACTCTGACTGAGGGTCCGTTAATAACGGCGGATAGGACGATAGAGATTCAAATTTGATATTGGATTCTGGATGCTTTTTGTTCATTTTCGGCTGCAACGTGTTCTGTGCATACTCAATCAGTGAACCAAATGTAACGCCTGCATCCATACCCGGTAGGTAACGCATTTCAATATCAAAAAAACAAAATTCAGGCACGATATTTAATGCACTTCCACCTTGGATAACCCCTGTCTGCATAGTACTAAAAGGGGGTGAAAATCGATCATCTTTAATCGCTTCTAAAGACTCTGAGAGCTCCGTTGCCCTGGAAATAAGTTTTGCAGCATATTCAATCGCATTGACTCCATCAGGCGCATACGCAGAGTGGCATGCATGCCCCTCAACCTTACAACGCATCGCTACTTTGCCCTTATGACCAAACACTGGTTTCATTTCCGTTGGTTCACCGACAATACACATCAGTGGCTTATCCGCAGAGGCTTGGATATGTTCGATTAGACTACGAACACCCAAACAACCGACTTCTTCATCATAAGAAAAAGCCAAGTGCAGTGGCATTCGTAACTGACTCTGCTGAAAATGCGGTATAGCGGCTAATACACAGGCAATATAGCCTTTCATATCAGCGCTGCCACGTCCGTAACATTTACCGTCACGTTCAGTCATAATAAACGGTGGAACACTCCACTTTTGTCCATCCACCGGAACAACATCGGTGTGTCCCGATAGCATTACACCACCATCGCCACTTGGACCTAATCGCGCGTATAAGTTCGCCTTGGTGTGCTCTTGATTAAAGATGAGTGTGGACTCTACACCCACTGTTTCTAAATACTCTTTAATAAACATCATCAAGTCGAGGTTTGATTCTCGACTTGTGGTATCAAATTTCAATAACTGACCAAGAATATCTCGCACACTATCTAGCTGAAATGAATTATTCATTTCCAGGGACTCCGTAACTTGGCGCTTCACGTGGATCAAGTGCTCTTGTTACATAAGCCTCCATTTGTGGTTCATAATCTTGCCAAAGCTTTTTCAGTTCTTTGATAGGGTTGTCGTCAGCCCAATCAACTCGCAAATCGACCAGTGGCCAAGGATAGTCATCCACCACCTTCACTGCCGCGGAATGAACAGGCCCCATTTCACCACCTTGTTGTAACCCGGCTTCAAGTGCAATAAGCAAACTGGCAGTCAAGCTTTCTTCAGAATCCTCAAACGCTTTCACCATGGCATCTATCACCTCAGTATTCGCCACCATGTTACCAGCCGCAACGCAGTTGTTACCTTGCACTAAGTTGTGAATACCTAATGTTTCTGTACCGCTAAAACAAGCACTTTCGCCGTGAATATCAATGATCGTCAATTGACGATAAGCACTATGCTCATCTTCTTTTATGGCCTGCTTTATCGCTTCTTGAGGTGTTTTTCCTGCTTCTAACGCACTAAGCATTTTGTGGCCGAGTGAAGGCAGGGTGATATTTTGGCTTGATACCGCCCCCACCCCAGCTAACAACCAAGGACAGCGCGCCCCAACGCAAATACTTGAAGAACTAATGGCAATGCCCAGTTGCCCAGTTTTCGGGCAACGCGCCGCTATAGAGATCGTCATAAATGTGTTTCCTTATTCTTCAGGGATGACTGCAATAACGTCAATTTCCATTAACCATTCCGGTTGCGCGAGTCCAGCTACAACAATCCCGGTCGAAATAGGATAAACACCTTTTAGCCAGCGACCGACTTCACGGTAAACAGGCTCACGATAACGTGGGTCTATAATGTAAGTGGTTGTTTTCACGATATGAGAAAGATCACTTCCCGCTTCTTCTAGCAGCTGCTTAACGTTCTTCATTGCCTGTTCAGCTTGCGCGGTAGGATCGCCTAATCCAACCAAATTACCATCAAAATCTGTCCCAATTTGACCACGGACATACACAGTATTTCCGGCAACAACGGCTTGGCAAAGGTCATTATCTAACGACTGGTTAGGGTACGTTTCTTTGGTATTGAACATACGAATTCGTTTATGAGTTGGCATCATGCTCTCCTTATCTTATTCTTCAATGCGGTATTGTTGGTATTGACGCTGAATCACGATTTGATCGGCAATGTATTTGGCATCATGCCACACACCCCAAATAAACGTTGAACCACGACGAGATAGCCAAGGTAAGCCAATGAAATACACACCTTGTTCTTTAGACACTCCGCGTTGTTGAGCGGGTTTGTTATTTTCATCAAACGCATCCACTTGTAACCAGCTGTAATCAGTATCAAAACCAGTTGCCCAGATGATGGTGGTAATCCCAGCTTCGGCAAGGTTCAACGCCGTGGTTGGATTAGTCATACACTCAGGATCAGCAAGGAAACTTCTCGCTTCTGGCTCTTCAGGAAGATCAAGTTTATTACGCTCGATGTATTCATCTGCCATGTCTAATAACGATAGATAGTTATCATCTCCCGCATTAATATTGGCAGCTAAGTCATTATTAAAATAAACATTGCCATCATTAAACGAATCGGTGCGACCTACTAGGTTCAAACCTTGCTGTGCAAGCTCTCGGAAATCGATGGTTTTGCCACCATGAGCGCCACTTACTGCAATCGTTACATGTTCTTTACCGGGTTCTGTTGCCGTTGCATCCCAGAGGCCGAGCACACCTAACCACCAAACAAAATCACGCTGGCGATAACTGCGCGGTGGACGATCATGCGGACCAACAGAGAGATAAACTGTTTTGCCTGAACGTTGTAGTTCATCGGCAATTTGTACGCCTGACGAACCGGCACCGATAACCAAAACACTGCCTTCAGGAAGTTGTTCTGGGTTGCGATAATGTGCCGAATGGATTTGATAGAGCTCATCATCTTTTGGCGCGATAGCTGGAATAACTGGAACTTGGAAGGGACCCGTTGCAGAGACAATACGCTCAGCAATCCAAGTACCTTCTGAGGTTTCAATCACGAAACCACGGCCAGATTCATTGCGTACAACTTTAGATACTTCTACGCCAGTTTTGATTGGTGATTGAAATTTTTCAGCATATTCGGCGAAATAGTCGGCAACACGATCTTTCTTAACGAAACTATCTGGACCTTCACCAGTAAAAGTAAGACCAGGAAAGCGGTCATGCCAAGCCGGTCCGTTCGCAACCAGTGAATCCCAGCGTACAGAACGCCATGCTTCAGCAATACGACCTTTTTCTAAAACAACATGCGGAACATCGGCGCGGGTTAGGTGTTCGCTCATCGCTACACCAGCTTGCCCACCACCCACAATTAATGTGTCGATATAATTACTATTTTCTTTCATTAAACTATGCCTTTTGGGAGCTGACCCAATTTCTTATTTTATTTAAGAGAGTGAAATCAGCTTATGGCATAGAAGAAAAGCGGTAAAATATTATAAAACTTCCTATTGGATAGAAAAAAAATATTAACGGTCATTAACCATAATAAAAATTACACTACCTGCTTTAATGGCATTTCATTATTGAAATTATAATCGCGGCAATAATCCATAAATAAACGAGCTGGAACAGTAGGTTCATTAATTTTCAAATGCGCCATGATTAAGGTCGAGTCTTCCATCTCGTCATCAATTTCAACATAGGCGACTTCTTTGCCATCGTAGGTCATATTAGATTTAGGCTTAGTAACTAACATGGAGAAACCTAGCCCCTGCCCAACCATACAGCGCACCATCTCGATTGAAGGCGATGAATAGGCAACTTTAGGGTGTAACCCTTTCTCAGCAAAAATATTCAAAAAGTAGTTTTTACTTGGAATAACATCGAGTAACACCATAGGTTCACGGCTTAATTCCGCTAATGTTACTGAGGATTTCATCGCTAATGGGTGATATTTAGGCAGCAGTGCATACGGTTTATCTGGCGCATTTAAAACATCTTTCTTAATCGAATTATCCAGCTCTAAATCATACAAGAGTGCTAAATCAAACTGCCCTCGATGCAGGCCACTCATTATTTCATGTTGTTCACCATCATTTAACTGAACATCGATTTCCGGATAGACATTTTTAAACCCCGCTATAAGTTTAGGGATATATAAAGGCGCCACAGATTCAAAGCAACCGATCGTTATTTTACCACTTGTTATGTCACTGTCTGCTAAGGAGTTTTGCTGAAATTCATAGGATAAACGCAGCAACTCCTGCGCTTTAATATAAAAGCGCCTGCCACCTGGCGTCAGTGAAACGCCCTGTGCGTGATGGCGTATGAGCAACTGCTGTCCAAATGTGTCTTCTAAATTCTTGATGGCAATTGAAATGGATGGCTGAGCAATGTGTAACTTTCTTGATGCTTCAGCGATACTTTCCGTTTCAACGACGGTTGCAAAATAATGTAACTGCTTAAGGGTAAAATTTCTCATCGTTCACCTGCTTTACGACTTTAACTCCATCTTTAGTCAGCAATTGACATGCCACTCGAAATTTAACACTTATTTAAAAACGTTAACCTTATGTTTTAAAAGGACTATAAAACGATAGTTTTGCCCAATTAATGCAACACGTTGATGATAATTAATTAATCCTTCGTAACATCCACCTGCACCAAATAGAAGCACTCGCACTAGATTTGAAGTAACCAACCCAATATTCAACATTAAATAGCCAAAATCATTAAACATAGTTTTTTTTAAACTAGAAACGACAAAAATTATAATTGCGCTTTATCCACTGCCGAGGTCATAGTGCTGGTACATATTTGGAGTTGCGATGTTTTGATCTAAAACAAGCTATCGCTAGAATTACAAGGAATGGTGACGATTTTATGTCATTTGATTGGGACTACTTATTCAGCTTATTTCACTTATCTGACTTCTGGTTAGCCAGTTGGACCGTGGTGAAACTCAGTATCCTTAGCTGGGTATTGAGCATTATTGTTGGCTTTGTTTTGGCCTTAGGTAAACAGTCTAAGTTAGGCATACTAAGAGGACCAGCTAAGTTTTACATTTGGCTATTCCGCAGTTTACCTTTGCTCGTTTTGCTCATATTCGTCTACAACTTACCTCAGGCCCTCCCAGCCACAAGCGGCCTACTTACCAATCCATTTTGGGCGGGTTTAATCGCGATGGTTTTGAGCGAAAGTGCTTATGTGGCTGAAATTCATCGTGGTGGTTTACTCTCGATTCCTAAAGGGCAAGGTGAAGCAGCAAAAGCTCTGGGTATAAAATATTCCGGTATTCAATGGTTGGTGATTATCCCTCAAGCATTAAGGGTTGCCCTGCCTGCTCTCGCAAACGAATACATCGCCATCGTAAAATTAACATCGCTGGTTTCCGTTATCTCGTTAACTGAAATTTTGATGGTGGGTCAACGCCTTTATACACAGAACTTCTTGGTATTAGAGACAATGGCAGCCGTTGCGGTTTACTACGTCCTTATTGTCACCGTGTTCGACTTTTTACTAAACAGACTAGAAGACTTTTTGGATGTAACAAAAGGTCAAAAAGATCACACATTACCAGAAGCGCTCATTCAAAAGGTGAAGAGTGCCCCAACACCTAAATTCTCACCAACAGAGCAAATAGATGCACCAGCGCTCCAAGCCACAAAACTGCATAAATCATATAATGATGTGGAAGTACTACGAGCCGTGGATTTAAGCATTCAACAAGGCCAAGTTGCGTCTGTTATTGGGCCATCCGGCTCGGGTAAAACAACGTTAATTCGCTTAATGAATGGATTAGAGCAACTAGACCGTGGGGAAATTCACCTCAATGGTAACCCTTATTTGAAATACCATCATTTTGGTAATAACAAATCTCGCTTTGTGGAATACAGTGAGCATCGAACCAAAATCGGGATGGTTTTCCAAAGTTTTAACCTTTTCCCGCATATGAAAGTGCTCGATAACCTTATGCTAGCACCGCGCTACCATAAAATGGGCAGTAAAGAAGACCTAGAGCTACAAGCCTACCAACTGCTAGATAAGGTTGGCATGTTAGAACATGCCTGGAAATACCCACATCAATTATCTGGTGGTCAACAGCAACGAGTGGCGATTGCCCGCGCATTGATGATGCGTCCGCAAATTATGCTATTTGATGAGCCAACCTCGGCGCTTGATCCAGAAAAAGTCAATGAAGTCCTACAGGTTATCGAAGATTTAGCCAGCGAAGGAATCACAATGGTCATTGTGACTCATGAAATGAACTTCGCATTTAAAGTCTCAGACAGAATCGTATTTATGGAACAAGGTCGTGTCGTGTGTGATGACAGCCCAGAAGTCTTACGCCAAGGGCACAACCCGCGTGTAGAAACATTCCTGAAAGATGTTTCTCTTGCTTAAACCAAGCTCAAGGAGGATTTATGATCGAGCAATCACAAGTTGAACAGTATCAAAAAAACGGATTTTTGGTTGTAGAAAATGTTCTAACCCCAGAAGAAATCGCTTCTTTACAACAAGATTTTGATCAATGGGTGCAAGATAGTCGCCAACATGAACAACCATGGGGAGAAACACTTGATGGTCGTGCACGTTTCGATATTGAAAGCGATCACAGCGCAGAGCACCCATCACTACGTCGTGTTACTTCACCAACGGATATTTCGGATGCTTATCGAAATATGGCGTTAACGTCTAAAGTAGCAAAAATCGCAGGCCAGTTGGTCGGCAGCCAAGGTGCGCGCTTACATCACAGCAAAATTAACTCTAAGCTGCCGCATACTGCAACAGAAGTAAAATGGCATCAGGATTTTCCTTTTACGCCACACAGTAATGATGACTTAGTTACTTGTCTGATCATGATCAGCGACGTCACAGCTGAAAATGGACCATTGCAAGTGATTCCAGGTAGTCATAAAGGGCCGCTATTCTCCCACTGGAATGATGATCAATTTACGGGCGTGATCAGTGACGATGTAGAAAAAGAGCATTGTCAGAATCCAATTTCATGCGCCGGCGTATCAGGTAGTGTCTGCTTTATGCATACTCGTTTACTACATGCATCAAGCCCAAATAACACCGACGATCCTCGCACCCTTTACATCTGTGTATACGCTGCAGAAGATGCGTTACCACTATGTGAAAACCCATTACCAAGTCAACATGCAGGCACTCTCGTCGCAGGCTCTTCAAGTGGCAAAATCCGTTGTACTGAAAACGAACTTCGCCTACCTCAAAAGCCTAAAGGTGCATCGTTTTTTGAACAACAAGCAGGAACTGATACCGTTTCAGCTTAATTTGCCATTAAAGGAATAATTATGTCGTTTGTGTCTAATACGTTAACCACTGTCGTGCGCCGAACAATGATGGGTGGAGTGTGCTCTTTTCTGGCTATGACTTCGATGAATGCGTTGGCATTCAAAACGCCAGACAAGCTCATTGCAGGATCAGATATTACTTTTTATCCCTACGAGTATATGGATAAAGGTAAACCAGCTGGTTTTGATATCGAGTTTATTGATGGTCTTGCTAAAACGATGGGAAGAACCGCAGTTGAAGTTGATACTCGATGGGCCAATCTCATTCCGGGTTTGAGAGGTGGTCGGTTTGATATTCTCAACTCAGCCATGTACATCACGCCAGATAGACTCAAAGTCATCGACATGATTCCTTATCTAAAAACAGGTGAGTCAATTTTGTCAATTAAAGGGGCAGATTACCAGCCTAAAGTAGCGGAAGACTTTTGTGGCCATAAAATCGGTTCTCAAGCGGGTACCGCTTGGCTGAAACAGATGAAAGATCTTTCCGTCAATTACTGTGAAGCAAAAGGTTTAAAACCTATCAGTATCAGCGAATATCCAACTGACCCTCAAGCAACTCAAGCGATGTTGTCACATGCGGTAGAAGCGCAAATTACTGATGCCGCCGTTGCTCAGGGTGTGGTGAAGAAACTTGGGTCTCGTGTCGTCATTAGCTCCGAGAAATTACTCTATCCGGTTCTTAACGGCATTGGTGTGAAAAAAGGCAATGATGACGTCCGTGAAGCGCTCACGGCGGGTATCAAAAAGTTCAGTCAGACACCTGAGTACAAGGCGTTATTTGCCAAATACAATGCTCAATCTCCATCGGCAGAAGACATTAAACAACTCATGCCAAAACAGTAACTACTGCACTGATTGCTCAGCCTTATTGTTAGGCTGAGCATTTTTAAAGGAAGCAAACTATGTCACTAACGCTAGAAGAACAGACACGCATTGATCTTGCGGCTACCTTTCGCATCATCGCTCACTTAGGAATGCACGAAGCAGTTGCTAACCATTTTAGTGCTGCAGTGTCACCGGATGGTAAGCAATTTTTGCTTAATCCTAAATGGATGCACTTTTCACGAATTAAAGCCAGCGATCTATTGCTACTCAATGCCGACGACCCCAATAATGCCTCACGTAATGATGTTGACCCGACTGCAATGTCGATTCATGGTCAAATTCATCGTTTATTGCCAGATGTTCGCGTCGTCCTTCACCTTCATCCGGTATATACCACGGCTATCTCAGCGCTTGAGAATCCAACCATTACCCCTATCGATCAAAATACGGCACGTTATTTTAACCGTGTTTCCGTTGATACCATGTATGGCGGTATGGCTGATACCACTGAAGAAGGCGCGCGTTTAGCTGGGCTATTGAAAGATAATACTCGCTTGCTGATGGGTAATCATGGCGTGATGGTCGCAGGTAATGATATTGGTGTTGCGTTCGATGACATTTGGACGCTTGAGCGCGCATGCCAAATCTTAGTTGCAGCCAGATCGACTGGGCAACCTCTAAAAGTATTATCCGATGAAGTCGCAGAAAAGACCGCTCAAGATTGGGAAAAAATCACTGACTTTTCTAAACAACATTTTGAAGAAATGAAACAACTGATCGCGACCATTGATCCTTCATTTATGGATTAATCATGCCATTTTTATACCATTTGAATAACCCTGTACTGTAGATCACACGCTAATGAAAGGAATCATTATGAACGTCACATCTCTTAAGACACGTAAATTCACCAAGATCATCGCAACAAGCAGCCTTTCGGTCTTGTTGTCTTTAACAGCCACCAGCGCATTTGCATTCAAGCAGCAGGATAAAATCATTGCGGGTTCAGATGTTACTTTCTTCCCTTATGAATATATGAAAGACAATGTTCCAGCTGGATTCGACATCGAATTTTTAGATGGATTGGCTAAAGTCATGGGCAAAACTGCCGTGACAGTGGACACACGCTGGGCAAACCTTATCCCAGGATTGCGCGGAAATCGTTTTGACATTACTAACTCATCGATGTACATCACCAAAGATCGTATGAAAGTGATTGATATGATCCCCTATTTGAAAAGTGGCGAATCGATCTTGTCAATCAAAGGCAGCGCTTATCAACCGAAAGTTCCTGAAGATTTTTGTGGTCATAAGATCGGTTCTATGGCTGGTACATCTTGGCTGCAGCAAATTCAGAAACTGTCCAAAGAGCACTGTGTCGCAAACGGTCTAAAACCTATCTCTATCAGTGAATACCCAACCGATCCACAAACCACTCAAGCCATGTTATCTGGCGCAGTAGAGGCACAAATTACTGATGCGGCAGTCGCTCGAGGTGTGGTACAAAAACTGGGCAATCGTGTGGTAATTTCATCGGATAGCCTGCTTTACCCAGTATTAAATGGATTTGGTGTGAAGAAAGGCAATGACGAAGTCCGTACAGCGTTAGAAAATGGATTGGCAAAATTCAAACAAACACCTGAATATGCGGCGTTATTAAAGAAATATAATTTCCAAGCACCGACACAAAAAGATATTGATACGTTAATGCCACATTAAATAAAACGACCTCTTTTTTAGTCACAAAGGCCCATAACGGTACTCGTTATGGGTTATTTTTCTCGTCTATCATCAACCATAGATGGGTCATAAAAGCGATAACCATTACGACCGGCATTTTTTACTGCATACAAAGCAATATCGGCGTGTTTTAGAGCTTCATTTAACTTACTGTCTTGTCTGGCAATCACACACATGCCGATACTAATACCAATCGTAAGTTCGTGCTCCGCCACATAAAATGGCTGAGCAATCGCCTTGACAATATTCTTCGCTACACTTTCAGCACGTTTAATAATCTCGTTTTGCCCACTCAAGATTATGGCAAATTCATCTCCCCCAAACCGGCAGGCTAAATCGTCAATCTCGACCTCTTTAAATAGCCGTTTAGCGACTTCTTTAAGTACATCGTCACCAGCGGAGTGACCGTAGGTATCGTTCACTTCCTTGAAAAGGTCTAAATCAATTAACATTAGCAGATGCTGACACTCACCCGACTCTTTTGCAGACATCAGTGTATCGCCATAATGATTAAAACGGGTACGGTTTGCTAAACCCGTTAAAATGTCATGGTGTGCGGCATATTCGATTTCTTCTCGGCTGCGCTCCTGAGCCGTAATATCTTCCGATGTGATGATCCATCCTCGGTCTGGCAACTGGCTATACAATGCTTCAACGATTTCACCCGATTTTAAGTAATAGATGGTGCGCAGTGTTTCACTGGCATCAAAAGCGTCGTACATTCTTTCCATTAGTTCATCAGGACTATCTGCCGTTTCTTGTCGTTCGTAACGAGTGCGTAGAAACTCTCGAAATGAGTTTCTGACTTTCATTTGAGAAGACTCTTTACGATAAACCTTAATATGTTGTTCGTTCCAATACTTGAGCAAACCACGTGCATCATAAACCGCTACCCCATTAGGAATATTGGCCACAATGGCCGATAACTCACTATTTTGTGATTGCATCAACCGCTCGTTTTCATTCATCTTCTGTTCGATAAACTTACGCTCTGACACATCTTGAAAAGAGCCAATCAAACGACACATTTTTCCTTGTTTATAGATACCTTGCCCTGTGGTTCTCACCCACATGTGTCTACCTTTTGCATTAATAAACGGCAGTTCACTCGACCACTTACCATCAGTGACCATTGCTCGGTTTACCGTTTCTTCAATAATGTCACGAGCCTCCGGTGCAAAATAATCAAAACCACTGGTGAGTGTTGGTACAAAATCCGCTTCAACCCCGACGATTTCGCGAGTCTGCTTGGTCCATACCAGCTCATCGCTTTCCATGTCGTATTCCCAACCACCAACACCGGACACCTTTTCTAGCTCGTTAAATAGCTCTTCTTTTCTCGCCAGCAAAACACGCTGAAATTCCACTTCCTCAAAAGCAATCTTAGCTTGAAGGTAATTAAGATTTGACCGAAGTAACCCTTCAACAATTTGAGCTAAGCGACCTAGTTGTTCGATATCATTATCATCAAACTCACGGATTTGATTATCAAACACATTTAGAGAGCCGACAACCACCTCCGGGTCAATGCAAATAGGAAAGCCAGCACAAGACCGAATCATTTCTTTTTGCACATACGGATTATCTTTAAAGCGAGGGTCTTTGACGGCATCTTGTACCACTAGGCGCTGTTTGTTGTTAACAATATAACGACCAAACGAATTGGGGCTATCAATGCCCTTTTCTTCAATACCGACTGAGGAAATAAAAATTTGGGTAGGATTATTAGCATGGTCATCACATAGAGATAACGTTGCCATTGGGCAATTGAAGGTATCAGCAGTGACCTTAATCAAAGACTGCAATTCGGGCAACTGCTCCACACTAGCCGTTTTTAATTGCGCCAGCGCTTCTTTATACACCGCAGAATAATCAGAGGGTTTAATCATCATTCAGTTTACCGAGCCAATCCTAATCCGAACTCTTCATATACTTGATTAATAAGATAGGTTAATTTTGGCACAACAGGTCGTTTTTGCTTCATAAATCCACGAATTTCCTCACTATGTGGTCAAATATTTGTCCACTGCCTCGAATTTTGCGAGTTAAGATAGATATTCACTGGATAAGTAGATGTATGACTGACGTCACATAACCGCTAAAAACGACAAAAAACCACTCAGCTTCACGCATGAATATCAGTGAAATAGCTGATAACATAATTCAACTTTATACGAACAAAATTCAATTATCTGTGAATACAAAACATAATAATACACTCGGCGCATTACTTGTATTGCTTGCCACCTTCACACTTACTATCAAAGACAGCTCAGACAAATACCTAATGCAGCACGATTACCATCCGATGGAAATCTTGTGGTTTCGGTTTGCGATCCCCGCCGTGCTGATGTTCGTCTTTCTGCGCAAAGAATTTGTTATCGCGATAAAAGCCACTGAACGCTGGCTGATTGTTCGATCTGCACTGTTTTTGTTTTGTGCACTCGCCTCTGTCGTCGCATTAAAAGTCATTCCATTAAACACTTACATTATGATCGCTCAACTTGGCCCAGTTGCGTACATGATTGCTGGCATTGTATTTTTTAAAGAAGCTATGTCTTCACGACGCATCATTTCAACTGTGCTTGGTTTTAGTGGGGTGATGGTGATACTGCAACCTGGGTTATCGACAACCTTTGACTGGATGTATTTATTGCCACTGCTTATCGTATTTGCAGCAACGGGTTATAACTTAGCGACCAAAATGATTAATGGTAATGTACAATTTATTTCCATTTTTATTAATACATTTAGTATCTTAGGATTAGTATCAACATTACTGCTTGGTATTAATCCAGAATGGTGGAAAATGCCAGAGTGGCAAGATTGGCCCTACCTTCTCGCAGTGCCAACCGTTACCATCATTTCACAATTTTGTTTAATCAAAGCGATGCAAGTTGCAGAAGCGAGCTATCTTGCACCGCTGTTTTACTTTCAAATTGTTTTTGCGTGTTTAGTGGGTTATTGGTGGTTTGACGAGATCCCGACATCAGCGACTTTAATCGGTGGTTTAATGATTGTCGCGTCAGGACTGACATTAATGCTGAAAAAAGCAAAACAAAAAAACTATCAAACCAACGAACAAACCTAATACTAGCGGTTGAGCGTTAATAATACGCCAAACGAGATAAGCACTGCACTGCACAATTGATTAATTCGATGCCCGAAACGCGTCATCCAAGTAGAAACGGTCGCTGATGTTAACCAATAAGCAACAGCGGTAAACCATAGTGAATGCAGCAGAGCGATATAAACGCCATAGACAATCACGTAAACAGTCTCTCCATTCGGTTGATTCGCGATCAATTGACTAAACACACTAAGAAAAAACAGCATGGTTTTGGGATTAAGTAAATTACACAAGAATCCTTGCAGGATAGCAGTGCGCGCTTTTGATGTATTAGAGTGCAAATCCCCTTTGCTAGGAACAGCTAAATGAAACTTAGACTGAAATAGCCCCTTCACACCTAAGTACACCAAATAACCGGCTCCGAGATATTTGATTAAATTAAATAGCCACACATTATGTTGCACTAACTGACTGATTCCTATAACAGAATAAGTCACATGAACACATACGCCTAAACCGATCCCAAGCGCGGTTAACACGCCCGCTTTTCTACCCTGCAGCGCACTGGTTTTAAATACCAAGACAAAGTCAGCACCGGGACTCACCACAATCAAAAGTCCGAATACAATAAAACTTAACCATTCCATAAATTCACAATTCCTTTATACAATTTAAAGGAATTGTAACTATTTTTTAGTGATTTATAATCGAAAAGAACAGACACTAACTGTGAGAAAAATTCAAAGGTGACATTTATCTATCGCCTTTTTAATTTATAAAAATTTTTTTCCTACCTAATCTGGCATTATCATTTAATTTGATGGTTGGTCAGTTGGCATCTTTTTCCAATCACTCATCAAGCGTTCCGCCATCCCTTTGTCTTTAATTAGCAAAGAAGGATGATTATTAGCATCTTTGATGAGATACAAATCTGGCGTTTCTTGTAATACGGTATATTGAGTATTGCCAAATTGAATAGAACCACTGGTCGCAATAACAGTCGGTTTCACAGTCGTCATTTGGGGTTCAGCTTTCCAAGGATAATCACTGGAAATCTGTTTAGTATCATTCAAATGATATAATGTTTTACCCTGCCACTGTGATTCATCCAAGGTGATAGCCGTAAAACCTGTCAATGATTGGTTCGTATTAGCCGTTGTGTAAAGTTGCAAGTCGCTATCCACAGACACGGCAATCGCTAAACCATTTTCGGTATAGATAAAGTTATCTTTCATCTCTGATGTTTTGGTCTGTCCATTTTCAACCCACGCTAAAGAAAAAGCATTTACGCCCTTGGCAAAATTAATATCGAATTTGACCTGATAAGTATCTGTTTCTGAATCATTCGCATCAGTAACGATAACCGTTGGATTCGTTGCATCACTTAGGTTAAATGTCCATCGAGTTGATCCATCTCCAAGACCAGAACAGTTTTCTCCAGCGCTACTGTCGATATTTTCGTCTTCACATAGATGACGCCAAAACTCATTTAGGCTAAATGAGGTCAACGAACCAGATTGCAAAAATTCTTTTAGGGTCGGTTTAGCCGCTATCTGAGTGATTTTACCATCGTTAATTTCCAAATTGACGCTATCAAGTTGGCTTGCTGGCACTTCTGCTGCGCTATCACGAAAATCAGCAAAATTATCCAGCATATCATCGTCACTACTGCTCAAATCAGACAATGTTCGAGTTGCACTACGTGCTATAAGATGCGCTCTATCAGCATCTTCACTTTGCGCATTAACATAGTCACCACTGACAACACTTTCAGGAAGATTCACTAATGAAGCAACGTCCGCCAAAGAGATGTTCTGCTTTACCGCTAGTGTGGTAAAAGGCGTGATTACGGAAGAACTACTGTTTGATGCCATCTGGTAGCTGTGTCCCACCACGCTGCCAAAATCCTGATCCGTTGTTGTACCAGCATCAATAACCGCGATAATCGTTTGCCCATCACTCACATTGTTAATGGTTATTTGACCGTTTTCATCAGTAGTGCCGACCACCTCATTTTCATCTGCTACTTGGTTGGCGTTTCGATCAACGTAGACTTGGGCATCTTTTAAATAACCATCAATAATCGTGAATTGCTTTGCTGTAGCAGTTTGAGAAGTATTATCTGATGAATCGCTTGAAGAACCATTACAGCCAGCTAGCGCAAGAAACATACTCGCCACAATAACATTTTTATAAAACATTTAGACTACCTTTCGTTTTTTATTTAATGATAATCTAATTATGATTTTTATTAACTGGGGTAAAACCCTAGGTTGCACTAACAATATTTATTAATGTCATATCTTTAACATAAATTTAAACTAGCTCAAATGATGTAATTACGTATAATATAAAAAGCTATCTAATATTCGTATATTATGAAATCATTAATAAAATCATCTCTAATTTTCATTTTTTGGTTCTGGGCATGTTACCAAACCGGAACACTTTTTAGGGTTTATCCGGACAATACAGCAATCGCTTGTTTTTACCCTGCACCAGCTCTAACTATTGCTCTGATCTATTACAGAGGGTGGCGCTATTTGCCATTGGTGTTTGTTGCAGCTGTACTCGCCTCATCTCCTGAAAAGACACCGTGGGAGTTTGCGGAATATGTATGGATAAATAACCTGAGACAAGTCGTTGTATACGGTAGCTTTGCTCTTATGCTTCGTACTTGGTTTAAGATGCAAAGCCCGTTTTTAACTAGCACGTTATTTTCCAAGTTCATTTTGGGTTCATTGATTACTACCTTTATTTCTGCATGCGCTGCTATCACTCTATATAATCATTACGATGTAATACCCAAATTTGCCCTAAGAGATGCTTTCTTTTCATTTATGTCTGGAGATCTTGCAGGCATCATGATGATAGCACCATTTAGTTTTTGGATTTTGAATAATTCTACGAAAGAATTCTTTCAATTATTAAGAAATATTGGAAATAACGAAAAACTCCTCTTTATTGGCAGTATATTATGTGGAACATTGATATTTGCATTTATTAGTATTTACGAAGGTATTTCGTATTATTCCTATTTATTTCTAATTCCAATCTGTTGGTTTTCTGTTCAATTTGGTGCGTTTAAAGGAGCATTAAATTCATTAGTGACCAATGTTCTGGCAGCAGGAACATATACTTTGGCTCACATTTCGCTTTATACACCTACACAATTGCAAATGGGGTTCACTGTCTCTTCTATTTTGGCTCTCATGATGGGGTTATCACGAGATGAAAGAGTTCGCTTAGAAAAACAAAATAAACAGCAATCTGAAAATATTCACAAAATGTCACATCTTGCATCGCTTGGAGAATTGAGTAGCACCATTACACATGAACTCGCAACGCCACTTCAGTCGGCCATGCTCAACGTCCAAATGGCACTAAGATGTATGACAACGGGAGAATCACTTAATATCGAGCGGATTTCTCTTCATAACCAAGACGCAGAGCTAGCCCTACAACGTATGGGGGCAATACAAACCCGAATACGCTCTTTAGTGAAAGCTTCGTCAGTCAAAGAGATTACCGATATTTGCCCGTACACTTGCCTTCACGAAGCGATCACCTTACTTCAACATGAAATTGGTCATCTCAAAATCAACTTTTTTTTGCCTGAACATTCATCTATTAAAGTTAAGGCTGATCACACTTGTTTAGTTCAGGTTTACATTAACTTGATTAAAAATGCCTATCAGGCGCTGCGTGACGAACAAAAACACAATCCAACAATTACGATTAACATCTCTGAGCAAGGAAACAGAGTTTACTTCGATGTCATAGATAATGGTCTAGGCATCAGTCCCGAAATGCAGTCATCGATTTTCAATAGTTTTGTTTCTGGTAAACAAGATGGGCTTGGGTTAGGGCTTTCTATTTGTCGTAATATTGTTGAATCCTGCGGCGGATACATTCGTTTGCAGGACACTCCCAATGGAACACACTTTCAATTCACATTACCAGCAACAAGTTAATAGCCATGGATGTTTATATAATCGACGATGATCCGATTCTACTACGGTCACTCTCCCTTTTAATGGAAGACCAAGGCTATCAAGTAAACAGTTACCTTGATGCCGATACCTTCCTAGCAGAGGTTATCTTTACGTTAAAACCAGCCTGCCTAGTACTTGATTTACGAATGCCAAAAACCTCAGGGGTTGAACTCTACCTTCAAATCCAAAATGAAGTTGAGCATTGGTCGACCATTTTCTTAACAGGGCACGGTGAAATACATACAGCTGTTGAAATGGTCAAAAAAGGAGCGTTTGAATTTCTTCAAAAACCAGTTGATATTGATACATTACTTTCGATAGTTCATAACGCCATGAAAAACAGCGAATTAAAGACCCAATTAAAAAAAATGACGGCACAATTGACTGACCGCGAGCAACAAATACTTAAATATCTTACCCTTGGCTTTTCAACCAAGGAGATATCGAGCCACGTTGATATTTCAATTAAAACCGTAGAGTTTCATCGTGCTAATATTCGTCAAAAAATGAATTTAAAGGAATACAAATACCTTATGTTAAATTTATAAATGCTATGTAAAAAAGCTAAATAGTGAAAATATACCAACAACCATACAATGAATAATCATATAGATAGAATATATTTTTCAGTGAGTTATAATCGAAAAGAACAGACATTAACTGTGAGAAAAATTCACGGATGAGACATTTAAAAGCCTTTTATGTATTTCACATTACTGCCGATTCATCCAGTTATAGTGATGCGGCTGAGAAACTGCACATAACACATGGCGCGGTCAGTAAGCAGATCAAATTGCTGGAACAGTACCTCTCTCAAGTATTGTTTTATAAAAAAGGCAGGAACATGTTACTGACTACTGAAGGTAAGCTGCTCAAGCAATACACCAACCAAGCATTCAGTGCGCTGAGTAACGGAGTAAATGCCTTAATGAAAAAGGATCACGCTCATTTAAGCGTATCCTGCGAACCAACGTTAACCATGCGTTGGCTGATGCCAAGATTGGCAAGCTTTTATCAACAAACCGGCATTGATGTACGTCTTTCGACCGCAGGCGGTCCTGTGACACTTAACGACGATGATATATCCTTAGCCATTCGCCGTGATGACTTTGAGATCAACCCAGATTATACCGCGCACTCTTTAACCCCTGAATATGTTGGTCCCGTCACCTCACCAGAGTATTGGAGCAAAATTAAAGATGATTTAAGTACTTGCACCTTACTCCATTCCAATACACGCCCTACCGCTTGGGCTGATTGGCTCACCGCGACAGATACCTACTTATCAGCAACAAATGAGAAGTCATTTGAACATTTTTACTTTGGCTTGCAAGCAGCATCCGATGGCTTAGGTGTTGCCATCGGTTCTTATCCTTTAGTTATCGACGATATCAAAAGTGGTCGTTTGATTGCACCGTTTGGTTTTATTGATTCTGAGCATCGTTATGTTCTGATCAGCCAGCATCCTCGCTGCAATCCACTCGAACAAGAATTTGCCACTTGGCTAGAGCGTGAGTTGGTCACACTACAACCATCACAGATTGAAGATCAACGCTCACCTATGCCATAGGAACTAAATATTCCATATGCCCATTTCAGCATTGCGCTACTTGGTACCGTATAAGAATGGAAATCATCCAGCATTTTAAACGCGGTATATTTGGCTTTGCCGAGTTCGTGATAAGGCAAGAGTTCGATGGCACAACCCGCTAGATTGTGTTGCATAAATTCCGCGGTGGCACGCAGGTTGGCCTCGTCGCCATTCACTTCTGGAATAAACGGAATGCGAATCGTCATGGGTACACCGAGATCGTAAATGCGTTTTGCGTTCTTTAATATTTGTTCGTTGCCAAGCCCGGTGACCTCCTTATGTTTGGCAGAGTCCATCACTTTGAGATCAAAGAACAAATGTTCAAAATGAACAAATAAGTCAGCAGCACTGCGCCAATTAAAATGGCCGCAAGTTTCTGCCCAAAAACTGATGCCTAGTGGTTCACATTTCTCGATAACAGCACGAATAAAATCAGGCTGCAGAAACGGTTCTCCTCCAGAAAACGTGACGCCACCTTCGGTATAGCGAAAAAAGAGTTCATCGCGTTTGATTTTCGCCACCACCTCATCGACCGATGCTGGCGTACATGCCAGAGAAAGCGCTCTTGAGGGGCAGGCTTTAACGCACAATCCGCAGTGATCACAGGTTTTAGTGCTTTGCTGCACTGCCCTTGGATCAAGCTGTTGAGGACATTGCCCAACGCAGGTTTGGCAATCTTTGCATTTGTGGGGGTAATACGCCAGTTTTGGCTTAGCACTCCATGTTTCAGGGTTGGCACACCACTGACAACGCAGTGCGCAACCCGCTAAGAAAATGGTGGTTCGGACCCCATCACCGTCATGGATGGAATAATCCTGCATTTGCAGGACTATTCCTTGTGGCGATGGCGTTGCCTCAGTAGAGGTGTTCTCCCTCATTAACAACAACTTCCATGAGCAGAACGGGCAATAATCGCCTCTTGCATCTCAGGCGACAGGTTCACAAACTGAGTGCTATATCCCGCCACCCGAACTAAGAGATCTCGGTATTGATCCGGATCTTTTTGTGCTTTACGCAGTGTCTCGGTAGAAAGCGTATTGAACTGCACATGGAAAGCACCCAATGAGAAATAAGCACGAATAATATTGCCTAAATCGCGGCGTCCTTTGGCCGTTTTTACCACATCTTCGCTTAAACGTAAGTTCAGCAACGTGCCACCAGTGTGCACATCGTGATTCATCTTCGCGCTTGATCGCATGGCGGCGAGTGGGCTGCACACATCACTGCCGGCAAATGGAGAAACCCCTTCTGTAATCGGCTGACGAGCCAGACGTCCGCATGGTGTAGCCCCCACAACACGACCAGTTGGGATGTAGTTAGAAATCCCCATAAAGGCACTGTTAAAACGCGAACCAAAAATATCGTGGTATTCGCGGGTGGTGCGGTAATAATAGTTAGCAATAGTGCGCGCGATACCATCCACATAATCATCATCGTTGCCGTATTTGGGCACATCCAACGCCTTAGCTCGCAGTGCTTCAAAGCCTTCCCAGTTGGAATCTAACGCTTTATTAAGCTCTGCCATTGTGGTGGCTTTATCTTCAAACACTAGCTTCTTAATCACCGCCAGTGAGTTAGCGACAATCGCCAAGCCGATCCCAGTTAATACTGGTCCGATATTGTATTTTGCTCCGCCTTTAGAAAGATCGGTTGCGGTCTCAATACAATCTTCAATACAAGCCGAAAGAAATGGCCGTGGTACCATCTCTTCATGGAGCCGCTGCGCGACCAATGTGGAAATGACCGAGTGACGAATCAGATGGCCAATTTGTGACAACGTAGCGTCTTCTACCGCTTGATAACTGGCAAACTCGCTGACTACGCCGTCACCCATATGCTCGCCAGTTAAACGACTTTTACCATTATTGAGTGCGTATTCCATCGCAGCCGCAAAGTTCACATTCACCGCAGACGTCCATTGACCAGTTTTGCGAAAATGCGGTACGACACAGCCGCAGTTGCTCCAATCACGAGCATCTTCCGCATCATAACCCGCTTGCAACAACATTTGCGTGCCTGCTTGGTCATTATGAATTGCAGGGAATCCTGTACCGGTACTAACCAAATCGGTGACGGCTTGCATAAATTCCGGTGGACAATCTGCATGTACGCGCACACTCAACCCCGGCTGGTGAGTTTTCACCGCATCGGTTGCTTCTAAGCACAGATAAGTCAGTTCGTTGGTCGCATCAGATCCATCACGATTTTTTCCGCCCACGGTGAGGTTTTGGAATTGGTTGTAACCTGCAAAATAGCCCGCGGTATTGGCCGAGATGGTCCACACCCATTCAGAGAATTTAAGCCATAACGCCTGAGTAAGCTCTCTTGCATCATCTTTAGTGAGAATGCCGTTTTCCATATCATGTTGGTAATATGGATACATATATTGGTCGAATCGGCCAGGGTTAAGCGCCAGCGGGTTTTCTGAAATGATTCCGCCTAATTGAGTAAACCAAACAAACTGAATCGCTTCGTGAAAAGATTGTGGTGGCAACTTAGGCACGCGGGCACACACTTTGGCAATGGTGCGCAATTCTGTTTGTCGAGCCAGATTGGTTTCTTGTTCCGCCAAGCTTTCAGCTAGTGCGGCATAGCGCTGCGCAAAACGGATAATCCCTTGCGACGTTAAAATACTCGCTTGGCAAAACTGGATTTTTTCAATATCGACACTATTGGCATAATCCAAACTCGCCATCTTAGTTTCCAGCTTTTCAATCACGCCTTTAAAGCCGTATTTAAACAACACGTCTTGATAGTCCGGCGTAATTTCTCCCACCGCTTGACGCCATTTTGAATCGTTATCGACGATGCCAGTATCGACCACAATTTGTGCGGTACGCTTGGGCAGTGCTGCCAAAAAATGCTCTTCTAACGATTGTCCTTTCCAATAAGGAAACACATTCGCTCGGACAAAATCACGCTGTTCATCTGTCATCTGATAAGGATCTTGCGGACGTTTATCGAAATTGTCCATTTCCTTATCGACCCATTGCCAAGAAAATTCTGGTGTCAAAATCCCAGTACGACGAAATTTGCCCGCTGTGCCGACCACCAATTCATCAGCAAAGATCTGAATATTAAATTGATCACAAAAATCATAAAATGCCTGTGCACGGCGCAAAATGACAGGCTGACCTTCGGTACGTTTATGTGATTCGGTGTAAATACGAGCACGCTCGTAACAAATGGAAGGTTTCGAATTAACGTAATTCTGTCTTAAGCGTTCGATTCGTTCATTGACTGACATGACCATTTCTCCCTACTTGTCTGCCCTTTTCACCCGTGTTGTCGTATCAACACCACATAAAACGAGCGACAACATCCGCTGTTGAATACTTTTTGTATGCTATAACGCACAATCTAATTTCAATCTAACATGCTCATGAGTGGCTAAAATTTGTCCTAGCGCAATAAAATGCTGAATTATTCACCTCTGAGCCTAACGTTATAAGCGTGGGTATATACCCAAATGACCTCAAGATGCAGGATTCAGAGCTTCATCAACGAGCCTAGGTCAAGCTCAATCACGGCAGGAATGGTCATTCCCTTTTAACGTGATTGAGCGCAGAAATAGGTTTGTTGATGAGCCCCCAAAGGGCGAGTTTTATTCGCTCCTAGGCTGTGTTACTGATTTTTAACGTAGAATGACTATGTCTTCAAATCAGTGCCTTGCCTAAGAGCGAATACATTCTCGCTGAAACAGCATCTTGAGGTTACTTGGGTATATTATTAAGTTTTATCGCCAAGCCTGATATCCTCCAAATAAGAGTTAACAATGAATGAATATGATGGAAGAAATTGTCCTAGCCGGTGGCTGCCTATGGGGTGTGCAAGAATTTATTAAATATGTACCGGGAGTAATCAAAACAGAAGCTGGGCGAGCAAACGGGACGGCCAATACCACTCAAAGCCCCTATGATGGTTATGCTGAATGTGTACGGATTGAATTTGATTCTCAGATGGTAACTGTCGAACAACTGATTGACCACCTATTCGAAATCATCGATCCCTACAGCGTCAATCAACAAGGAGAAGATGTAGGCTTAAAATATCGCACGGGTATTTATAGTACAAACGATCAACATTTGCAGAGCGCTCAAAATTATATTGGTCTGCGTGACGATGCAGATAAGATCGCTATTGAAGTTTTACCATTAACTAACTTTGTGCCTAGTGATGATGAACATCAACACCACCTTACTCATCATCCAGAAGATCATTATCTGTGCCATATACCTTGGAAACTCCTCCATCGATATAAAATGCAACAGAGTGAACATGAATAATAACTCTATCGTCAAATCAGCCCTTTATGTAATAGAGGCTATATTCACTCTGAAGCTGAATTTTGCAGTGACTTATGCATATATCAGAAGAATTTTTATTGGCAATTTGACATAAATATATGTTATTTATTGTGTATTAGAACAATAATGTTGTATTCCTTATTAAGGATGTTGTAAAAGGAAGTTCATTGTGAGAAAAACGAGTGTATTTATAATCATTGCATCAACTATATTTTCGGTTTTTAATTTCGCACATTCATCTGAACTTAATAGCATATATATAAATAAATATTTGAATATAAATCAATATTTTTCAAGTAAGAACTATGCATATAATTTATCCTATCAAGCTAAAGGGAAATGGGATAAAGGTAAAGGGTTTACAGTCCGTATTGATAACAATGAACAACTGTTCATTGATAGCTGCCCAACACTGATAAAATCCTTTGAAAGTGGATACCAAACGTCAAATTTAGAGCAAAAAAACTCATATCGAACAATATACACTCAATGCAAGGCGATCAATGTAATCGTCAGTGACTCTGAGAATGCAAGAAAGTCGTACTTAAAAAGATTTCATTTAAACTTAAATAACATCAAAAACCTGCCTGCGGTGACTGCGTTTGTTATATCTAACGAGCAAGCTAAGCCCTAAGATAAAAATGAAGAAAGCCAGTATTCTGATTTCGTAAAAATAAAATCAATTTCTTTTCCTAGAAAAGGCGAAGCTAGAATCTTTAATATTAACGGTGCAGTACAAGACATATCGATTATCGCCAAAGCAGATTTCAATAAAGACAACATTGAAGATGTCTTATTATTAACCGCTAACTATAAACCCGATGGTTCTTATTCTGCATCCACACTATTTCTACTCACCAAACTAGCAGATAAAGCGATGTGGAACGTGTTAGCTATTTACCCAGAGATCAATCCATAATTTCGATCTAACCTATTGCATATTTCAACCGCTGTCGTACCTGCACCTTTGCTTAGCACTTGGTAGCACAACGAAAAAACCCGACTCCGATTGAATATCGAAATCAGGCCTTTCAAACCACGTCACAGACATCTGCAACGTTATGGGATCACGTCAAAGTACTAAGCCGTTACCATTCATAATGTCGGCTTTATTGACCCAAGTCTAAGCCTTCAATCGCTTGAGACACTTGGTCGGCTCCTTCGTGAATTTTATCCATTAACAATGAAACTTCTTCAATACGTTCATTGGTTTCGGATGACACACTCGACACACTTTGAATCGTTTCAACCACATCATTAGTTAACGTTAAGTTCTTTTGCACCACTCGGTTAATTTCATCTGTCGACGATGAAGTACGCGTTGCTAATTGCCGCACTTCATCTGCAACCACAGCGAATCCTCGTCCGTGCTCACCGGCACGTGCCGCTTCAATTGCCGCGTTCAGTGCCAATAAGTTAGTCTGCTCTGCGATCGACGTAATCGTTTTTACGATATTGGAGACATCTGCAGAAAGCGTCACTAACTGATTTAACTTTTCAATTGATGATTGAACATTGTCATTCATTTTGTCTGACAGCGTGACACATGTCCGTAAACCATGTTTGCCTTCTTCGGCCACTTTCGCGGTTTCAACCGATGTATCTTGAGCAATATGCGTTGCTTGACGTAAAGATTCACCTCGTTGAATATGACTTGTAATATCCACCGCAAATTTAATCACTCGGTAAACTTTGCCCTTCTCATCAAAAATTGGGCAATAAGTTGCTTCAAGCCACACCTCATTACCGTAACTGGATTTACGTTTAAAACGACCTGACTTCGATTTTCCCTGCCCTAAATCACGCCAAAAATTGGGGTTGTCCTGATAAAAGTCATCAAAACTAAACATTCGATGATGCTTGCCAACGACTTGTTCTCGCCGATAAGACATCGTCGTTAAGAAAATATCATTAACATACGTAACCGTCCCATCAGGCTCGAATTCAATCACGGCATACGTTTTATTTAATGCGGTAAAGATATCCATGGTGCGTTGATAAGAATTAAATTTTTCAGTGATGTCTGCACCAACTTTCATCACACGGGTCACTTTGCCATTTTCTGTAATTGGGAAGTAAGTAGCTTCCATGATCAAAGGTGAGCCATCTTTACGCACGCGGAAAAAATTACCCGATTTTTCTTTACCATTGGCTAGGTCTTGCCAGTGTTTCCTATAGTCGGGACTGTTTGTATACTCTGGCGTACAAAATATTTTATGGCTTTGACCGATCAATTCTTCTTTTCTATATCCAACAGCGGCTAAAAACAAATCATTAACTTCAATAATTGTACCGGTTGGATCAAACTCTATCATCGCGACAAATCGGCGCATTGATGCCAGCGCACTACTATCAATTTTTTCTACGCTATTAACCTGCGTTGTTTCAGTTTTCTTCTTTCTGAACATTCAGAAATCCTCACAAGACCACACTAATCTGCTGAGTATTTCTGTGATCCCCAAAGACGCAGAAATACTATGGCTTAATCGTTTCACCACAATAGATAAATGTAGCAGGAATTACGCAGGTAATAGGAAAATAGGCGCACTTTATATCCATTAATGCTAACCACATAGAGCTACCCTGTATGTAGGCTGGTTCATTGCGCGCCTATTATCCACCACCAAAAATACGTTTGGTTACATTTTTATGGGTTTCTTATCGACCATGCAAAGCAAGATGGTCATTCCCTTTCAACGTAATTGGGCGCAGAAATGGGCTTGTTGATGAGCTCCCAAAGGGCGAGTTGTATTCGCGTTACAGATTTTCTACTTAGAATAACTATGTATTTAAATCTGTGCCTTGCCTACGAGCGAATAAATTCTCGCTGAAACAGCATCTTGAGATTATTTGGGTATATACTCATTAACAAGTTACAAAATATGAGCCGCTAATATGGGAATCTTTTCGTCACTTAAAACGTCTGTTATAACGCTAATGACTTGGGCATGGATAAGTGCAACAGCACATGCTGCCGCCCCCGCACTTCCTTCAGTTGGAGCCAATATCAATGAGACATCAGTGTCTGGCTTATCCTCTGGCGGGTTTATGGCAAGTCAGCTCTATCTTTCACACTCATCAATTATGGCGGGAGTAGGGATTGTCGCTGGCGGCCCATACCTATGTGCTCAATCTTGGCCGATGCCCGGTTTAACTAATGCTGTTATGGCCTGTATGGCACCTCAACTTAAAGAGATGGGGCCTAATACATCAAAGCTTATTAGAGTGACAAAAGGTCTAGCTAGAGATGGGGATATTGATGACTTACAACGTCTTAAATCGGCTCATTTCTACTTTTTTAGTGGCAAAAATGATTCTACAGTGAATACCATTGTCGTGAATCAAGCGGTCGAATTGTATAAAGCACTTGGGGTATCGGAAAAACAAATCAACTACGATAAAACCGTTAATGCTGGGCACGCGTTTATTGTCAATAACAAGCAAGCCAATAAATGTAATACCAGCAAAGCGCCATTTATCAATGATTGTGGGTTTTCTCAGGCCGAACGCATACTCGCAACTATTTATCCAAACTTAGATAAAACGCCGCAAACGCCCCTTCCACAAGCCGTTCCATTTAACCAATCGGTATTCATCAAAGCAAAAAAGACGGGTATGGATGATACTGGGTATGTGTACATTCCACCGCAATGTAAAACGGGCACATCTTGCGCCGTGCATGTGGTATTTCATGGCTGCCAACAAGGCGCGACGGTTATTGGAGATAAATTTTATAACGGTACAGGGTACAACGCCTATGCCAACGCGAATAACATTATCATGCTGTATCCGCAGCTTCATGTATCACCAAGAGAAACCAGTGTTGAACCCTACAATCCCAAAGGGTGCTGGGATTTTTGGGGATATTCAGGTTCTGACTATTTTGATAAAAAAGCGCCCCAAATCAGCGCGGTTTATCGCATGATAGAAACCCTTGCAGCTCAACCTTAATAGACCAAAGTGATAAAGGCCAGCCTTAACATACGCGTGTGGCTGGCCTTTTTCATATTAAGATTCTGTCGACACAGATCGGCTCACTGAGACCGTATTACGGATTTTCCTTGGGTAGACGACAACAACAATACCAGCCAGAAATAGCGCACACGACACCCATTGCACTTGGGTTAAACGCTCATCATAAATGACATATCCGCCAATTAATCCAAATACAGTGGTCATTAGTGTTGTTGGGGCAATCAGCGCCATTGGGTACTTCAACGTCATTTTATTCCACACCCAGTAGCCGAATACTGTAGTGGGATAAGCTTGAAATAGCACCGAAAACCAAGCATGACTGTTCCAGTGGCTAAATGTTGTAACGATACCTTCAGTGCCATTCATCAACAGGCTCAACATCAACAACGGAATAGGCGCAAACACCATTCCCCAAATAGTAAAAGCAAATGGCGTCGTTGAACCAGATTGACGAATCACAATACTGGCTAGGGGCCAGCACAATGAAGCAATAAAAATGAAGATGAGTCCAACTGGCGTAATATTACCGTTGGTATAAGCAATAGAAACGGTTAACCCAACCATAGCAATGACCATACCGACTGCCATCTGCTTGGTGATTTTTTCTTTATAAATTAATGCGCCCACTAATACGCTGGTCAACACATCAAATTGCATCAATATTGAAGTGATACCCGCCGACAAACCGAAACTATTGGAACAGGCAGCCATTCCCCATACCCCCGTCCCGAATACTGTGCCGTAAGCAATAAAATATCGTTTAGGTACTTGAGTACGTTGAATAAAAAATACCAAAGGGAAAGCGGCAAAGAAAAAACGCAGCGCAGTAATAACAAATGGGTCAAACTCACTGGCACCCATTTTTATTGCGACAAAATTGACACCCCAAATCACCATGATGGTAATGATCAATAAAATATCTCGCCCCTGCATTGCTCACGTACTCCTGTAATTCTTATCCTATTGATGAGTATCTCTTGCTCTCCAAAATCAGTACAGATACAATTTTCTAAAATTAACCAGTACAATTTAAATCCACTATGCTTAAGTACAAACAGCTAGCAGCAAAAGTATCACACGATATTCAGCAGAACCGACTAAAAAACGGGGCTCGTATGTTGTCATTGCGCCAATTTGCTAAACAGCACAGCATTAGTGTTTCAACCGCAGTCAGTTGCTATGAGGAACTTGAAAAGCAAGGTTGGATAGCCGCACGCCCACAGGCTGGGTTTTACGTTACTCACTCATCAACGATTTTGCCATCCCCCCATTGGCCAAGCTTTAATACCGAAAGAACCACACCATCAAGGCCCATAAAAGAGACATCTATCCCGCAAGGAGCACTCGGGATGGCCTGCCTAGAATTGGATGAGCACACTCAACGCAGTCTTGATCGCAGTTTACGTAAAGCCATCCAGTTTCAAACAAGGCATTTTGCTCAATATCCAGCCCAACAAGGCGAACCGTACCTACGAGATGCACTCGCTGAGCATTTTCAAATCAATGGTTATGCATTGAACAGTAACGAACTGGTGATCACCCACGGTTGCATGGATGCCGTAAAAACGGCGCTAATGGTATGTACCAACAAGGGAGATACCATTGCCGTAAGCTCTCCCTGCTTCAATGGATTACTGGATTTAATTGCCCAACTCGATTTAAACCTCATCGAAATTCCTTCCCATGAAGATGGCATTGATCTCGATGCACTAGAAAAGCTATTACAAGACAATCAAATTCAAGCCGGACTCTTTTGTACGACTCACATGAACCCGCAAGGAATCACCCTTTCCTCACAACAAAAGCAACGTTTAGCGAATTTGGCTGCAACTTATCGTATTCCCGTGATTGAAGATGATGTGTATTTTGAATTAAGCCATTCGAACGAATTAAACTTGCCAGCCGCTTATTACGATACCAGTGGCTACGTGATTTGGTGTAGTTCTATCTCAAAAACGCTTTCCCCTAATTACCGGCTTGGCTGGTGTAAACCAGGAAAATACTTTGCCTCATTTTTGCAATACTACCAAGGTGTATCTGGTATTCTTCAATACGCTATTTCTGATCTCATTTGTTCAGGTCATTACGCAAAACACCTGAAACGAGCTCAATACACCCTTGCCCAGAATAAACGCGATTACAGCCTCTATTTGGCAACACATTTGCCCATGGGCAGTCGAATCACTCAACCTGATGGTGGCTTAGTACTTTGGATGCAAATTCCTCACCTTGACACAACACGATTTAAATTGGCCATACAACGCGAGAAAATTGATATCCGCACTGGCGATATTTTCACAGAGTCTCATCGCTATAGTGACTGTTTGCGGATCAATATTGGTTATCCACTCGATGGCCGTATAGAAAAACAACTCGATAAGTTAATGGCATTAATTCATCAGTGTTGTACTGGGTAAATCATTAGGTCATACCCAAATATGACCTTTCTCGGCCGATAAGAAATCCATTATTCGAAGATTTGTAATACTTTTTCCGCCATCGCTAATCCAAGCGTTTTGTTGCTTTCTTCGCTGAGATGAATGCCATCACAGCCATCCGTTTGAACAATAGAGCCTGCATCAAAGAACATCACTTTCATAAAATCTGCCATCATTTTGTAGTATTTAGGTAGCTGCAATGTTTTCTCATGACCACCTTCATACATCACCCCAAACCAAGGGTCTGGCATTGGCGTAAGTGGCGGCGGTGACACAACCAAGACTTTCGGTGCTGGATAGGCAGCACCGATCCCACCAGCGCTACCACGTGCCTGACTGACAAGCAGTGACATTCCCTCTGCAATTCGCTGCGGCGTTTGATTAAATGACGGTTTGGTGTCATTCGTACCCAGCATGATGATAACGAGATCGAGTGGTAAATGGCTGGCCAATGAAGTAGGAAAATAGTTCGCACCATTTACACGAGCATCCAGCGGATCATCAATATTAGTTGTGCGGGCATTGAGCCCTTCTTCTATCACATTAAACTGCGCGCCTAATGCCCGTGCCATTACACCTGTCCAGCGTTTATCGGGAGCATAACGTTGAGAAGGAACACTGTGTGGCTGAGGGATCCACCCCCAAGTTAATGAGTCACCAAAACAAAGGATATTTTTAATATTTTCCATAGCATGATTTCCATCTAGTCATATCTGGTTGTTCCATAACCGTATTATACCTAAAGGACAAGTTTATCTATTCACAAACACACAGACTTATTATTCCCTTTTATGAGAATTACACATCGAGATGTCCAAAATGCTGTAGTGCATTTTTAAGGTCCAAATAAACAGCGGATTTATCTTCTCCGCGGCAATACTCATCTCGATATACACTTGGGCTAACACCCACATATAAATGAAATTTACGGACAAAAAAACTCAAGTCGGGGAAACCCACTTGATCACATACTTGTGTCACTTGTAAGCTCGGATTGTTATCAAAAAGCTCCATGGATTTTGCTATACGGAACCGCATTAATACCTTTTTAAACGACATTCCTAAATAATATTTAAATAAATAGGACAAATGCGACTGACTAATACATGCACTGCTCGCGAGTGTAGGCATATCAATCGGGTTAGCATAACTCTTATAGATATAGTGAAGCGCCTTATTAAGAGCAGGATGGCTGTACCCTTTGTTCGATTTGGGTAACACAGCATATTTTTTCGCCAGCTCGTCAAACGAATTGGCTATTGATGAGTTTTCCGTTTTGGCAGCTGATGGATGTGTCGCATCAACTGCCTTTGTTTCTAAATTCATAATTCACCTTTCTATATCAGCCTTTTTATATAGAAAGTACCTAACATTATGATTATTTTACGTATCAGTTTGGTATGACTTTACTTCACGCACCAATATCATCTCCCAAATAACCTCAATAGCTCAGATGAAGAGTGTCATTAACGAGCACACATCAAGCTTGATTACAGAAAGAAGTCGCTATTTGCTCAGGCCGACAACTTGTCCGCCATTGCGACGATCTCATCATACATAACAAGGCATTGGCGCCATTGTTGAGGTATGTTGTCGAGTCCGTAATACGCACCCGCAATTTGTCCACATACCGCAGCTGTGGTATCTGCATCATCACCAAGATTTGCAGCGGCTAAAACGGCAGCAGCATAACTCTCCGTGTGATAAAAACACCACAGGGCAGCTTCCAAACAGTCAACCACATAACCGCTCCCTTTTATCTCATCGACACTTTTTCCCCGGTATTCTTGTTGCCCAATCGCAGCAACCTTAGATGTGATGGGCTGATACAAGGTGGTACTTAAAATCTGCTGTTTAGTTTTACCTAATAACGCTTGATTAAGCAGCGTGGCGTAATAGCAACACGCATCTAAGCACTCTTTGGCACCATGAGTTGTGCGTGAACTTTCTGCAGCATAGTGGATAAGATCTTTTATATCAGAATAATACAGTGCTATTGGTGCTAAACGCATCAGAGATCCATTGCCAGCCGCTAAAGGATGGGTTGAGCCGGAAAATGGATCTTGGGTATGCAAAAATTGATTCAATGCTTCTGACACGGTAACTCCAATATCAAAACATCGGCCATTACTACTCATATAACCTTCTTTCCACCAACGTAAATAGCGGTTCATCTGATCGTGGGCATTAAACTCATCACACTCTATTAATGAAGCGGCTAAACAGAGAGCCATCGAAGTATCGTCAGTCCATTGCCCTGCTTTGAGGCGAAATACACCGCCCCCTACCAAATCAACCATCGGGGTAAAACTGCCTCGAGCTTGAAATTCAACCGTTGTACCTAGTGCATCCCCAACCGCTAACCCAACTAAACATCCTCGATAATATTGTTGCCTTTCTGACATCAGTATCCTTTCCTTTTACTAAAAAGCGCTAATCTATGGGCTATATAGTCTATGACCTCGATATACAGGACTCGGAGCTTACCCATTTTTTAAACGATATGATGGAGTCACCTATTCATGAGTGAAACTGAATCATTTACCGCATCAACACACCCTGCCCGCCCAGTGGTTTCTCACTCACTTTGTCATACTCTACCTTCTTTTGCCGCTAGTTCATTAAATCGCTGTAATATACCTGCTAATATTTTAGGCAGCTGTACTTATCAGCACTATCCTGTGCCGCTAATTCTCGATTTTGTACACGATCTGCATAAAGATTTTTTCCGTCACTTAACCACCATCGACACCGCACAAGAACGTGCCGCGTATTTCCAATATTATATGCGCTCAGCCTTTTTACTCGGACAAAGTGAGCAAGCTGGATTTAGCGCCAAGAACCGGGGGATCAAACGTGATAAATCCGATTACTTACGCTTACTAAGAGGCTGGATGTTTGATGCCGACAGTATTGAAGCTGCCGTAATAAAGCGCTGGGTTGAATCTAGATTTGGCCTACTCACCCTAAACCATAAAGGAATGATTACACGAGTCTCTGACCAAAGTTATCAAATTTACTTAAAGGACTATGTACGCGGGTTATATAATAGCAATGCCCTAGAATCTCAGTTAGATCTCCTGTATTGCTATTGCCAATATGAACTTAAAACTCAATATTCACATTTACACCTAACTTTGTATCGGGGAATTTCCAATATTAATCATTTTTATCAAATTCCTGCTGGAGAAAAATTTGCAGGTGCTCTACTACTTAACAATATGAATTCATTTAGTGATAACCAATACCAAGCAGAAATTTTTGGGGACAAGGTGATTTGTTGCCAAGTCCCTACCAGTAAAATTTTATACTTCCCCAAGCTGATAGCAGGTTCATTGAATGGAGAAGACGAATATCTGGTATTAGGTGGCATGTACCTTTGTCAATCAGTCAAATAAAAATATCATATAATCAAATAGTTATTTTAATAGCAAACAGAGTGACATTATTAGTATCCAATAAATTCAATTTTTCAACATCATATTGGTATCAATTAAGTATCAGAAAATATCGATATTATACGTAATAATAAAAAACGTTAAATCAAAGAGTTATTTTTTTAAAAATGAAATCACCGCCATAATATACATATTTAATTAAAATTTAAATTATCCAAAAAAAAATAAGGTATTCGCTTTTTAAAAATTTAATTTACATAGTAGAATTTCCCCGTATACTTTATTTTTAACACGCGTATTTTAAAGTAATAATTATTATAGCTTTGCATACGAAATTATTATGAACATTGTTTGTTATTGTATTCATATTGGAATAAATATATGTCACAGGCATTCTCATCAGATCAATACTTTAGAATCCTTGATTCTTCACCTGATCACGTCTTCATCTTCAATTCTGAAGGAAAATATGTCGATGTGTTTGGTGGACATGAGAATGGGATAGGATTTGACTGCAAAGCATATGTTGGTCAATCATTGCATGATGTAATGCCAACAACTCTCGCTGATTTGTTTCTTAAAACAATTCAAACAGCCCTCTCTAGCCAAAAAACGCAACGAATTTCCTATCAATTTAACCAACAACAATTGCAAGATTTACCCTATTCATCATCATCACCAGAACTATGGATAGAAAGCATATTAAAGCCATTTACATTGGATTCTGGTGAACAGGTTGTTATTTGGAACGCTCGTAATATCACTGAAAAACACCACTTGGAACAAAAACTTCGGCAATTATCAGAGATCGATACTTTAACAGGAATCCTAAACCGAAGAGCATTTATGAATTGCCTTTCTGATAAGGTGGAGAGTTTCCAAATATTCGGTATGAATACCAGTTTTCTTATGCTCGATATCGATCGTTTTAAATTGGTCAACGACAACTTTGGCCATGTCATCGGCGACCAAGTCATTACTCATGTCACCAAAACATGTCAGGAAGAGCTTAGAAAGCATGATATCTTCGGCCGTATTGGTGGTGAAGAATTTGCCATCATTCTCCATGATGCCGACCAAGATCAAGCATACGAAATAGCGGAAAGATTACGAGAAGCGGTAGATAACAATGTCTGTATCCTTGATGAGAATACTCAAGTACATACCACCATTAGTGTTGGGATTACCCAATTTCAACCCACCGACACTGATAACAAATTCTTATTAACCCGTTCCGACAACGCAATGTACCAATCTAAAAAACAGGGACGCAATCAAGTCACTATTTATGACAATAGCATGCATGGTAATACAGATTAACTCATTGAATAAAAGGCGATATTAAGTATCGCCTTACTCATTTTTAACGATTAAAAAGTGTTTGGTAGACTTCATAAGCCGCTAATACAGTCGCCTGTTGCACGTTATGCCCTGCGATAAAATCGTCACCGTAAATGGTTTCATCCGGGTATTCAGTGATGAGTTGCAATGGATAATCAGCCTCTTCGACTGCGGAAATCAGACACGGATATCCGTTTATCATCCTAAATCCAGTTTCACCTGCATGAATTTGATACACATCGATCTGCGCCTGATTCATCGCCATGACTTCAGGATAGACATTAAGTTTTAAGGTCACTTGCTCGATAAATTGCTCAGCCAACCGCGCCCACTGAGGATCGTTGAGATGCCGTACCACCAAGAAAAAGCCTTTCGGGATTGTCCACATATCAAACCCAGTCGGCACGTAGCCAGATAATGGCCGCGTCCATTCATGACTTGGATAACCATGTAAGTTGATATGCAAATTCGCACCACTTAACTGTTTGGCTTGTTTGCGCATTCCTTTTTCATAAAGTGGTTCAACGGTGCGATATTCGAGGTCATCCCCCAAGGCGGTATAACGGGCGGCGTGATGCATATGCAAAGGATTATCTTGAATGTATTGCTGATGAAGCGCGTATCCATCAGGGTTACTCATTGGCACAACCACAAAGTGACTTTCCGCTTGCTGCTCAAGCACTTTCGCAGCCCGCAACGCTCCGACCACGCCAGTGGTTTCATTCGCATGCTGACCACCGCAAATCAGCACCGCTTGATCCTTGCCGCGTTTGTACTTAGCTTCCACTTGGCGTCCGGTTGGGGTGTCGACTGCTAACACTTCACCGACAACGGTGGCTAAGTGCTGCTGCACCATGGTCATGCTCATCGGCTTAGCCGCGACATCCAACGCAGACTCTTCATCAGTAACATCAACATCCACCAGCGAGTAATCGGCTAACGTCATCTCAAGGTGATAATCACTGTCAGGGGAAGCGGTGATCAGCGGCACGATCTGCCCCGGCTGGCTGTTTCTGGCTGTCAGTGCTTTGCCTTCTTTGAACTTAAACCACTCTTGGATAGAGAAGTAGAGATCTTCATGCAGCGCCTCTTTAAGGCTAATCACTTCGTGAGCATAACCGACCAACTCATCTTCTACTGGCACCTGCACTTTAAGTTGTAGCTGCTTAAAATAGGGCGACTGAATCGGCCATTCATAGCTCGTCACTGCATCGATCATTTGGCTAAAGCAGTGCTCAAAATCTGTTGCTAAGCGTTCATCACGCTCCAATTCATCGACATGGTTGTACGCTTTTACCCAACCCGTTGGCGTTAATACGCTATCTTGGGTGGCATTAACATAGGTATGATTGGGAACAAAGACACTGACATTCTCGCTAACCGTCGCCGGTTCAGCCCCATCCGCGGAGGTGCGATAAATCTCAAGCTCATAACAGTCGGCTTGCGTACCCGGAGTAAAGGCAAGTTTACTTGGGTCAATCAATCCCGCCAGTGGATAGGCTTCGAGTAAAAAGCGCTTATCTGATGCTGGCGCACAGATTGGATAACGAATCTCAACGCGCACCAGATCTTCTGATACTGCAAAGCGTTCATCCAAACAGAACTCTTCCAAAAAGTAATGCACCAGCGGTTTATACGCACTGCGTACTTTCGCTTCAATGCCAAATTCAGCCATAGCGCGCTCTGCTTCTTGGCGTGTAGCAAGGTCGGCAAACACCCACGCTTCCAGATTTTTCGGGCGATGCGCTTGTGCGCTGTACTGTTCAATCAGTTCTGCCAAGGTACTGGCAATGGTTGCTTTTAAGATGGGTTTCATCGTGACGTTCTCCCTGTTGGATCTAACAGGTCGCGTAACCAGTCACCCAATAAATTTAAACCTAATACTGTTAATAAAATCGCCAAACCTGGGAACACGCTCACCCACCATGCAGTTTGGATATACGTTCTACCATCGGCTAACATGCCGCCCCAACTTGGAGTAAGAGGGTCAACACCTAACCCAAGGAACGTTAAGCTACTTTCTAACAAAATGTTGTTGGCAACATTGAGGGTCATGAGCACGATAACTGGGCCAATTAAGTTCGGCAGCAAATGTTGAAAGAGGATTTTAAAGTGACTCACCCCAATGGCTTGTGCCGCTTGAATGTATTCACGATCTCGTAGCGACAGCACGGAACCGCGTACTAAACGCGCGTATTGCACCCATTGTGAAATAATCAGCAGGATGATCATGTTGGTTAACCCACCGCCAACGATGGCGATAAAGGTGATCGCGAGAAGAATAAACGGCATCGCCAACTGAATATCGGCAAACCGCATCACAATCACATCCCAAAAGCCGCGAAAATAGCCTGAAATAAGCCCCATCACCACACCAAACACCACCGCGCCCAATACGGAAATAAAGCCCACTTCTAATGAGACGGCACCACCAGAAATAACGCGAGCAAACACGTCGCGCCCTAGAGGATCGGTTCCCAACAGGTGCTCAGGATGGGAGAAAGGCGCAAGCAATCTCGCCATTAAATTGATTTTGTCTGCTGCCCCTTGGAAAATCACATCGGACAACAACACCATCACAATCATGCCGACGGTTAATAGCATGCCAAGGACAAACTCTAAGCAGAGATAACGAGATAATCGTGGTGAACGAAGAATATTAGTTGTCATCGTCATTACTCCGTTCTAATTCGTGGGTCGATGAGGCCATAAGCGATATCGACCAATAAGTTGATGCCAACAATCAGCATAGAAAGCACCGTAATGACCGCTTGTAGCACCGGATAGTCGCGGCTACTCACCGCATCGAAAGCAAGAGTGCCTAATCCTGGCCAGTTGAAGACTTTTTCAATGACTACAATACCGCCCAGCAAACCGCCAAATTGCAGACCAAAATAGGTAATCAGCGGAATCGCGCAGTTACGCAGGGCGTGTTTATACAGCACTTTGCTTTCACTGAGCCCTTTAGCACGTGCCACCATAATGTATTGCGATTGCAGTGTTTCTAGCATCGATGAGCGCACCAAGCGCACATTGGTTGCGGTAAGAATAATCGCCATGGTCACCGCTGGCATGATAAAGCTTGCCAAGCCATCCATCCCACTTGGTGGCAACCATTTGAGGGAGATAGAAAACACCAGCACCATCATCAGTGCTAACCAGAAATTGGGAAACGACAGACCAATCAAGGAAGTGATGCGGATCAGTTGGTCGGCCCATTTGCCTTTCGAGACGGCCGCCTTGATCCCCAGTGGAATTGAAATGGCGATCGAGACCAGCATCACTGCAAAAGCGAGCGACACCGTGGCAGGAAATGAGAGCCCAATCAATTGGCTCACTGGCGTTTGGCCCATAAAGCTGCGCCCTAAATCTCCCGAAAAAATTCCTAAAATGAAGTGGCCATATTGCACCCAAAACGGTTGATTCAGACCAAGAGATTCGCGGATCAAAGCCAGATCGCTCTCTGTCACGCTACCCGCTCCTTGAGTGAGCATCAGCGCTGGGTCGCCAGTCAGACGAATGGCGTAGGAAACGATCAAGGTAATCGCAAACAAGACAAAGACCGCTTGAAGCAACCGCTTAAGCAAAAAATGAGTCATGACGTGTCCTTACGTACAATCTTTACCTAAAAAGTGCAGCTTTGCTCTGGCAAAGCTGCATGGAAGTTTACTCAACTGTCACGTCGTTCAAGCGCAAACGGCTATCAGGAACAGGAGTAAAGTTTTTCACGCGCTTGGCCACACCAAAGATGGCATTTTCACTGTACAGAGGCATCTCAAGTGCACGATCAGCGGTGTAGTGCGCAATCTCTTGCAGCATAGAGAGACGTTTGGCTTGGTCGGTCACTGAACGCTGCGCTTCCAACATCTGGTCTAACTTAGGATCGCTATCGTATGGGTTCCATTTTTCACCAGAGTGATACATAAAGTACGCGGTATTGTCGTAATCCAGCGTCCAACCACCCCACGACTGTTGAAACATCGCGCCCGTTTTACCGGCAGGTATAATGTCGTTCAGCAGTACGTTAGTTTCGTAAGGCTTGATGATGGCTTTTAAGCCGATGATTTGTAGATAACTTGCCACCGCTTGAGCCACTTCATTGAAGGTCGCGTTGTTACCACGAATATCGATTTGTACTTGCGCGCCCGGTTTCACGCCCGCGGCTTTCAGTAACTGCTGCGCTTTGGTTGGGTCATACGGTAGCGGCTTCATTTTCGGGTCGTTACCAAATGAAATGGCACTTTGGAAACTGGCAATGGCTTCGGCTTGACCACCTAAAATCGAATCGATGATCGCTTGGCGATCAACACCATAAATCAGCGCCTTACGTACACGCTCATCTTTGGTAATGCCATTTTTGGTGTTAAAACGTAAGGCATACACCGTTGGGCTGGTCGCCGACATAATCGTCAGCTTAGGATCGTTTTTAATGGTTGGGATCATCGCAATCGGAATGGTTGGCGGAATCACCATATCCACGCGACCCGATTGCAGCTCTGCTACCGCCGTCGATGGTTCAGAGATAAAGCGATATTTAAGCTCAGAGAGTTTTGCTTTATCACCCCAGAAATTCGGATACGCTTTTAGCGTAATACCGACTTTAGGCTGATACGACTCAAATTCAAATGGGCCAGTACCCACCGGGTGAGTATTAAAATACTCTTCCCCTTTCTCTTGGATATATTTTGGCGGCACGATCATCGCGCCATAACCTGCCAATTTAGTTAGCAGAACAGGATCAGCCGCTTTAAGGAAGAAATCCACCGTGTAGTCATCCACCACAGCGACATGGTCGATGGCAGAATAGTTTGAACGTTGTGGGCCTTTTTTGCCTTCATCACCTAGCAGACGATCAAAGGTAAATTTCACCGCGTTGGCGTTAAAAGGTTCGCCATCATGGAAAGTGACGCCTTTACGCAAAGCAAAGCGGATTTTCTTGCCGTCATCGGAAATTTTCCACGAAGTCGCCAGTGCTGGCTTTAACTTTAGGTCTGGGCCGCGATAGGTCAAACCATCGTACATATTAGTGGCAACCGACGCCCAGTTCACTAAAAACGTGTCAATCGGGTCCCAACTGCCGGGATCTTGTGGTGAAGAAACGGTCAGTGTACCCGCTGCCATTGACATGGAGGAAAAGGTCACGCCCGCTGCCAGTGCAAAGCACTTAAGCCATTGTTTTTGCTTCATCATTGAAATACTCTCCATTTTGTAAATTGTAAAACGCCCCATCCTTTGGAACGCCAGCAACATAGTGCCCTTCACTCACCTGCGTATACTCTAGCTGGGGTGGTTGATAGCCCACTTCATGCACAGGACTTGGAATATCACCATTGATCAAAAGATGTTGTTTACGTTGAGTCGGGTCGGCAACCGGAACGGCGGATAGCAGCTTTTGCGTGTAAGGATGCGTGGGTGAATCAAACACTTGTGCACGTTTACCTAATTCAACGATTTGTCCTAAATAGAGCACAGCAACGCGGTGGCTCATCTTCTCTACAACCGCCATATCGTGACTGATAAAGAGATAGGCAATACCAAATTCTTGCTGTAACTCCATAAATAGATTGATGATCTGCGCTTGAATCGACACATCCAGCGCAGAGAGCGCTTCATCTGCGATAATTAACTTAGGCTCAGAAGCCAGTGCCCGCGCGATACAGATACGTTGCCTTTGTCCGCCAGAGAACTCGTGGGGATAGCGTTTGGCATGTTCCGCTTGTAAACCGACTCGTTCCAGTAGCTGCGCCACTCGTGCTTGAATCGCTTTCTCATCACGGATCAAGTGGTGCGTGCGAATCGGTTCGGCGATGGAAAATCCCACGGTTTTACGCGGATCCAGCGAAGCAAACGGGTCTTGAAAGATGTATTGCACATCGCGTTTTAAACGATGCTGCTCTTGCGGGGATAAGCGGTCGAGCTGTCGCCCTTCAAAGCAAATTGAACCGCTCGTTGCCTGTTGCAGCTGCTGAATCGTGCGGCCAATAGTGGATTTGCCAGAGCCCGATTCGCCCACCAGTGACAGCGTTTCTCCAGGATAAATATTGAAACTCACACTTTCAACTGCGTGCACTTTATGGGTTGCACGTCCCCAGAAGTTTTTCTTGGTAATAAACTGAGTGACCAAGTCATTGACTTGCAACAGCGGCTCTTGATCGTAGCGAGCCGTGTTTTGCTCCACTTCTGCACCGATACTCACCAGCTGGTTATCGCGCATCACTGTTACCGGAAATTGATAGGGATTTGCGCGTCCAACCATACTGCCTAATTTAGGCACAGCCGACAGTAGCGCTTGGGTATAAGGGTGCTTTGGCGCGGCAAACAGTTGCTTCACTTCACCCTGCTCGACCTTATTCCCTTGCCACATCACCACCACATCATCAGCGATTTCTGCGACCACGCCCATGTCATGAGTAATGAAAATCACCGCCATATTCAGCGACTTTTGCAGGTCAGCAATAATAGACAGAATCTGGGCTTGAATGGTCACATCCAGTGCCGTGGTGGGTTCATCAGCAATCAGCACTTTAGGCTTACATGCTAGGGCCATAGCAATCATAACGCGCTGGCGCATACCACCCGACAGTTGATGCGGATAGCGCGCTAACATGTCATGAGCATCCGGCATGCGCACCAATTCCAATAAACGCTCACTTTCAGCCATGGCTTCGGCTTTAGTCAGTTTTTCATGTAGTAGGAGCGCTTCACTCAGCTGATCACCGATGGTAAACACTGGGTTTAGCGAGGTCATTGGCTCTTGAAAGATCATCGCAATCTCTTTGCCACGTACCCGGAGCATTTGCTCTTGAGACAACGCGAGCAAATCGAGCGTATTAGCCTGATTAGTATAAAGAATTTTTCCAGAGGTATAGCGAGCGCCACCGATATCAGCCAAACGCATGATCGATTGAGAAGTGACGGATTTTCCTGAACCCGATTCCCCCACAATTGCGAGAGTCCGCCCCGGCGTCACATCAAAGCTTAAATTGCTAATTACCTGTGATTCACCAAAAGAGACGGAGAGGTTCTTTACAGAAAGAATTGCGGATTGAGTTACGTCTGCCACCTGTTCATCCTTGATCAGTTCGGTAAACACTTTGTTGCAAACCAACGAAAATGACGTCCGTTCATTCTCTTTTGTGGTTTAACGTCTACCAAAGGTTATGTCTGACATCCATCATGAAAAGATTTGGCAATGTAATCAACTTATATTAATGCATAGTTGATAACTAAATGTTATGGTTAATCCATTAAATTCTTACCGTTAAAAAATGGTAGAGAGTTTTCAAGAACCGGCAAGGATTGCTATGAAGTTTCGCCAAATCGAAGCCTTTCGCTACATCATGTTACGAGGTACCACTGCTGCCGCAGCCAGTGAAATGCATGTTACTCAACCGGCAGTAAGTCGACTCATCAGTGATTTAGAAGACTCACTGGGTTTTATGCTTTTTGAAAGGCGTAAAGGGCGACTTTACCCCACCGATGATGCTGCTGAATTTTTCAGATCGGTTGAAGAGAGTTTTTTGGGGTTAGAAAAGCTCGAATCGGTTGCCAATAACATTCGTACTCGTACCCCAAGAGAACTGCGCATTGCGGTCACTTCCGCCATTGCCAGTTCCTTAGTGCCAATGGCTCTCAAAGAGCATAAGAAATTTTACCCTGATGAACGCGTCGTCATTTTGACCTACAGTCTGTCAGAAATGGTCACCAAGCTGCAGACTAATTCCGTTGATCTCGCCGTCGGCTTACAACTGCCACAATTAGTTGGGATTGAGCAAGAATTTATCGGTAACGCTCGCTATGTGTTTGCAGCGAAAGAAGGACATCCGTTATTAGATAAAGAGGTAATCACGGCAAGCGATCTAAAAGGGCAAGAAGTACTCACGGTATTAGACTCTTACCCTAAGTATTGGAACCACCTTGAGCAAGCGACCGATTCTGTTCGCGCTGAATTGAGCAAAAATCTCTATATCGATACCTCGCACACCGGCTACGCCATGATAGCCTCAGGTCTTGCGGTCGGCGTATTGGAACCTTTCGCTGCGCGAGTGTGGATCAAAAATGGCGTCGTCACCAGACCGTTTGAACCGCAAATTCGCTATCCCTACGGGTTTGCTTATCCAACCAACACGCGTCACCACACCTCGTTGCATCAATTTATCCAGTCAGTTAAGAATGTCGCGCAAACAATGCCTGAATTTTTTGACAAATAATCACGATGATAGTGAAAAAGCGCTTACTAATACTGCAAGTGCTTTATCAACTATTTAAACGAGCCTTAGTCAAAAATAAGTCCCTGCTGAATAAGCAAGGACTGTTTATATGGGAAAAGGATTGGCGTTGTTCTTCACAGCCATCCTTTACGTTTGAAATAGAAATAAGGAGCAAAGCCGGATGCTAACATCAGACCCAACGCAAACGGATAGCCACCAGCCCAGTGAAGCTCGGGCATGAAATTGAAGTTCATCCCATAAATACTGGCGATCACTGTCGGGGGTAGGAAAACCACAGACGCGATAGAGAATATTTTGATGATCTGATTCTGTTCAATATTGATAAAACCTTGCGTTGAATCCATCAAGAAGTTTATTTTATCAAACAGAAAAGTCGTATGAGACATCAATGCTTCAATATCGTGGCTCACCTCATTGAGCGTTTCTCGATGTTCATTACGTGATTTCAACTTACGTAATAAAAACGAGATAGTTCTCTGTGTATCCATCAAACACAAACGCACTTTTCCGTTACTATCTTCGAGCTTTGCAAGGCGACTAATACACTCTTCTAGATCCGACTCTTCACTTTCCAATACATCGTGACTGACTTTTTCTAATTGGCGATGAATGTCTTCGAGGATATCAGCGTGATTTTCCACTTTCTGCTCTAGCAAAGTGACCAATAAATTATCGATATTATTACAATGGACTTGGCCGCGACGGGCACGTAAGCGTAATAACCGGAAATCGGCAACATCACCATCACGCATAGTAATCAGACGTTGATTCTGCAAAATACATGCGACAGTCACTGTGTTATGTCGCCCTTCTGATGGCGACAAGAATAGCGAGTGAACATGAATACCAGACTGATCGATAAAACATCGCGCCGATGTTTCAATTTCTTCTACATCGTTCGATTCTGGTAGTGAAATTCTCAATAAAGAACTAATCAGGGCACGTTCATCTTCTGTAGGATCATGGGCATCGATCCATTGTGCTTGTTCTACAAAATCGCTGATATCGCTGCAGTCATCAGTCGGCATGGCAGTAATCATGCCATGTTGAATATTAAAAAATCGCAGCATTATTCACTCCTCTACATCATTACGAGTCGTCTCATAATGGTTACTCTTATTCGTTCTCTCATTGGATCATAAGACAGAGCGAGCCTGTAACAGCCGTAACCTGCATCCATGCGATTATAAAGCCGGTCATTATATACCCAAACGACCTCAAAATGCAGGATTCAAAGCTTCATTGAAGTGACTTAGGTGTACCTAAATACGGTTTAATGGCAGGCGTTAGCGTTAATACGAACTCTTAGATAATTGGCTGCATCCTACACGGTTAACCCAGAAGGGTATATATATTTTTATCAATATCTTTTTTTGCTGAATAACACATGAATGTCATTGAAGGATAAAACGAAAATATGACGATTTGAGGACATGGAGCGGGTTGAGAGCGTTCCCTCACTTTCATCACTCTCTAGCAAGGGAACACAATTTGGCGGGCACTTTCACAAGAATTAAGAACGTAATTGGTCAACGATGCTAACAAACCGAGCAACACCTTGGCTGACATCTTCTAAACCATGTTGAACAGTATGAATACTATCCTCTCCTTCTAGAGCAACATGATTGACTGAATCTAAATTGCTATGCATCTGGCTGATAAGACGCGTATTTTCCTCAACGACATTGGTAATTTCATCTGTTGCAGCAGAGGTACGAGACGCTAATGTTCGCACTTCATCAGCTACCACTGCAAATCCGCGCCCCGTTTCTCCAGCTCGAGCAGCTTCAATCGCGGCATTTAGTGCGAGTAAGTTGGTTTGTCCTGCAATACCATTGATTGTCGTAACAATTTCATTAATGCTTTTGGATTGTTCCATTAACTCATTGCCAAGGTGACTCGCGCCCTTAACCTGATCGGCAACTTTATGCGACGTCTTGACGGCATCATGAAGAACTTTAACCGCAGAAGCAGTAATAGCGGATGTTTCTTCAGAAATTGCCGCCGCCATTTCGACTGCTTGCATCGTGAGATTTTCTCGTTCGGTAATATCACTGGCGAACTTAATCACTTTATAGACTTCACCACGAGAATTTTTGATTGGATTATAAGTCGCTTCCAGCCAAATAACGGCACCATTGGCATTTTTACGTTTAAACCGCCCCGTCATAGGCTCACCATTTTGTAGCACATGCCAGAAGTCTGGATTCTCGACATAATACTCTGGAAAGCAAAACATCTTATGATGTTTACCTTTTATTGCTTCTAAGGTGTAGCCCACGGTATCAAGAAAGTTTTGGTTGGCATTCAAAATCGTACCATCAGGAAGAAACTCGATCACGGCTTGAGTACGGTCCAACGCTGTTAAAACAGCTCGCTCCGCATTAGCTTTTTCGGTCACTTGTGTAACATCAGAGCATATTTTGATTATTTTAACGACGCTCCCTCCAGCATCTTTTACAGGAAAGTAGTTTGCTTCAAGGTATATGGGTTGACCGTCTTTGCGAAACCGCTTGAAAGTCCCACTGTGAGCTTCTCCAGCGGCAAGGTGGCGCCAGAACTCACGATATTCATTGGTTGAACTATATTTCTCATCACAAAAAATGCGGTGATGTTTGCCAACAATTTCATCTAATCGATAACCAGACGCTTTGAGAAACAGATCATTTGCATGTTGAATCGTGCCATTCGGTTCAAATTCAATAAATGCAGTATGCGCAACAATGGCTTCGAGTTCATAAACAAGCATCTCTTGAGCTAAACGATTTGTTGCTTCTTCATCCGTTTCCTTTTTTTGACCAAACCACATAACCCTATCCCTTAGTAAACTGTTAAACCCTGTCCACTATTGACGTCTGCGAGTAATTACGCACATATGAACCAATACAAATATCGCTTTGTTTTATAACAATAGTTCATTATTAGTAAGCTGTCGTAAGGCAAAATTAAAAATAATTGCTTTGATTCAAAATGAGTAAATTCAGTAATAACACCGCAATTTGTCGCAGAAATACGATGTAAAAACCACCATGCTGTAGCTATCTCATTGAAAGGTAATGGCCATTCTTTCGGTGATTGAACGTGACTTGTGCTGATGGTGAATAAGCTCTAACTCTTACCTCATAAACTCAATGGTTACATTGTTAATTAGTCAGTGCTTATTTTCATATTGATGTGTAGAATGCAACTTCCATTTTGGCTAACACTCGACTTTATGTTTGGACTTTTCACCTTACAAATTGCCCTTTTCTCGGTTTTTCCACTCTATTTCACCACATTAGATGGACCACTTAGGAAGGTTTCTTACTACCTGTATATCGCGCTTGTTTTATTGATTGGTGGATTTTTTGGCAATGTTTACTCATTACCGATTAATGATCATATCAATGTTTCCGGCGGAAACCTTTGCTATGGCGCATTTATGATGTCGTCGGTGCTATTTGTCTGGGTAGAGCGCGATCTGTTTATATTAAGGCACCTCGTCCGACTGGTTATCTTTGTCGATTTGTTTAATGTCCTATTTTCAACACTTGTGACTTATTCACTGCGTCATCCTGGTATCATCAACCCGCATAACACCCCTGCGGCATTATTCGATATTTCCACTCCGTTTATTATACTGGGTGGTTTTCTGATTATTTTAGAACTACTTACGCTGCTGTTTTTTTTCGATAAAGTAAAACGCTGGCCGTTATCGCCTTCCCTGACAATGATTGTGTATGTCGCGTCATTTATTACTATCTTATGTATCGATGGCATTGTCTTTCCTTTACTGGCCTTCGGGTTTTCTTCATCGATCATCGACATTGTGTTCGGAGGATTAGAAGGCAAGATTTTAACCGCGAGTTGTTTTAGCATTCCTCTTCTCCTGTTTGCCGTATTCAAACGTCAATCTTTCATCAGCTATCTGGAATCTAGCGATTTCAAATGGCCTGTACTGCTTAAAACCAGTCAGCAATTGATGGCAGATATGCAAGAGAAAGAATACGGTTTAGAGAAAGCCGCTACGATTTATAACAATTCGAACCAAGGCCTCGCCTTCGTCGATAAAAATGGCAAATTGCTCCAAGCCAATCCCGCGTTTCATCACAAACTCAATTTGTTTTCTCCTAAGGCATTACATAATTTAAAAGTGAATACGCTGTTTCGATTTCAAGGCGAACCGCTAAGTAAATCAGAGCTACTGACCGACCGTTGGAAAAATGAAGTCTCTTACGGCAGACAATTCGCCCATCAGGGGATTATGTCGGTGAGTAAAGTCACCTCAGAGATCAGTAATGAAGAGACGTTCGTTATCTCTTTAGTCAATATCGATGCACAAAAGCAAGCGAGAGAGAAATTGAACCACCTCGCATTGCACGACCAATTAACGGGCTTACCGAATCGCAGAGTACTGGATGAACAGCTGGCACAAGTCCAGTATTCTGATGCAGGATTATTAGTTGTCGATCTAGACCATTTTAAAGATATTAATGATAGCTATGGCCATGGTGCGGGTGACACCATATTAACGGCCGTTTCTGAGCGTTTAAGTTCAATCCATAACCAGTTCCCCGATATCATTGCAACATTGTGCCGTACCGGTGGCGATGAATTTGCCATTTTAGTGAATACTAAAGACGAACAAATCATCACTAAGCTCATTCATCATATTCAAGATGTATTAAAAAAAGTGCTCGTGTTTGGTGAACAAACTGAAGTCTTTATCTCAGCGACAATAGGCGCATCGACTCAAAGCTCTAATGAAGCGCGAGACCTTCTTCAAGAGGCTGATGCCGCTTTGTATGAAGCAAAAAGAACGTTGCGCGGATCATTTGGTTTATATGAAGAACGTCTCACCATCGAAACGATCCGCAAATTAACGTTAAGTGCTAAATTAAAAATCGCACTAAAACAAGGTGAGATTGAGGTCTACTACCAGCCGCAATATACACCTGATACCCATGACTTGCTTGGTGTAGAAGCGTTAGCTCGTTGGCATGATAATGAGTTAGGTTGGGTCTCCCCTGGAGAATTTATTCCTGTTGCTGAGGAAACGGGCTTAATTGAAGCTTTAGGCGATTATGTTTTGGAGCAAGCCTGTTTAGATGGAGCACAGTGGATAAAAGAAGGTTATCGACCAATTAAGCTATCCGTTAATGTCTCTGCATACCAGCTCAGATTTGGTCAGTTTATGAACGCACTGGGTAATGCTCTCAAAGTCAGTCAGTTCCCAAGTCGCCATTTACAATTAGAATTGACAGAATCTGCGTATATTGAGCGAGAAGAAGAAGTGTTACCTTTGCTTAATCACATCAAACAGCTAGGTGTTGGCTTAGCCATTGATGACTTTGGCACCGGCTATTCTTCACTATCGTACCTATCACGTATGCCGTGGGACACGCTAAAGATCGATCGCAGTTTCATCACGGATATTCCAAACGACATCGAACAATGCAAACTGACGTCAACGATTATCTCGATGGCCCAAGACCTAGGTTTATCGATTGTTGTTGAAGGTGTTGAAACCAAACAACAACTCGACTTTATGGCGAAACGTCAATGTCAGTTAATTCAAGGGTATTACTACTCACCACCGATTCCTGCCGCTCAATTGCGCACGCGGTTAACAAAAGAAAGCGGTCACCTTTAAGCGAAAATACTTGCTGCGCCTAGCTAGGTGCAGCATGTAACAGATTCAAAAATAACGGTTAGTCTAACCTTCAAGGGACTTGCCCATATTTATGCTAAGCACGGCATAACCCATCTTTTTATACAGAGCTTGAGCCTTGCTGTTTTGCTGGAAAACATGCAGACCAATCTTTTTCGCACCGCAGGCCTTAGCCACATCGTCAATCTCACGCAACGCTTGTTGTGCTAGTCCCTGACGGCGAAACTCTGGGAGGATTTCTAGATTATAAATAAAGGCGGTGGCTATCTTAGGGTCAATGAACACCCAAATATTCCCTGCCGGTTTACCTGTTATTGAACAGGTAATGGTAAATAACTTATGATTCTTAGTGTTCTCTCTCTGTGGCAATAGTTTATCGATTTCATTAAAGGCGCGCTCAAGCGATCCTTCTTCGAGCCATCGACCCGATTCTACGTTTTCTCGGGCGTATTCTTCGCTGGAAACTTGACGAAATGGCGCAAATTCCGCTGCTGTCATGGGTACTAATACTGTCATTTTATCATCCAACTCTCTCTAAAATCTTATTCATCCGTTATTGCCACATAACTAAGATGGCGGCCACAGCAATCAATACTAACGCTGTGACATCTCGTACTTTCACTTTCTCTTTAAGCCAAAAGACCGAAATCAACATGGTAAAAAAGACTTCGACTTGGCCTAATGTTTTCACATAAGGCACGGCCTCTAGTGACATTGCGCTAAACCAACCAAATGATCCAATAAAGCTTGCCAGACTTGTCATTACAACAAGCTTAGGGCGCGCAAACATGTCGCGCAGCGTTTGTTGATCTCTTAATGACAAATATATTGTCAACATGATCGTTTGTAATGAAATTACCAAAAACAACACCCATGCGGCGCGATGAGGAAAAGGCAAATGTAAACTGAGGCTCGCTTGACGAATCCAAAGTGACGCTAAGGCAAACGAAGTGCTGCAAGCAAGACCCAGTAATGCGGTGGATAGCGATATACTGCGAATACCATTTCTGCAACTTAATAAAAATACCGCGATAGCCCCCACGAAAACACCGCCCCAACCGATAACGCTTAAAGATGTGCCAAAAAACAGGACGCCCAAAAACGCAGACACTGGCGCTTCACTTTTAGCTAGCCCAGCTCCAATCGCGTAGTTTTTCTGCTTAAACAGCACAACCATCAAAGCGGTTGCAACAATTTGGATGATCGCCGCGCCTAATACATAGAGTGTCGATTCAACAGTGACGACGGGGATTGGCGCAGGTTCAAAATGATACAAGGTGATTAAGTACAGCAGAGCCAGCGGCCACGCCCAAATAAATCGAGCCAGCGTCACCCCAACGACATTAATTCGTTGACTTAGACGGCTTTGAAATGCATTACGCCACGATTGGCTAAAGGCAGCAAGAAAGGTAAACAGAATCCAGCTCACAACGGTCTTCCATGTTGGTGCAAATATAAGAAGCCCTCACTTTACAATAAAGCACTCAGCGTGTGACGAGAAAATTGCACTATTTCCTCTCTTTTTTCATTGGATGAGTCGCTCTCTCCTTTTTCTAATCAGGCGAGAATGTCATTTCGCTTGTTTTATAAACAATATTAACTGCTGCGAACAAAGATAAAACAGCAAACATATGCGTCAGACAAAGCCATTTAAACGTTATCTTTTGTACAACTGTGATGTAATGAATTGGTAATGGAAATTCAATTACAGGTTTATTTGTTAGTTGATTTAAGGATGAATACGATGACAGTACCTACCCCGAAATTTATCACGTTTGATTGTTACGGCACGCTTATCAAAATGCAGTTTGGCATTATGGCCCGTGAAATGTTTAAAGACCGCGTCGCGCCAGAAAAAATGACCTCATTCCTCCACGACTTTTATAAATATCGTTTGGATGAAGTGATGAACAACTGGCAACCTTATGATGTGGTGTTAAAAAATGCTCTACAACGTACTTGTAATCGTTGGGGGCTAGAGTTTAAAGAAGAAGAAGGCCAAGCATATTACGACGCCGTACCAACCTGGGGCCCACACCCAGATGTACCCTCTGGCTTAAAACGGTTAGCAAAAGCTTTTCCATTGGTCATTTACTCCAACGCTGCCGATGATCAAATCATGAAAAATGTTGAGCAATTAGGCGCACCGTTCCATCGCGTATTTACCGCTGAAGAAGCGAAAGTCTATAAACCTCGCTTAGGTGCATTCGAATACATGTTGGATAACTTGGGCTGTAAGCCAGAAGAGATCTTGCATGTTTCTTCCAGTTTCCGTTACGACTTATTTCCTGCTGATGATATGGGCATCAAAAACAAAGCCTTTATTGCTCGTGGTCACGATCAACCAGCAAACCCTGCGTACTCATACAATCAATTTTCTGATATCAATGCCCTCGCTGATTGGCTTGGACTGGATTAAACGTGAGGTGTCATCATGAAAAATCTTTCTTATTGGATCGATACAAAGCCTGAGTTCACTCAAGGCTCTCAACAACTTGAAAATGGCCATTATGATGTGGCCATTATTGGCGGTGGGCTTACCGGCCTTTCTGCTGCGTATCATTTATCCAAACAGGGCGCTAAAGTCGCCCTATTTGAAGCCACCAATATTATGGAACACGCATCCGGCCAAAACGGCGGCCAATGCAGTAGCGGCGTGGTGCAAGATTTTGGCGGTCTGGCAAAAAAAATTGGCATGGATAGAGCCAAACGTTATTACCTTGCTTACTGTGACGCTGTCGACTCACTGCGTAAAGTGATTAAAGATGAAAATATCGAGTGTGAAGTCCGTGAAAGTGGCAAACTTAAGCTGGCATCCAAACCGCACCACGCTGAAAAGATCTTCAATACCTGCGAGTTAGTTAAAAAGGAAGTCGATCCCAATGTTGAGTTCTTAGATAAAGCTGCAGTAAAAAAAGAGATCGCTTCTGATCGCTTTTATGGTGGCATGATCCAACGTAACGGTTTCCAACTTCATGTTGGCAGACTCGGCGTTGGACTTGCGAATGCTGCCACCAATAACGGCGCGCATATCTACGAGCAAAGCCCTGTGACCAAAATTCAAAATAATGGCAGCCAATTCACTTTAGAAACCCTCAAAGGAAAAGTGACAGCAAAAGACGTTGTCTGTGCTAGCGGCATCAGTCAGTACGGACCATTAGGCTGGTTTAGACGTCGAATAGTTCCTGTGGGCAGTTTCCTTATTCTGACGGAGAAAATTGATGCTAAGTTGATGGATGATCTGATGCCTAATAAGCGCTCTTATGTGACCAGTAAAAATATTGGTAACTACTTCCGCGTAATGGGTGAAGATCGTTTGCTCTTTGGCGGTCGCGTTCGCTTTGCGTCTTCTAACCCTGAATCCGATGCCATCAGTGGCAAAATGTTAGAGAAAACGATGGCCGACATGTTTCCAGAACTTGCTGGGGTTAAAGCCTCCCACTGTTGGGGTGGATTGATCGACATGACACCTAATCGCCTGCCTAAAGCGGGACAACGCAAAGGCATGTTCTACTCAATGGGCTTTAGCGGTCACGGCGTGCAAATGTCAACGTATATGGGCCAACAACTGGCGCAAATGGTGGGGGGAAATGCAGACGCGAACCCTTGGCGTGACGAAAAATGGCCAGCAATTCCTGCTTACAACGGAAAACCTTGGTTTTTACCTATGGTTGGCGCTTATTACAAACTGCAGGATTACCTCCACTAAGATAATTCCAATTATTACGTAAAGTCAGCCCTCATAATAGAGAAAGGATACGATATTATGACCGAGAAAAAAATCATCACGGGTCACCAGTGTATACAGGATTTTGAACATTTGACCCAAGAAGGCCGCTCAAGACGTCGATTATTGAAATCTTTAGGGGCCGCTGGGGTTGTACTCGCCGCTACAGGTGGCTCTTTAACGCCTTTTAACGTGTTTGCTCAAGACACAACAGCCAAAGGAAAACCAGGCGGGTCAATCAAAGTCGCCAGCTTATCAATGTCAACCGCAGACACCTTAGACCCAGCCCGAGGTTCGTTCTCAACCGACTATACTCGTTTATACATGGCTTATAACGGGTTAACTAAATTTGATGATAAGCTCGTTCCCCAGCTGGAACTGGCAGAGAGTATCGATAACGATCAAGCCACCATCTGGCACATCAAGTTGCGTAAAGGCGTGCAATTCCATGATGGAAAAGAGCTCACCGCTGACGACGTTGTTTTTTCACTGCAACGCCATCTAGACCCCAACACGCAGTCTAAAGTCATGGGGCTTGCCAAGCAGATGACAAGTATCAGCAAAGCAGGAAAATATGAGGTGCGAGTTGAATTAGAAGGCCCCAACGCGGATTTTCCGGCTATCTTAGCAGTACCCAATATGCAGATCGTGCCCGCCAATACGACCGATTTCAGCAAAGGCATTGGTACAGGTCCGTTTAAAGTGAAGGAATTTCAGCCAGGCGTTCGCACCGTAGTGACCAAAAATGAAAACTACTGGAAACCCGGTTTACCCTACCTCGATGAGGTCGTGTTGTTTGCTATTGCTGATGAACCCTCACGCGTAAACGCGCTGCTTTCTGGTGAAGTGCATGTGATTAGTGAAGTCAATCCACGCTCCACCAACCGAATTAAACAGAGTACGGGCCATGAGTTTATTCCCGTGCCTTCGGGTAGCTATACCGATTTGATCATGCGCCAAGATTTAATGCCGGGTAAAAGCCCTGAATTTACTCAAGCGATGAAACTCTTGATGGATAGAGATCAGATGAAGTCGGCGATATTCCAAGGGTTTGCCACAGTAGGTAACGATACTCCTATTGCCCCGGGAGCGCGTTATTTCAATCCTGATATTCCGCAAACGGAATTTGACCCAGAAAAAGCGAAATTTCTCATCAAAAAAGCGGGCTTTGCCAACGCCACCATTCCATTGGTGACATCAGAAGCAGCGACTGGAGCAGTCGATATCGCGGTATTAATGCAGCAGTCAGCCGCAAAAGTCGGTATCAAAATGCAAGTCCAAACCAAATCGGTGGATGGTTACTGGGCTAATCATTGGGCGAAACATCCGGTCAGCTTTGGGGCAGTCAATGCGCGACCAAGCGCCGATATTATATTTTCACAATTCTTCCTATCGAGTGCCGCATGGAACGAATCACATTGGAAAAACACTCATTTTGATAAACTTCTGGTGGATGCTCGCAAAGAGACAGATGATGCGAAACGCGCGCAAATGTATGGTGAAATGCAAGCGGTCGTGCACGACAAAGGCGGAATTGGTATCCCGATATTTATTAGTAAAATCGATGGTATTGATTCTCGCCTTAAAGGCTACGGCACCAATCCACTTGGAAGCTTTATGGGTTATATGTTCGCTGAGAAAGTCTGGCTGGATGCCTAATAGGAGCTTTTCAATACAAACAAGGGCAGGAATCACCTGCCCTTGTGTTTATTTTTAAGCCATAACTCAAAGATTAAAGCTCTAAGCGATTACCCGAGAAAGTGGTCCATAAAAGATTCGTCCCACTCATGAAACTCAATAAAACGCGCACTTGCACACTCTTCCGATTGACATGTACCGGTATAGGTTGAAAAATCAAAGTATGCTTTAGCCATGCCGTTATACAGTAATGCCACTTTGCTTGCATCCGCCGCCCATAAAATAGAGAGTTCACCTTCACCTTGAGGCGCTGTATCTTGGCGATAAATAACGAATGCAGTGGCGATAGGATTACCGTCTTTTTTCTCATCCATTAGATAAAATGTTCCATTCACACCATTATCTTCAAACACGGCTTGATATCGCTCTAATGGACTGACACTTTCTACTTCAAACTCTTTTCCTGGAATCACTGTTTCACTATGGTGAGCACTTACTACCAATTGACGCATTGAATATCCTTTTTGTATTGAGCCTGCTCATACCCATTCGATTTAAATCATTCGAATATCACAGGCTTTAGCCTTTTATTAGGAGAGATATGGTAACGGATATTGGTAGGCGCACAGGGAAACGACAGCTCAAAGTTTGGAGCCAGATCTACTAAAAACTGCCATTTCCTAATTAATAATCAAACATTAGGCGCATCATCAAGTAACCAATCTACGGCCTGTTCATAGGTTTCAAATGACTGGGCCTCGCCATTAGTTAAAAACCAGCTACCAATCTTTAATGCCCACCCTTGCCAGTCATGATTCGCATAGACAGCGACCTTATCAAAAGCGCCACCACCTTCTAAGCCCAATTTAAGTTCATCCCATGCAGCGCGAAGCTCCCACCCAGCAAATTCACTGGCATCAAACAACACCTTTACTTTGGGTTGGTTAATTTTAATGGTCGCAGCTTCAAGCATTGGTGCTGCGCGTTGGTAATCATCGTGGGTTAATGTCCCTACCGCCTTTATTGACAACAAAAACTCACTTCTAACGCGAATCAAGCCAATTGATATGCCATGCTTGTAATAGCTCATCGTTACCTCCCTACCATATTGGCATTTGATAACTCACTCATTAGGAAGTATAGACATGCTCTAAACCAGAGCATGTGAAGCAAAGCGTATTGCACAACATTAATTGATTAAGTCACGCTTAACACCACTTATAGTGACAGCGTCACACAAATTGAAGGAGGTCAACTTGCTATTTCTGTCCCATGATTAATCACAAGCATGGAGATAATTCATTAGATTAAACATTTGGTTTTATAAACTCATTCGTGGTGGACGTTTACAGTAAGTTTCGGCCACAGTACCGTTAGCAAAATTTTTAATCTGTATACTCATATCAAAAAACTTTTGCTCATCTAATTTCTGCCAAAACTGACGTCCCGCAGGAGTTGTTGCGTCGGGGCACAAAGCTCGCAGCCGCTGTAAATACATCGACGAAGCACGTTGTGAAAGCCTATTACTCCCGTGTTCAGAGCGTGCTGTGTTATAAAGCATTTTATAACTGTTCTCATCATTGTGCCCCATTGAAATCACGACATGATAGCCATTCGATTGATGACTTAAGTCTGCTATCTTCCAACCATTTAACGTAAATTCACTATGATGTTGCAACTCGGAACGAATTTGGTCTGCCACTGAATCGCCAAAGCACCCTGTCAAAATGAAGGATATTCCTGTAATTGTCATCGCGCGGTATAAGCAAGAAGCAGCGCGAACCCTGTTAACCGATAGCATTCGGTATGACTCCGTATAAATATTTTTTCTATTAGATTGATGGCAATGACTACTCACGAAAATAACACGTGATATTCGAACATAGTGAAGGGATTGAAGGACCGGATGACATAACAACTAGGCGATATTACATCATCCAATCCATCAATTTATATTGTTAAGCTCAAATCACTTCAAAATGCTGGTTCAGCGTGAATGCCGTCGCTGCTAGGAAAAGCACTGAGTTAGTCATTCTGCGTTAAAAATCCGTCTCACAACATAGGAGAACATGAACGTTAGCCATTCGAAAAATCATTAGTGGTAAATTATAAAGGTGAACCACTGCAGGTAAAAACTTGCCTAGTGAGCAAGATATTGCACAGTTTATAAAATAAATGATATTTTTTAATGCTTTATTAATTTAATCATTTAAACTATCAGTTGTAATATTAACTAAATTTATTGTGATTTATTGCACAATAATGACAGAGATCTAGCAAACCTGACGAAAACCCGCAAATTCTATATATTAAAAATAAAAGGCGAAGTAACATTATTACTTCGCCTTTTATTGTTATGTATATCCCCAGATGACCTCAATATGCAGGATTCAGAGCTTCATCAACGAGCCTAGGTCAAGCTCAATCACGGCAGGAATGGTCATTCCCTTTTAACGTGATTGGGCGTAGAAATAGGTTTGTTGATGAGCTCCCAAAGGGCGAGTTTTATTCACTCCTAGGCTGTGTTACTGATTTTCAACGTAGAATGACTATGTATTCAAGTCAGTGCCTTGCCTAAGAGCGAATACATTCTCGCTGAAACAGCATCTTGAGGTTACTTGGGTATAGTTACTTCAGTGTTGCCAGCATCTTTGCATTGACATCTTTTAAGACTTTTACGGATTGTTTGAACGCTTTAACTTCCGATGCTTCAAGATGATATGTCACAAGTTCTTTAATCCCATTACGAGTAATGACAGCAGGAATCCCCGCGTAGACATCCGACTCATCATATTCGCCGTTGAGCATGACAGAGGCCGGCATCACGATATTACCATCGCGTACAATGGCATTAATCATGCGCGCAGCGACAGCGGCGATTCCGTAATCAGTCGCCCCCTTGGCCCGTACCACTTGATAAGCGATTTGACTAATTTCTTGTTGTACTTCCTTAATATCAACCCCTTTCAAGCGCTCAGGGTTATCGTGCAAAATTTGCTGAAAACGTTTTGCACCGACAGTCACTTGGCTCCACGGAATCATTTGTGAATCACCGTGTTCACCCAAACACATCGCTTCAACGCTGCGAGGATCCACCTGCATGGTATCGGCGAGGAAATAACGCAAACGTGCTGAATCTAGAGACGTGCCCGTACCTATCACTCGGTGTGAGGGTAAACCAGACAATTTGTGAACAAGATAGGTGATCGCATCGACTGGATTGGTAATGACGATGAAAATACCAGAGAACCCACTAGCCATCACCTGAGGCACAATCTCTTGTACAATATCGGTCGCTTTTTCTAGCATGTCTAAGCGGGTATTACCTTCTTTATAAGGTGCAGCCACAGACAACACTACGATATCTGCATCTGAGCAATCTTGATAATCACCCGCATAAATTCGCATCCGATTTTCGGAAAATCCTAACGAGTGTTTTAAATCTTCGGCTTCTGCCCATGCTTTCTCGGAGCGGCGATTAATAAGTACCAATTCCCCACAAAGATTTTCAATGGTGAGGTGATGAGCTAATGCACAACCGACATGCCCCATACCAATAATGGCGAGTTTACTTTGACTTAGCATATTTGCATCCCTTTCCTATGCTCTGGCAGCGGTAAACGGCCTAAAAGCCTCACCAGAGCGAATTAATCCATTATCGTTTAGCGATACACCATTATCGCCAACGTGTTGCTGCGCGGATTCTAGCATGCTTTATTATCGTCAAAAGCGAGTGACAGAGCTTTACCCAAATGCTTCATTGTAAGGATATGTTGACACTCTTGGTCTTATCACTGAGCAAAGTTAGTCACAATAAACAGGTAGGTAAGCGGATAAAAATGTGTTGTTCATCACAATCTACTTGAAAAATAATCCTATATTCTCCACAATTCGCTCGGGTTTGACCGTCGGGTTAATTTTAATAAGAGGTATTGTTTTGAAAACTGCGATGTATGTTGATGATCTTACTGCGATTGATTTTTCAGTCTACAACGGCCTAGAAATCTGTGGTGACAGTGTTTCTCTCAGTGTTATGGTGACCGGTAAACTGAATGAGTCTGGCATGATTTCAGATTTTGGTAAGATCAAACCGCGTTTAAAAGCAATTTGTGATAACGAAGTCGATCACCGCTTAGTGTGCGATCCAAAATTTTTAACCAATTTAGAATCCCAATGGCAAGGTGAGTTTCCCGTTTCAAGCGGTGTCATTACTGTAAAAGGTCCACGCTGCATGTTCTGTGAGATCAAATCGGGCCCAGAAAACTACGTTGAAGACATCAAACAGTACCTGCACGACAAATTTAACGAAGCGATGCCTGAGTTTGAATTCGAACTCACACTGAGTCATAACCGTAAAGCAAGCTTCCAATACAATCATGGATTAAAGCTTCATGACGGTAACTGCCAACGGATCATTCACGGTCATAGTGCCGAATTAGAAATCTTAATTGATGGTAAGCTTTGCGCTGAAAGCCAAGCGATGATGATTCAGCGCCTTAACGGTAAGCACTTGTTCAATGAAAGTGATGTTGTGCACGGTGAAGAACGCTCAACCGTTAGCTACTCAGCCTCTCAGGGACAATTTGAAGTACAACTGCCCAATGAACTGCTGGAAATCGTTGCCGGTGAACCATCGATTGAAAATATTTCGAAGCACATCGCACAGATTGTTCTATCAAGCCAATCTAAAGCTTCAAGTGTACGCGTACGCGTGAGTGAAGGCTTATCAAAAGGTGCTGTGACACTGATTTAATCGATAACAATGACAAGGGCAGATTTGGGTTATGATGACCAATAACGCCAAGATAAGCCCTTGCCATTCAATCTTGTTATTGATCGTGAGTCAGCAACATTTCATATTCCCACTCATTCTCACCAACGACTTTAAAACCCAATCGTTTGTATAAATTTTGCGCAGGATTTGTTTTTAATACTCCTAATGCAACATTGGCACCTTGAAGCTTGGCTTTTTCAATTAACCCTTTCAATAATCGACTGCCAATTTTCCCGTTTTGAAAGTCAGGATGGATTTGAATTTGCACCACATACCATTCATTTTTTTCCGCACGATAAATGGCCTTAAATAACCCAGCACGCTGACCATTTACTTCTACAATCTGAGCAGCATCATAATGCAGCAACACTCGCTCTACGTACGATTTGCGATCCGTTCCTGCTCCCATATCGCTCAAATACCCTTTAAGTGTGGTATCTCTTAGGGCAATTAAAAACTCAATGTCGTTATTATCAGCAGCTCGAAGCGTGTACTCCATACTCACCTCCTTATGAGTGTCACTTAGAAGGCAAGACTGTATCACTGATAACCTACTGATGACTATACCCAAATAACGTTTCATGCCATGGGTATAGTCTGTGCCCTTAGTATGAGCGTGGGCTCACATTAAGCGTGATCGGTGTATTTGAGAAAATCATCCGTGTATCTAGCACCAGCAACGCCTAACTCTGCGGTTAAACCATTCAATAACGCCAGTTGAGCATCACTAAGATTCAAAGAGATCGCCCCCAAGTTATCTTGAATATGAGCAATTTTACGACTGCCTGGAATCGGCACAATATCGTTTCCTTGATGAAGTAACCATGCTAGAGAGACTTGAGCAGGAGAGGCATTTAATTGCAAGGCGATCTCTTTTATCGCCGCCAGAAGGTGCAAGTTATGTTGATAATTTGTACCTTGTAAGCGTGGGTCCCCCCAAGCACGAAAGTCTTGATGACCATATTGCTCAGCACTTTTGGCTTGAGCAGTGAAAAAACCTCGCCCTAAAGGACTAAAGGGCACTAACCCTATATTGAGTTCGCGTAACAGTGGTAACACATCCTGCTCGATACCACGCTCCCATATAGAGTATTCACTTTGTAACACAGACACAGGGTACTCTTGATGTGCACGTTTAATATTGACGCAACTTGCTTCTGACATACCAAAATATTTCACTTTACCTTGCTTCACTAAATCACCCACTGTCCCAGCCACTTCTTCAACCGGGACATCAGGATCAACTCTGTGTTGATAGAAAATGTCGATGTAATCCGTCCCTAATCGCTGCAAACATTCATCAATAACACGACGAATATGTTCCGGACGACTATCCAATCCCGATGCTCTAACTTGCAAGTTATCGAAACCAAACTTAGTGGCTAACACAATGTCTTCACGCTGAACATTTGATTGCGACAACCAATGACCAAGTAGCTTTTCATTGGTATATGGTCCATAAAATTCAGCGGTATCAAGCATCGTAATACCATGGTTCACCGCATAATCTAGTGCTTGTTTTGATTCCCTATCATCAGATTCGCCATAAGCATGACTCATTCCCATACAACCTAATCCTAAAGCGGACACGCATAAACCTTGGTTACCTAGCTGTCTTACTGAATTCATCTTATTGGTTCCTTGTCTTCTTCGTAATGAGGAAACCAGTGTGCCATGCTTGTATTTATTAATTAATGCCGCATAATCTTATCGAATTAGTAAGGTTAAGATGGATAATTATGAAAAGTAGTGAATATTCAGATTTAAAAACGTGCTTAGCTGTCGCACAACATGGTAGCTTTGCGAATGCCGCGCGCCACTTAAAAATGACGCCATCAGCAGTCAGTCAAATCATCCGTCGTTTAGAACAGAAACTCGATATCAGGCTGTTTAACCGTACCACCCGCAGTGTTTCATTAACCACTGAAGGCCAAGCACTCATAACCAAAGTGGGCCCGGCTTTATCAGAGATAGAAGCAACCTTTAGTGAATTAAAATCTCAGAAAAAAGACCCTGCGGGTAAAGTCAACATTCATACCACTAGCTCAGCCGCTCGTTTGCTTTTGGAACCGATCATTGGACAATTCCACCAGACGTTCCCCAACATTGTGTTAGATATTGTGGTCGAAGATAAAATTATCGATATTGTCGAGAATGGCTTTGATTTGGGCATTAGTTTGGGCGAATACGTACAAAAAGATATGATTGCCTATCCGTTAATGCCAGAGACTCAATTAGTGGCTGCTGCGAGCCCAAATTACATTGATCAATATGGCATCCCTTCACATCCAAATGAATTACGACGTCATCGCTGCCTTAATTGGCGCTTTCTTAGCGACAATAGCGTTTATCGTTGGGAATTTTTTATTGATGGGCACTGGCAATCTTATCGAGTTGATGGCCCTCTAACTTCAACCTCTCGATCATTACTGCTTTCTTCTGCGTTAAAAGGGGGCGGCATCATTTTGTGGGAAGAAAATGTATTACAACCTTGGTTTGATAACGGACAACTTATCCCATTGTTAAGAGAATATTGCCATCCGTTTTTAAGTTGGCATATGTTCTATCCGCAACAAAAACACACGCCGAAAGCCGTGCGGTTATTCATCGATTTTATGCGGGAACACTATCCTGCTAGCCGTTTACGATGACTAAACGAACAAGACCCCTTTAATGACTGTATGTGCTGAACCATACAACTTCACACGTTTGTTTGTGTGGCAATATTCCATCTCAACATATCCACCTCGTGTTGACGCTTGATAGCCACGCATACGTGTTTTATTGAGAAGCGGAGACCAATACACAGCTAACGCACAATGTGCAGTCCCAGTCACAGGATCTTCATTAACACCAACCCAAGGCGCGAAATAGCGTGATACAAAATCAAGCTCGGGGTCATCAGCTGGCGCAGTGACAACCACGCCTCTGCCAGGAAATTGCTTTAATCTTTCAAAACTTGGAGTTAAAGCGCGCAATGACTGCACGCTCTCTATTTGAATCAAGTCTTTACTAGCAAACTGCTGGTAACTTACGACCTCTTTCGCATCTATCGTTAACAAGGTCAATTTCTCCTGAGCCACTTCGGCAGGTAACAATTCAGCAGCGGGAAAATCTAAGATAATTTGCTGGTCTTCCAATTTAGCCTGCAACACCCCAGACTGAGTATTGAATTCAACGATGTCACCAACACTCGCTAACCCTGATTCTTTCATGACATGTGCCGTAGCTAATGTTGCGTGTCCACACAGAGCCACCTCGATCTCTGGTGTAAACCAGCGCAATATCATGGTGCTTGTATCCAAAAATGCAGTTTCAGATAGTGCCATCTCTTTTGCTATTGCTAACATCAGAGATTCCTCTAAAGGAGATTGGGTAATGCAAACGCCGGCCGGATTCCCTGAAAATGGCTGAGAGGTAAACGCATCGACTTGATAGATGTTAAGTTCCATTGGCTCTCCTTATTACAGCGTAATCCTCCTGATTACGTGAGATCATTTTGGTGTATAACGGCTGAAGTTACGAGAGAAAAGCAGAATATTGACGGATATTTTGCACTACAAGAGTTCGCAAATTACATTTTGAGGTGTTTGGGATATTACATCCCATCTTTTCAACAAAAATGGGATGTCTTTACAAAAGCAATAACCGCTAACTTAACCGAGCGGACCACCTTGAATCGTCACTTTAAGACCCTCCATAATATGCTCGCCTGTCTCTTGCTTGAGCTCAGCATACCAACTTTGTGTTTTACTCATCTCTTTGCCATGAGTCACATCACAACGTTTACGCGCTTTTAGCACTAAGTCTTTAACTCGCCCTGCTCGCTGGGCTTCATAACTCTTTAACGCTGCGATTATGTCACCTGAATCTTGCAACACTTCAGATAGTACCACCGCGTCTTCAAATGCTGCGCAGCCGCCTTGACCGATATCAGGCGTCGTACTGTGGCCAGCATCACCTAATAGTGCAACACGCCCTTTAACTAGCGTAGGGAAAGGTTCAATATCATGAACTTCAATACGATTAACCGCGTCACTATCGATCGCTTTAATCAACGTTTGCACTGGTTCAGCCCAACCCGAAAAATAACGCGCTAAATCAGATTTGGCCGAAGCACGGTCTTCTTCTAATCCCTTAACCAATGGCACATCAAAAAAGTAATAAAAACGGTTGTCCGCAATTGGCATCATAGAGACTCGCTTTCCTTCTCCAACGAACGTTGTCCATTGGTCCGCGGGTGCAATATTCGTATCAATCTCTACCAAACCATTCCAGTTGACATACCCAGCATAGCGTCGCTCGGGTTGATATCCGATAACATAAGGACGAATCACTGAATGAGTCCCATCAGCGGCAATTAAAAAATCGGCTTTTTCTACGCCACCGTCAGTAAAATAAGCTGTAACACCTGCATCGTCTTGTTCAACACGCTCAACCACCTTACCAAATTGCACTTTGTCTCTGCCCCACCAATCAATCATACTCGCCTGCAAGTCCGCACGAGAAACAGGACAAGGACGCTCTCCTACTTCTTTCACTAACGGTTTTAAACTGAACTGAGTCATCACTTGGCCATTAAGCCCATCAATGTAAGCCATGTTATGCATAGGACCACCCAGTCGATCCATAATTTCTCCCATGCCCAAATAATTCATGCATTTCACGCCGTTAGACCATACAGAGATGGCAGCGCCTACCGGTTTATTTTCTTTGACCGCTTCAAACACATCGCACTCAATACCTTGTTTCTTCAACGCAGCGGCAGCTGACATTCCGCCCATCCCCGCACCAATTACGATTCCTTTCATTCTGTATTCCTCAGTGTTCTATGTCTGGATTGTATACAATTTACGCATAGACCGTGCCATATTGCTAAGATGATAGTTAACTGATAACAAATTACATAAAAATACTAATATTCATGTACTTAAATAAAATAAACCGCTCATTAAATTTTCGCCTTGACCGTTTCTCATTCTGGATTGAACTTAATTTGTGCATTTATCTGACCACTTGGTCAGATAAGGTGCAATTGTTTCGTTACAAAAGAAAACCTGACTCATTTGGACCAAAAACGCTTTACTGTTGCTAAAGAGCATTTCATAGCTATGGTTATAAATAGAGCAGTCAGAGTAAGGATACGATATGCAGCGTTATGTCACTGCCTGTGTGGAAGAACAACATTACTGTGAACCCATCACAGAACTTGCCGCTTGGGCATCACATAAACTCAAGGCCCCACTGCGATTAGTCCATGTCATGGATGATGATGATATATTCGCAGAACCCGACCTATCCCATTATATGGGGTTAGGTGCCCATGAGGAGTTAGTTCAATCTTGGACAGACTCTGCCTTAGCGCGGTCGCATAATCAAATCATCCAAAGTCAGCAATTACTAGATGAGTTGCAAATAAAGCTAAAATCACAAGGGTTGACCAATATTTCACAGCAGTACTTTCACGGACATCTTATTGATACGTTAAAAGAGCACGATTTAGAGATTAGGACCTTAGTATTGGGTAAATCCGGCCATACTAATGATGCAATGCCCCATCATATTGGCCATCATATCGAACCCCTATTACGGACATTGGACATCCATACACTTATTGCCAGTAACGAATTTATTGCTCCTCATAGCTTTATGCTGGCATTTGATGGTTCTCCACATGCAGAAGACATGCTAGATAAAGTCATTGCTTCACCTATATTGACCAATTTGACTTGTCACTTAGTTATGGTCCATGGGCATCACAATGAGTATGAAGCCTTTGAGAGAGCCACCCACCGCTTAGTCAATGCTGGGTTTAATGTCTTTACCGCCCATCTCGATGGAGACCTGCCCCACGCTCTCACTGACTATCAATTACTTAATGACATTCATCTGTTAGTCATGGGCGCATATAGTCATTCAAAAATTCATAATATGATGTTTGGTAGTCATACAACGCGAATATTGAATGACACCGACATATCAGTGATGATTTTAAAATGAGATGAAACCTTCATTCCATTGCTCATGTTTTCATGTAGTTTAGCGCAATCCAATATGCATATCATTCAATAAGACCATTCATTAGATTGGTCTTATTGAATGATATGAATTAAAGGACTAACTAATATGATTAAACAGATTATCACTTTGATATTTGGTACTTGTGTTTGCTTTAGTGTTTTCGCTCGAACAGGGGTTTTCCCTCAGTCTAGCTTTGATGAACTCAGTTATGGTTTGTATTGGTTTGGTGCCGACAACCAATATGAAGAAGCATCATCCAGTACTCAAGATGGCAGCACTTATTACGACCCAGAAAAACCGACCCTCATTTTAATTCATGGGTGGCAAAACGGCAGTATTACGGATCAAGATAGACAAACCTTCTATGAAGATGACTCAAATGGCTGGCCAGATAAAGACTTTGCCAACAGCTGGATTAGTGCTGGCTACAATGTCGGTCTTTTGTATTGGGATCAATTTGCCGATGAATCAGAGGTCAAAGATGCTGAAGCAAAAATTTGGTCAACAGAAGGTAACCAAGCAATGCGCTGGATCGATAGTGAAGGCACTTACCATTCAGGCCCAGATCAAAACGTAACCGAGCTCCTGCTTGCTAAATATGAAGCGGCTATGGCTGGATATCAAGGCAGTGACATTCGATTAGCAGGACACAGTTTAGGCAACCAATTGGCTTTGCGCCTTGCTGATCAGTTGGTTCAACTTGCAGATGCAGGTGATATTAATAGTAACGAAGTACCTGGCCGTGTCTCTTTACTCGATCCTTTTTACTCCAACTATGCGAAAAGTTATCTAGATGGGGAATGGGTTGGAGAAAAAGCACGTGAGATCGTAAAACGCTTAAAAGCAGCAGACATTGCTATTGATTCTTATCGAACTTCACTTGTGACCTCTACTCTTTTTGTGGGGGATGAAAATACCGAATTACAAAACTCGGTAGCGTTCGAAGAGGAAAAAACTTCATATTTTGATCAAACTCAACAATCGCAAAAACACAGCGCTGCAATCTGGCTCTATTTGTGGTCTATCGAATATGCCACACCTACCGTTTCTGATAACACTCTCGCTGGACTTTCAGCAACAACAACGAATGTTGAAGTAAAACAGTGGATGGACACTACAGATCATTTAGTTCAGAGCTCTGGCGGGGATACTAAAGATCCCCAAGACAATGTTTTCGAAACAGAAGGAGCCCTGTAGCTTTACCGCCCATATCACCAAATAAAAGCACAATATGTGCTTTTATTTGGGTCGAAAATTCAAATATTATGCAGCGGCAGCAAGTGCACGCTGAATTTTAGGCTTCACAATAAATACCATGATCATTGCGATCACATAGCCCAAAGGCAAGGCACGGACCAAAGTAAACGACCATGTAGTAAGAAACTGCGCTATATCATGAGGATGAGTAGTCGAAAGTGTCGATATAACCGCTAGAATAGCCTCTAACGTAAATGCAATACCGGCGCATTGAATCAACTTTTGATAAAGCGGTTTAATATGACCAAAGCGTGTTTCCACAAACTTACCGATTTTCATGATCAGTAGACCAGCTAAAGGCAGCATGATGATTAATGAGAACGCTAACGCTTTAAGCCATTGAGCAAGGAAATCGTCACTGAAACCATGGTTAATATAGGTCATAAACAGTGAGAGTGTACTCACAATACAGATAGGAGCAGGTAGTGTGATGGCGACTTTCTTTAAATTCATTTTGTATCTTTTGTAATTGGTTGATATAGTCAACTATATGTTAATTAGTTGACACTATCAACCTTATGAAAAGTAGTAGTTTAGAACACCACATCGCCCACCTTACCCAGTGCATGCGAGAAAACATATCTAAGTTATTGGTAAAAAAAGGCATTACTCTTACGTTCTTTCAAAGTCTAGTCCTGCAAAAAATAGCCGAAAATACCGCGTGCACAGCTCATGACGTTGTTGTTGCCACGCAAAAAGACAAAGCACAAATTACTCGATTAATTAATGAGCTGATTAAGCTGGAATATGTCATTCGGCAACAAGATGAGCTAGATAAACGCCAATATATCCTGACGCTCACTACTGAAGGGCAAGAATGCTTTGCCGACATAAAGCTTATTCGTCAACAGGTGTCGGAAAAGATGACTCAAGGTGTCACGCAAACGCAGCAAGATCAACTGATAGAGTGGATTATGCTGATGGAAAATAACCTAAGTTAATCCGATGATACCTAAGTCTCGTCAGGATTAAGGTTTAGCGAAAAGAATGTCGCTCTGAAGATCTGCTTTGAAGAGGGAGTCGTTCTATGTTGAAGAGCAATGATGCCGCATAGGAGCGAGTTATATAAAAAAGCAGCGCTTCACAGGCGCTGCTTTCAATATCAATCTAACCATTCGCTTCGTTTATTTACCGTAAATATCGAAGTCGAAGTATTGTTTAGCTATCTTGTCGTACGTGCCATCAGCAAGCATATCGGCCAATGCTTTATTCACTTTGTCTTTTAAAGCACCGTCTTCTTTACGAAAACCAATGCCCGCACCAACGCCAAAGTATTGTTCATCATTTACTTCAGGTCCGCTAAAGTGGAAGCTTTTGCCAACAGGACGTTTCAAGAAACCATCATTTGCCGCGACTGCATCTTGGAATGCTGCGTCAAGGCGACCATTCACTAAATCTGCATAGATAAGGTCTTGGCTTTGGTAAGTCACCACATCAACCCCTTTTTTCAGCCATTGTTCTTTAGCATAGGTTTCAGCGGTTGTCCCTTGGAATACACCAACACGTTTGCCTTGCAAAGACTCCGCTGTAGGTTTCAAATCTACATTATTGGCAGTCACTAAACGAGCAGGTGTGCCATATAACTTATCAGAGAAAGCAATCTGCTTTTGACGTGCTGGAGTGATCGACATAGACGAAAGGATCGCATCGATTTTCTTCGCTTTCAGAGCAGGAATCAAACCATCGAAATCGCTTTGAACCCAAGTACAATCAGCTTGGATACGTTGACAAATTTCTTTACCTAAATCGATGTCGAAGCCAGCTAATGTACCATCCGGTTTTTTGTATTCGAATGGTGCATAACCAGGTTCAACGCCTAGACGAACTTTTTCTGCAGCGAAGCTAGATGTAGATAATGCGATCCCTGCAAGTAATACGGCAAACAGTGATTTTTTCATTTTAGTCACTCTTATTCTGTTTATGTTGTTGTTTTTAATGCGTCTGCAATGTTATTCATGTGCACTTCCCTCAGTGCATAGCCGCATTCTAACAACACCCAAACTGAATAATCAACAATTATTATTGTATTTTTATTCATTATTAGCGGATAAACACTGTATGGTATTCATTATCGAGCATAGCCTATGGTTAAAAGGTAGCAAACTAGAATATTATGTTGCAGCAAAATATAATCATACGGTGCGCTTTTTTTAGCAGCATTAAATCAGAAATTTTTCATTAACCTATTTAAAACCAATATCTTACTACCAAACCAAAAGAGCAAATGATCGGTATCATTTGCTCTTATTAAGTCATAGCTTTTCATTGCTTATCGCTAACGCGCAATAATTAGATCGTAAATTTTGCGACCAGTTGGCTTTGTTCAGTGGCAAGCTCATTTAAGGAATGGCTGTTAGTGGCTAATGTTTGAGCATCGTCTGCCAAACTTACCGCCATATCCGAAATATGCACGATGTGCTCTGCCACATCTTTTGTTACGACATTCTGCTGCTCACATGCTGTGGCAATTGAACGACTCATTTCGTTAATATTGTGCAGGCGTTTAATCATGACACTCAGTGACTCGTGGGTGTCATGAGTCTGCGTAACCGATTGATCGGCGTAAGATTGGTTGCTTTCCATCATGGCTACGGCTTGCCGAGCCTTCTCCTGAAGTTCGGCAATCTTGTGATTAATATCATCAGCAGAACGGCGCGAGTGACTTGCCAGCGAGCGTACTTCATCGGCGACGACAGCAAAGCCTCGGCCATTTTCTCCCGCACGGGCCGCTTCAATGGCAGCGTTCAATGCCAAAAGATTCGTTTGTTCAGAAATACTCTGAATCACTTCGATCACTTGGCTAATTTCTTGAGTTTCATTCGCCAGTTCCTGGATGAGGTCAGACGCCCCATCAAGCGAGGTTTTCAACGAACGGATAAAGGCCAAATTATCTTGCATATTGTCAATGTTCTCATTGGCTAACACCGTCACTTTCTCAACTTCACTGCTCGCATCTACGGCATGATGAGTCACCTCTTCGACCGCAGATTCCATTTGCGTTACAGCCGTTGCGATAGAATCCGTTTTCTTGCGCTGTTCGGCTAAGTCTTGACTGGTTTTATTACTCATTTCAAAACTGTCCGCTGCAACTTTGTTGACCATTTGGGCCGAATGTTGAACTGAACCAATCACATTGTGTAATTGTTCTCCAAGATGATTGATATCACGAACCACCTTGCCCATTTCAGAACGAAATGATTGGGTTATCTTCCATGATAAGTTGCCATTGGTCAGTTCATTCAAGGCCCGAGTGATAACCACAAGTGGCTTTTTCACTGAAAATACTACGGTGGTTGCCACTAATGCAGCAACAATAACAGCGACTATCGACAATGTGATATTGGTGGCCATTGAATAAGTTGATTGCTGTTCTGCATACTGGCGAGCAGAGTCCGATAAGGCTCTGATTCGAGCGGTCACATCCCCCGCTTCAATCACAATGTTGTCCATGTTCTGGCCAATTAGCGCTAACTTGGCACTGCTTTCACGTTGCAAATTGAGTGACTTAAGATGTTGTTGCATTAAACCGTCTGGACTTAGCACGGTACGATTCAATAAGTCGACATAACCTTGCAATGTTTTTTTGCTGTCCGGCATTTCTTTGATGACGTCAGTCAGCTTTTCTTTAAACATCTGTTGGTGCTGTTTAATTTGCTTTGTTAATGAATGTATTGCTTGATCATCATCCACCAGTAATGCTTTTTGTAGCAGGTTTTCAACACTCTTCCCTTTTGCTTCGGCAACATCTAAATCAATCACAACCAGTTCTTGATTATTCCATTCGGCTTCGGAATTCAATGCCGTAAGATCGCGTTCAAGATTTTGCCAACCAGATTCAAACTTAGACAGTTCATCTTCAGAAGCCTGTTTCGCTGCTGCGCGCTGTTCTTGAATGTCTAAATGCTGGTTCGATTCTTTAATCAAGTAATTCGCTTCTGTACCGACTTGTTTTACTTTATGCAAAAGCTGCGGATACCCCTCTATTTGATGGGTCAATGCTTGGTAGGATTCTTGGTAATGTTGCACTGCTTGGTGATATTCGTTCACCAGACGTCGTCTCTTCTGAGGGTCTAACTCGTTGGCGTGGAATAAGGTTAAACGGTTAATATTTTGGATGTCTAATAACACGGTATTAGAACTATCGAGTAACCCCGTTAACGTTGATGACGTCAATTTGAGTTGCTCAGCCATTCTGACTTGTGAAACATACGCTGACACGCTAATGCCCAACACAAATAAAATAACCACTGCGAAACCCGCAATGACTCTATGAATAAGGGACAAATACATCATAAACCTCTAGTAATGGGTAATAGGCGTGACGTCTCCTATAAAGTTTTATGATCGTTATTGACGTCTGCGCGATACCCTTACGTATACCATTCGCTTATGAAAGAAATGTGTCGATGTTGATTGAACTTTCATCAACTGAAACAATTTTCTAAAAATTGCTTCAGTGTGCGTTCTCAATATTATGGTTAGATGACAGAAAAATGATTAAAAAAGAAAGTGATAGATTAGTACAAAAATGAGCGATGGCACGCCGGCCCAGGCCAGTTTGATAATAGTTGCCATGGTAGATGTTGATTCTTCTTTCTGCGCCTCTAAGACATTTTTCTTCGCGTTCATGACTTCATCACGCTTTAAGAGTGACACTTTACCTTTTTTACTGGATTGAAAAGGCAATGACATGTGCAGCAGCGCAGCACTGCCCCATGAAATGACTAGGGTGATAAATGCGTAATCAACTACATGGTGTAGTGATAACACACCAAGCAATGTTTCTTCTGCGAACACAGCGAGATAGATAATAACATTAGTAATAATGACAAACTTAATGGTGCTAAACACAACTATGACCTCATGTGTATCGACCGGCCTAACGGCTCAAATAAACTTTTGCAGGGCGCACTATAGCAAGTGAGTGAATGATTGCCAAAATCAAAAAAGAGACTTGGATATAAATTCATTGCAATCAATAAGTTTTATCTCCCAAAGTCATAACTGATTCCTTGTACTTATTTTAAGCACATTTTATAACTTCTATAATGTACCCAAGATGACTGATGTTTAAAGGGGGCTATTTCATGTCATTCACGATCTCACAAGTGGTGCCAGCTCAAGCTAAGGCTATTGCTCCACTGTTCGATCAATTTCGCTTACTCAATCACCAACAAAGTAATCTACAAACAGCAGAGCAATATTTAACCGCACGGTTAATGAAACAAGAATCTGTCATTTTTGCTGCGGTTACCACCGAGAAAAAGTACTTAGGTTATGTTCAGCTTTATCCCACCTACTCTTCAATGACCGCTGGTCGCATCCTGATCATGCGCGATATGTTTGTTGTCAATGAAGCTCGGCGGCAAGGAATTGCATCAGCATTACTGAAACATGCTGCCGAATACGCAAAAGACATTCATGCGCAACGAATTGTCGTTGTCGCTGAGAAAGACAATGTAGCAGCGCAACATCTGTGCGAACATAATCGCTGCCCAATCAATAAAGAACTCATCTCTTACGAGCTATCCTCTTACGCACATTGACCTTTAAGCTCGTTTGGTTTCTAACATAAAAATGGCCTGCATCAGCAGACCATTTTCACTTATATCCGACAGGTTAAAAATCGTCTCGGCTATGCCTTTCTGGCAACGGCTCTTCACCCCAAGTGCGGTTCACTCGGCTACCACGTTTCACCGCTGGACGTGTCGCGATTTTTTCTGCCCAGACAATAACATGCGGGTAACTTTTTACATCGAGAAATTCAGCTGCACCATAAAGCTCACCCAATACCAATGCGCCATACCACGGCCAGATAGCAATATCCGCTATCGTATACTCATCACCCGCTACATATTGATGTTGCGCCAGTTGCTGATCTAATACATCCAATTGGCGTTTGGTCTCCATGGTGTAACGGTTAATTGGGTATTCTAGCTTTTCCGGCGCGTAGTTGTAGAAATGGCCAAAGCCACCACCCACAAAAGGCGCGCTCGCCATTTGCCAAAATAACCAGTTCATACATTCTACTTTTTGGATGCCATCTGGTAATAATTGCCCAAACTTTTCAGCAAGATAAAGCAAGATAGACCCTGATTCAAAAACACGCACAGGCTCTTGACCAGAATGATCAATCAAAGCAGGAATCTTGGAATTTGGATTTGCTGCAACAAACCCGCTGCCAAACTGATCCCCTTCACTGATGTTAATCAGATAAGCGTCATAGTCTGCGTCGTCAATACCAAGCTCCAGCAGCTCTTCCAGCATCACTGTCACTTTTACGCCATTAGGCGTTCCCATTGAGTAAAGTTGTAACGCATGCTTACCAACAGGTAATGCTTTCTCAAATCTAGCTCCTGCCGTTGGGCGATTAATGCTAGCGAATGCGCCACCGTTGTCACCTTGTTGTGTCCAAACTTTTGGTGGTACATAAGACGATTGTTGGCTCATCATAACTCCTTCGTTGTTGTTATCCCCAAGTCACCTCAAGATGGTATTTCAGCGAGAATGTATTCGCCCTCAGGGATCTCATTAACAATTATAGCGAGGTAAATAGACGAACTCGAAACCACTCATTTGAAGAAAACATTCAAATGATTCGAATATCATTAAGAGTAATAATCAACAAACTTAGCTAATATGCTTCGTGCGTATTCAGCCTCTTCCAATCCAGCTAATAAAGTCGGTATATCTTGTCCTTCTTGTTCAAGCTTGTGCTGATTGGTTTCAATTACGGCTTGAAGAAGCTCAGGTGTAAACTCCGGATGAAATTGAGTCGAAAGCGCCGTTGGTGAATAACGGATAATTTGATGTCCATCGCGCTCTGATCCTGCCAACACTTGTGCACCTTCTGGTACCACTGTGACCCGTTGAGAATGAGTTAAATGCGCTTTAAATTGAGTAGGCAAATGACTGAGGAGAGGGTCTTGTTGGGCTGTTTCGTTTAATGTCACAGGTAAACAACCAATCTCTTTTTGCTTAGGGAAGTAATCCACTTCACCACCTAACGCATAACTCATAAGCTGATGCCCATAGCAAACACCATACAATGGCATTTCAGCATCAACCGCTTTTTTAATCCACTCAGCCGTGCGTTCACTCCAAGGTTCATGATCGGTGACCATTGCCCACGAGCCAGTAATGACTACTAACCGGTCCTTACTCGGTTCAGGTAATGGTTCATCTAAATACACGCGAATAATCTCGACATCGCTTTCCGCAAGCCCCAAAGCTTGATAAAACCAATCCGCCAAACTTAAAAAGCGAGATTTAATCACCTCGGGTGCACTTCCTGTCTCGATGATAATTGGTTTATTGTGAGTTTTTACTGAGGTATTCAACGCTTGTCTCCTCCCTGGAAAATCATGACATCGTTATGGCTACAGTAGATAACACCCTACGCCGAGAATCAACACGAGATTGTTGTTATTTCAAATACAAGAATAAGAAAAGCATGCAGCAGATAATAGAAAAGAACAGAGCGAATCTGGACACCATTTTACTAACAAGTTGAATGATGCCCCACGGAGAAGAAGACGGCTTAATCCGATGCTAAGCTGCTGTTGGAGAGAGAATCAGGCTCAAATATATCCAGACTCGGTCTTGGTAATTACTGAGATCAAGATGGCATATGTCACTGATTTTATTCAGTCGATATCGCAGCGAATTGCGATGAATATATAACTGTTCCGCAGTCTTAGCACTGTCGAGGTTGTTTTCAAACCAACAGAGTAATGTTTTTTTTAACACAGGATCCATCTCATCGACACGGCGAACCGGTTCAAATAACAACTGCTGTTGCCACTGTTTACGCTCGTTGTCTAGAATCGCGGGAAGTGTCACTTGGTCAAATTCAAAGTAGCGTTGGTTTTTAAGTAACTTTTTACCGCTATTGAGCGCTGCGAGCGCACTTTGATATGAGGCAAATAGCTCCTTAGGGTGTGAATAATGTTTGCCTAGTGAGCCATACACCGGAAAATCAATCGTGTCATCAATGTCAATAACACGCTGAATTTGATGCCAATCGCTATTGGTTTCTGAATGCTGTAACAATAATAACAAGCGGTATTTTGTTAATTCAACAGATAACCGTTCTCGATTCCATCTTTTCACCAAATTGTGCACGACATTCAGTTGGTCACTATTTTTCGTTTCCAATAGACACACAACGTAGCCCGCATATAAATCGATTTTCAGTGGGATTGCCTGAGATTCAACCATATCGAAATCAGCTTGCTGATCAATCCATTGCAGTAATAAGTCCTTTCGGCGTTGATCCTTCCAATGACTCTGTTCAACCACATACTCATGCTCTACTGTCATCTCAGCCGCCATTTTGACAAGCTCACCCAGATGGCGAATGTCATTAGGCGGGCCAGAAATACCAATCACCCCGATGATGGTGTTTTTGAACATAATTGGTAAATTTACTCCGGGCTGTGTACCTCGCATGTTTTGCGCTGTAACATCATCGATTTCTACAATGGTACGCTGGCTTATCGCAACAACGGCGCCACTATGCTTTTGATACTTACGCGATGGATTGGTTGATGCAATGATCAACCCATCGGCATCCATCACATTAATTGGGTATTGAATAACACGCTGAGCATGGTAAACAATTTGCTCAGCAATCTCTGTATTTAGTTCCATTTATTCACCTCACCATCACATCTTATCCATGCGTTATCTCCCAATAATTATCCGTTCACCGAAGTAACAACTTCATGTTCAACGCTAGGGAAAATAAGAAAAAGGCCACCGCGGATCGACGGTGGCAAACAGGTATTAATGACTATCTTTAATCACGAACTAAACAAGGTTTTTTAGGATCAAATGTCCAATCTGGAATCAGATATTGCATGCCTTTAGAGTCATCACGGGCACCCAGACAGTTGTCTAAATACAGTTTGTTCGCTTCTTCTACTTTTTCCCAATCAAGAGTAATACCTAATCCAGGAACATCAGGAACAGCGATTTTGCCGTCCTTGATTTCAAATGGTGCGGTAGTAAGGCGTTGATTACCTTCTTGCCAGATCCAGTGAGTATCAATCGCAGTAATGTGGCCAGGTGCCGCTGCCGCTACATGAGTAAACATGGCTAATGAGATATCAAAGTGGTTATTAGAGTGTGAGCCCCAAGTGTAACCAAATTCATGACACATTTGCGCCACGCGTACAGAGCCTTCCATTGTCCAGAAGTGTGGGTCTGCAAGTGGGATATCCACAGACTGTAGACTCAAAGAGTGACACATCTGACGCCAATCCGTCGCAATCATATTTGTTGCGGTTGGTAGACCAGTACGACGACGGAATTCAGAGAGAATTTCACGACCTGATAAGCCATTTTCTGCGCCACATGGGTCTTCTGCATACGCTAACGTATCTTTAAGATCTTGTGCCAACTCTACTGCTTCTTCTAGCGACCAGGCACCGTTAGGGTCAAGAGTGACACGCGCATCTGGGAAAGCTTCTTTGATCGCTTTAACCGCTTTTGCTTCTTCTTTACCCGCTAATACACCACCTTTTAATTTAAAATCGTGGAAACCATAACGGTCGTGACTGGCTTTCGCGAGGCGAGCAACGGTTTCTGGCGTGAGCGCTTCTTGGTGGCGAATGCGATACCACTCACACGCATCATCATCTTGGCTTTGGTAAGGCAAATCTGTTTTATCTTTATCACCGACAAAGAATAAGTAACCTAATACCTCAACCGCATCACGTTGTTGACCATCACCAAGAAGTGAAGCGACATTCAAACCAAGGTGTTTACCTAATAGGTCAAGAAAGGCAGCTTCAATCGCAGTAATCACGTGCACTGTTGTGCGAAGGTCGAAAGTCTGTACACCACGGCCAGAAGCGTCGCGATCATTGAATTTATGTTTTACTGCTGTTTTGACATTTTTGAATTCACCCACAGAACGACCTAGCACCAGTTCACGAGCATCTTCTAAGGTTTGGCGAATTTTTTCCCCTCCAGGGACTTCACCTAAACCTTCATTACCAGCACTATCTTTTAGGACTACGATGTTACGAGTGAAAAAAGGCGCATGGGCACCACTTAAGTTAAGCAGCATACTGTCACGACCTGCAACGGGAATAACATGCATTTCAGTAATGGTAGGTACGCTCATAATTCTTTCCTCTTGCTATTAAGCTATTGAATAAGTTCTTTAATTAAATAATGTTTGGAGCAAACGTTATTGTTAAATAAATGAGAAGATAACGAGGGCTACACAAAACCCTGTCAGACCAACAATGGTGTCGGTGACCGTCCAAGTTTGTAGCGTTTGTTTTTCAGTCAGGTTTAAGTATCGATTCGCTAACCAAAAACCTGAGTCGTTAACATGAGAAAGTAGTTTTGCACCGCCGCCAATCGCTATAGTGACAACGGCAAGTTCAGCACCACTTAAATGCATAGGTTCTAGCATAGGCTGAATCAAACCGACCGCAGTTAGCATGGCAACGGTTGCTGATCCTTGAATTACACGGACAAAACCAGCAAACAAGAAAGCTAATACAACCACTGAGAGATCATATTGTGCAAGGAAATCACCGACCGCTTGGCCAACACCAGAATCCACGAGAACTTGTTTGAATACACCACCAGCACCGGTAACCAAGATGATGACGCCTGCAGGTTGGAGTGCAGAGCTACAGATATCCATCACTTCTTGTTTAGATAATCCGCGACGGAAACCCAGTAAATAGAACGCCATAAAACAGGCGACTAAAATGGCGGTAAATGGGTGACCAATAAACTCAAACCATGCATACATTGGAGACGTTGACGCAATAAAATGTAGCGCGATCGATTTTAAGCCAATCATGATTAAAGGAAGTAAGATTAAGCCTAATGCCAAACCAAATGTAGGTGGGATCTCTTGGTCTGACGCACATTCACCAGCACACTCTTTACCTTTCAATGGTGGTAGTGGCATTTCAACCCGTTTAGAGATCCAATTACCGTAGATAGGACCCGCAAGAATCATCGCTGGCACAGCAGCTAAAATACCAAATGGGATAACATAACCGAAATCTGCGCCCAATTGTGAAGCAACTAAAATAGGGCCTGCTGTTGGAATCAAATACGCTTGGCAAGCGGCAATCCCTGCCAGCAAAGCACAACCATTGGCAGTCACAGTACCACCACCACGACGCGCCGTAGCAAAAACCAAACCGATCAGAAGTACAACTGCCACATCAAAAAACAGAGGTAAAGCGCAAATCAAACCGGTTAAACCCACAGCCCATGGCGTGTATTTTTGGCCCACTTTACGCACGAGCGTCTGTCCAATGACATCCAGTGCTCCGGTTTGTTCCATCACGCGTCCAAACATTGAACCGAGCGAAACCACCACAGCGATAAAGCCCAATGTACCAGCCATACCTTCTTGAATGGTTTTGTTAATATCCGCAGGCGACATACCTGTGGCTATCCCGGCCACCATTGAAACCAATATTAAGGCTATCACCGCATGTAACCTGGCCTTCATCACCAGGAAGAGTAGAAGCAATATTGAACCAACGGCGGTCCAAATAAGATACATATCTGACATAGTAGTACTGTTCCACGTTAATTAATAAATAGGGTTACTTCACTAGAGGGGCGCTTTGTATAACTAACGCTATATTTTTACTTGTATTTTTTAAGTTTTCTTCACATGTCTCGTAGGCTTCTGCCAACGTCATTGGCCGAGGTAATACGGAAAAGACAGCGCTAACACCTTGTTCATATACCGCATCTACATCATTAGAGACACTACCTGCAATCCCTATAACGGGAACGCTGTATTCAAATGCCAAATTACCCACGCCACATGGCACTTTGCCGCGTGCACTTTGACTATCGATACGACCTTCACCTGTAATCACAAGATCGGCATCTTTCACTTGTTCTCGTAATCCAACAAGCTCGCTAATAATGTCAAATCCATTACGTAATTCTGCTTGGCAAAATACCGAGAGTCCGGCACCTAAACCACCCGCTGCACCGCCACCACTGATAGTTAGGGCGTCTTGACCAAGATCTTGTTGAATCACCTTCGCAAAGCGCTCTAGGCACAGATCAAAATGGGCAAGCTGTTCTGGTTTCACTCCTTTTTGAGGCCCGAACACGTAAGTCGCTCCCTGCGGACCTAGCAGACGATTATCCACATCACACGCAACTTCAAATTCAATATTGGCTATTGCGGGCTCAAAGCGGCTTAGGTCGATATGTTCGATGGCAGCCAATGCTGCACACCCCACACTCAGTTCTTGCCCATCTTTAGCTAAAAGTTGCGCTCCCAGTGCTTGCACCATGCCAGCACCAGCATCATTCGTAGCGCTGCCACCAATAAATAAAACAATGTGATTCACGCCACGGTGGATAGCATCAGAAATAACTTGGCCAACCCCATAGGTGGTTGCTACTTCTGGGTGACGCTGCTCGGGTGTGGTATGTTCAATGCCGCAAATTTTGGCGATTTCAATGAGTGCGGTTTTACCATCGGCTTCAAGAAAATAACTGGCTTCTCGATCATTAAAATAAGCATCTTTGATCATTAACGAGATTTCTTGGCCCTGTACGGACGCTTTAATTGCATCAAGTGACCCTTCACCACCATCAGCCATTGGTACTTTCATGTACTCAGCACTTGGAAATACCTCTCTAAAGCCACTTTCAATATGCTGCGCAACATGTTCTGCAGACATGCTCTCTTTATATGAGTCAGGCGCAATTACAATTTTCATACGTCGTCCTTTATAAGAGGTAGTGGCTGAAACAACAGCCACTACTGGCGCCAATTACTCAGCGATTTGTGTATTAGTGAGTTTCTCGTAGTACAGAGCCAAAGCATCGTGGTCACATGAGCCGTGACCATCTTCACGCAAGCTGTACATCATTTCTAAGACTTGACTCGTTAATGGCAATTGAGAGCCAACGCCATGAGAAGTATCCATTGCATTGCACAAATCTTTGATATGAAGATCAATACGGAAGCCAGGTTCGAAATTGCGTTCAAGAACCATCGGTGCTTTTGCATCTAATACAGTAGAACCTGCTAGACCACCGCGGATAGCTTGATAAACACTGCGTGGGTCTACACCTGCTTTTTTCGCAAGGACCAGAGCTTCACTCATTGCTGCAATATTGAGAGCAACGATCACTTGGTTAGCCAGCTTAGTGACGTTACCCGCGCCGACTTCACCCACATAAGTCACTGAAGATGCCATCGCACTGATGACTGATTCGTATTTGTCGAATAGTGTCTTATCACCGCCAACCATAACAGCTAAAGTGCCTTCCACCGCTTTAGGTTCCCCACCAGAAACTGGTGCATCAAGATAATTCACGCCCAATTTTGCTAATTCGTAGGCAATTTCGCGGCTAGCAAGTGGCGCGATAGAACTCATATCAATAACAGTGGCACCTTTTTCAGCACCTTCAACAGCACCACCTTCACCAAGCAATGCTGCTTTTACATGGGGTGAATTTGGTAACATAGTCACGATGACTTCTTTACCTTTTGCGGCTTCAGTTGACGATTCTGAGCCAGTAGCACCCGCATCGACTAATTCATTAATTGCATCCGCGTTATTGTCATACACGGTGAGCTCGTGACCTGCTTTCAGTAGGTTTTTCGCCATAGGTTTACCCATGATACCTAGGCCAATAAATGCGATTTTCATGAATCCTCCTTATAGGAACTTCTCTTTGAGTTGAACAGCGGCTGATTTAAAGATGCCAATATCGCTACCAACAGCGACAAAATTGGCACCTAATTCCAAATAGCGATTAGCATCATCTTGTTTAGGAGCAAGAATGCCGCAGCTTTTACCCGCTTTTTTAGCGGCATTGATAACGTTACAAATACTGTCAAAGACTTCTGGATGAGACGGGTTACCAAGATGCCCCAAAGAAGCAGCTAAATCAGAAGGGCCAATGAACACCCCATCGATGCCATCTACAGCTAGAATGTCTTCAACGTTAGTTAATGCAGAACGGTCTTCGATTTGTACAACAATCGAAATGTTGTCATTGATTTTTTGTTGATAATCGGGTTGGAATCCCCAGTTGTTGCTACGATGTGCCACACTCACCCCACGGACACCTGCTGAAGGGTAGCGGGTATAGCTCACAGCATTTTCTGCTTCTTCTTTAGTACATACAAATGGCACTAAGAAATTATAGAAACCAATATCTAATAAACGTTTAATTTCAACTTTGTCGTTAAATGTAGGGCGCACAAAAGGTGCTGAATCGCTGTCTTTTAATGCCATTAATTGATGAATTAAAGAATTAATATCGTTTGGTGCATGCTCACTATCAATTAATATCCAGTCAAAACCAATCTGGCCTAATAATTCTGTAGTCAGTGGATTGGTCATAGCAGCCCAGCAACCGATCATTCGTTCGCAATTAATTAATTTCTGTCTTGCTTGATTAGGAAAAATATTTTTCATGACGCACCTTGATAGTCGATTACGATGAAGAAAATTAAACCACTTCCATTTATTCGACACATTAGGCAATCGGACAAATCTTTAGGGTTAATTTTTCATCTCACTTGTGCGTTTGCACAATACACCTGTGACCTATCTCGCCAAAAGTGGATCTTTTGTGTGCGAAATCACAAAACAATGTTGGTAAACAATAAGTTAAAAAATATCGCTTTTGTGGTTATGAACAAAAAGGAAGGATTTTCACGATTGAAGAAATGAGGTTGTTAAGCCACTATTAAATATTAAAGTAGGAAGATTTTGATGGGGAGTATTGAATACCGTATAGGAACAAAACCTGTAAGTTCAGACAACTTCCTAAACGGTAAGGTAGGATTATTTACGCACTCAATGGTTGATGGGCGTGATCCAATAATTTCTTAATAGGCATATCTTCTTTTATTACTGGTGATTTAATAACGATATAACTAAAATACTTTGAAATTCCAATATTACTATCTACCATACTTTCAATGACTTCTTGATAATGTGCGATATTGCGAGTTACAAATCTGAGTAAATAATCATAACCACCACTAATAAGATGACACTCCATTATTTCGTCAACTTGTTTTAAATAATTCTCAAATTTAATAAAATCTTCTCGTTTATGACCATTTAAATATACTTCTGTATAAACGGTAATATATTCAGTAATCTTTGCGATATTAAGAAATGCTTTGTAATCTTTGATGAAACCCGCTTGTTCTAAACGTTTGACCCGCTGCAGGCACGGGCTTGCAGATAAGCCCACCACATCAGCCAGTTTTACATTGGTCATGCGACCATTCTTCTGTAGCTGAGTTAGGATATTGATATCGATACGATCCAACCGAAAATCCGTTGCCATGGGTCTCTCCTTCTACTTATGGCGACAAACAGCTATCGCTAATGACCTCGCACTTTTTCACGTTAGGTTCTTCATCTAAGAACCTATACGACCCCGTGAACAACAAAATATGAGAGGCGTATTCACCTTAGTGTTTGCTGTTATTGTGAAATCTCTATATAGCTAATCGTTAGATAAATAGCAGGTAAACCAAGCCACTTTTCTTAGAGAAAAGAACACGATTCGAGGCTATTTCTCTATGACTAACAATAAGCTACTAAGCATATTCAGTGCCACTTATCCTAAGTTTTCTCTGATGTTCAACAATAAGACTGACTAACGATTCCTTTGAACCATCAAAAGCTCGACTAATCTCTCGAATATAGGGAAACGAAAGTCGTTGAGCATTTTGCGGATTAGTGACCACTAATCCCTGCTCATCGGTAAGCCCAATTGACCTAAGAAAACGTTGAATTTGATCAGGTTCCATATCGCGTAACAAAATGTCATTTTTCTCAATACCGAATCTTTTTTTAATAAATTCAATATCTTCCATTTCTCTATCACAACGCACAACCACACGATAAAATTTCTTTAGATAATGTAATGCTCCATAGGCATCTTCATAATCAGGCCATTTACCTATCGAGCGAGAATAATGCAGCATTTCTCTCCAGTTTGTTTCACGAGAAAAGTGTTCTAGAACTTCCGCAAAACAGAAGCATTGAATGGCAGAAAAGCCAAGTTCAGGAAGTCGTTCAATATATTTGGCGTAGGCCGTTTCAAATGCCGTGATCGCCGCTCGCCGAGTCACACTATTCTGCGGCAGATCCTGCCGCAGATTATACAAATTGGTCAAAAAGCCTTGATGATGATTTATTAGAACCCCGTCACAATCGAGGATTAGAACTTCTACTTCCTTTTTTTTCATACCGCATATCCTTTTGCCTATATGTCCATTATCTGTGCGTCCATGCACTATTTTTGATCGTATGAAAAACAAACCAGCATTTTATGCTGCTTTATTAACAATCAAATGCATCAAGTTTGTCATGTGTATTCCTTCATCACAACTAACTAGCTGAAATGACAAGCTATGATTCATAGCACTCATCCCAGCTAGCCGACATACCATTTATTGCGCGGTGAGTACTTTTTTACATGCTCGTTCAAGCATGCTTAGTGCCTCAATTAACTGCTCTTGCGGCGTATTAACCGGTGGTAAGAAACGTATGGCATTACGATAAGTCCCACATTTAATCACCAGCAGACCTTCTGCACGGCAAGCATCAATTAATGATTGGGTGATGTCTGCATCCGGCGTTAGCGCATCATCCCCTTTCGTGAGTTCCATCGCTAACATAAAACCCGCACCACGAACGTCAGCAATTTCTTTGAATTTTGGCATAATGTCGTTCAATCCCGCTTTAAAGAACTCCCCATTACGGCGTGATAAATCGAGCAAATCTTCATTTTTGTACAGATCGATAACCGCAAGCGCTGCTGCACATGCCAATGCATTGCCTCCATAGGTACCGCCTAGTCCTCCTGGTAGCGGCCCATCCATAATGTCAGCTTTGCCGACAACCGCCGATAGTGGTAACCCTCCTGCCAGACTTTTCGCTGTGGTGACGAGATCGGGTTGAACGCCAGTATGTTCATAACCGAACATCGTACCGGTGCGCCCAAAACCTGCTTGTATTTCATCGCAAATCAGCACAATGCCGTGCTCTGTGGTGATATCGCGCAGCGCTTGCATAAATTCAGTTGGTGCTTGTAAAAATCCACCATCACCCTGTACTGACTCAATAATTATGGCCGCCACTCGGTCGGGAGTCACATCCGTTAAAAACAATTCATTTAACGCGTCTAGCGCATCTTCACTGGTAATGCCACGAAATTCATTTGGATAAACAGTGTGATACACTTCCGCTGCCAAAGGGCCAAAGTTCTGCTTATATGGCGCACTCATGCCGGTTAATGTGCTGCCCAATAAAGTACGACCGTGGAAACCACCACGAAATGAAATAACAGCCGGACGATTGGTGTAACCACGCGCAATTTTCACTGCATTTTCAACAGCTTCTGCGCCAGATGATAACAACACCGTTTTATATTGTTCTTTCCCTTTGCCCACTAGCGCATTGAGCTCTTGCGCCACTTTAATATACGGTTCGTAAATCGCTACCTGAGCACAAGGGTGCGAAATTTTGCCAAGCTGATCATTAACCGCCTTGACCACTGCTGGATGGCTGTGACCGACGTTTAATACACCAATCCCACCGACAAAATCTAAATAACGCTGACCATCAACATCCCACAGCTCAGTTCCTGAAGCTGTCTCGATGGCCACAGGGTGAGCATTGACCAAACCTCTTGGCACATTTTGGTTTTTCAATTCCATTAAATTTGCAGTATTTGCACCCATTTCCATTGCCACTTCTCCTTGAATCGATATTCACTAATTAATATGGGAGACAAAGCCAATTCACCTAGCGAATTACCTGTTGCTTGCCCATGCTATAAACGCTACCACCTTTGCTCAGTGCGCAGTGCTTTATTGCGGAATGGAATATCCATATTTCACTCTTTTTTGCAGTTAAACAGCACATTCCATTGCCATTAGTGAGTTTCCTGCCTAGAGGCTAGATTTTTCCGATAATCTTCCGTTTCGCGCAGTGATAAAAGCTCCATTTACTGACAACTTCTGGCACAATAAATATGTGAATAATTAAACGAGGGAACGATGTGGTTATTCTTTATAACTCAATGCCTAAACGAGGCCAACATTGGCAGCAACGACTCAAACAAGACTTTCCGGATGTCGAATTTCGTCTCTGGCCAGATCACGGTGATTTAAATGAGGTGACGGGAATAGTGGTTTGGAAGGTCGATACTGAACTACTTGCTCAGTTACCAAATTTACAAGTAATTTTTACCGTTTCAGCAGGTATCGACCAAATTCCTCTCGATTGTATTCCCGAAAGTGTGCAATTAATTCGAATGATTGATCACGATCTTGAACAACAATTAACTGAATACAGCTGTGCCACTGCGCTATCCATTTATCGCGGTTTCCATCTTTATCGTGAAGCGCAAGCACAGAGTAGCTGGAAGCCACACAGTGTTGGTCCTGCTAGCGAATACCGTATCGGTGTGATGGGACTAGGTCAGCAAGGTAAAGCTATTTTGCACGGACTTAAACCGTTTGGTTTTGCACTTAGCGGTTGGGCAAGAAGCCAATATTCATTAGAAGGGGTCGACTGCTTCGCTGGCAATGAGCACTTACCAGACTTTCTCAATCAACTTGATATTTTACTTTGCGTTTTACCATTAACCGAGCAAACTCGAGATATTCTCAACCAGACCTTGTTTGAACAATTGCCACAAGGTGCCGCGCTTATCAATATTGGCCGTGGTGAACATTTAGTAGAACAAGATCTTATCAATGCATTAAATGAACAACATTTGAGTTATGCGGTATTGGATGTCACCAGAGAAGAACCTCTGCCGAAAGAACATCCATTTTGGTTACACCCTAAGATCATGTTAACTCCACATGCTGCTGGCTTAACCCGCCCAGAATCAGGCTACCAATCCTTTATCAAAAACTTGCAAAGCTATTTAAATGGTGAGAAAGCGATAGGATGGGTTGACCGAAATAAAGGCTATTAATCCCCACACTACAAACGAAACGCGGCGTTAAGCCGCGTTTTCTTTATTCCTTATAAATTACCCATGTGCCAAGCTTTAACTTCTAGGTATTCATCTAAACCAAGTTGTGAACCTTCACGTCCCAATCCAGATTGTTTAATCCCACCAAATGGCGCGATATCCATTGAGATAATGCCAGAGTTTAGGCCGACCATGCCAAACTCTAACGCTTCACCGACGCGCCAAGCTCGTGGCATATCAGACGTGTAATAATAAGCACCGAGGCCAAATGGCGTGTTATTGGCTTCCTCAATGACGCTTTCTTCATCAGTAAAGCGAATCAGAGGAGCTAATGGACCAAAGGTTTCTTCACGGCACACCACGGAGTCTAAACTGACGTTGGTTAAGATCGTTGGCACGACAAATGGTTGGTCATCATCCGGCACGCCACCACTCAGTAATGTCGCCCCATTTTCCAACGCATCCTCAATATGGTATTTCACCTTTTGCACCGCTGCTTGATTGATCATTGGACCAATCGTGGTGCCTTGAGCCATACCATCGCCCACCACTAACTGCTCCACTTTCACTTTAAGTGCCGCGGCAAATTCATCGTAAATGGCATCATGTACAAATACGCGGTTAGCACATACACAGGTTTGTCCTGCGTTACGGAATTTGCTGACCATTAAACCATCAACAGCAGCCGCTATATCGGCATCATCAAAAACAATAAATGGTGCATTACCGCCTAATTCCAAACTCAAACGTTTGATAGAGCTGGCACTCTGCTCCATTAATAGGCGCCCTACACGAGTAGACCCTGTAAAGGTGATTTTGCGAATGGCATCATGAGAAGTAAACACACCTCCAATCAGCTCGGCATCGCCAGTGAGCACATTAAATATCCCTGCTGGCACACCGGCACGTTCAGCTAATTCAGCCAACGCCAGTGCGGATAGTGGCGTTAAATCAGCCGGTTTCACCACTATTGGACAGCCCGCGGCCAGCGCTGGTGCACATTTTCGAGTAATCATCGCTGCAGGAAAGTTCCACGGCGTTATCGCCGCACACACACCTATCGGCTGTTTGATCGTCATAATCCGACGATCTGCTGAAGGCGACGTCAGTGTTTGCCCTTGAATACGGCGCGCCTCTTCGGCAAACCATTTAATAAAACTCGCCGCATATGCAATCTCGCCTTTAGCTTCTGGTAATGGCTTACCTTGCTCTAACGTCATGATAAGCCCCAAGTCATCTTGGTTTTCCATCATGAGATCGTACCAACGGTACAAAATGGCGGAGCGTTCAGCCGTCGGTACTTTGCGCCAACTGGCCCAACTTTGTTCCGCAAACTCAATGCTATCTAACACCTGAGCTTTTGATAAAGCAGGAACGGTTGCAATTACTTCAGAGGTTGATGGATTGATGACATCAATCGTAGAGCTATCATCAGCATCAAACCATTGGCCTTGGTAATACGCTTGCTCTTTGAGTAATGATGGATCGTTCAATGAGCTAATAAATGAAGACTGTGCCATAATTCTCTCCCTGTAAATCGATTGGCATCGTATTTTTTATTCACATATGTGAGCAGTAAATTGCTCGAGTAATTGGTGACAAGCGTCGAGCTGTGTAAGCTCAACATATTCATCTGGTTTATGCGCTTGGGCAATTGAACCTGGGCCGCAAACAACAACTGGGGCATTTAAGTATTGAGAAAACAACCCACCTTCAGAACCGAATGCTACCTTTATCAATTGAGTTTCTGGTGTGGAATGCGCCATCAAAGATTGCACCATGGCGTTATCTGACTCAGTATTCAATCCCGGGTAACGACTCATGCACTCAAATTGAATATCCGCATTACTATCAGGATGCTCTTCTCTTGCTTGAGCAACAATCTCTTTGGCTTGTTCAAACACGGTATTGAGTGATGCATCCAAATCATCTTCCGCTAGGTGGCGGATTTCAAAATCAAAGTCGCACTGTTGTGGCACGATATTAATTGCTTTCCCACCTTCTATTTTCCCAACATGCACTGTCGAGTACGGAATATCGTATGCCTCGTCTCTGGCTCCATGCTGTTTAAAATCACGCTGCATTTGGCGCAATTGCGCCATCACATCACACGCTAAATAAATCGCATTGACTGACAAAGGTGCCCGTGATGAATGTGCTTCCTGACCATGGCAATGAACGCGATACGCTGCTTTCCCTTTGTATCCCAAAGCAATATTCATTAATGTCGGTTCACCTACAATACACAATAGTGGTTCGACTTCGATATGCTTTAGATGCAATAAAAGATCTTTAACGCCTAAACACCCCAACTCTTCATCAAAACTGATCGCTAAATGTACCGGTCGTGATAACGGTTTCTGTGCTAGTGAAATCATGACGTTAATTGCGACAGCAAGAAAGCCTTTCATATCACAGGCCCCTCGCCCGTAGAGCTTACCACTCTCAATTTGAGGGTTAAAAGGCTCATAATGCCAATTTTGCCCCGCGACCGGGACAACATCTGAATGCCCCGATAACAATATGCCAGGAACGGATGGATCACCAACGGAAGCAAACAGCGCGGCCTTTGCCTGATCGGGATCGTCAATTTGCGTGGTATTGATACCGTGACTTTGCAATAAATCAGCGACATATTTGATTAAGTCTAGGTTTGATTCTGAAGAAATCGTCGGAAAGCGAATAAGTCGCTCAAGCAGTTCTGCATCCGTCATTTAAGCAATTCTCTTGGCTGGTTGTGGCAAAAATCTCTGAATATCAAATGGTTCAATATACGTCGATGTCTCACCTGTCGCGATAAGTTCTGCCATCACGTCCCCAACTGCTGGGCCTAACTGGAACCCATGTCCACAAAATCCAAATGCATAATAGAGCCCTTCCGTAGTACTGCTTGGCCCCATAATAGGCAGTGAGTCAGGTAAATAACTTTCGATACCACTCCAACTGCGAATAATATGAATATTACTCAGCTCAGGAACAATACGGTGCAGCTGCTGCATCTGGTAAATCATCGCTTGAGGCTCAAAACGGGCTTTGCGGGCGTCCATATCAGGGATAGTGCGATGGCATCCGCCGATGATTATATTCCCTCTTGGTATCTGACGAAAATAGATTGAATCCATTTCATTGGGCGAAGAGACCCCAATGACTGTTTTAAACCGATAAGGTAATGGTTCGGTTACCGTCATTTGCGGTCCACGCGTAAACAGTGGTACCGATTCGCCAAACTGATTAGATAACCTTTGAGCCCAAGCGCCCGCAGTAATTAGCAATTGATGGCAATGGTATATCACCCCTTCTTTGGTCTGAACGGTGAAGCCGTGCTCGTTCTTTGCCACGCGAGATATTTCACAATGTTCATAAATATCCGCTCCTAGCTTTTTGGCAACGCGAGCAAAAGCTGGTGAGACTAAACGGGGGTTAGCGTGTCCATCAAGTGGTGCATATGAGCCAACCAGAACATCTTTACCCAAATAGGGGAAACGATCATGTAGCGCTTTGCCGGTTAATACTTCTAACTTAAGAGCTTGTGCTCGTGGATCGTTGGCGTAATCTTCAAATTGTTGAATGACCTGTTCTTCATAACCAATCCGCATATGACCACTTTGAATAAACTCCAAATCGTCACCGATCAGTTGCGGCAATTTTCCCCATAAATCTCGCGAGCGGTTAGCGAGTTCCAGCTGATCCAGATGGCGACCTTGGCGGCGTACGTTGCCAAAGTTGACGCCACTGGCATACTGCCCAATCCTATTTTGCTCAAACAAACCAACCTTAATTCCACGTTGGCTAAGGAAAAAGGCACTGGCCGTCCCCATAAAGCCACCACCAACTATGATCACATCGTAAAAATTTGTCTGGCTCATGCACTCACCTCCGACTCTCCATTCCGTTCATCAACTAAGTTCACCACTGGAATCTGGTTAATGATTTGAGGTTGATGCAAATACACATCCACAGGCAGAGGTTTGACTGGCGCTTGAGAACGCTGGCGTCCTACGAACGTATCATTATGCTGTGATGCTTTCGCGATTAAGTGGCGATTAACATGCTCACAATACCGGCCTTGGCAACGTCCCATACCTACTCTGGTAAATGATTTAGAACGGTTGACTTCATCAGCCTGTTTATAACGAACACTTTGCTTAATTTCGCCCGCTTTAATCATTTCACAGCGACAGACGACCGTCTCATCCGTTAACTCAGAAATCATATGCGCAGGCCAAGGAAACGCTTTTTGTAATCCCAAACCAAACCGGCGAAACCGCGCGAGTTTTTTGAGCATTTTTTGTTTCAGGGCTTTTTGCCGATTATGGGTCATCGTCAATACCATTGCCGCCGGATCCAAATCTTGTAACAGTGATAAGGCGGCTAAACGCCCAGCACACTCGGCAGCATCTGCACCTAAAATAGCGGTTCCATCACCCGCACTATAAACGTGAGGTACCGACGTACGCCCTTCCCCGTCCGTGTTAAGTAGCCACAACTGGCTCAGTTCATCAAAAGAGAAGTCACAACCAAGTAAGTCCGCGAGTTGAGTTTCTGGTTTTAAATGAAAGCCGGTTGCTACAGCATCACAATGAATTTGAATGTTTTTCCCATTAGGGAGTTTCGCTTCAACACCGCACACGCCCTGCTCATCGTGGGCAATGCGTTGCGGTGTAATGCCAGAATATAATGCCACCCCGGCACGCTTCATTTGCAACATAAAATAAAGACCAGACCAAAGAGCTTGTGGCTTGGACAATAATCCCATTAACCCTTTGCACCGATCTTTCAATGTTGAGGTGTCTAATACGGCTTTAACATCAGCGCCTGCTTTAACGTATTGGTAAGCGACTAGATAAAGTAATGGCCCAGTGCCCATAAAGGTGACATGTTCGCCAATCGACAAACCTTGATGCTTTAACGCGACTTGGGCACCACCTAAGGTATAACTCCCCGCATTTTGCCACCCTTCTATCGGCATCACACGATCAATTGCGCCAGTACACAATACAATTGAATCATAATGAATCTCTAACGGTTGGCCATCTTGATGAGCATAAACAATCTTATCTTGTACATTCCACACTGAAGTGTTGGGATAATACAAAATCTTAGACTCAATACGATCAGCACTGCGATGAAGCGCTTGTGCTTTAGCGGCTTCGCTACCATATAACGTCTTATAGCCACGCTTGAAATTGGGGGGTTGACGGCGATAAATTTGTCCGCCACTACGTGGTTGCTCGTCGATCACCACAGGTGTTAATCCTGCATCCACCAGCGTCTGTGCACACCTAATACCAGCAGGCCCCGCACCGATTATGACAACTCGTGAACCTTCCATACGGCCTCCGGTTGTTTTGTAACGATTTCCATTCCAGATTCTACGGAAGTTGAACATGAACGCAGTCTTTTACCTTGCGCGGTCCATACCCAGCAATCTTGACATGCCCCCATCAGGCAGAATCCAGCTCGATGTTGATGATCAAACTCATTCGTTCTTAACGCCCCTTGATGCGTTAATATGGCCGCCATTACCGTATCTCCCTGTTTGGCATGCACTAACTCACCATCGATATGAATCATGACCGTCTTTCTATCGCGCTCAGCAACACGTTTAAAGCGACTGTTCATTAACCAATTCCTTTCCCGTTGTGTTGGTCGAGGGACACCAGCGATTTTGATGTCGCTTTTTATGATGTTCTCCGTTAACTGGTAAATTATCTGGTTTTAATAAACACAGTATCTGACCACCCAGAGCGGTTTTACGTATTCCAGGCGCATTACGGTCGCAAATCCCCGTAATCCGGTGCGGGCAACGTTCAAGAAAAGCACAGGTTTCAGTATGCTCAGGCACCTGATAAAAAGAAGGCTTAGCTAATTGCACCGTGGCTAAACGAGGCTCTTCAATCCAATCTTGACGAATTTGTGGAATGGAATCGATCAACAATGCCGTATACGGATGTAGCTCACCCTGTTGTAATTTATGAGTATTGGACGTTTGAACTTGATGGCCTTTGTACATCACCACCACTTGCTCGCACAGAGAGCGAACGGTATGAATATCATGACTGATGAATAAGTAAGAAAGGCCTAATTTGGCTTTTAGATCTTTTAACAAATCCAAAATAGCAGCGCCAACAACGGTATCTAGAGCCGACGTCACTTCATCACAAATCACTACTTTAGGCTCAGCAGCTAACGCACGCGCTAAATTGATGCGCTGTTTTTGACCACCAGACAGCGCAGAGGGCTTACGATCAATCAGATCAGCGGGCAGTTGAACAAGCTCAAGCAACTCATAAATACGTTTTTCACGCTCTCCTCGGGACATGGAAAAATACGCTTTAAGCGGCCGGCCAAGCAATTGGCGAATGGTATGTTTCGGATTAAGCGCGTTATCCGCACTTTGAAACACCATTTGAATTTCTCGGCACTGCTTTTTGGTGCGCATGGAATAAGGCCCATTAAGCTCTTCACCACAAAGCTTCATGCTTCCCAATGCAGGCGGTAACAAACCGGCCACCACTTTGGCCAACGTCGTTTTACCTGAGCCTGATTCACCAATAACACCAATCGCTTGGCCAGGATAGAGGGTCACATTAATATCATCTAATACTTTCGCTTCTGGAATACCGTGTGAATTACGCTTGCCATAACCAGCAAGGATCTTTCTGAGAACTAACAACGGCTTTTGCGTCTGCGACGCCACTGAAGTCGGGGTCTGATAGGTGCTTGTGACTTTAACACTTGGTGATGCGGCATCGAGCAATTGTTGCGTATAAGCATCATCTGCTTGAGTTAAAATTTGCGCCGTTGAGTTACACTCGCGAATTTCCCCCTGATTTAACACCACGATTTTATCAGCGACTTGCGCAACAACGGCCAAATCATGGGAAACATATACGGCGGTTACCCCACGCTTTTTTACAACACTACGAAAGACTTGTAGCACTTCAACTTGCGTAGTGACATCCAGCGCAGTCGTCGGTTCATCGAGAATCACCAATTCTGGTTCAGCAATTAAGGCCATCGCAGCCATCACGCGCTGCAGTTGTCCACCAGAGACTTCATGCGGATAACGTCGACCAATGCTTTCAGGATTAGGCAGCGCTAAATCCCGAAACAATGCTATCGCCCGTTTCTTTAAATTCTCTTTATTATCCATTCCATGAAGATAAGCGGATTCAATCACTTGATCGATCAAACGCTTACTTGGGTTGAAAGCGGCAGCGGCGCTCTGCGCAATATAAGCAATACGATTACCACGCCACTCGCGTAATGTTTTGATATCTGCATCCAGTACGGAGTCATTGCCTAACATCACTGAACCACCAGAAATATGACATCCAGGTTTGGCATACCCCATTAACGATAAGGCAATGGTGGTTTTCCCTGAACCTGATTCGCCAATGAGTGCAAGAACCTGGCCTTTAGGTAAATCAAAACTCACTTTTTTGACGATATCTTTGGGCCGGCCATCTTGTTCAACACTAATGCGTAAATCTTGTACCGTTAGAAATTCCATTTTCTTCTCCTTAGCGTTGGTTACGTTGACGAGCAATACGGTCAATCACCAAATTCACCCCAACAGTTAAAAAACCGATTGCAATAGCCGGGGCAAGCAGTGCAGGCGCTCCTTGACTTAAACCGCCAATATTTTCACGCACCAGTGAACCAAGATCAGCATTGGGTGGCTGAATACCTAAGCCCAAAAAGCTTAAACCACTAAGAAGCAACACGATAAATACAAAACGCAAACCAAAATCCGCCAGTACAGAATTCAAAATATTGGGTAAGATTTCGCATACCGCGATGTAGAACTTGCTTTCACCGCGAATCATCGCCACCTTCACATATTCCAATTCATGTTGATTTAAGGCCAAACTGTAAGCAATACGAAAAGCGCCCGGCGCATAGCCAATGATGGCGGTCAAGATCAGTAATTGAGCGGAGCTACCAAAACCAGCGACAATAACTAACGCCAACATTTTGCTCGGAATTGAAATTAACGCATCGACAATACGTAAAAGAACCACTTCCACAGTTTTGGGAGAAATGACCGCCATTAATGCGATTAACGTTCCGATTGCTGAAGCACAAATTGAAGCAACTAAGGCTAAGCCTACAGTATAGCGAGCAGCGACTAACATGCGGCTTAGCATGTCTCGACCAAGGTAATCCGTCCCTAATGGGAACTGAGCGCTGATAGGCGCAAAAATATCATGAGAGACTATTTTACCCACATCATAGGGGGTAACCCATGGGCCAATAATGGCAATCACTAACCAGAACATACACATTAATGAACTGATATTGAGCCATGGTTTCATGCGCATCAATGGTGATTGTGATTTAGCTATGACCTGAACATTCATACTCGATTCCTCAATCTTGGATTACACATAATTGAGCAGACGTCCGCAATGAGAATTAACGCTAAATAGCCCGTACAAAAAATCATGGTACATGCTTGAACAAGCGCAATGTCGCGGTTGGTCACCGCGTCGACCATTAACCCTGCAATACCTGGAAAGTTAAAAATGGTTTCGACAATGACCACGCCACCGAATAAATAAGACAAGCTCAGCGCAATCGCATTAACAATCGGCCCGACTGCATTTGGCAGTGCATGAAAGAATGCAATTTTTAATGTTGATAACCCTTTGAGACGAGCCATTTCAACATAATCGGTGGATAATTCATCAACCATCGCAGCTCGGGTCATCCGCGCCATTTGCGCCGTGATCACAAAGCATAAGGTCATCACCGGTAACGTGTAAGAACGCAGGAAGGACAAAAAACTATCGCCAGAGCCACCGTATGAAAGAGCGGAAAACCAGTGTAGTTTGACGGCAAAAATCAATACAGCGATAGTCGCGACCAGAAATTCCGGCACGGCAACCAATCCCAACGTGACAAGATTCAATGCCTTATCGACACGTCCACCTTGATAGATGGCAGCACTGATGCCTAAAGCCAAAGCAAGCGGAACCGATACGGTTGATGTTGCGGCAGCTAACATTAAAGTGTTAGTTAAGCGCCCGGACATCAGTTGGCTGACAGGCATATTGTTGGTCATCGATTGTCCAAAATCGCCTTGGATAACATTAAATAACCAATGGAAATAACGAGTAATGGCGGGTTCATCTAGCCCCAAAGACTTGCGAAGTGCTGCCACCTGCTCAGGCATTGCAAACTGGCCAAGTATTTGTTGGGCTGCATCACCAGGTAAAATATTGGTAATGCCAAACACCACTATCGATACCAGAAATAACGTCAGCAACGCGCTAAGTACACGCTTGGTCACTAAACCTATTAGCATCTGATTCATTTCAAGCTCCTTCTATTTAAGGTGCGCACCCCTTGCGCACCACAGCAGGGTCTTACCCTAAATTACGCATCTAGCCATACTTTCTCGGCAAACATGTATCCCATAAAGCCCCCTAGAGGGTTCGTTCCATAACCTTTCAGGCGCGAATCAACACCATCAATGTTGCTGATAAATACCGGAATGCCGATACCGCAATGATCGTGAACCAAGGTCTGCATTTCGGCATACATCGTATTGCGCTTAGCGTCATCGGTTTCTTTACGTGCATCCACTAACAGCTTGTCAAAAGCACTGTTTTGCCAACGCGATTCATTCCATGCGGCATGGGTGGCAAAGAACTGGGAGAAAATGATATCAGCGTTCGGACGGGGGTTAATATTGCCAAAACTTAATGGGTGCTTCATCCAATGATTAGACCAATAACCATCTGCGGGTTTCACTTTTACATCAACTGAAATCCCAGCCTGTGGTGCCATTTGTTGCAAAAGCACCGCGATATCGACCGAACTGGTGGCGGCGGAAGACGCGACCACAGGGATCTTCGCCCCAGACAATCCTGCTTTTTTAAACAAAAACTTCGCCTTTTCGGGATCAAATTCAGTCTGTTTAAGTTCAGAATTAAAATAGCGAGCACTTGGTGCAATTGGCGTATCGTTACCTACCACAGCAAAATCTTGGAAAATCGCTGATTTTATCTGCTCACGATCGAGCAACAATTTCATCGCCTCGGTAAACCCGGGACGATTTCCCGGAGCTAAATCCTGACGAATAATCAAATCGGTATAATTTCCCGATGGTGCATTGACATAGTGATGACTTTCACTCTTTTCGATACGCTGTGTAGAGCGGGGGTTTACCTCATTGATCACATGAACTTCGCCAGCTAGTAAGGCATTAACCCGAGATGGCTCATCCGGAATGGCAAATAGTTCGATTTCATCCAAATAAGGTAAACCTGGTTTCCAGTAGTTTTCATTACGCACGACTACTGTGCTCATGCCAGGAACAAAATGTTTGACTTTAAATGGTCCAGTACCAATGCCTTGACTAAAGTCTTGAGTATCGGCTGGAACAATCAGCATATGGGAAATGGCAAAAATAGACGGCAATTCAGCATTAGGCACGTTCAGTTCGATGGTGACTTCATGGCTCCCTGTGGCTTTAATCGATACCATCTGTTTGGCTAAATCCATCACTTTAGAGGCAGTAGAAGGATCCTTATGTCGTTCTAAAGAAAAGACGACATCTTTGGCATCTAAAGATTTTCCATTATGAAAGGTGACATCTTTACGTAAGGTAATAATCCAAGTTTTTGCGCCTTTATTACTGATGTTCTGCGCTAACTCGAGATGAGGAACTAAATGTTCGTCGAACTTAGTTAATCCGTTATACACCATGTAGTGACGGGTATAATCAGTGGATAATGCCCCCTTGGCTGGGTCAAGCGTATCGGCAGTAGAAGATGACAAACTCGCCACGCGAATTTTACCCCCCGTTTTTGCCGCAGATGACTCGGGGTTTGTATCAGCAAAGGCATTCACCGAACCTAACAACGAACCCGATGTCGCAGCCATCAATCCCGTTACGCCTAGCGCTTGCAGAATACGACGTCGAGTCCAACCGGACTGCGTCATTTGTTCATATTCCTCAATACAATGCTGGCCTGTAATAATTTTTTTATCATCCATGATAGAAGTACCTTTCCTAGTTCTAAGCCTGAACTTATTCTCAGCGCTAAGGGCAATCAGCATGGGTCTAGGTGCCCATCATTTTTAACCCCGCTTTTTCAGACCACATGATGAATCCGTTTATTTGCCGAACCCGTTTATCCTTAACGAGTCCGACAGCAAAAGTTGTAGAGTTAATCCACACCGAGTAAATCAGCTAAGCCATTGATATCAGGCACTTGGTGATAACGATAAATTTTATCTCCAGGTTGCTCATGGCCACGAGCTATAAAGGCTTTATTAACGATGCCAATATCATCGGCTGGCATCAAATCGTAACGAAAACTTGAAGACACATGGAAAACGTCTTCAGGATTACAGCCTAAGTTATCGAGCATATATTCGAATGCGCCCAGACGTGGCTTATACAGTTTGGCTTCTTCAGCCGTAAACACGCGGTGGAAAGGCGCGCCCAACTGTTCAACGTTACTCATGATTTGACTATCGCTGGCGTTGGAATAAATGACTAATGGGAATTCTTTTGCTAATCGAGCAAGGCCGGATGGTACATCCGCATGTGGGCCCCATGACGGTACGGCATCGTAATACATCTGCCCTTCAGCATCGTTATAAGCGATGCCCCAACGGCGACAAGTGCGTTCTAATGCGGCTTTGATTAATTGGTCGTATGGTTGCCATGCTCCGAGTACTTCATCAAGACGAAAACTACCAAAGTCTTTGACAAAAGCTTCCATCTTCTCTGGCAAAATTCGATCTTTAAAAATCTCGCGCGTCATCGCTGCCATTTGAAAATTGGTCAAAGTGCCGTAGCAATCAAACGTAATAAATTTTGGGCGTGGAATACTCATTCCTATCTCCTTCCTTAGAACCATAAATGGCATGTCCTGTGAATTTCTATGTCGTAAATCAGTTCACGGTATCTACCAATGATTGAGAAAATAACCTGAGAAAATTTTCAAATCATTTGGATACAAATCATTTCAACATACTCTTTGCAGCAGAAGACGTTTAATTCGTTTTGCAGGAAGTAGAAAAACTCATTTTTTATTTTTTTTCAGCAGCAAATACGGTGAACTTTGCTGAATCAAAACAAAGAATAAACATAAGTAATTGAAAAATAATAATAATTATTTCCATTCTTGTAGAGCATCACGACAAAGGTCATCTCACCGACTCAATGAGAACGCAATCACGATGAAATAAATAGGCTGATTTTTAACCAATATTTCTCACTAATATCCGATTAGCTTGGGCATCAAACTAATAATGCTTCCAAAAAATTGTAAGGAGATGTTATGTTATATTATAACAACAGGCATATGATGTATCGATAAGATGAAACCCATTCCCGTGACAAACTCATACTCAACTTATTCTTCTTGGTTAACCCGCTCAGGGCTCGTTCGTGTAGCCACTGTACTTGCATTACTCGCTAGTATTTGGTTAGCGATCTACTGGGCAGTACTACTACCATGATCAAGTTAGAAAATGTCACTGTGGGTTATCAAGGTGAACGCCTTACTCACCCTATTTCTGGATCGTTTGCTCAAGGCAGCTTAACCGCCATCATGGGAGCAAATGGCGCAGGAAAATCAACCTTATTAAAAACCTTATGTGGTTTGCTGCCCGCTTTATCTGGGCAGATTGAATTTAGCCAACCACGCAAAATGGCCCTCTCATGGCTACCACAACAAAGCGACATTGACCGTAGTTTCCCGATTACTGTGTTTGATGTGGTCGCTATGGGATGCTGGCCAAATACCGGCATATTACGCAGTATTAAGCGTAATGACGTTGAACGTATATATGCGGCTATGGAACAAGTTGGTATTGCCAATCTAGCCAATTATACGGTGTCTCAACTTTCAGGTGGACAATTCCAACGCATGTTATTTGCACGTCTTTTAGTGCAAGACACTGCCATCATGTTTATGGATGAGCCTTTTGCCGGAATTGATAGCCAAACACAAGAGGCATTACTGTCACTGATTTGTCAGTTGCATCAGCAAGGTAAAACCATCGTAACGGTTTTGCATAATCCCACCATCGTTGAAGCTTACTTTCCGCAAACGTTGTTGATTAATCAACAATGCGTCCACTGGGGCGAAACAAAGCAAGTGCTTGCCAGCTGCAGTTTGTATGATTCGCCAATGAAAATGGCCTTAAATTTCGGCTAGGAACGTATTCACATGACATATCATATATTTGACGCCTTTATGCAATTTGGCTTCATGCGTCGCTCGCTTGTAGCGTGCCTTGCCCTATCAGTAAGTTTGACTCCACTCGGTGTATTTCTTATTTTGCGCCGGATGAGTCTCATCGGGGATGCCCTTTCCCATGCCGTTTTACCCGGAGTGGCTATCGGCTATCTATGTGCAGGCATGTCTTTATTCGCCATGGGACTAGGCGGCTTTATCGCTGGCCTTCTAGTTGCCATGAGTTCGAGTTGGATAAGCAAAGCAACCAAACTTCACGAAGACTCAACATTTGCAGGCCTATATCTAGGCTCGCTAGCATTAGGTGTCACATTAGTGTCACTACGCAGTAGTGGTGTTGATTTGCTGCACTTGCTGTTTGGCTCCTTACTCGCGGTAAGTAATGATTCGCTAATTTTTATCGGTGTGATTGCAAGTATCACAGTGATTATGCTGGCGTTCTTCTACCGCGCTATCGTGTTTGAATCATTTAACGCTTCCTTTTTTCAAGCACGTTCAAAACGTTTTCCGACCTTGGTTCACGCCATGTTTATGGCACTTGTTGTGATGAACTTAGTCGCTGGTTTCCAAATCTTAGGTACGCTCATGACGGTAGGTTTGATGATGTTACCGGCGATTGCAGCCCGTTGCTGGACCAATCATTTACCCAGTACTTTAGTTATTGCCGCTTGTGTCGGAGCGATGAGCTCTTTCCTCGGTTTGGCTTGGTCTTGGTATCAATCTATCCCAGCAGGTCCTGCCATTGTTCTCACAGCGACCATTCTCTTCTTGCTGTCGATCTTCTTTGGTCGGGAAAAAGGGATCATGCCCATTTACAATAAATCATCAGAAACTTTAACTAATTGATATTAAGGATATAGTAATGAAACTTTGGCACACAGCAGCGCTATCTGTTGCAGTCGCTCTTAGCCCATCAGTCATGGCAAACACTGTACATTCTGTGGCAAGTTTTTCTGTGCTCGCAGACATCGTTAAAAATGTTGGTGGCGAACACGTTGAAGTGAAATCTCTTGTTCAACCCAATGGCGACCCACATACATTCGAACCATCACCAAAAGACAGCGTGCTAATCAACAAAGCAGACGTGGTATTTGTAAGTGGTCTTGGCCTTGAAGGCTGGATGGATCGCCTGGTTAAATCATCTGGCTTTAAGGGTGATATCGTTACGGCATCAAACGGCATCAAAACTCGTTCAATGGTTGAAGACGGTGAAAAAATCACTGACCCACACGCTTGGAACAGCGCTAAAAATGGCGAAGTATACGCACGTAACGTTATGAATGCGTTAATCAAAGCCGACCCAGCTGATGCCAAATACTTCAAAAAACACGGTGAAGCGTACATTCAACAGCTTGAAAAACTTGATGTTTGGGCAAAAGAAAAAATGGCTTCTATCCCAGAGGAAAAACGTAAAGTTCTAACTAGCCATGACGCTTTCGGTTACTTCGGTCAAGAATATAATGTTAAGTTCTTAGCTCCAGTTGGTTTTTCAACTGAATCTGAAGCAAGTGCCTCTGGTGTTGGTAAATTGATTAACCAAATCAAAAAAGAAGGCATCCACACTTACTTTATCGAAAACCAAACTGACCCACGCTTAGTGAAACAAATCGCATCTGCAACAGGTGCTAAATCAGGGGGTGAACTTTACCCTGAAGCGCTAACTGATGCTAAAGGTGAAGCACCAACTTACGTTGCTGCCTTCGAACATAACGTTAATACCATGTATAAAGCGATGAAATAATCACTTATTGCCTATACACGATATAAAAAAGCCGCAGTTGATAACCAACTGCGGCTTTTTTGAATAAATGAATCTCTAGCGAGCAATATCATCAAAGATAATTTCTACCCGCCGATTAAGCGCTCGTCCTGAATCTGTTGTATTGGTAATAATAGGCTGCATCTCACCACGGCTACTTGATGTCACCATGACGTTTTCCCCTTCATTCACCAATTTTTGAGTCATAGCTTGTGCTCGCTTTGAGCCCAACGTTTGATTATATCCATTAGAACCAATCGCATCCGTATGGCCGACAACAGAAACATTGGGCGTGTTAGATAATGCTTTCGCCACTTGAGCGAAAATCTGTTTATCGTCGTTGCTCATTTGAGTACTGTTAAAAGCAAAATGAAAACGGGCAATGCTCTTACCCGAGCGCCAGTATCCCTGACTGAGAAAATAGCTTAAGCACGCAGGAGAAACTTCATCAGGATTAACATGCGTTAATAGCCATTCATGATCTCGAGATATATTAACCGTGCGACTCTGCACTTGATTGCCTGGATACATTACTAACGTCTTTGCCTGCCCGACACTAAGTTGATATCCAAGTTGATTCCCATCTTTATTACATAAATAAGAATACATAGATAAAGGTTCAGCGTTTAATGTAAATGACGTCAACATTAGACTGACCAAAATAGCAATTTTTTTCATAAAGATTACCTTGTTATTCATCGGCCGGAGTAAGCTGGGTTGGCGCTAAACGCCCCATCTCATCAGCAACTAATTCTAAAATTTTGTTTTTGATCGAATCTTTGTCTGTTGCATCAAAAACGTTTTGCTCACCTACACAGTTTTTCATTTCTGGGTAGTTAGAAATCGTATAGCCGAATCCAATGGCGAAAAGACGCGATTTAACATCTTCATCTTCTGATGTTGTCATCGCATTAAGTCCTTCCGTAATAAAGGAACACAGCCCATTATCGACTAAGTTATTGGTGATATCCGAGTAACTGTTCATCCCATCCGAAAGAATAATGATCAAACGACGGGAGTTATCGCCATCAGCTGCTACCTGAGCACCACGAATCAACCCCGAATAAAACGCGGTAATCCCAGCAGGTGAAAAGTTATTGATTGTGCTTACAAATGTTGAGAAATCATTGGTGAGCGGTAACGTATAAAAAGTCATTGATGTGGTCGCCCCCGTTTCAACATGAGCAGACTCATCAAATACACTATTAATCGTCAACGTATAGTCCACACTAGAAGCATCGTTATAACACCAGCCACTTTCTTTCACTTGGGTATAACCATTCTTGGTTGTGTCGCTATTACACATTAAGTAGGAATACGCATAGTAAGCTTGATTAGTCGTACAGTACCAACGGTTACAACTTTGATAGGAATAACTCGTACCAGGAAAAACAAAACCGTCAAACCCTACATACGCTATTTGACTATTAGTTCCCGTGTTATCGTTATACTCTTGTAACGTAGAGGATACAGTGCTGATAATATCTTGAAGCTCAACATATTTTGCATCACGCCCCGAACTCACGGAATCCGCCATCGATCCTGAAAAGTCAGAAACAAGAATCACATCCACAGATTTTGAGTTATATTTTCTCACTGAAGACGAACTAGCAACATCATAAGACTCACCAAACCCATTGCTGATCCCTTTATTTGGGAACCAAGACGGTTCAGTAATTCGTAGTTGAATATCGTATTCAAAAAATTGCTCTGAGGCTAACGATGATAAGTCACAGTTGGGGTTATCATCACAAGCAATCACTTGTGTCGTCACCTCATCAAGCGTTGCCTGAGGGAAAAAATAGCCAATATAATTTTGTACTATTTCATTTCTAGACGCTTCCGTTGTAGTATTTTGACCAGACATAGCCAAAGCAATGACTTCCGTTGCCTCATCGAGACGAGCCTTATTTTGCAATGCTCGGGCACCATCCATTCCCAACACAAAAACACCTAATAAGATGGGAATAATCATGACGAACAACATCGCTGCATGTCCAGACTGACGACGGTACTTTAACGATTTGATATTATTTCGTTGCTTTATCATGATTACCGCCCCAATGTTATTGCATTAGCAGATACGCTTAGATACTGCTCATCAACCAACTGACCGAACCAGTTTGGTGTGCTATAACATAATGTCACTTCGTACAAAGTGGCTGAACGCCCCCACGAGGTTTGAAAAATTAGCTCACGAGCGGGTTCATGCCCATTGCAGCTGATACCAATTCCCAACGCATCAGCACTATTCCAATCTGTTACCGCAATCGTGCTATTTCCTAATCCGTAATTAGAACGCTGCCTTACTTTTAAATCGACGCCAAACTTCTCCGCTTCAAACTTACCCATGGTGCGTTGCATAGAATTTGCAGCAACATTATAAATATCAGTCGCTTGAGTATTAGTTATATCAAAAGTATCTTCATCAAATAGCTGAGTGCGTTCTTTTAATACACTCACCATCGAATACGATAATCTTTCAAGTTTTCCCTTCATACTCAATTTGATGACGAGATCACCGCTAAACACCAATAACAGTGCAAAGAATACACCGACAATTGCGAATTCAACGGTGAACGAGCCTTTATGCTTAATCGAGGGAGAATTGATCACGCTGATATTCCTGTATAACAATGGTTTCTCGGGAAAACATAGTTTCGGTGTCGATAAAATAGTCATAAATTTTCGGTGCATTGTAATCAATACGATAAACCGCAATTGCTGCCCCTTCTGACGAGCCACATTCAATACCTATGGCATCACTATCAGTGTCTGGCTCACATTTATCCGTCAATGCAGAAAGCTCATCAAAACTATTTAAATATCGAATGCTATAGCGAAAATTGTCTTGCTGAACGACGTAAGACCAAAGACTATCGTTATCAGCTAGAACTCTCTGAAAATCAGCAAGGAACTCTGTTGAATTAGCCAAGCGTTTACTGTGTAAAGAGGCCTGAGCAATAGCTAAGTCGCCAATCCCAGATATATAAGACAACATGCTTACTTGAATCCAAAACGCACACATCAACCAGAAGAAAAAGAAACCAATAGCAAATTCTATCGTCGCACTGCCCTTCTGCTTACGACACCGAAAGCGGTGTAACATGGGATTATTTACTGCTTTTCTCATGTTTCTCACCCAAAACTACCCCCTTCACGTCAGCGACTTCCATATTTTTTAACCGAGCAAAAACTTGATTTTGTTGTTCGTCAGTCAATCCCTTCGCTAATTCAGAAAATGCACGTCGATTACCTAATTTTGCATATACAATCGCCAGATTTGCTCTTACTCGACGATCATTTTGGGCTCCGGTGTAATATAAAGACTCAAGTAAATCTTTAGCGGTAAAGTAATGTTGTTGCAAAATGGCTACTAATGCTAAATTATTTTTTACCGTTAAATCATCATCCATATAAATTCGAGCTTGAGAAAATCTTTGTTTTGCCGTATAAAAATTACCTTTATAGCAATCACTAATCCCTAATAAATTTAAAACTTCAGCACTAGTGGGTTGCTGCTGATTGGCTTTACCTAAATACTCTAACGCTCTATCTATCTCACCAATATTTAAATACGATTTACCCGCTAGTAAATTTACTTTATATTCAATTTCCTGACGTTTTAATAGTGGTTCTAGATAAAATATAGCTGAGTTAAAATCTCCTAACTCAACATACGCTTCGATCAATTTTATACGGGTATCTTTATCTTCTTTTTTAACTAACTGCTCTTTATAAAAAGAGATAAGCTTTTGATAATTCTTACCACTCATCAACAATTTTTCTTTAGTATTAGGGTCACCCCCCCCAGAATTATTTGATACGCAGCCTAATAAGAACAGTGATAATAATAGAGAAAGAATATAGTTACGCATTATCCTAACATCCTCATAATACCTGGTGCAGTGATCAATATGACAATTGGAATCATGATAAACATAATTAAAGGAATTGACATTTTTGCTGATAATTGCCCTATTTTTTCTTCTACATTGAGTAACTGAACCTCTCGTATATCAGAAGATAAAGTCACTAATACAGGAGATATGGATGAACCATACTGAATACTTTGATTTAACGTCATAACAAAGCTACGAACTTCATTGGTCGGAAACTGTTTATATAATTCCGTTAAAGCTTGCTCAATACCAACAATCCGTGAACGTTCATTAACCTTAGTAAGAATAAAACATAAATCTTTATCAAACGCTTTAAACTCATGCGATAAATAACTAATTGATGCTTCAATCGTCATACCAGTTTGGATACTTACCGACATTAGATCCAACATATAGGGTAATTTATTGGATATACTTTTACGTAAGTTACTCGCTCTCATTGACAAGAATGAATCTGGGCCCGTTAAACTCACAATAATCCACACGGCTTCAACAGCAATAAATGAGCTTGGTTTGAGCTGCCATAACGTTCCCAAAAATGCAACTGATATAGTGCCTAAAATAACCACAGTATATTTAACTAAAACATAATATTTAGCGAATTTAAGATCATAAAATCCTGCTGAAATAAACTTCTCATCGATTTCTTTTTGATTAGTCGAAAAGATAGTATTGAGTATTTGTGTTAACCAAACAAATTTTGGTCTTCTTTCTTGTTTTGTTTTTTCAATATTAAGTTTGTCTAGCCTCTTCTCTCGTTTAGATTTCGCTGCAGAGGCGACTAGGAATACTAAACCAAATATTATTAATGATATTGAACTAATTCCAATAATATCCATGGTAATTACCTCACGCTTCTCATCAGTGCCCAAACGATACTTATACCAATAGCCTCACTGATAATGACGTAATAAAGAATGACTTTCCCATCATCATTAAACATGACAAATTCATAGTTTTCCGGGCTTAAAAACTGCAACATAAACAGGAATAAAAATGGGATTGCAGCAACAATTTTTGCTGAGGTACGAGCCTCTGATGTAAGTGCCATTTTCTTTTTATCTATCGCACGAGCATTAAACATAGTTCGATTTAGACGTTGCATAATATCTTTCAACTGTCCACCTCGTGCGATATTGGCGCGTAAAGTAATCACAAAAAAGTAAAATGAAGGATATGGATAACGGTGACAAGACTTACGAAATACCTCATCAGGAGATTCTCCTAATTGTAACCTCTGACCCATAATGCGAAATTCTTCACCAATATTTCCTTCAAGTTCTTTTCCAACATACATAATGGCATGCATAATACTGTCACCAGATGACACAGCACCGGTTAACATATTCAAAGCATCAGGAAATTGTGATTCGAAATTCTTTTGCTCTCTCCCTTGGAGCCATTGATATAAAATAATATAGCCTATGATAATAATAATCGGGCTTACGACCCAAGGTGATTCGCGTAAAAAGTTCTGATTAAATAGTAATGAAAATGCGAATAAGCCCGCGGTAATCCCGGCTAACTTTATTTCAGGCATATTACCCAACTGGGATTTAAAATTGCTCCATTGCAGAGCAACTCGCTCAGAATAACTGCGATCTAATAATGATTGTAAATCAACCGCTTGACTTTTACTGATGACTGATTGATGCAACGCATTATGTTTAAAGTCATGCAGGATGCTTAACCGTTTTTTCTTATCACGGTAACTCAAGATAAGAGAAACAAGCACTAATAGTACGCCAGCGATCATTACCAATGTATAAATCATGATTAGGCTCCTGTTGGACTAAACGAACTTAGTAACTGCTCGGCTAAACCAAAGAACTTGGCTTTTTCTACTAGGACCGAACGCTGCATTAAGCCCGCGGTGACAAATTGACCGTTAACTTTGCCATCTTCGCTATGACTAAACGTAGGTTGGAAGCGGTATATCTCTTCCAATACAACACTTTGACCTTCTAAACCTATTACCTCTGTAATTGACATCACTTTACGACTGCCATCGTGTAATCGAGATATCTGAATAACCAAATCAACCGCACTAACAATGGTGCGACGAATTGCCTCTAGAGGAAGGTTGTTGTTAGCCATCATAACCATGGACTCCACACGAGCCATCGCATCACGCGGAGTGTTAGCGTGCAGAGTAGACATTGAACCATCGTGTCCCGTATTCATTGCTTGGAGCATTTCAAACGCTTCGGCCCCACGACATTCACCAACAATGATTCTGTCTGGCCTCATACGTAATGAGTTGATCACCAGTTCACGTTGAGATATCTGTCCAGTGTTCTCAATACCGGCCGTTCTTGTTTCGAGGCGTACTACATGAGGTTGCTGTAGCTTTAATTCTGCAGCATCTTCAATCGTCACGATACGTTCTTTCTCTGAAATATATTGCGACAATGCATTGAGCATGGTCGTTTTACCGGAACCCGTACCACCAGAAATAAGAATATTTAATCTGCAACGAGCCGCTACCATCAACAGCTGTGCCATTTCTGGACTCATTGCACCAAAATGACAAAGCTTATTTAAATCAATACTGTGCTTTTTAAATTTACGAATTGATATCGATGTTCCGTCAATAGAGATGGGAGGGATTACGATATTGACACGGCTACCGTCTGCTAAACGTGCATCACAGGTTGGAGATGAATCATCAACCCTTCGACCTACACGACTAGCAATCCGTTTCGCTATGGCAAGAAGCTGAGGCTCGTCAATGAAACTAATGTTGGACTTTTCAACTAAGCCATTGCGCTCAATAAATACATTATCAGGACCATTCACCATAATATCTGAAATGGTTTCATCATCCATGAGGCGCTGTAATGGTCCTAAACCAATTAATTCATCAGCAAGAGCAATAACAAATTCTTTACGCAAAACACCAGATACAGCGGCACCTTCTTTTTCAATCAAAAGATTAATCGCACTTTCAAGCTGATCTTCAAGTTCCTGACGTGTTACTTCGGCGATAGCTGAAGGTTCAAGTGCATCAAATATTTGCTTGCGAAACTTGATATATAGAGTTTTAGTTACGCTCATGCATTACCCCTTAGGAGATCTCTTAAACAAGAACGATTTTTTATTGATTTGCTCACCTAATACTAGAGACGCCAAATTATTTAGGAGAGCAGATGCTTTATTTCTTCGGTCAGATAAACGCTTACCATCTAAAATCACATCCGCAAAATCCTTGATATAAGGAATCGTCAAGTCAACTTTGCGTTTGAAAAACTTCTCTATTTCATCAGGCTTAACGCTGGCATATTTTTCAGGCATGTTGTGGTTAACGACAATAAATACTCGCGGGCGCTCAGATGCAGCAATTGAATTGACCATCCCATATAATCGACCGGCATCTCTTAATGAGGAGACCGTTGAGTTGGTTACAATAATAATACAGTTGCTTTCTAACCAATGATTCGATTGATTAAATACAAGTCCTGTCGAAGCTGATAGATCTTCTAAGATAAAATTACATTCGCTTGAAATCGCATTAGCAATTGAACGCTTGTATTGAATCATTTCATTGAAATCTAATTCATCGGCAGCAACACTAAGCAGTTGTAGTTTTGGGCTTTTTTTATACATGAAGCTTTTTGCACTACTTGCGTCTAAACTCTCTGAAACAATGCCTTGTTGCGCTTTTTTACGTTCAAACTTACTGAGACCTAACATGATGTCCAAGTTGCCTTCGTTATAGTTGTAATCAACTAACACGCATGAAGAATGCTTGACCTCGGACAGTACACAGGACAACTCCGCTGCGATCATGGTTGCACCAACACCACCTTTAGCACCAATAATAGAGACACGCTTCGCTTTACGGCCACCAACACCAGAGCGACGGTCACGCTGTTCATGAATGTCTCTTACAAATTCCGTCAATTCACCTTTTGTCACTGGCCAAAGCAAGTAATAGAAACCCAACTGTTTTAGTTGTCGTTGAATTGATATTGTGTCTTGAGCACCAATAATGACTGCTGTTGAACCACTAGGAAGTAAATTCGAGATTCGCTGCGCTGCAACGACAATATCCTCTACTTTAATCAATTCAATAATGATGATTTCAGCCGGCTTGGACCGAATATATTCCGTTAACTTTTCTTGTTTATTCTCAATAGCAACAGGTTCACTAAGCCCTTCAAAACGAAACGTTTCTTCGATAAGAGATTTACATTTATCAGTCTGATAGAAAAATACCGTTTTAATGTGCTCATTATCGGCATCTGCGTCTTTACCAGACTTCAAAATACTGACTAAATCAAACATATGGTACCTTCCTATTCATTAATTCCAGCAGAGCGTTCTGGGTTAGTCATCGTCTGCCAACGATTACCTTCAACATAACAACCGTAATTATTTTTCATTGAAGAAATAGACCAAATTGAAGTAGGCTCACAACGTTCAGTTTTAACGATATATTCGGTAAATTGAATTAAAAAATGAGACTGATCGGTATGGCTTTGTTTGACACTTATATTGATCGGATCCACCCCAACCTTAGTTAATTGTTTACGTGCAAATTGGGTCAATTTAGCTGCCGATTTTGAACTGGCATTTAATTCAACTTTGGAAAAAAGCAACTGTTCTTTGTGAGTTTGAACAAACGTTACGATAGCTTGCTTTGCTCCTTCATACTGACGAATGTCCAACGTCAACTTCGCGGTAACAGGATATAGTTCAAGCTCCATACCTTTAGGATCAACAGAAGAACTGCATCCCCAAAGAAAGACCATCACAAAATAGATTGCGACCCACTTAATATAAGTAAATAAACCAGGAATAATCATTGGATAAACCCTCCCTCAACTAACCACTCACGAGTAGGATCGTCTTCATTTTTGTCAGGATGAACATCAAATAAACGTTCCAAATTGGTTGTTCTCTGAAAATCTGGCAGTTTCACCTGCTTACTATCTAAAGGCTTAACTAAGCTAACCGTCGCAACGATCACTAATTCAGTTTTCTTTCGTTCTGTTTTTGAGTAACGGAACAACGCACCTAAAATAGGGATATCACCGATAAAAGGTATTTTTGATAGAGACTCAACTTCCTCATTATTGAGCAATCCTGCCAAGACAAAACTTTGCCCATCAGCTAACTCAACTGTAGTACTGGCCTTGCGTGTTTTTAGTGCTGGCACATCATACGTCGCGTTTCTATACTGACTATCTAATGAGCTCACTTCAGGCATAATCGCTAGTTTTATTTTGTCGTCTTGTTCTACGTTAGCCGTTAAATTGAGCTTAATCCCATACTCCCGATAGCTCACACTACTACCGCTATCCGATGAAGTGACAACAGGTAACTCGCCGCCGACAAGGAAACTTGCTGTGCCGCCAGAAATGACCGAGATATTAGGCTCTGCTAAAACTTGTCCAATCGAATTATCTGCGACCGCGTTAATGATCGATACAATGTCACTTGCACTAAAATTGACAATGGAATTGATGAAGCTACCGTTAGAGCCGTTGTTATAAAATTGGAATCCTAAGTTTTCGACAAACGACTGAGAGACTTCAGCTACCGTTAATTTGACATTAACTTGTTTAGTGGTGGCCACTTTCAAATTATTGACAATACCTTTATAGCTGTATTTTGTGGCGATCAATTGAGTTCCACCTTCACCTGCCATCAGTTTTTCTTCAGTGCCAGACTTTCCTAAAAGCTCACCAACTAGGCGTTCAATACCATTTTTCTGTGATTCCGTCGCAACAGTACCATTTAAAACCACTTTATCCCCGAGGTTATAAATTTCTATATCGAGATCTGGGTATTTGATTGCAACATGCTGCTCAACATTAATGAGACTCGTGTTAACCACAATGGTGCGCTCTAAAATAGTATGATTATCGCCGTCGAATATAATGAGCGAAGTTCTACCGACACTTTTCCCATATACAACAAGAGTACGTTTACCTATAGTTGAATAATCAGCGATAGCAGGGTTAGAAATAAAAACAGAACTGATGTCTTTAGATAAACGAATCGATTTCGCTTCATCCTTATTGACGCTAAATAGCCTTGCTGCATTCACTTGAGAAGAGAATGCTATAAGCAAACTAGCGAATAATAATGTAGGTAGCAATTGAACAACTTTTTTTATGTAATACATACATCACCTATTTAACGGTCATGCTACCAGCACGAAACTCTCTTATCGCGTGATAAGACTCTAAAACGTCACCCGCGTTAGCAGATAAGTCTTTGGCAGTTGCGCCCTTAACAGATTGGTGGATTTCTAACTGAGCGATACGCTGAGCAATGGTCAACGTAGCCACTTGTTTCGGCGTAACTTCCAGTATTAAGGTCGACTTTTCGTCTGCCGACTTTCCTTTAGCACCTGACTTCTCTTCAGAAATCTTAAGTACTTTTATGTTCGTTAATATTGGAGACAGTGAAACATCCTTATAGGATTTAATAGAACGGTCATTGGCTAAGTTTTGCGACCCAGAGGCAAGAGCCATAATATCTACAAAACTATTTGTTCTAATAACGCCACCAATAATAGATTTAGATTCAACTTGTAAAGGATATGGAGTCATACCCTCATTAATAATAAAATCGATATAATCTACGTCTGTTGCTATCGCGAAAGAACTTTTTGATATGACTGTCCCTGGTTCAATAATTACTTTAGCCACAGGATCTAGAGAATAATTAATAGATATTGCACCAGTGATACCTTGAGAACGTGCCTTAGTTTCCGACCAGTTTTCAATAGAGATAGTTTGGGATGTAATACTATCACCCGGTTGCAGTTGCTTTTTTGCAACATAGACCGCAATAGTTTTTTCTTTGACCTCAACTTTAGGGGTCGAGGGAGAGATAATTTTTCTATGGTTCATACCATAGACACCGACACCGATCGCTATTATCGCAATAACAATCATGAGTTTGATATTCATGCCTGCACCTAACGTTGTTATTATAACGCCGTCGAGATCATGGTGAGCCACATTCCAAAGCTACAACTGATAACAATTGGGATAGCATACGGAACGCCGCCGGTATAACGCTGATTAGGATATCTAAACTTATAAAACAGCCAAATTGAACCTGCCAATATTCCGCCTAGCCAAAGCATAAGAACAATAACAAGTATGAACCAGTTTGGATGGATTGCTAATGACAATACACTTAATAATTTGATATCACCTGCACCACAAATACCAAAGGAAACAACTAAAAAACCCAATCCTAAAACCAAAAGAAATTGAGTTGTTACTCGGTAATCGATCTCATTTAAACGTAAAATTAAAATTGTTATTAGAATAATTATTACATCAAGGTTACTGATTCTTCTGTATAGTACGTCAGTAACTAATAATTTCATTAAGACAAGGGCCAGTATTAAAACTAAAAGCCCTTGCCAATGAATATTAAAGAAAGAATTCATCATTCCTCTTTAAATTAGGAACTGATTAGCTACCAGAACCAGAAACAACGCCAGCTTGACCGATATTTGACGTAATAGAGCTCATAGCACCTGTTAGCGCATCGCCAAGACTTGAGTTGAAAACAGATAAAACGATAGCAGAGATTGCTACACCAATGATTGCATATTCAATCGCTGTAACTCCGCGTTGATCTTTAATAAATGCAGAAATTTTAGAACATAGCTTGGTAGTAATATTGTTTAACATGATTTTTTCCTTCCAACTAACGACTTATTTTATTGCTAATAATAAATAACTGTTCGGGTGTGACATGATGTTACCTAAGCAATTTTTACTTCAACTAATAATTAGTAACACTGAGTATCTTTGTTGTACTTTCGTGGTACTTAAGTCTGTTTCAATAATTAAATTTAAATAATGATAGAAAGTCTAAAACTGTACTTCGCTATCTGTTTCTTTGTCTTAACGACGGAATGAAATTTACCGAAACATTTTCATTGTGAATAGAGATAAAAATAAAATATTTTCAACACAGATACATATGTATCTTATATAAGAATATTTACATTTATATCATTAAAAATGTTAATTTAATCTAATGAAACTAAGTAACTGTTTTTTATAAAAAAATATGTAATCATAAAGTATTAACATACAAATATTATAAAAAAATAAAATAGGCAAAACTTTTAAATATAGACATTATTTATTCTATGTCAAATTTAAAGAGTGATTTATAAATGAATCGTGATTTTATACCCAAATAGTATTAGGGTGAATTTAATTTGAAAAACGAGGTACTAGTGGTAGATAACATAGATTTTTTACCTTTTAAATGAGTTTCTATGAAACTCATTTAAAAGGTAAAAACACGGTACATTTTGTCCCAACACTAAATGTAATAGTAAAAAACACGTAGAAGTTAGTGATAATAATTTTAAAATAATAATACTACTTTATGGGTATATTTTGATAGGTGGAAGGCTTTATATGATTACTATCATCATCAATTGATACAAATTCACTAAATCAAATCGGCAAAATAACCTGTTTACCCATTTGATAAAGGTTACTATACCCAAATGACCTCAAGATGCAGGGTTCAGTGCTTCATCAACGAGCCTACGTCAAGCTCAATCACGGCAGGAATAGTTATTCCCTTTCAACGTGATTGAGCGCAGAAATAGGTTTGTTGATGAGCTCCCGAAGGGCGAGAATGTATGAACCGTCAATCCAATGTGCGCTTTGAAGATAAAGCTATTCAGCGTTAAAAAGTAGCAATCCAGATTAGGAGGGAATGAAACTCACCCTCTAAATATAAATCAGTATGTTTAGCCAAAAACGAACTATGCTATTGCTCATTGTTCTCTAAAAAAACCTCTACCCGTCGATTTAAGGCCCTGCCAGATTTATTATTACTTAACGATAATGGTTGTGTTTCTCCCCGGCTACTCACTGTTGTTTCAATGCTCTTAGTTTTTGATGTTAATAGCTTCGAAACCCACTCAGCGCGTTTGAAACCTAATTGCTGGTTATATTCTTTACTACCTACGTTATCAGTATGTCCAACAAGAGTGACGTTAGGCACGTTTTTAACTAATTCAAACACTCGTGACAAAATCTGTTCATCATTTGCACTTAATTCACTACTGTCGAATTGAAAATGAAAACGAGCAATTCCTTTACCCTGCTCCCAGTATCCTTGGCTTAATACGTAACTTAAACAATTTTTGGGTAACTGTTCCGGTTTAATATTGGCTTTAATCCAATCAACATCATTAACCGTATCAGTCGATTTTGTTTGTAAACTGTCACCGGGATACATTACCAATGTTTTAGCGTGAGTTGCGGTACGAACCTGATAGGTTTCTGTATTTTCAGCATGCTGGCACAGATATGAATACATAGAATCATTATCAGCAAATACGTTATAAGAAATGCAACTAGCCGTTATCATCGTGAATACTTTTGTTCTCATGATTAATCCTTCTTAATTCACAGGCGACAAACGCCCCATTTCTTCTGCGATGAGTTCAAGAATTTTGTCTTTAATTGAATCACTATCAGTAGCATCGTAAACATTATCATCGCCAACACACTCTCCCATTTGTGGATAGCTACTCACCTTGTAGCCAAAACCAATTGCGAATAATCTAGATTTTACAGTGTCACCAGAAACAGTTTTAAGGCTATTTAAGTGATCGGTAATAGTTGAACAGAGATCATTAGCTATTAAAGTGTCAGTGATATCTGTGTGAGTATTCATTCCATCAGATAAAATGATGATCAATCGACGTGGATTACTTCCTTGGTTTGCTATTTGAGCACCGCGTATCAGTCCTGAATAAAACGCAGTTGTACCATCAGGTTCAAACCCGCTGATAGTATTGTTAAAACTTTCGAAGTCAGAAGTTAAATCTAATGTATAGAATACGTTTTGTGAGCTTTGTGTTGACGTAGGCAGGAAATAATCATCGCTGCTAAAAATATGGCTTACTGTCGAACTAAAATCGATATCGTCGTAACTATTTGTGCACCATCCATCTTCTTTAGGATGAGGGTTCCCATATTTGTTAATTTCATCACTTTTGCACACTAGATAGCTATAGTACGGATAACCGCTATAAGATTTTGTTTTGGTCGTTGAGCTAGTTGTGGCCGTCTTCGTACCAGATATTGAACTAGGTCCATAAACATATGAGTTAAACCCAACAAAAGATAGCGTATTCTTGTTGGTATTGGTTTTCTCGTTGTATTCTTCTAACGTTTCTGATACCTCAGAAATGATATCTTTAAGTTCTATGTATTTAGCGTCACGAGCAGAAGTCACAGAGTTAAACATAGACGAAGAAAAATCTGAGACCAAAACAATATCAACGGTCTTTGATTGGTATTTTCGAGCCGAAGAGTAACCACCAACGGTTAAATTATCGCCAAAACTTGTTTCTATCGTGTCACTGGAAAACCAATTAGGCTGCGATATCTTAGCAGCAACTGTGTATTCGAAAAACCGCTCAGATGCCGATGCAGATGGATCACAATCAGTATTATCTTCACAAGCGATATCATGTGTTTCTATATCCGTCACTTCAGCATAGGGGAAGTAGTATTGAATATAATTACTTGCCATTTCATCATGCGCGTCATCGGTTGAACCGCTCTGACCTGCAATAGCAAGAGCGGCCATTTCCGCAGCTTCTTCTAAGCGGGCCTTGTCTTGAAGCGCTCTTGCACCGTCGGTACCTAAGATAAATACACCAAAAAGGAGTGGAATCAACATTGCAAACAGCATTGCTGCATGACCATGTTGTTTGTTCTTCAATTGCATAGCCATTATTAACGTCCTATTGCTAATGAACTAACGGCAATAGTTGAGAAATCTTTACCTACCAATTCCCCAAACCAGTTCACAGTATCGTAACAAAGCGTTACTTGATAAACAGTTGAAGAACGCCCCCAAGACGTCTGAAATATAAGCTCTTTATCCGGTACAGCTCCTTCACAATTCGCTCCACTAATTCCCTTTTCTGTACTATTCCAATCCGCAACGTCCACTAATTGATCACCAGTACCATAATCTGAGCGCTGTCTTACTTTTAGATCAAAGCCGAATTGGCTGGAATCAAAATTGTGAACTGTCCTTTTCAAGGAGTTGACTGTAATGATATAAGCTTCTTTCGCTTGAGAATCACTCACTTCATAATCATCATCACTACTATCACTTTCACCAAAAAGTTGCGTTCTTTCTTTTATTACGTTAGCTATTGAATAGGACAAACGATCAAGTTTACCTTTTGTACTCAATTTGATAACGATATCCGCACTAAATACGAGTAGCATGGCAAAAAAGATACCCACGATGGCAAACTCGATCATAAAGTTTCCATGTTGCTTAGTTGATATTGAAGTCACTACGTTGATATTCCTGTATTACGATCGCTTCACGAGCAAACAGAGTGTCACCGTCTAAAAAGTAGTTAAAAATTGGTGGTGCATTGTAGCTAATATGATATATGGCAATGGCAGAATCTGATGCTGTACCACATTCAGCACTGTTATCTTCACTATCATCATTTTTACAATTTTCAGTAACTTGTGATAAATCGTCATAACTACTGATGTAGCGAATGCTATAGGTAAAATCATCAGCATCAGCCACATATTTCCATAGGCTATCACTCTTACTTAAGGTGCTTTTGAAGTCTGCAAGAAATTCTGTAGAGGTTTCAAGGCGTTTACTATGCAATGCCGCTTGTGAAATGGCGAGGTCACCAATTGCAGAAACGTAAGATAAATAGCTCATTTCAACCCACGCCATACACATCAACCAAAAGAAAATAAACCCAACAGCAAATTCGATAGATGCAACACCAGTTTGCTTTTGTCTTTTATGGAAAACCCTCATCATTTTATTAATTCTCTATAGGCGCCATATTGGAACCAACTGACAAACTTTGTAAATTGACCAATCTCAATTCACTTAACTGCATATAAAGTGCATTGCTTTGTTCTTTAGATAAGGATTTTGTCAATTGTGAAAAAGCTTGTTTATCACCTTGCTTTGCATAAACAACTGCCAAATTTGCAGTCACTTTTTTATTATCTAATTCATCGTTTACCACCAACGATTCAAGTAAACGGCGAGCCGTCATATAATCACCTTGCAATAAGGAAACTAATGCCAGGTTATTCTTTATGGTCTGATCGTTTCCCATAGAGGCTCGTGCTTTAGAAAACCATATTTGAGCTTGTGATAATTTCCCTTGATAACAAGATAATACTCCGAGCAAATTCATCACTTCGGCATCTGCGGGTTTACGCTTATTCGCGTCACTGAGAAAAATTTCAGCTTGAGAAAACTGATGAAGGTTCAAGTAGGCTCTACCTGCAAGTAACTCTACTTTTACCTCAAGATCTTGCTTTTGATTAAGTATCGGTTTTAAATAAAATAACGCTGACGAAAAATCCCCCGTACTTTCATAAGTCGAGACCAACTTTAACCGGGTATCGGATCGCTCCTGTTTCGTTAACTGCTTTTTATAGAATTCGATCAACTTCTGTGTATTACCGCTACTTTTAAGAATTTTCTCATTTGTTTGATCAGAGAACTCAATTGATGGTTTATTCGTACATCCAGATAGAAGGCTCAGTCCAAAAATAAAAAGTAATAGATTAAAAATGCGCATGTTGTAATAACCTCATAATACCTGGAGCTGCAATCAAAATAACAATAGGAACCATGATAAAGATAATTAATGGAATCGACATTCTTGCAGATAGTTGTCCTATTTTCTCTTCAACATGTAATAGTTGAACTTCTCTAATATCAGCCGATAAGGTAGTTAAAACGCTGTAAATAGAAGACCCATATTGCAAGCTTTGATTTAAAGTCATTACAAAGCTTCGAACTTCATTAGTAGGAACACGAGCATATAATTCTTGTAGCGATTGCTCTAATCCTACGACCCTGGCTCGCTCATCAACTTTTCTCAATAAATGGCTAAGATCTTTATCAAAAGCTCCGAATTCTTGAGCTAAGTAGCTAATTGCAGCTTCAATAGTCATACCGGTTTGAACACAAACAGCCATTAAATCGAGCATATACGGCAATTTATTTGAAATCGTATGGCGGAGTGATTTAGCTCTCATCGCCAAATACGTATCAGGCCCCATTAACACTGAGATTAACCACACTGATTCAGCAACAATAAAATTACTTTGGGGTAAGTCGATAAAAACATCTAAAACGAGGATACCGATGGCACCCAAACAAAGAACACCATACTTCACAACAACGAAATATTTGGAAAATTTATTATCGTAAAACCCAGCAGCTAGAAACTTTTTTTGAATTTCTTTGGGATCGGATGAAAAGATACCATTAAAGAAATGAATCAGCCCCAACCAATTGAAATTTCGCTCACCTTCTAATTTGACATTAAAACTAGCCAATTTTTTTTGTCGATTGAGCTTTAAAAATGTAAGGAGTAGCGTAACTGTTCCAGTTAAAATGAGCACTAATGAAACTAACATTATAAAATTCATGCTATGCGCCTCTTACTATCTAACACTTTTCATTAATGCCCAAACGATTGCAATACCAATCGATTCGCTTGCCATGACGTAATAAAGTATTTGTCTCCCACTGTCATTAAACATAACGAATTCATAATTTTCAGGGCTGAGAAACTGTAGGATAAACAGAAAGAAGAAGGGTATCGCAGCGACTATTTTCGCTGAAGTGCGAGCTTCTGACGTTAACGCATACTTTTTTTTATTGATGGCTCGAGCATTAAACATCGTGCGGTTGAGACGATACATGACCTCTTTCAACTGCCCACCACGTTGCATATTTGCCCGTAACGTAATGACGAAGAAATAAAAAGAAGAGTAAGGGTAACGTCGACATGATTTACGAAATACTTCGTCAGGTGTTTCCCCCAACTGCAACCGACGCCCCATAAGATTAAATTCTCTACCTATATCGCCTTCCAATTTATCGCCAACATATAATATGGCATGCATAACACTTTCCCCTGAAGAAACCGCACTGGTCATCATATTTAGAGCATCAGGAAATTCGGCTTCGAAGCGTTTACGCTCTCGCGATTGCATCCAACGATAAAAAGCCAGCAACCCGCCAAACATAAAAACAGGAGAGACGATAAGAGGAGATGCCCTCAAAAAGTTTTGATTAAAAAATAGAGAAGCAGCAAATAATACGGCGATAACAATAAGCAATTTGAATTGTGCTTTTTTTCCAAGCTGTTTCTTGAAGTTTTCCCAGCGAAGTGCCAAATTTTCTAACCAACTTTGGTTGAGTAAAGAGGCAAGATTCACCGCTTGTTGGCTTGTTACTAATGAATCAACATATTCAGTTTTATTAAACTCTGCGAGATAGTTATAACGATTCTTATGTGCTCGACGCTCACTAACCACGCTGTAAATCAATAAAATTAATCCGATAAAAATCACTAATATTGAGAGCATCAAGCGGGTTCTCCTGCTCGGAAAGCGGCCATTAGTTTATCTTCCAACCCAAAAAACTTCGCTTTTTCTACTAATACCGATCGCTGCATCAAACCAGCGGTGACAAAATGACCATGTATCTTATCGTCGTCGGTTTGCTGAAAAGTGGGTTGAAAACGGAAAATCTCCTCCATCACCACATTTGCGCCTTCAAGACCAATTACCTCAGTGATACTCATTACTTTACGACTACCATCATGCAGGCGAGAAATTTGAATGATTAGATCAACAGCACTGACGATAGTACGACGAATGGCTTCAAGGGGAAGATTGTTATTCGCCATCATGACCATAGATTCAACCCGGGCCATAGCATCACGAGGCGTATTAGCGTGAAGTGTTGACATAGAACCATCGTGACCCGTGTTCATTGCTTGCAACATTTCAAAAGCTTCTGGACCACGACACTCACCCACTATGATTCTGTCCGGGCGCATACGTAGTGAGTTGATAACTAAATCACGTTGATTAATCAGCCCAGTGTTTTCAATCCCAGCGGTACGGGTTTCGAGGCGCACCACATGAGGTTGTTGAAGTTTTAACTCAGCAGCGTCTTCTATAGTGATGACACGTTCTTTTTCAGAAATAAACTGAGATAACGCATTTAACATCGTCGTTTTACCTGATCCTGTACCACCTGAAATCAAGATATTCAAACGACAATGTGCTGCTACCATTAATAGTTGAGCCATCTCAGGACTCATCGCGCCAAATTGACACAACTTACTTAAGTCGATGCTTTGCTTCTTAAACTTACGAATAGAGATGGTCGTGCCATCAATCGCAATAGGAGGAATAACAATATTCACGCGACTACCATCAGCCAAGCGTGCATCACAGGTTGGTGAGGACTCATCGACTCGGCGACCGACCCGATTAGCTATTCTCTTTGCAATAGCTAACAACTGCGCTTCATCAATAAAATTGATCGGGGCTAATTCCATCAAACCATGTCGCTCGATGTAGACAGAATCAGGACCATTAACCATGATATCCGTGATCGATTCGTCATCCATTAAGCGTTGCAGTGGTCCTAATCCAATGAGCTCATCAGTCAGACTTTCCACAAATTCTTTACGAACTGTAGATGAAACAGCCGCATTTTCATTTTCGATGAGTAAGTCAACAGCACTTTCTAATTGAGTTGAAAGTTGCTGACGACTGATATCAGTAATAGCGGTGGGATCTAATGCGTCGAAGATTTTTTTACGTAACGAAACATACAGATTCTTTGTTCCAAGCATTTACTTCACCTTACTCAATAATTTCTTAAACAATGAGTGAGTTTTTTCTGTGCTTTCACCAATCACTAAAGAGGCTAAGGATTTTACAGAATTAGCTGATTTATTATTGATATTGGCTAAACGCTTACCGTCTAAAATAACGTTACCGAAATCACCGATAAACGGGATAACCAGATCCGCTTTTTGATGTAGAAACGTCTCAATCTCGGCCAACGACACACTAGCAAATTTTTCTGGCATAGTGTTGTTAACGACGATGAGCAAACGTGGCCTCTGAGAAGGAGGAACGTTATCGATAATTTGCTTAATTCGACCAGCATCTCTCAGTGATGACACCGTTGGTGTGCTGACTAATAAAATACAATCACTTTCTAGCCAAGAGTGGTTAACTTCATAGACTTGCCCCGAAGATGCAGACATATCCTCAATAATGAAGTTACATTCAGCGGACATGATATCGATAACAGAGCGGTGATACTCAGAAACCTCACCTTGAGTCAGGTCGGGCGCAGTTAAACCAAGTAAAGACAACATGTCATTTTGTTTATGTAATAAACTTTTTGCACTAGCCAAATCTAGGGAATCAGTAAAAGAGCCTCTTTGAATACGGCGCTTTTCAAACTTTTGTACCCCAAGCATGATGTCAAGATTACCGCTGTTATAATTATGGTCGACGACAATACAAGATGAATGTTTAACATTTGAAAGTAGATAAGAAAGTTCTGCAGTAATGGCTGTTGCGCCGACTCCCCCTTTAGCGCCAATAACCGTTACGCGTTTCGCTCGTCGTTTTTGACCTGGCCCGCGATTTCGTTCGCGGTTATCATGCACACTACGTACAAAATCGATCAATTCCTGCTTAGTAATGGGCCAAAAAAGATAATAAAACCCCATTTCTTTTAAGTTACGAATTGTAGATATCGCATCTTCACTACCAATGACGATCACAGATGCATGACTCGGTAGTAAGTGACTAATACGCTTAGCATCATCCGTTACGTTATTACTGTTGTTTAACTCTATCAAAACAATTTCAACATTTTGTAAGCGCACGTGCTCAGAAATGTTTTCATCTTTATTAGGCGCGATAACAGGCTCAGTAATGCCTTCAAAGCGATAGGATTCAAGAACAAGTTCCTGGCATTCTTGTGTCTGATGAAAAAGAACTGTCGTAATTTTTTCTGGCTCAATGTGACTGCTAGCTTGTCCAGACTTTAAAATATCAACTAAATCGAACATGGTTATTGAGTATCCATTGAAATAGACGCCGAACGTTCTGGATTAGTCATAGATAACCAGCGGTTACTTTCAACACTACAACCATGGTCATCAGTAAACTGGCTTAATGAATGATAATTAGCATAGTGGCATTGGCTGGTTTTCACTTTATAATCAGTAAGTAATATAAGAAACGAATCAGAAGCCATATCTGAGGCTAGTAAATGGACATGCTCCTTAGCTACTCCCAACTTTAGTAAGGCATTACGTGTATAGTCAGCCAAACGCAATCCCGCTTTTCCTCTATATTTAAGTTCAACCATTTGCGTCACTACCAACTTATTGTGGTGTGCAATAAAATGGTCGATTGACACCTGAGCAGAACGATAATTCGTCACATCGAGTTTCAAAGTTGACGTAACTGGATATAAGGTCACTTTAGTCCCGACTCGATCGTGAACATGACTGCACCCCATAAGCAATGAAGACAATATCACACCAGCCATAATTAGATTCCATCTAGCGATTTTCATTGAATAAAACCTCCGTTAGCTAGCCACTGACGCGCAGGATATGAAGACGCTGTATTTTTATCTAATGCAAAGAAACGCTGTAGATTTGTTGTCCGCTCAAAACTCGGTAGTTTTACCTGATCACTTTCAATTGGCTTAACCAAACTTACCGTAGCTACAATAACCAGCTCTGTTTTTTTACGTTCAGTTTCGGTATAACGGAAAAGAGCACCTAAAATAGGAATATCACCGATATAAGGAATTTTTGAGAGTGACTCGGTCTCTTCATTACTTAACAGCCCACCGAGAACAAAACTTTGGCCGTCGCCCAGTTCAACTGTTGTTTGAGCTTTACGCGTTTTTAAAGCGGGCAAGTCGTATGTTTCATTTTCATACTGGGTATCAAGAGAACTGACTTCTGGGCTAATCGCTAACTCGATCTTGTTATCTCTAAGTACATTCGCAGCTAGATTTAAACGAATGCCATACTCTTTATACGAAACACTCGTACTGCTATCAATCACAGTTACGACGGGAAGTTCGCCCCCCACTAAAAAACTTGCACTTTTCCCTGATATAACAGAGATATTGGGCTCTGCAAGAACCTGACCAATTGTGTTATCGGCTACAGCATTAATCACAGAAACAATATCACTTGCGCTGAATTTGGTTAAGGAGTTGACAAAAATGCCTTGGCTATTTCCATCTGAGTACATTTGAATGCCTAAGTTCTCGGCAAATGATTGTGATACCTCGGCGACTGTTAATTTCACATTAACCTGCTTCGTTACTGCTACCTCCAAATTATTAACAATACCTTGGTAAGTCGCACCGGTATCTAATGTTAAATCCCCACCAGTAGAAGAGTTAGAAGATGACGAAGAATTAGAAGATGAACTAGAAGAACTCGACACTGATACGGTTTGTTTGGTTGCACTTTTCTCCATCAACTCGCCAACTAAAGTGGCAATGCCTTGCTTTTCTTCTTCCGAAGAAACCGTTCCACTCAAGACAACTTGTTGACCAAGATTGTAAATAGAAATATCTAGATGAGGATAGCGAAGTGCCACTTGCTGCTTGATCAGCAGTAAACTGTGGTTCACCACAATTGTTTTTGCTATTAAATCGTTACCTTCACCGTCAAAAATGATGAGAGATGTATTGCCGACTTTTTTGCCGAACACTACCACCTTCCGTTTACCAATCACTTGGTAATCGGCAACCGTAGGATTGGCTATAAACACCGAACTGATTTCTTGTTTAGTTTTGATTGCCGTTGCTTCACCATCGGCAATGTTAATAAGATTGGCAGCCAGTGCACTATTCAGATATAAAAGCATTATCCAAAGCGATGTAAATACGCCGCATTTAAGGCCAATACGTGAATGAGATATACGAATGGTCATCCCTGAAGTCCTATTTTACAATCGCACTCGCAGCACGAAATTCCGTTACAGCATGGTATGATTCCAAAACATCACCAGCATTGGCTGATAGTTGTTTGGCGGTCGCATTTTTAACTGCAAGATGTACTTCAATCTGTGCAATTCTTTTAGCAATGGTCAGTGTTGCCACTTCTTTAGGTGTAAGCTCGAGAATCAACGCCGTTTTTTCGTGATTGACCCGTTGGTCTTTATTTTTCACTTTCTCTGTCGTCAATTTCAGTACCTTGATGTTCATTAACACTGGCGTTAATGAAACCCCTTTATAACTATTTACCGAGTGATCATTCGCCAAATTTTGACTAGTTGACGCCAAAGCTAAAATGTCAACTTTTGAATTCGCATGAATAACACCGCCAACGATAGCGTCTGAATTCGTTTCTATTGGAAATGGAATCAACCCAGGCTTAACGACAAAGTCTACATATTCTGGATCTTGCTGATATATTAGCGAATCACGATACAGTAACTTATCCGAATTAATATCTCGACGAACTAGCGGCCGGTCTGATAAATTAACGACCAAGTTATCATCCAATCCATATTTATTTGCTTTAGATTCAGGCCATTTTTCTAAATAAACATCAGAACGTGTCAAAACATGTCCTTTTTTTAAGTCTGATTTAGTTAAATAAACAGTCAGTTTTTTCTCTTCTTTAACTTGGGTTTCAGCGTGAGGCCTAGGCTGTTTTTGCCCAATTACACCATATATACCAACGCCAATAGCGATTACCGCAAATACACTGACTAATTTTATATTCATAGAACACCAAAACGATGAGAACAGCGAGATAAGTTATTTTGATAAAAAAGTTAATATAATTCCGAACCCAAAGCTGAAGACGATAGGTATCGCATATGGTACACCGTGGTTAACTATCTCTTTGCGGCCACTACATTTGCTATAAAGGAGTAACCCACCGGCAGTAACACCTCCCAAAAACAACATGATAACAACGCAGAGTAGCAGCCATTGCTGGCTCATACCTAAGCTTAAAATGGTTAATAATTTGATGTCACCAGCACCACATATGCCAAGTTTCCAAAAAATCATCCCACCAATAAAGAATAGAAATATCATCGGATAATTAATATCGATTTGATACTCTTGGTGAAGAGAAAATATGAAAATAGAAGACAGAACCAAATCTCTATGTTTAACTGTTCGCTGGGTAATATCACTGTACATAACATTACATAAAGTTAGGACTAAAAACAGTATTAGCCCTAACTTCAATAATTGTGCAGTATCCAATTTATTGCGCTGAAGATGAAGCCGAGTCAATATTAGTAGTGATAGTGCTCATTGCACCTTCAAGAGAATCGCTTAAACTAGAATTAAACATACTCAGTACAATAGCCGAAACTGCCACACCAATAATTGCGTATTCTATAGCTGTCACACCACGTTTATCCGAAAAAAAAGCATCCACGGTGGAATATAATTTCGAGCTTAAATTCATTAACATTGTTATATCCTTAGAAAGAAAACATTACAATTGATTATTTTAGGTTTACGAGGTAAAACCCCTTAGACAAACTGAGTCTCAATAACCTTATATATCATTTATCTACTGGTGGTTTAGCGTAGAGTTCTTCATGGCTTAGCAGAGTGCAAGTTAAAATGAGAAACTGCCAAAAAGCCTATCCATAGCTAACCGTTATTTATATTAAATTGGCACTATCTCAATGTACCTAACTGTTACTATTGATAATAATGAAAGTCATAGCAATGTCATTAATATATCCAAGCAACGAATGACAGAATAATTTTTATTTATCTCAATTCATAGAATAAAAATAAGAAATAATGCACCGCAAAAACAAATTCTCATTTATGAGATAATTTTACATCTATTTCATGAGTGTTTTATCATTTAAAATTATATAGATAAAGTACCTTATAAATATTAATCAAGTAGTTATAAAGATATTTTTATTTATATATAATAATATCATTTCCTGTGTTTCAATGGTGTCACAGTAATCTTAAAAATGAATAAATGTAACTAATAAAATTATTACTTCTAATAAAATCCCGCATTAACAACGACACCAAATTGAACAAAAAACACACAAAATAAGTACAAGTTACGACCATTAGTAAACAATAACAAATGTAACCCTTAATTAAATGGGTGAATGCTGTTTAGTCAGTCAGGCTAACTAAAATAAAGCGAAAATGAGTATTCGGTAGGAGTACAAGATGGCAATAGAGTGGGTGAAGGACTCCTGCCATCTTGTACAGTTCGATGATATGGTTAATTAGATGGGTTTAAATCAAAATCAATCATTACTGTTTTGCTGCGGCGATTTTCTTCAAATGCCTCTTTACCAATGTCTTTACCAATGCCGGAGCACTTGTACCCCCCCGTTGGCATAATATGATCGAACGTCCGTCCATAACGGTTTATCCAAACCGAGCCAGCTTCTATATTTCTCACTGCTCTTAATGCTCGATCTAAATTGGAAGTATGAACACCTGCAGCCAAGCCATAGGTATTGTGACTGGCCAGTTGCCATGCTTCTTGCTCGCTCGTAAAAGTTTGTACCGTTAAAACAGGTCCAAAAATTTCTTGCATAATCGCAATATCATCGCAACCCGTCACTTTTAAAATCGTTGGTTGAAAATACGTACCACATTCATGTCCAATGATGCGTTCTCCCCCATAAAGGCATTGGCTTCCATCCGATATACTTTTTTGGACAATTGATTCAATTCTTGAGAGTTGCTGTTCTGAAATAATCGGACCTAAAGTCGTATTTTGCTCCCATGTTTTTCCAGCAATCAACTGTTTAAAGTGGGCGATAATGAGCGGAATAAATTGTTCATACAACGCTTGTTCGATAATCAATCTAGAGCCTGAAACGCAAACTTGTCCTGCATTGCCAGTAATGGCTTTTGCGACCATGCTGGCCGCTAACTCAATATCAGGAGCATCAGCAAACACTATTTGAGGACTTTTTCCACCCAACTCTAGGGTTGCAGGCTTAGGTCCTGTCAGCGCACACGCAGACATAATATTCGCCCCCGTCTGAGTCGAACCAGTGAAAGTCACTCGGCTCACTAAAGGATGCTCGCAAAGTGCAGCCCCCGTTACTTGACCGGTTCCTAATACCACATTGAAAATATTATTCGGCAATCCGGCATCAATTGCTAACTGAGCTAAGCATAACGTTGAAAAGGGCGTAAGCTCTGATGGCTTCATCACGACTGCGTTTCCAGCCGCTAAGGCTGGCGCTGCTTTCCACATAGCCATACTCATTGGAAAATTCCAAGGCGTAATCGCGCCCACCACACCATAGGGTTCCGTCACCACCATACCGAAACGATCGCTTTGTGTTGTTCCAACATAACCACCATCTTTATCGGCCATTTCAGCGAAAAAGCGTATCGTGTCAGCGACATAGGGTATATCCCACTGAAGAACATCTTGGTAAGTTCGACTGGAACCTAAAGATTCTAACTGTGCTAAATATTGACAATTGTCTTCCACTAATTCAGCCCATCGCATAAGCACTTTTGCCCTATCACGAGGAGCTCGAGTTGCCCAATCGCTAGAACGGAAAGACTCATAAGAAGCGCGCACCACTCTATCTACATATGGGCCATCTGCGATTGGTATTTCGGCATAGACCACACCATCAGAAGGACGAGTGACTGCATGTCGTTCATGCCCAGTTGAAGAATCCAGTTGGCCATGACTAAAGTGCCCATTGGGAATAGCGATCTCATCGGGATTATAATAAGCCATTCGTTGCTCCTTAACTTGTTGGCTATCTGCTTACCTATCATGGTAATTAAATTCTACCAGCATGTGCTGCCGAGCTGGTCACTCAAAGCAGCAGCAATTGTTTTATCACTCTTACCCTTCGGTTATTTGTACCGAACTAGACACCACTACTTGATTTTTATTAACGTCAATGAAATAACAGTGAAAATGATTATCAATAAAGGATGAACACATGGTCGACGCCACTGCCACTGATATTACTTACCAGTTAAGACCCATGGATAACAATGATTTGGAATCAGCTTACCAACTGACCCAAAACCTGCATTGGCCACATCGCAGAGAAGATTGGGCAACGATGCTTAAACTTTCTCATACTGTTGGCCTAGAAATCGATGGCAAGCTTGTTGGTACAGCTTGTAGTGTTGTACAAGGTCAGCACGCTAGTATCGGCTTAATCGTTGTTGCTGATGAATATCAGGGGCTTGGACTAGGACGTAGATTGATGGAAGCCATCACGCAACTTGCAGGCCAACGCCATCTATTTTTAACGGCAACCGTTGCAGGTAAACCCTTGTATGAAAAGCTCGGATTTCATGTATATGGACGTATTAAGCAATTTCAAGGCAATGCAAAATGTCCGACTGATTATCCATCAGGATCACTAAGCAATGAGCTGTCTTTGCGTCAGTACCAAACCTCAGATCATGACTCAATCATCGAGCTGATGAATAGCGCCAGTAAGATGGAACGAACCAAGGTAGCAGAGGAGATCTTTGAGATTTCAGAAGAGATAGTGCTACTAGAAAAAAATCATCAATTGCAGGGTTTTGCCGCATTTAGACCTTTTGGCCGCGGTTATGCCATCGGCCCCGTAGTTGCCCAAAATCAGAGCGAGGCCACAACATTAATTGAATCAATTTTGGCAAAATATCAAGGTCGTTTTATTCGTATTGATACTCCAATTCAGTTCGATTTAGAACCTATGCTTCTAAAATGGAATTTGCAACAAGCTGATGACGTCACTTTGATGTCGCTTGGTCCTCATCCATATTCAGAGCAAGCCCCCTATACATATGGTGTTGTCACTCAGGCCATAGGTTAATTCTCTTGTAGCAATGGATTCAATTACGGTTAGTGACTAATAACGTATAACGTACAAATACCCAATCACATTTAAAAGATTCAGGTATAGCGTTCTTAACCGCTATACCTCCAAATATTGGGTATGTATCATACAAGGAAATGTAGAACATCATGAAAACATTAAAAATTGCAGTCATTCCTGGCGACGGGATTGGTAAAGAAGTCATGCCGGAAGGGATCAAAGCCATTCAAGCCGCAACCGCTGCCTTAACCGATACAAAATTGCAGTTTGACTATTTTGATTGGTCTTGTGAAACCTATCTAGAAACCGGGAAAATGATGCCTGACGATGGTTTAGATATTCTCGCTCAATACGACGCGATTTATCTGGGCGCTGTGGGTTTTCCCAATGTTCCTGACCATATCTCTCTATGGGGGCTATTGCTGCCTATTCGTCGTCAATTTGACCAATATGTTAATTTACGTCCTGTTCGCTTGTTTGATGGTATCGCCTCTCCACTTGCGAATAAAAAAGTTGGCGATATTGATTTCTGGGTCGTCCGTGAAAACGTAGAAGGGGAATACTCCGACATCGGCGGTCATTTTAAGCCAGGTACCGCCGATGAAATTGTTATTCAGCAAAGTCTATTTAGTAAAAAAGGGTGTGATCGCATCATCAACTACGCCTTTGACTTATGCCAGAAGCAAGAACTTAAACGTGTCACCTCTGCTACAAAGTCTAACGGTATGTTCCACTCAATGCCTTTTTGGGATGATTGTTTTTGGAATATTGCTAAGCAGCATCCAACCATAGATTGCGATCAATTCCACATTGATATTCTGTGCGCTAACTTAGTGAAAAAACCAGAACATTTCGATGTCCTAGTTGCTTCCAATTTATTTGGGGATATTTTGTCGGATTTAGGCCCCGCTTGTACTGGCACCATCGCCATTGCCCCTTCAGCCAACATCAATCCAGAGAAAAACTTCCCTTCTATGTTTGAACCCGTGCATGGCTCAGCGCCAGATATTTATGGGCAAAATATCGCTAACCCGATTGGGACGATTTGGGCGGGCTCGATGATGCTAGACCATTTAGGTCTACCTCAAGAAGCCTCCATCATTATGACGGCTATTGAAAAAGTCATAGCCGCACAAGATAACCTCACTCCGGATATGAATGGTAATGCTTCGACTCAACAACTAGGCGATGCTATTACTCACCTAATAGAACAACAAGTTAGCCACTAGGGATATCCTAGAAAGCAGGTATCACTGACCTGCTTTCTTTATCAAACTCTTGATACCGTCCATTGAACCGTATCCTAACGATCGTACTAATTGATCGATTTGCAATAATAGAACTACTTGTTCCGTGAAAAACTGTGACCACGGATTCAAAGTTTGTTCCTAATGCACATAGTCAGACCGGATGCACGACGCCAATCAGTTTATACTGATATAATTCAACTCTATCAAACTGATAACAGCCTTAGGTGGTCATATGTCTGGTAAAAAATCCCAATTACATCCCTCTCTTTGTCGTCTGTTGACTATCGATGAACCTCCCAAGTTTGAGACAGAAACTCTACCGGGTTATATCGACGGAGTGCAGGTCATGCAAATGGGTAAACCAGAACGAGTTCCAGTCGATTCCATTAGTGATGTTGTGTATTCCCAAGTAAAAAAACAGACCGGAAACCGATTACTGAAAATGTCGTTATTAATTCCACGTACATCACAATTAAAACCGGCCATCGTATTTTTCCCAGGAGGTGGCTTTACTACGGCGGAAAGAGATAAGTTTTTGGAAATGCGGGTTGCTCTCGCCCAAGCTGGGTTTGTTGTAGGCTCCGCTGAATATCGTGTTGTTCCTGATGTATTCCCAGCTCCAGTAGTTGATGGTAAAGCCGCAATTCGCTTCTTACGCACCAATGCCACAGAATATGGCATTGATCCAGCTCGCATTGGTGTCTTAGGTAATTCAGCAGGAGGCTGGTTAGCTGAAATGCTGGGGACTACCATCGATATCGAAGAGTTTGATCAAGGATGGTTTGTTGACCAAACATCGGAAGTACAAGCTGTCGCAAGCTTATATGGCATTTCAAACTTGCTTAACATTGGTGAAGGCTACGAAGGAAGTCACTATAAAACCCATCTCCAAGACAATGTAACCGAAGCTTTATTGGTCAATGGTGTCGCTTTCTCCGACCACCCTGGTGGCACCATTGATAGTGATGAAACGAAAGCACTTTACGCATCACCAATGGGACATGTTAAATCTGGCCTGCCCCCTTTCCTACTGATGCATGGCAGTGACGATACTCTAGTGTCACCTATCCAAGGTTCTCAGTTTTATCAAGCTTTAAAAGAAGAAGGAAACCGTGTTGATTATTATCTGGTCGAAGGAGCCGGACACGGAGATGTCAGCTGGTATCAAGAACCGGTAATTAATTTGGTCGTGAGCTGGTTTAAAGAACATCTCTCCGGCCCACAATCACTCTCTAATGACGAGAAAGAGAACCAATAACAACCCGTTGTTCACACCTAAAAGCGAGGCATTAAGCCTCGCCTCCGTCTTTATTAAATGACGTTACTGGATATAGTGTGGCAAATAGCGCTCAACAAACTCTTTATCTGCAGGATAGAGCTTTTCATGTGGTATATCCGTTAAGGGTAACCATGCCAATATATGCTCTGAGTTAGCTTTGTGCGGAAAAACATCTGCAGCAGGCTCAAGAACCACGTAATGACTATCACCACCAAACCGATTCTTACACGTGTACTCTCCCAAAGTGCGAACACCTGATACACCTGTTTCTTCCCACAATTCACGAATGGCAGCAAATACACCAGATTCATTATCAGCAATAGAGCCACCAGGAAATTCATAAATGACGTCTTTTGCTCCACGATAACGTTGTTGCAATAACACTGTATGGTCTTTAACGACAACAGCCATCGATAAGTTTTTCATTGTATTTATCGCTCCTTGCCTCAACACATCCAAGTTCCAAAACTTTCGAGTTATTTATTTTTATGTCTATTTTAATAGCATGAACCCAAAATTTACCCAAGCTCTATACGCAACAAATTTTACATCCAATCCCACCAAGTGAGAAAGTAATGGAAATCAGTGTCATAAATTCTCACTATATGCGACAAGCGTTTGTGATCAGATCACATTTCACTCCTCTGATGAAATCAATAGACCTATAAATAAAATGATCGAACACGAACGTTTATACCTTTCCTCTCTAGCCACCATCCTCTCCCTTGTTTATTATGTGCGGCATTACTCCTGTTGCACCTTATAAAAGAAGAGCGATTTATGTCATTTATCTCTACACACCTGCCTGTTCAAAAAAGAGAAACGCGTTGGGTTTTGCTAGGTGTGCTATCTCTAATGATATCCATTGCACTTCAATATCTAGGTCTGCCAGCATCGTTCTTACTTGGCCCTATGTTTGTCGCCATTCTCTTTGCGCAAAAAAACATTGTCATGCAGCCAACTAAACCTTTGATTCGTTGCTGCCAAGGAACAATTGGAGTCATGATTTCTCTCGCCCTACCACTCGATGCGATTTCAAATATCAGCCAACACCTCTTGTTATTTTTCGGCGGCGTGCTGTCTGTATTAATCGCGAGTACAGTGCTAAGTGGTATCCTTGCTTACCGTCGAGTGGTGCCTGGTACCGTTGCGATTTGGGGAAGTAGCCCGGGTGCCGCAACTGTGATGACACTCATGGCTCAAGACTATGGCGCTGATGTTAGATTAGTGGCTTTAATGCAGTATTTACGTGTCATTATGGTGTCACTTGCTGCAGTCTTAGTGACCCATTTTTTCATGCCAAACATTGCTGGTAACCAAGATCATCAATTACATCTCTATGAAACCGTGCAATGGGCTAATTTTGTAAAAACACTCGTACTTATTGCAGTTAGTGTGATTGCCAGTAAATACCTCAAGTTACCCTCTGGGCCACTTATTATTGCCATTCTTTTGGGTATTGCGGTTAATTACTGGGGTTGGTTCCAAATAGATTTACCAACCCCATTTCTCTTTTTCTGCTATGCCATTATCGGCTGGAATATCGGTGCTCGCTTTACTGGTGAAGCAACACGTTACGCGATAAAAATAATGCCAAATATCTTCTTTTCAATTCTCTTACTGATTGGCTTTTGTTCGCTACTCTCTGTTGGTTTAGTCAGATACTTTGGCATTGATCCCCTAACGGCTTATTTGGCAATGAGCCCAGGAGGAGCTGATTCAATAGCAATCATCGCCTCTACCTCAAGTAACGTTGACGTATCATTTATTATGGCAATGCAAACATGCCGACTATTCTTTATGTTGATTTTTGGCCCATTATTGGCGACTAAAGCCGCCCAAATTGTTGAGCACTATAGAGAAAATAGAAATTAAATGCGTGCGTTGTCTACAAGTATTTGCTAAGAAACAGCATCTTGAAGGTGCTTGAGTATAATCGTTACATTAATAAGTTAGACGCCCCTCTCATTTATGATAGGAGAGCATCACTCCATTTAAAATAGATGATAACTTTTATTAATCTTTGTTTTGCATAAAAAATTTGATGAATAAGATTTTAGCTCCCATCGTACGCGATAAATCGATATATATCGTAGCGTTAATCATTTGTAGTGTGACTTACGTGATCTGCCATGTCTTCCACGCTATGCAGTATTTCGATTTACTTACTTATGTAAAGTTCATGCTTTATGCACTGGGTGCAACCGGAGCCTTATATTTTATATGCTACTATTTCTATTTACTATTCCATCTAAAACCCAACCCATCAAAACTGTTTATTTCAAAGTTTAAATACTTTTTTTCTTATAAACATGAAATGATCAATATGATATTGCTATTTATAGCATTATCACTGGTTTTATCTTGTTTTACCTCTTTAAAAACAGCAATTTCAATCGTTAACCCATATTATCTGGATCCATTGTTATCACAATTCGATAAGATCACTCACTTTGGATATTATCCTTGGGAGATCACCCATACCTTATTTAAGTCTCCTTGGGTCACCGCCTTTGTTAACTTTTTTTATAACATTTGGATCTTCATTATCTGGATATTTTTTGTTTTCGCAACCTGCCAATTAAAACACCCTGTTAAGCGAGAACAAATCATCATTTCTGTATGCCTAGTCTGGTTTGTCGTTGGTGGACTTATTGCTATTCTTCTTTCTTCAGGAGGACCCGTTTATGCGCATAGGCTATTCCCCAATATGACAGCTTACGAAGATTTAATGTCTCTTCTGCATCAGCAAAATGAATACCTTATTGATCAAAAAAGTTTTTTTACCGTTTGGTCTTTGCACACACAAGAATTTCTTTGGAATGCGTACGCTAGTCAATCACTGTCGCCAGGCATAGGGATATCAGCAATGCCGAGCGTTCATGTATCTAGCGTTACGTTGATCGCTTTATCCATTACTAAGCTGAACAAAAAGTGGGGAATCGTCGCCTGGCTATATGTCGCTGTTATTTTCTTCGGATCAATACATTTAGGTTGGCATTATGCATGCGACGGCTATTTAGGAGCCCTAATTACATTCATAATCTGGAAGTCTGTAGGTTTATGGCAAAGACGTTATTCAAAATTGATGAAAAGTTAAAGCTAAAGATTACCTTCGAAAAAATAGGCCTAGCATAGCTAGGCCTATTTTTTATGAAACTGTTTTAGGATTTGGACCAAATCGATTATCTGATGGATCCCCATTTTTAATTAACAAGTATAAAAAGATAATCCAACCAATGAGAGGAACAATTGGAATAAAAATAAACCATCCAGATTTACCCACATCATGCAACCTTCTAACAGTCACAGCCCAACAAGGTAGTATAATTAACGCAATATAAGTGCCACCTATTTCTAATATCAGTTCTGATTGTAGCAATTGAAAAGAAAAGCCGATTACAAATAAAATGATCATATTAAAAAGATAGAACATCCAATATTCTTTTCGCCTTGCTCTATCTTCAAAGTTAATTGCACGCTTTATAACTTGTATATACCAATTCATACTGATTCTAGCCTCTGAAAAATAATTTTTATCAATGCTTTCGCTCACTATAAACACTGCTTTTGATGCCTGAGTTTATATAATCTCATGGTCAACAATTAAGCCTAAGCAGCGTTATCTGAACAAACGAATCCTAGCAAGGCCGAAAAACAAAGCAATTTATTATTTCCTTGATAAGCTAAATTTGAGAGATGTCACTAAGAGTTATGCCGTTAATTAGACAAAGCTATCAATATAATTATCCGCAAATACCTAGCACTTCGAGTCAGAGCCTTGCCTAAGAGCGAAACCATTCTCGCTGAAACAGCATCTTGAGATTACTGGGGTATATATTAAGGTGACTATTACGTTGACTTGGGATTATCAGAATCTGGATTGTGTTAACAATTGTATCGCTGCATCTAGGTATTGTTGAGTCACGTCGTCAACGGATATGGCTGGTAACTCGAGAGTCACATTCGGCAAACAAATTTGCTCACACCAAGTACCAAAAGACCCCGGAGTTTCATACCCAACATTTGCAACTAACGGTAACTGAAATAAATCCGATAAGCGTTCGCCTAACCCTAGTTTATCTATCGAATCAATACAGGCTAAAGGTTCGTGAAAACTGATCACAAACTTGGGGGATAGGTGCTCAATAAGTTTAATTAATGCTTGTGTTTCAGGTTCTGATGCTTTGCAATGACCAGAACTCAGACGCACATTACGTTCGGGACAATTGCTATTCCAGCGATAGACAGTACCGCTAGGGTCCCAATTATTTGCCGGAAAATTTCTGTTAAGGTCAACACCATTCGCGTTACTTCTGACCCCAAGCTGATTACCATCAGGATTAACCGACAAAATAAGGTGATGGCTCAGCTTAGAGTATTCTATGCTACGTAAAGCGGAAGATAATAGAGCAATAGAGGCGGTTTCATCTCCGTGAGTACCCGCAATAATCAAACCAGTTTCTGGTGAATGAGATTGGGCGGGAAAATAGAATAAAGGAGCCCCTAGAACAGAACGTCCATACTCGACAGGTTTGGAGGTAAACGTTCCTCTCTGGGAAAGTTGCTTATATTGATCACCGTTACTCATATCATCACCAATCCATTATCCATTCGCACATAAATTCAACATCTTGATATTAATCCGATTCTACCCACTGTAACTTAATAGCATAACAGGTATAGTATGTTCATTGTGCATAACCTAGGGCCCGTAACCTTTTCCAAGGACGCGTTTATGAATCCATTAATCAAACAGTCTTGTGCTAGCGTATTCTCACTCGCTTTTAGTGTAACCACTTTTTCCGCCTACGCTGCTCATATCCCCGACAATATCACTCTTACTCCAGCAAAAGAACAAACTCTTGTTCGTGGTAACGATGCTGAGGCCGCTACGCTTGATCCAATGAAAGCGGAGGGCCTAGCTGAAATGCATATTATCCGAGACCTCTTTGAAGGTCTGGTCATACAAGATGAAAATGGTCATATTATTCCTGGTGTAGCATCAAACTGGGTTGTACAAGACAACAAAGTCTATACATTTACGTTACGTCAGGATGCCAAGTGGTCCAACGGACAACCTATCACAGCAGACGATTTCGTTTATTCACTACGTCGACTCGCCGATCCAAAATCAGCATCACCTAACGCGTGGTATCTGAAATTGGCGCAAATTGAAAATGCAGAAGCAATTGTTGATGGTAAAAAGCCGATAGATTCATTAGGGGTAAAAGCGATTGATCCGCATACGTTGCAAATTACCTTATCAAAACCGGTCCCTTACTTTATTGCGATGACCGCTCACACCGCCATGATGCCAGTACCTAAATCGGTTATCGAAAAATATGGGGATCGCTGGGCACGAGCGGGCCATATTGTGTCAAACGGCGCTTACACGCTTAAAAAGTGGGTAGTCAATGAACGTATTGAACTGACCCGTAATCCTAACTATTGGGATAATAAAGACACGGTCATTAATAAAGTGGTTTATATCCCATTTGAGAATCAGAACTCTGCGATGAACCGATACTTAACCGGGGAAGTCGATATTACATCTGATGTTCCAGCGGCAATGGCACCAAAGCTTAAAAAAGAGCACGCAGATGCCTATACAGTGACGCCTCTGCTTTGTACCTACTACTACGCGTTCAATACACAACACAAACCTTTCGATAATCCAAAAGTTCGTCAGGCGTTATCCTATGCAATTCACCGCGATGTAATTACCGATGGCATTACCCAAGTAGGCAACATCCCAGCCTATACATTCGCACATAAGGATGTCGCCGGATTTAAAGCAACCCAACCTAAATATGCGCAAATGACCCAAAAAGAGCGAGATGAGAAAGCTCAAGCGTTAATGAAGGAAGCAGGGTTCGATAAACAACACCCTTTAAAAGGAACTTTGCTGTATAACACCAGTGCAACCAATAAAGAGATTGCAGTAGCGATCACTTCCATGTGGAACAAAACACTGGGAACAGACATTACGTTAGAAAATCAGGAGTGGAAGTCTTATTTGTCATCACGCAAACAAGGCAACTTTGACATTATGCGTGCGTCTTGGTGTGGCGATTACAACGAAGCCTCTACATTCTTAAGTCTTTTTACTGCAGGTAATGAGCGTAATTATGCATTTTATAGTAACCCAACGTATGATGCTGTGATAAATCATGCTCAGGTCGCGACGGACCTTGGAGAACGTAATCATAATTACGACCAAGCAGAATCCATGTTAAGTCAGGATATGCCCATTGCACCTATTTATTATTACATGCAAGCAAGGTTAGTACGCCCTACCGTGGGGGGATTTCCAATGCACAATGCCGAAGGCAAAATTTACACTAAAGATCTGTACATCAAAGCGAAAAAGCCTAAAAGCTAACAAACATTGGCTCAGTCATCTTTGCAACCAGCCCACTCTCGTTAGGGCTGGTTTTCTATTTATATCCCCAAGTAACCTTTATGCTTTGATACCTACTCAGCATTATCAACGTGCTCAATCGATAGCTGCGAGATCATTGTTAATTCAGCCATACGCATATTCACTGCCACAAATTGCTCGTCACATTTTTCAGTCGTAACATAATGAGTAATACATCCACAGATAGGACAATGGTAAAATACAACCTGTTCATCGCCCCAACAATACCCTTTGGGTTCTTCTTTCGACCAAGTCACCAAAAATTGTGGCTTAGGTACGTAACTCCAAAGCGCAGCATATCTATGACAAATCGAACAATTGCAGTCACGAGCCCATGTTGGAGTACACTTTAACTCAAGTGAAATATTGCCACAGTGACAAGCTAGCAAGCATGCATTACTCGTTAAGTTTGCGAATCGATTGCTCAATAAATGTATCTCCCTGAGTTAGCTCAATGATTCTTTTTTCTACTTCTTCATGCTCGACTAAGGCGACCAACGTTGCCGCAACATCTTCACGTGAAATGTCGCCGTAAGGAATCGCTGGCCCCATATTGACCAAGCCACTGCCGACCGTATCCGTTAACGTACCCGGACGCAAAATAACCCACTTTAAAGTGGATTGAGCTAAATAGACATCTGCCGCTTTTTTCACCTGCATATAATTTTCAAACGTGTCAGAAATAAATTTGGCCCTACCCGCTTCGGGAAAAGCAGAGACAAGAATAAACCGTGGCACTTTAGCAAGCAGAGCTGCATCGACACAAAGCTCTAACCCTTTACCATCTATGGCATTGGTCATCGCTTCACCACCTTTACCACCCGCCCCGGCAGTAAAAACAACACATTCAGAATCTTTCATCAAAGACGCTAATTCATGGACGGCTAGTTCTAATAAATCTCCATACACAGCGTGAGAACCATACTCTCGAAGTAGTTCTTGTTGCTCATCGTTACGGACCATCCCTAAGACATCATGACCATTTTTCACTAACTTACGCACTAATTGGTGGCCAACTTTACCAGCAGCCCCTACTACGAAAACAGAACTCATCGGTCATTTACCTCTTTTAATACACACTTATATTACTATATACAATCACAGCACATGCTCAATGTGAGGAAGGTGATAATGAACGGTTGTCACGCAATTAAAACAATAATAAACAAGTTGTTATTATCAAATTTAACGTTTATGAACATCAGAAATATGAACGTTTCCGCTGTGAAATTTTGATAAAAAAAAGCTCATCCCCCGCACTGAACAAAACAATCGGATATTGGCCTCTGACCACCAATTCCACTTGCTTCGCATCAATGATGATGATGAGCAACTAACACGGATGTCTCAAAAACGTTGTATTGAGCGTGTTCACATGAATTAAACAAAATAAGTGTAGAACACTAGAGCAAAAAGTCTAATTACAGAGTCTAATATTTTATATTAATTCATTTCATATTTCGAAGTGACCTTATTACAAAGACGCTAAAGCAAGCATCAACGGCAAAGTCACCAAACTTGCAATGGTTGATAGCGTCAAACTCTTACATGGGAAATCAGTATCTTTACCAGTTAATTGTGCAAAAAGAACGGACATGCCAGCGACAGGGCACGCACTTAACGCCATGGCGATGATTAATAGATTACCTTGAATATTAAGTGAGAATAGCCCAATCAATACAATCCCCGGAAACAGCAGATTACGCATGAATACACTAATCCAGGCGTAGCTGTTGAGCCAAATTTTGCGAATTTCGACTTGAGCCATCGCCGCACCCACCAAAATCATAGATAACGCGGTATTCATCGTGCCAACATGACCAATAGCAGAGTGAACTGGGGTCGGTAAATGGATTGAAAAAACAAAGAATAAACAACCTACGATTGAAGCGATAGTATTAGGGTTTAACGCGACTTTGAGTAAAGAGCGGCGATCAAAACGTCCAGAGTAAGTTAGCAGTCCATGAGTCCACACAAATAGACCGTTTACCGCAATGTAAACTGACCCATAAAAAGCCCCTGCACTACCAACCAGAGCCATGACTAAAGGAAGGCCCATAAAGCCACAATTGGAATAGACCGCCGTAAATTGCATCTGTTCTGCTAGCGAACGTTTTTTGAGATGGCGATTATTCAGTAAGATCTTACTCAGCAGGATATACAGAAAATGGATACCAAACGTTAACCCTGCCATCAGCACAAAGTTGTGCCACAGTTCATCAGTAAACGGAATTTGAAAAGCATTAAAAATCAAACATGGCATGACAACGTAGCACAATAACCAAGTCAGCTTATCGCAAGTCGCTTTATCTAGGACTTTATACTTAACCAAACAATATCCTAATCCCATCAAAAGAAACAACACTATAATCTGATTAACTATGACGTCGACGCCCATTACCTACATTCCGTTAAATAATACAAAGTGCCCTATTATACGTCGTAATGCATAATTGGATAAGACTCAGAAACTAATGGCATTTTTTCTATTAATCCAATTTGATTATATTTGGATTGATTCGCTACAAAAAACAAAAAAAAGGAAAGCAATCACTGCTTTCCTTTTATTTTATAGCGAATCGTTGGGTAAAAAGCCCAAAAATATTTTATCAATCCGTGTATTTAGCCATGTTCTCAATGACTTGTTGAGCAAGCTCTTTATGGTCCATTTCCCAACAACGAGGACTAAACAACTCAGCAGACCAACAACCATCGAATCCAGTAGATTTCACTGCATCTGTCCAAGCTTGAACGTCGATATCACCTTCACCAGGCATGTAAGCTCGTAATACAGTTTCTTCCCAAGCTTCTCCTTCTTTTGGTCGACGACCATCACAGAAGTGAACACCGAAAATCAACTTAGGATCAAGCGCTGCAACATCAGCTGGTGTTGAAGTGCCAGTTGCCCATAGGTGCCAGAAGTCGATAACCAAACCCACATTCGGCTTACCAATACGTTTGATCACTTCTAACGCTTGAGGCAAGGTATTAAATTTAGTATGCGCAATCACTTCAATTTGGTAACGCACACCATGTTCAAGACCGATATCAGCAATTTGAGAGATATTTTCAGTCATGATATCCATGATCTGATCTTGTGGTAAATGGTCAATCCCATGTTGAGCCAAAATTTGGATAGTTGGGCAATCCAACTCGGCTGCAATTTTGGTCAAACGTTCCGCTTCAGCGAGCATTTGTGTTTTTTCTTCACCTTGGTAGCGTTCGATATCAATCAACGCATTCAAACAAGCGACTTTTAGACCATATTGATCAACTCGAGCTTTAAGCTCTGCAGTTGAACCACCATTATCTAAATAACGCAGCAATTTATAATGAAGAAATTCTAGAGCATCATAACCCGCTTCAGCAGCGATTCTAACTTCAGTAAGTACGTTACAGTAATGTGTTGAAACGCCGTGTAATGTTTTAAACATAATTACCTCTTCACGTTATTTGTGGCTGAATGTTCAATTGTTGTAGGGTTCACTGAACGATTCGCCAAATGTTTCATATGGTTTGCGATTAAGTCTTCGATATCTTCCAAGGCAACGCCTTTTGTTTCAGGAACATAACGTGTCAGGAAGAATAGGCAGAACACGTTTAACGCCGCAAAGAGCCACATGGAGAAAGCGCCATTAAAGGCTTCTTGTAGAGCAGGAATATCGTTAATCATTGGGAAAACTTGCGCTACGATGAAGTTAACGATCCACATCAACATAACAGCCAAGCCCATTGAATAACCTTTAATACGTGCTGGGAATATTTCTGAAATCAGCACCCAACAACCAGACCCCCAACTGATAGCGAACATCACGATAAAGAACAGAGCGCCAAAGATAGCTAGGTAACCTGATTGGTGGAAATACATGCTGTAAGAAATTATAAGCAGAGCAAGAACCGAACCAACAGTCCCGATTTGCATCACCGGTCGACGGCCAAAACGGTCAAATAAGTTCATTCCCACAAAGGCACCGATAGCGTTCAACAAACCGATAAAGATAGTTTGGAATAAAATCATTTCTTTCGTAGTATCACCAGTTTGCAAAATAACCGGAGCGTAATACATCACGATGGAAGCCCCTGTCAGCTGTTGCAGAGCAGCGACCGTACAGCCCACAATGAGTCCGTAGCGTAGAACGGGGGTTTTAAAAATAAAGCTTAGGCTGTTTGCACCTTTTGAAGCTGATGCATTGGCTTTTTCTTCTTCAACTCGGCGAGCTTCAAAAATGGCACGTGCTTCTTTTTCGTTTAAATCTGGGTAGATTCTACTCAATATCTTAAGTGCATCATCTACTCGACCATTTTTGATACACCAATCAGGCGATTCTGGAAGAATCAGCGTACATACCAGCATCAATACGACAGGAACAAATTGAGCCCCCATCATCCAACGCCAGCCGATTTCAATCAACCATGTGTCGGCCATACCTTTTGCAATCAAAAAGTTGATTAAAAAGATGACCATTTGTGAGCCCACTAAAGATAGGTTCCAAATCCCTGAAGATTTACCACGAATCTCTGATGGAGCGACTTCCCCCATATACATAGGAGCAACGGTACTTGCAAAACCAATGGCGACACCTGAAATGATACGCGCTATGGAAAATACAGTGAATGAATCGGCAAATGTCGAACCAATGGTTGAAAAAATAAATGCAATGGTAGCAAGGAGTAAGGTTTTTTTACGTCCCCATTTGTCCGCTAGCTTACCGGCGATGACTGCACCAAAAATACAGCCGAAGAAGATACTGGATACAAGCCAGCCAGTTTCAGTGGAATTCAACTGGAAGTGCTGTTGAACAAAGTCCAGTGCACCAGCAATTACCCCAGTTGAGAAGCCGAACATAACACCACCTAAAGTGGCGATACAACATAGCCAGTATACGTATTTGGCATTATAACGAGTACGGTCCATTACCTCCCCCCTCAGTAAGACAGTGATTGCTGTAAAGCAGAAATCGAAGTGGATATGCCCGCTTCAACCGACATAGTTAAGTCTTCCATTTCTAGAGAAACCCAACCATCGTAACCAGTCATACTCAGCACTGAGAAAAACTCTCTCCACCACATCAAGTCATGGCCACACCCTACCGCAACATAATTCCATGTCCGGTTTTTGGTATCAGTGACAGGGCGGTATTCAAGTAAGCCATCAATATCTGCAAGACCACGCTCAATACGAGCATCCTTACCGTGGACGTGATAAATCGAACCTTCCAATTTACGAGCAGCAGCAATTGGATCTGCTCCCATAACAAAGAGGTGAGAAGGGTCTAGGTTCATACCAATAATGCCGCCAACTGCTTCACGCAGTTTCAACAAGGTTGCAGGGTTATAAACTAGTTGATTCGGAAATTCTTCAATCGCAATTTGTTCAATGCCTTGATCTTTCGCGTATTGAGCAAATTTTTTCCACCAAGGGATAGCAACTTCGTTCCATTGATACTCCACAACACCTGGCATGTAATCTGGCCAAGACACAGTCGAAGTGATCCAGTTTGGAATGGTATCTTCAGCGCAACCACCAGGAAGACCACTCATCATTACGATTTTTTTCACCCCTAACTTTCCAGCTAGCTCAGCGGCTGCATAACTGCTTTCACTATGCTGACTACCTAATAGGCCCGGAGCTAGAGGGTTACCTGAACAGTTAAGCGCTGCAATTTCTAATTCATTTTCTTCTAGTTCTGCTTTAAATTGCGCCAGTTTGGCACTGTCGCTTAATAACTCACGTGTGTTTACATGAGGACAAGGAGACCAACCACCAGCGGTCATCTCAACACCTTGTACTCCATAACTTTTTGCTTTTTTCAACATGTCACTGAAAGAGAGGTCCGCCAGTACATCGGTACACAATGCCAGTTTCATAATTCTTCCTCTTACCCATTGTTTCGTTATCGACATCAACAGAGATTCAAGTTCAGAGTGTCCAGTTGTAGGGGTTATTTAGCACGACACTTCTGTTTATTGTTCTTTCCTGCTCTGCGAATGGCATTATCATAAACCCTAATGAAATATAAATTCCATACGTTAAATTAACGGATAATTATCTTCGTTAGGTAGTTCATGCTTTTTGGCCAAAAATAGAAAGAAACAGGAGAACGATCACACTAAAAAGACCCTAATTTCGAGGAACTAAGCATGGATCACAAATTCAAATAAACAACTAAAAAACAACATCTTAAATTAAAAATCAACTTTATAGTGATTATAAGATATCTATTTATATTTCTGTTTATGGAATGGATGGCTCTAAGTATTTTAGCCATATCATATGTAAAGCTTAGAAAAGGTAATTGAATATTTATTTCGTAATTTAGCGATCAAATTTGAATAAATCAGAATTTGGAATGTGTCCATCACTCGAAATGAAGGAAAGAAAACAACAAAAAAAGGAAGAAACTTGCAATAAGCTTCTTCCTTTATTATCCAACAGAAGGTTAATTATGATTACGTCATTACACCTTATAAAGCGCCAGTAACGTACTGAGCTTCACCAAAGCCGAAGCTCCAATCACTCTTATCATTATTGATGAAAGTAATCATCAAATCTTTACCTTCAATACCACAGCGTTCTTTGAACTTGTCCGCCAATAGCTTCAAAAATTTCTCTTTTTGATCGGCAGGACGCGGACTGGTAAACACACGTAATAATACAAAGTTATCAGTGCGTTCAAAGCCTAAACCAGTATCTTGAAAAACCATTTGGTAACGTTTGTTTTCTCGTACTAACTGGTAGCGGTCACGCTCTGGAACTTGAAACGCTTCAAGCACCACTTCGTGTGCGGTATCCAATAATGTTTTAATCTCTGATTCAGAGCGCCCTTCAATAAGATCAAATTGCAGTAACGGCATCCTTTTCCTCCCAAAATACGACATAATTGATGAACCAAGGGCGGTATTCATAGTGGAAAATTCCAGCATGCCGCGAACACCTGATTCTTTAAACTTTGATGCTTATTCATCACTTTTCACATAATAAAAAAATGAAATAAAAATTTCAATTTATTTTTATCATTATCCGTGACAAACAATTTCTGAAAAGATTCTGAACAAATAATTCAGAAAACATGTCGAAATGTAAGAGTGTGACCAACTACCAAATGTTGTACTGATAAAGGGTTAATTTGTAGATTTTCACAAGATAGTAACAATAATTAGAACCGTTGATTGGACAACATCGTTTACGTTTAACAGCTAACAAGAATAAGAGAATGATGAGAGTAGTAAAGATGAGGATTAACATGTTCCGAGATGATATATCCACCTTTATAGTAATGGCAAAGCAGGAACTTCCGGCACTGAAAGACTTCATATTGCTGTTTGAAGATGAAGTAAACCAGTTAACGGAAGCGGACATCAATAAATTTCACTTACGGGAGAAAAAGCTGCAAGACTTGATTCATGAGATATGCTGGCGTTCTATCAGTATCAATATTGAATACACCGCCAACTTTATTCGTGAAGTAGTGACGCTATTCCGGGTAACGTTATTACCTGAAAAAGTGCTTCACTAAATCAGCATCTTAAATACAGACAGGAGTTGCACAACTCAAATGATTTATTCGTATGAAGTATTTGAATTGGGCATCTATCAAATGGAATCGATTACAAGCTAGCTGTTTGGATACATCACTTCACGACAAATAGCCCTGTCTCTATCTCTATGACAGGGCTATTCCATTCTAGATTTCAAACATAACCGCATCTTTTTCTAAAAATGGCCAAGCAAGTTTCAACGGATCTTGATGAGTGTCCTGAGCAAAGAAATAGCCCGCTTGGGGTACTAAATAGAGAATGCCACCGCGGCGAATTTTATCACTATCAAATTGACGATGAGATAAACGCACTTCCCAATACTGATCAGATTCCCACCCTTGAGGTGCTAATTCGACACGGACTTCCGCGCCAATCGGTGTCACTGACATGACTTTAGCGGGTAAAGAGGCTTGTTTATTCTCTTTATTGGCCAATGATATCTCATGACTGCGCACATACAACAACCCATTATGCTGAAACTGGGATTCCTGATGAGGTGTAATAAATGCTTGGCCATTACTCCAATGTTGAGCACCATCCCACTGAGCATTAAACACATTCACATTACCTAAGAAATCAAAAACAAAGCGGCTGTTAGGCTGTTCATAAAGTCTCGCGGGCGTATCCACTTGCTCGATGCACCCATTACTCATCACGACAACACGATCGGAAAGCTCCATTGCCTCGTCTTGATCATGGGTAACAAACACGCTAGTAAAACCGAGCTCATCATGTAGGCTTCGTAGCCAACGACGCAGTTCTTTACGCACTTTTGAATCAAGTGCGCCAAACGGCTCATCAAGCAATAATACCTCTGGCTTGGTCGCGAGTGCTCTTGCCAATGATATGCGTTGCTTTTGCCCACCCGATAACTGCTCTGGATACCGTTTGGCTAAATGACCAAGTTGCACAATATCTAATAAGTCTTTAACGCGCTTTTGAATCTCTTGATTTGATGGCCGTTCTTTCTTGTCCATCACTCGTAAACCAAATGCGACATTCTCTTCGATGGTCATATGACGAAACAGAGCGTAGTTTTGAAACACAAAACCCACGCGTCGCTCCCTAACATGGAGATGAGTCACGTCCCTACCACCAAAATGAATCGTGCCTGTATTTGCTGTTTCTAACCCAGCGATAATCCGTAATAACGTGGTTTTCCCCGATCCAGAAGGACCGAGCAAACCGATCATTTCACCATCATGAATATCGAGTGATAAAGGCGTTAACGCCTGAAACTGGCCAAACGTTTTTGAGAGGTTGTTTATTGAAATACTCATGGGTTATCACTCATTATTATCGTTATCAACTCGTCGTGAACGCGCTTGGCGCCATTCCACTACGGTTTTTAATGCTAGGGTAATCAAGGCAATAAAGGCCAGCAAAGACGCACTCGCGAAGGCGGCTTCCGATTGATAATCTTCATACAGTAATTGAACATGTAATGGCAGCGTATTGGTCTCTCCACGAATATGACCAGACACAACCGACACCGCCCCAAACTCCCCGACCGCGCGAGCATTAGTTAAGATCACACCATAGATCAGCGCCCATTTAATATTGGGTAAGGTCACTTTGCGAAACATTTGCCACCATGAAGCGCCAAGGATCACGGCGGCTTCTTCATCCGAACGTCCTTGTTGTTGCATCAAAGGAATCAATTCACGTGCGACAAATGGACAGGTCACGAATACCGTCACCAATACAATACCGGGCCAAGCAAACATAATTTGAATGTTATGCTCAAATAGCCACTCTCCGAGCCAACCGCTACTGCCATATAAGAGTAAATACAGTAAGCCCGCGACAACTGGCGACACCGCAAACGGTATGTCAATTAAGGTAATAAGTAGTTTGCGACCAACGAATTCAAAACGAGTGACAGCCCATGCAAGCATAACGCCAAACACGAGGTTAATCGGCACGGTTAATACCGCCACCAACAGAGTCAGCAAAATAGCATGCTGAGTGTCTGGTTCGGATAAATTATGCCAGTAAGCGCTCAATCCGCTTGAGAAGGCGTGATGAAAAATACTAAATAGCGGAACAAGAAGTAATATGGCGGATAAAAACAGGGCAAGCAGAATCAATGTCCATTTTACGACTGGTTGATCGCCAACACGTCTAACTTGGGTCATCATATTTTCCTTACTTACCGTGAATGCGGCGCAAATAGCGCCCTTGCCAAATGTTGATCGCCAGTAATAACAGCAGTGATGCCATCAATACTACCGAGGCAATGGCACTCGCTCCTGCAAAATCAAATTCTTGCAGTTTGACAAAAATCATTAGCGAGGTGATTTCGCTGATATAAGGCATATTGCCCGCTAGGAATATAACGGCGCCAAATGGACCATTGGCAGAATAGGCGTTGCTAAAGTGATACCTGCTACGGCAGTGGGTAGAGCGAATGGTAAATCGACTAATGCATCCAGTAAACGCTTACTGGGAAAATCATAACGAACCAATACCCACGCCAGCAATAAGCCAAAAAAGCTATTTAAAATGGACGCAAAAGCCGCTAGAGAAATCAGCAATAAAAAGCGGTGATCCTTTCGAATCGATAGACTAAGTGAAATGAAGTGAATAATAAATACAATCGATATAACCTTTTAGAATACAATCAATCAATTACTTTTATTATAAATAGCCGATTTACGTCGCACGCTGTACTCCAAGTGGTATTGTCATTATTATTACCGCAACAAACTTTGCGAGTAAACGTTTCTTTTTCACTCGCCGAACAACACAAAGGAAATAGACGTGTCAGATTTTCCAACCATCGAATCATTTGTAGGTAACACGCCATTAGTTCGCCTACAGCGTTTACCGAGTGAAAACTCAGGTACTGTTCTTGTTAAGCTAGAAGGCAATAACCCAGCAGGTTCTGTGAAAGACCGCCCAGCTCTTAATATGATATTACAGGCAGAAGCTCGTGGTGAGATCAAACCAGGTGATACTATCGTTGAAGCAACCAGCGGTAACACTGGGATTGCGCTTGCAATGGCAGCTGCGATTAAGGGCTATAAAATGGTACTGATCATGCCAAAAAGCTCAACTCAAGAACGTATTGATTCAATGAAAGCCTATGGTGCGGAATTGATTTTGGTCGATGGCATGGAAGTCGCCCGTGACCTTGCTTTACAAATGCAAGAAGAAGGTAAAGGCATCGTTCTTGATCAGTTCAATAACCCAGATAACCCTGATGCGCATTTTAAAACCACAGGTCCAGAAATTTGGCAGCAAACTCAAGGCAAAATCACCCACTTTGTGTCTAGTATGGGAACAACTGGTACTATCATGGGTACCTCTAAATATCTGAAATCTCAGAGTGAAGATGTCCAGATTGTTGGCTTACAACCAGCAGAAGGCAGCAATATCCCGGGCATTCGCCGCTGGCCACAAGAATACCTTCCAGGTATTTTCGAAGCGGCCCGTGTTGACCAAGTGATCGACGTAGAAGAAAGCGATGCGAAAGAAACCGCAAGAGAATTAGCTCGTATTGAAGGCATCAGTGCGGGGGTAAGTTCTGGCGGCGCCGTATTTGCAGCCTTAGAAATTGCTCGCAATAATCCAGATGCAGTAGTCGTTGCTATTGTTTGTGACCGTGGCGACCGTTACTTATCATCAGGTCTATTTTCGTAATCAGCCAAAGCAACACTGAATTTAAAACACCTCGCCAATGCGAGGTGTTTTTTTTAGATCTTCACAATGCTTATGCACCCATTGAGAAAACTTCTGGATCTGGGCCTAATCGCTGCCCCTTTTCTAAAGCTGCTATCAGCGTCATATCATCATGATCTAACTCAAAATCAAACACATCAAAATTTTGCTTAATGCGTGACGGCGTCACTGATTTTGGTATAACAATCACTTGGTTATCTAAATGCCAGCGGATGACAATTTGAGCGGGTGTTTTGCCATGCTTTTGGGCAATTTGCCCGATAACAGCATCATTTAATGCCTTGTTTTGTGCTAATGGACTCCACGCTTCTGTACGAATTCCAAGTTGTTGATGGGCATCTCGTAAAACGTTCTGCTGCATATAAGGGTGTAACTCGATCTGATTTAATACCGGTTTAATTGCGGTTTCTTGTATCAATCGTTTCAGATGTAATTCCATAAAGTTAGACACACCAATCGATTTAACTAACCCTTCTTGTTGCAACTCAATCATGGTACGCCAAGTCTCGATATATTTATCTTTCATTGGCAATGGCCAGTGAATTAACAGCAAATCCACGTAATCAGTATCTAAACGTTCCAAACTTTGCATAAAGGCGTCTCGGGATTGACTTGCGCCTTGAGCATCATTCCAAATTTTGGTCGTCACAAACACATCTTCGCGCGGTACACCACTTTGTTTAATGCCTGCGGCGACACCTTCTTCGTTACCATAAATTGCAGCGGTATCGATATGTCGGTAACCATTCAATAACGCTTCACGAACCGCAAGTGCAGCTTGTTCATTGGAAGCTTGCCACACACCAAGGCCTAACTGAGGAATAGAATGCCCATCATGAAATGAGATCTGGTTTGGAGTGTTCGTCATACTACTTTCTCCTTAATAAATGAATTGGCTAACTTATATTATACCTTGCCAAAGAACGCATAAAAAACCAACGCTTGGCAGCAGAATTGACGTAAAAATGATGCAAGAGCAATTCGCTTGTTGGGTGCATAAAAGTACGTTAATTTGATTAGGTAGCTTACTTACATTATTAATTGAAAAGGAATTTCAATGTTAGATACCCACTCTTTACTCGGCTTTTTAGCCATCGCAATAATCGCGACGTTATCTCCAGGTCCTGCAGTCTTACTGGCTATCTCGAATGGAGCCAATCACGGTATGAAAAAAGCCCTATGTGGCATTGCAGGTAATGAATGTGCCATGATTTTTTATGCTTCTTTAGCAGGATTAGGTATGAGCACACTTTTACAATCCACTGGAGCATGGATGATTCATGCCGTACAGATCATTGGCGGTCTGTATCTGTGCTTTTTAGGGGTTAAAGCACTAAAAAGTAACGTTCACACGATGACAATGGAAGCGCGCAATGCGAATAGCCGCAGTCTATTTATACAGTCGACATTGGTTGGATTATCTAATCCCAAAGCCATTTTATTTTTCTCGGCACTACTACCGCAATTTATTAATCCTCAAGCTGATCCAATGATACAGTCATTTGAATTAACGGCGATTTTTGCTAGCTGCTCATTTATTGCTTTAACCTCCTATGCTCTATTGGCTCATCGTTTATTAGTTGGACAAAGCAAATCATGGTTTAACCTGCTCAATCGATTGTCAGGTGTGTTATTTATGGTTTTCGGTGGCGGGTTAATTGTGAATGGTATGCGTCAACGTTAACCCGTATTAGAGTGATTCAGCCAATAAAAAAGGGCGAACTACGTTCGCCCTTATGCAATTGCAATAAACAATTAGTTCGCTAGTGCTTGCTTCGCTAAGTACTCATCGTAAGTACCGTGGAAATCGTTCACACCATCTTTTGAAATTTCGATGATACGTGTGGCAATCGAAGATACAAACTGACGGTCGTGAGAAACAAAGATTAGGGTACCTTTGTAGTTCTCTAACGCCAAGTTAAGCGCTTCAATCGATTCCATATCCATGTGGTTGGTCGGTTCATCCATTAGCAGGATGTTTGGTTGTTGCATGATCAATTTACCAAACAGCATACGACCTTGCTCACCACCAGAAATCACTTTAACGGATTTCTTGATATCGTTTTGTGAGAACAGCATACGACCAAGAATGCCACGGACAACTTGCTCATCGTCGCCTTCTTTTTTCCACTGCCCCATCCAATCTAAGAGGCTCATGTCTTCTGCGAACTCATGGGCATGATCTTGTGCGTAGAAACCAATATTATTGTTTTCTGACCATTTAATTTCACCCTGCATCGGTTCCATAGCACCTGCAAGCGTGTTCAACATCGTTGATTTACCGATACCGTTCTCACCGATGATCGCAATGCGCTCACCCACTTCCACCATCATGTTCACATCATTAAACAGAATGTTATCGTCGTAACCTTGTTTCATTTCAGTCACTTCAAGAGCGTTACGGAACAACTCTTTCGCTTGGTCAAAACGAATAAATGGCGATTGACGGCTCGAAGGCTTCACATCATCTAGCTGAATTTTATCGATTTGTTTCTGACGAGAGGTCGCTTGTTTTGCTTTTGATGCGTTCGCAGAGAAGCGGCTTACAAAGGTTTTCAATTCAGCAATTTGTGCTTTCTTCTTCGCATTATCAGCAAGCAAGCGCTCACGAGCTTGCTCAGCAGCTATCATGTATTCATCGTAGTTACCGCTGAACATACGAAGTTCACCGTAATCCAAGTCCGCCATATGTGTACATACGGTATTCAGGAAGTGACGGTCGTGGGAAATGATGATCATAGTACAGTTACGTGCTAATAGCGTTTGCTCCAACCATGCGATGGTGCTCATGTCCAAGTTGTTGGTTGGTTCGTCTAGTAGCATGATGTCTGGTTCAGCGAACAGAACTTGCGCCAACAATACACGAAGTTTTAGGCCTGGCGCGATTTCACTCATCAAACCAAAATGCTGCTCTTCAGCAATCCCTAAGCCCAACAGTAATTCACCCGCACGAGCCTCTGCCGAGTAACCATCCATTTCCATGAATTCAGTTTCCAGATCGCCCACACGCATGCCGTCTTCATCAGACATTTCTGGCAGAGCATAGATACGATCACGCTCTTCTTTCACAGCCCACAACTCTTTATGACCCATAATCACCGTGTCGATAACCGTGTACTGTTCGTAAGCAAACTGGTCCTGACCTAATTTCGCCATGCGTTCATTAGGATCAGAAGAAATAACTGTGCCCCCGGATTGCTCCAGTTCACCACCTAAAATTTTCATAAAAGTGGATTTGCCACAGCCGTTCGCACCGATCAGACCATAACGGTTACCATCGCCAAATTTGACGGAGATGTTTTCAAACAATGGCTTATCGCCAAATTGCATTGTGATGTTTGCAGTTGAGAGCACAAGTATTCCTAATATCGTTTTTAAATAGCGTGTAAACACGAAAAAAGTTGGCATGAAGCCAACTTTTTAAATTTGTGACATAGTAGCAGTTTTTTTTCAGCTCTTCAGCCCTTACTAGTGATTTGATATCAATCACACTATTTTTATTATCACCATTAGACCGAACTGCTGACCTACCATTTCTTTTCCAACCAATGAATGCACTGTTGTATCGACATCGTTTCTTCATTATATGCAAACAGTTCTGCTACATCCGCAACTTGCTTCTGTTTAAAACCAGAGATACCACTAGCGACTACTAAGCGTATAGTTTTCACGTCTTGTCTTGTCGCTTTAAGATACCAAGACCCAGACTGGTAACTGACTTCTTGCCCCTTACTGGCAGGCAAATCTTTCAATATGTCAGCAAGTTTACGATCACTTTTAATATGATACAGATAACCGCCTGCGATTTTTTGGCGTGACCAATAGTCTCTATCATTCAATATAATAGGGTTATCACAAGCGACTAACACTGCACTTTGTGTCTGCTCAGGCACTATCGCAACAGGCGTACATTTAAATTCCGGTTGTCCCGAATAGGCATCAACTCGTGGGTCAACTAAGCTGCAAGGTTTGGCATCAGCGGCGGTTAATTCATTCCAATGAATGGGCATAAAAAGCTCACCGCGTTTCATCCCATCGTTAAACATCACCTTAGCCCGCACTTTACCTTGCTGATTGCTCACTGCGGCAATGTGCCCGTCATTGAGCTGATATTGCTGCGCGGTATCGGGATGGATCATAAGGTAAGGGTCGCTGTGAAATGAGGCTAGGCGCGTTGATAATCCGGTACGTGTCATCGTATGCCAATGATCCCTGGTTCGTCCGGTATTGAGCAACAACGGATATTGCGTTGAGATCTGCCGCTGAGGCACTCGATGACTCACCGCTAAAAAATTCGCTTTGCCGTTGGCGGTATAAAACTGCTTATCGGTAAAAAGGCGCTGATTAACTAACTCAGATTGATACTCAAGCACGGGCCACTGCTGTGGCATCAAGTGGTGATACTCTTGATCAGTCAGTTTAGCCAAACCAATCAAGTTCAAATCCCGTGGTTTCACATGCTGATTCAGCCCCGTCATCTCTGCATATTCGCGAAATACTTCCCCTTCGTGGTGATAATCGAACTGCTCTTTAAACCCCATACGCTGCGCCACTTGACTGACGATCCACCAATCAGGTTTCGCTTGCCCCGGACTGGCGAGCAATTTTCGTTGTCGCGAGATGCGGCGTTCAGAGTTGGTGACGGTGCCGGATTTTTCACTCCAACCTTGCGCAGGTAAAAGTAGATCGGCGCAGCGAGTGGTAGCGGTATCAGCAATGCAATCGGATACCACCACAAATGGGCAATTTTCCAGTGCAGTCTTTATTTTGTCGCTGTTCGGTAAACTCACCACCGGATTGGTCGCCATAATCCAAATCGCTTTAATCTTTCCCTCAGCAACCGCATCAAACATATCCACCGCTTTGAGTCCCGGCTTGGTGGCGAGCGAGTCGGTGTGCCAAAATTCGCGGATCGCTGCTATCTCTTCAGGCTGATCAAACTCCAAATGCGCTGCAAGGGTGCTGGCTAACGCCCCCACTTCTCGTCCTCCCATGGCATTGGGCTGACCTGTCACAGAAAACGGGCCACACCCCGCATAGCCAATTTTGCCACTCGCAAGGTGACAGTTGATGATGCTGTTGACTTTATCTGAGCCCTGAGTGGATTGATTGACCCCTTGTGAGTAAATGGTCACTACCCTTTTATGTTCAGCAAACGCTCGATAAAACTGCTCCAGTTCACCGCTTGATAATCCCGTCACATCTTGCGTATTGGTTTCTTGCTGAGCAGAGGCGAGCGCCATGTCAAAGTGGTTGGAGTGCTTAGTAATAAACTCCCTATCGAGCGCTTGATGGTCGGCAAGATAACCCAATAAACCATTAAACAACGCGACATCAGAGCCGGAATGAATGGGCAAATGCAGATCGGCGATATCGCAGCTTTCATTACGCCGTGGATCCACCACCAGCACTTTAAGACCAGGGTTATTTTCCTTGGCGACACGCAAACGTTGATACAACACTGGATGACACCATGCGAGGTTCGAACCGACCAGAATCACTACGTCAGCTTGTTCCAAATCTTCATAGACCACCGGCACACTGTCCATACCAAAGGCACGTTTGTGTCCGACGACTGACGATGCCATACACAAACGCGAATTGCTGTCGATATTGCTGCTGCCAATAAAGCCTTTCATTAATTTATTGGCGACATAGTAGTCTTCGGTAAGGAGCTGACCTGAAACATAAAAAGCAACGGAATCAGGGCCATATTCTGCAATGGTTTGCGCAAATTTATCAGCAACGGTAGTCAGGGCTTCATCCCAAGCCACTCTTTGCCATTCCCCCGCAATGCGTTGCTGAGGATAAAGTAAGCGACCATCTTCAATGACCGTATCGCCCAAGGCGATGCCTTTGGTGCACAGCTTGCCGAAGTTGGCAGGATGACTTTTATCTCCACGCACTTCTAGCTTTCCACTGCCTAAAACACGGGCTTCAATACCACAACCGACTCCGCAGTAAGCACACGTTGACTTGGTCCATCCATCATGCGTCACCATACATTTCCCTTACTATTTCTACTTTCAGCATAGAAAAGCAATTTATAGACCAATACCCTCATGCAAACCAATCAAATATTTGAATTTATTATATAAAATAATTTCCCTACCCACTATTAGGTAGAGATGGTTACCCAAGGCTACTACCCACTTTTATGTATTTTTCACCATGAAAAGAAATCGTCGCACATCCATGGACCATTTTTCTCAATCTCGCCCATTCTCGCTGGTGACTCATTTATGGTAATTCTTTGGCAATCACCTCATCTAACGTATTGAAAAATAGCATTTTAAAAAAGTCTTCTTTCATTACCTCACCTATTTGGCATTCAACTTGCTCTAGAGGGAAAAAGCGCTGTCGGAACAATCGACGCCCAAACTTAATCACCATGACGAGGCACTGGAATGATGAAGACAATCACAAGCTCAACGATCACATTCGGTAATGTGGCTTTGGTCGGCGCAGGTCCTGGCGATCCAGACTTGCTCACTATGAAAGCGGTCAAAGCCATTGATGCTGCGGACGTCATCATTTACGACAATTTGGTGAGTCGTGAAATTCAAGCGACCTTCCCGCATGCTGCTCAGCATGTCTATGTGGGGAAAGCCAAAGGCCACCACAGCATGAAGCAAGAAGAGATCAATGAACTGATTGCCAGCTACGCCATGCAAGGGTTGCAAGTGTGCCGAGTCAAAGGCGGTGATGCGTTTGTCTTTGGTCGCGGTGGTGAAGAGATGCTGTTTCTGGCTCAAAGAGGGATCCGAGTTGAAGTGGTACCGGGTATCACCGCCGCTTCAGGTTGCAGCACTTACGCCAATATTCCTTTAACTCATCGAGGGCTCGCACAAGGTTGCACCTTTATCACCGCTCACGCCGATAAATCCCTCGATGTGAATTGGGGCGCACTGGCGTCACTGAACCAAACCTTAGTCATTTACATGGGCTTATCGAAAGCGCAATGGATTCAAGAGACCTTAATCAAACATGGCATGGATCAAAGCACCCCTGTTGCGATTATTGAGAATGGCTGCACCACTCGCCAACGCACCTTCACTGGCGAATTAACCGAATTACACCATTTAGCAACACACCACCAAGTCTGTTCGCCTGCCTTGATCGTCATCGGTCAAGTGGTCAAAGTGGCGTCACAAATGGAGTGGCTAGAACAATTAACAGAACGGGAAGCAAAGTCAGACACCACAACCATTCGCCTCACCGCGTAATCACAGCACTGACTCTAAAAACAAAATAAGGACATCATCATGAGCAAAAAACGCATTATTGTGGCAGGCAACGGCATGGTCGGTCACAAGTTTATCGACAATGTGATTCAATCTGGCAGCAATGAGTATGAGATCATCACCTTTTGTGAAGAAGCCCGTCTAGCCTATGACCGTGTGCATTTAACCTCTTATCTTACTGGCAGCACGGCCGCCGATTTAGCCCTCACCACCGAAGAGTATTACCAAACTCACGGCATTCAATATCGCTTGAACGCCAAAGTTGCCGCGGTCAATCCCGAACAGCGCACCGTGACGTTAACCAATGGTGAAACCCTAGCCTACGACAAACTGATTTTAGCGACCGGTTCATTCCCTTTTGTGCCCCCAATTGCGGGTAACGATGGTGAACATTGCCATGTGTATCGCACCCTTGAAGATTTAGATGCCATTGAAGCCTCTAGCCAATCCAGCACCAGCGGTGTGGTTGTGGGTGGTGGCTTGCTGGGATTGGAAGCGGCGAATGCGATTAAGAATTTAGGTCTGACGACGCATGTGGTGGAATTTGCACCTCGCCTCATGGCAGTGCAGCTCGACCAAGATGGCGGTGAATTGCTACGCCGTAAAATTGAAGCCATGGGCGTGAACGTGCACACGGAAAAAGCCACCACGGAAATCGTTGCTGGCGAGTCGGCACGTTATCGCATGAACTTTGCCGATGGTTCACACCTTGAAACCGACATGATTGTCTTCTCCGCAGGGATTCGTCCTCGTGACGAACTGGCACGCAACTCCACCATTACCATCGGTGAACGTGGTGGGATTGTGATCAACAATCACTGCCAAACCAACTATGACGATATTTATGCCATTGGCGAATGTGCCCTGTGGAATAACCAAATTTTTGGCTTGGTCGCACCGGGCTATCAAATGGCAAAAGTTGCCGCACAGCACATCTTAACGCCTGAGCAAGCTGCTGAATTTACCGGCGCAGATATGAGTACCAAACTCAAATTACTGGGTGTCGATGTGGCAAGTATCGGTGAAGTGCACGACAAAACCGCAGGGGCTCTATCGTACACCTACAAAGATGACATTGAGCAAGTCTACAAACGCCTGATTCTCTCTCACGATAAGAAATCCATTGTCGGTGCCGTTTTGGTCGGCGATGCGCAATGCTACTCCAACTTGCTGCAACTGCGTCAAAACAACATGACGCTGCCAGAAACCCCATCAGTGCTGATTTTACCGAACGTGGCAGAAGATGAATCGTCCGCCATGGGCGTCGATGCCCTGCCTGATAGCGCGGTGATCTGTTCATGTTTTGATGTCACCAAAGGCACCATTGTCGAAGCCGTTAAAGCCGGCTGCACCACCATGGCAGAGCTGAAAGAGACCACCAATGCCTCGACGGGTTGTGGTGGTTGTAGCGCTCTTGCTAAACAAGTATTAGACAGCGAACTGGCGAAATTGGGCGTCGAAGTCAACAACCATGTGTGTGAGCACTTCGCCTACTCACGCCAAGAACTGAGCGATTTGATTCGCGTCCATCAAATCAAAACCTTCGACGAACTGCTTGCTCAATATGGTTCGGGCTTAGGGTGTGAAATTTGCAAACCGGCAGTGGGTTCTATCCTTGCCTCTTACTGGAACGATTACATCCTGCGCCAAGAGCACATTGAGCTGCAAGACACTAACGATTTGTTCTTAGGCAATATGCAAAAAGATGGCACTTACTCGGTTGTGCCACGGATTCCGGGCGGCGAAATCACCGCAGAAAAACTGATTGTACTGGGAGAAGTGGCCAAAGATTTTGGTTTATACACCAAAATCACCGGCGGACAACGTATCGACCTATTCGGCGCACAACTTAACGATTTGCCGCTTATTTGGCGACGTTTGGTCGATGCAGGCTTTGAAACCGGTCATGCTTACGGTAAATCTCTGCGTACCGTCAAATCCTGCGTGGGACAAACTTGGTGTCGCTACGGCGTGCAAGACAGCATGGGGCTCGCGATTGACTTAGAAAACCGCTACAAAGGGCTGCGCTCACCACACAAACTCAAGTTTGCTGTCTCTGGCTGTACCCGTGAATGTGCTGAAGCGCAATCCAAAGACATCGGCGTGATTGCCACTGATAAAGGTTTCAACCTCTATATCTGTGGTAACGGCGGTATGCGCCCTCGTCATGCAGACCTATTTGCGACCGACCTTGACCAAGCTACTTTAGTGAAATACATCGACCGCGTGCTGATGTTCTACATCCGCACTGCCGACCGCCTGCAACGCACGTCAGTGTGGATAGAGAACCTTGAAGGCGGCTTAGATTACGTCAAAGAGGTAGTGATTGAAGACAAACTTGGTCTTTGCACCGAACTCGAGCAAGCCATGGCATACAACATCGCTAAATACCAATGCGAGTGGAAAACCACACTAGAAACACCCGAAAAATTGCAACGCTTTAGCCACTTCATCAACAGTGATGACCGTGATGATAACGTCCAGTTTGTCGATATTCGCGGACAAATTGCCCCTAAAGCGCACCGCGATGATCTCGCTATCGAAATCACCCAAGTTCAATAATTGGCTAAAGAAGGAAGCACAAGATGAGTCAATGGCAAACCATTTGTAAAACCAGCGATATTGCACCGAACAGCGGCGTTTGTGCCAAGGTAGGCGATAAACAGGTCGCAATCTTCTTTAGTCAACGCACCAACCACTTTTATGCGATTGGCAACTATGACCCGATTGGCAAAGCCAATGTGCTGTCGCGCGGGATCATCGGCTCCATCGACAATGAACTTTATGTGGCATCCCCCCTTTATAAACAACACTGGAATTTAGCGACTGGTGCTTGTTTAGAAAAGCCGGAACTGAGCATCGCCACTTATGAAGTTCAGCAAGCCAATGATGAGATTCAAATAAGAATCTAGTTACTCACATCGTTTATCACTATTTCGTACACACAGTGCTGGCTACAGCACTGTGCGGACCAACACACTCTACAGTTAGGAATTAGATTATGGACAATACTAAATTTTCGCTGTTCTCATTTAGCGGCAAGATGAAGATCCTCCACCTCAGCTGGATCGCCTTTTTCATCACCTTTGTTATCTGGTTTAACTTTGCGCCGATGCTGCAAATGGTCAAAACCTCCCTTGGGCTATCAACGGAAGAGATCAAAACCTTGTTGATTCTCAACGTCGCCCTAACCATTCCTGCTCGCGTGCTGATTGGTATGTTTACCGACCGCTTTGGTCCACGCGCAGTTTACTCAGCGCTCCTCGCCATCTGCTCCATTCCTTGTTTTGCTTTTGCCTTTGCCGACAGCTTTATTCAAGCAGCGATTGCTCGCTTCTTACTTGGCTTTATCGGTGCCGGCTTCGTGGTGGGCATTCGTTTAGTCTCTGAATGGTTCCCGCACAATCAACTGGGCACAGCAGAAGGCATTTATGGCGGCTGGGGTAACTTTGGTTCAGCAGCTGCCGCGTTTACTTTACCTGCATTGGCTTTAGCGTTCGGCGGTGATGACGGCTGGCGCTATGCGACTGCACTAACGGGCTTAATGAGTTTGGTGTTCTCTGTTATTTTCTATCGTAACGTCACCGATACACCAAAAGGCGCCACCTATTTTCGACCTAAACATCTATCAGCGATGGAAGTGACTTCTAAAGGCGATTTTGTTTTCCTCCTGCTGATGAAAATCCCGATGTACGCCGTACTTGGTTTACTGGCATGGAAACTCTCTCCAAGCGGTATCAATATGCTCAGTGAAGGGGTGGTTATCGGTATTTATGTTGGCCTGACTGCACTTTATCTTTTCGATGCGCTGCAAGTTTGGAAAGTGAACAAAACCATCTTCACCACTCCGGTTGAACCTGCACACCAATACAAATTCAAACAAGTCGCAGTGCTAAACGTACTCTATTTTGCGACCTTTGGTTCTGAGCTTGCCGTGGTATCAATGCTACCTCTGTTTTTCTCTGACACATTCCAACTAACGCCCGTAATGGCGGGGATGGTGGCCTCTTCATACGCCTTTATGAACCTGATGTCTCGTCCTGGTGGCGGTATCTTGTCTGACAAATACGGCCGTAAGATGACGCTACTGATTTTGACTGCGGGTTTGGCTGTGGGTTACTTCTTGATGGGGCAAGTGAACGGTTCATGGCCACTATGGCTGGCAGTTGCGGCAGCGATGGCGTGTTCGTTCTTCGTCCAAGCTGGTGAAGGTGCGGTTTTTGCTACCGTTCCACTGATTAAACGTCGCATGACAGGTCAAATTGCAGGGATGACAGGCGCTTACGGTAACGTGGGGTCGGTAGTTTATCTGACGATTCTCTCTTTTGTGAGCTACCAAACCTTCTTCTACGTGATTGCAGCAACCGCTGTGGTTGGTTTTGCTACGCTGTTCTTTATGGAAGAGCCTAAAGGTGAAATAACTGAAGTGAACGAAGACGGTTCAGTTACGCTGATCAAAGTCTCTTAAGGTTGTGTTCCCTTAGCTCCTCAGTCGATGGCTGAGGAGCTTTCGTTATTGATGGTTCACACCACAAGGAGCAGTTTGAGGATGGATAAATCACTCCAACGGGTCACCTTCGGCGGTACATCGCTCACCGGTGTTCGCGCTGAAAATCAGGATGCCTTTATTGTTAAACACCCGCAAAGGCAAGATGAGCTGACGTTCAAAGGCACCGTAGTCTGCATTGCCGATGGCGTCAGTTGCAGCGACCAAGGTCAGCAAGCCAGTCACACGGTTACCACGCAATTTGTCCAAGACTATTACGCCACGCCTCACAGTTGGAGCGTCTCTCATTCTGTTACTTCGCTTTTAAGTCAACTTAATCAATGGCTTTATACCCAAGGCCAAGATGCGCTGCGCCATAACGGTATGGTCACCACATTTAGCTCGCTAATCCTCAAATCCAATACCGCTCATTTGATTCATATTGGTGATAGCCGTATCTATCGCTATCGCCGCCACAAGCTCACCCAATTGACCCGCGACCATCAACGCATGACCGCCAAAGGAACGGGCCACCTCACCCGAGCACTCGGCATGGATGAGAACGCCGATGTGGACTATCAAACGCTAGAAGTGAACCGACATGATCGTTTTTTGCTTACCACCGATGGTGTCCACCAAACACTCTCCCCTGAGCAAATAAGCGCAGTGTTAGCGCAGCAAGACAGTGCCGAAGCGCTGAGTGCTAAGCTTTGCCAACTCGCCATCGACAATGGCAGTCAAGATAACTGCACTTGTGTCATTTTCGATATCATGGCGTTGCCAGAAAAGAGCTTACCAGAACTGGAACAGCAACTTATCAGCCGCCGCATTCCTCCGGTACTCAAAGCCGGAATGAGCCTCGACCACTTTAAAGTGCTGCGCACCTTGCACGATGGCTCGCGTAGTCACGTCTATCTGGTGGAAGATACACACATAAGAGAGCAGCGAGTACTTAAAGCGCCATCAGTCAATGCCAGCGATGATCTGCCAACTTTACGCCGATTCGCTAACGAATATTGGATTGCCTCACAACTCAATAACCCACGCATAATGAAAATGTACGCGCCCCCAGCAGAAACGCCGTTTCTCTATCAAATCAGTGAGTGGATTCCCGGAGCTACATTACGCCAATGGATGTTTGATCATCCCAATCCTTCTCTCAATGAGGTTCGGACACTGCTCACCGAATTGGTGCGAGCAGTACGAGTGTTGCAGCGTGCTGATATGGTTCATTGCGATCTCAAACCCGAGAACATCATGATTACGCCAGAAGGGACAGTGAAATTGATCGATTTTGGTACTGTCGACGTAAAGGGACTCAAAGAGGCACAAGCACAACAAGATGACCCGTTCCCACTTGGCACGGTGAACTACATTGCGCCGGAATACATCAATACAGGGCGCGCCACCACCTTATCGGATCTGTTCTCCATTGCCGTTATTGGTTATGAGATGCTGAGCGGCTACTTGCCCTTTAAAGAAAATACCTCACAAGCGATTCAAAGTGCCCGTCATACCAAATGGCATTATCAGTCGCTACAAACTCATCGCGCCGACATTCCGCTTTGGGTCGATTTGGCCTTTCGTAAAGCAACTGAAGAGTCACCTCAGCAGCGCTATCAAGCATTAGGCGATTTTGTTACCGACTTGAGTATACCCAATACCGCACTCATCAATAGTCCAAGCAATCGACCGCTAATGACTCGCCATCCCGTGCTATTTTGGAAAATGATTTCCCTTGCAGCACTGTTTGTCGCTATTGTAGAGGCGCTGCTTTTGCTGAATCACTAGGTTCTCGCTGTGCGTAACGGTGAGAAAGTCCAAAGGAAAAGAGTGAAAAAAGCAGCGAGAAAATGGATGTGTTAAAAGAAAAAGGACGTTAGATTGCCCAAACTTAGCCGCTCGATTGTCATGAAGATCACCGCGATCATGGTCAGTTTGATCTTGATGGCGTTCGTCAGTATTTTCTCATCGATGTATATGTCGCAAATCAGCGAGTACGACGGCAAAACCATCAACCTTTCTGGCTCTCTGCGCATGATGAGTTACCGTATCACCACTCAGGTGACGCTACTGCAAAGCGAAGATTCCCCAGAGAATCGCCACAAAGTACAGCAACTGATTCAACAGTTTGAAACCCTGTTTAACGACCCTGTGTTAAAAAAGGATTTTATTCGCTTTCATCAGGTAACCATTAAAGACGAATACGACCAAGTCGCACACACGTGGAATCAAGAGATTAAGCCAACACTGGCGAACGCCAACGCTCAATTTCAACTAGGGCCGTTTTTGCCCAAACTCGAAAGCTTTGTGCAATCCATTGACCGTCTGGTTTACGGCTATCAAAAGGTGTTGGAAGAGCGCCTGCAAGAGTTAAAAATCATTCAGACCATTACACTTACTATCACATTGGGTCTTATTCTTCTCTCGATTTATTCGATTCACAAATACATCGCGCGCCCTCTGCGCGAGCTAACCGACGTGGCGGAAAGCTCGTCACAAGGTGATTGGAGCCAACGCTGTTTGGTGCATCGCGATGATGAGCTTGGTCTTTTGGCCAAAACCATCAACAAAGCCAATCAAAGCATGCAGTCGATTCATCAAGATCTTGAACAGCGCATTGCTGAAAAGACCCAAGCGCTCAGCCAGAGCAATCAGATGCTCACGTTCTTGTACAACGTGGCTCAACAGGTCAACCAATCTCATTATGGTCAACTCGATTTTGAGGTGATTTTGCAGCAATTAAGCGCCGTTAGCCAACTCAATAACCTAGAGCTGACACTCTTTACCTCGCAGCCTGAACTGCCTTATCACCAAGTGCTCATTGGTTCAGAGCTGGGAAATAGCGCATCGAACCAAACCGTTCACTTTCCAATAGAACGCAATGACAACCACTATGGTGACATCCGTGTATTTACCCAATCGCCAATGGCAAATTGGCAGCGTGATTTGGTGGAATCCTTAGTAGATCAATTGGGCATTGCACTGAGTTTTTCGAACCAACTCAACCAAGAGAGACGCATCGCGCTACTGAGTGAACGAAATATTATTGCGCGCGAGCTGCATGATTCTTTGGCTCAATCCCTTTCGTACCTCAAATTTCAGGTCGCGTGTATTGAAAAAGGCATTGAGAAAGAGCCAGTGAGCGAGCGAGTCACTACCCCAGTTTATGAACTCAAAGAAGGTGTCGTATCGGCTTATCGTCAACTGCGCGAGCTCCTCACTACCTTTCGTTTGCAGATTGACAGTGGCGGCTTGCAAGCGGCACTGAGTGATACCGTGCAGACCTTAGCGAAACACAGCGCCATGCAAATCCAACTGCATTACGACTGTCGCCATGTGCCCTTTGAGCCCAATGAAGAAATTCACCTATTGCAAATCACCAAAGAAGCGGTGCAGAACGCCGTCAAACATTCGCAAGGCTCACACATCACCATTTCTCTAACGGAAAACGAGGAGAAAAACGTCGTCCTGTTGGTACAAGACGATGGAATAGGCTTTACTCAAACCGAGCGGGTGCTTAACCATTACGGTACTGAAATTATGCAAGAGCGTTGTCATTCATTGAAAGGAACACTGGCGATCAACACCTTACCCGATGGCGGAACCGAAGTGAGTTTGGTGTTTACCCCGAATTACCTCAACAATAACAAGGAACTTGGGTAAACTATGCCACAACATTATCGTTTGACGTTTACTAACACCTTTCACTCAAGCAGCAAAGGAGAGCCAAATGAGTAATGGGAAATCTACTATCATGATCGTCGATGACCATCCCTTATTTCGTAAAGGATTACAGCGTTTTATCGCCTATGAAGAAGACTTAGAAGTGACCAAGGAATGTCACTCCGGTGCTGAAGCGTTAGAGAGTGCGCTGCAAGATGATCCTGATTTAATTTTGCTTGATTTGAACATGCAAGGGATGGATGGGTTAGAAACCCTGCGCCAAATGCGCGCTAAAGGCGTCACCGCAAGAATCGTGATGCTCACCGTTTCTGACACAGAAGAAGATGTGCTTACCGCAATGCAATATGGTGCAGATGGATATCTACTTAAAGATATGGAACCCGAAGATATTGTCGCCAACATCAAACAAGCCGTGCTCGGTAAATTGGCGCTGTCTGATCGGCTCACGCAAGTGCTCGCCCAATCATGGCATAAGCCCAAAACGACTGAATCCGACAAATTATCAACGTTAACGGATCGGGAACATCAAACTCTGCTACTACTCTCTCAAGGAATGAGTAACAAACTGATTGCGGAGAAAATGAAAATTTCAGAAGCTACAGCTAAGGTTCATGTGAAAAATTTGCTGAAAAAACTGGAACTCCATTCCCGCTTAGAAGCAGCAGCTTGGCTAATGAAACAGCAGTCTAAATCGTAACAAGTTAGATGACAACAACGCCATCTAACTTGCCTTTGAGTTTTATACTCAATTAATCGAGCTTGAGATCACCGACTTTAACCCAACCGAGTTTCACGACATAGCGGTGAACCAAGAATGCAATAATCGCAGGAAGAACAACACATACCAGAATAAGCGCTAACCAATCCATACCAGTAATGGCCATTTTTGATCCGTTAGCAATATCCGCCAGCCAACCCGTATACACACCAATTGGGCCAACCAAACCACATGTGCCCATACCAGAGGCAACCGCTGGGCCATTCATTTTCAGTTGGAATAAGGTTGTTGCTATTGGCCCGGTAATGGCAGAGGTGACGATAGGCGCAATCCAAATTCGCGGATTTTTCACAATATTGGGCATTTGTAGCATAGAAGTTCCAACCCCTTGCGATATCAAACCACCCCAGCCATTTTCACGAAAGCTAATGACCGCAAACCCAATCATTTGCGCACAACACCCAGCTAGTGCAGCCCCACCAGCCAAACCAGTAATGCCTAATGCCGCACAGATCGCCGCACTGCTGATCGGTAAAGTAAGGGCAATACCAATTACCACAGAAACCACAATACCCATCATGATTGGGCGTAGCTCGGTTGCCCACATAATCAACTGCCCAACAGAACTCGCCGCCTGACCAATAGAAGGGGCTAACCAAAGCGACAATATCGTACCAATAAAGATGGTCACAAAAGGCGTGACGATAATGTCGACTTTCGTTTCTTTAGAAATTAATTTACCAAGCTCTGCCGCAACAATCGTGATGATTAACACTGCCAAAGGGCCACCCGCGCCCCCCAAAGAATTGGCGGCACCACCAACGGCGACCAGAGAAAATAGCACTAAGGGTGGCGACTTTAATGCATAACCTATCGCAACCGCCATAGCAGGACCAGTGGCCGCTGCTGCGTAACCACCTACCGTAACCAAAGCGGCGATATCTAACTTAGCACCGAGGGTTTTCATTATGGTGCCAATCAATAGTGAAGCAAACAAACCGTGGGCCATAGCGCCCAAGGCATCGATGCCGTAATGTTTTAATGACAGCTCAACATTTTTTTTACGTAAAAATGCAGCAAATGCAGAAGCTGAACCAGCCTTTGAAGACATGCGTTTCTCCTTTCGTCATTCTGCATGGATCAAATTAAGGGGCATAAGTGTAAGCGTATCAGTTAGAAAGTACAGCCAATTAAATGAGAATTCATATAATTAAACGTTATGTTATTCAGGTGACCGACTCTATCCAAGTCACCTAAATAGGCAGGGTTGGCGAGAATGTATGCGTTTAAGGTACGAATTTGAACAGAGAAAATCCGTCACACAGAACAGGAGTAAAACGAAGAAGCTACAAACCTTTGTTCAACTTCATTGTCTGGCGTCTAGCTGTTCAAAGCATTAAACCAACTGCTTTATCACTTCAACGAAAGCTCGCGCGCTTTCTGCTTCATATTGATGCACACCTCGTTCCACTACGTGTTGTCCTGCAACATACACATCGGTAATCCAAGATTGGTGAGAGGCAAATAACCATCGATTAAGCAGATCCCCATCGTGGCTAGATGCAACAAAAGGCTGGCTTTCATCTAAGACTAGAAAGTCTGCCCTATGACCAACTTGTAACCCAAGTGCCACATTACAAGCCTGATTTCCACCATGAAGCGCTTGCTGATAGAGATGTTCTCCCACCGATGGATGCTTCGAAGAATAAAGGCGGTTTCTCTGCTGTTCATTTAGGCGCTGACTGTATTCCAAACTGCGCAATTCATCGACTAACGACATTCCCACATGACTGTCTGATCCTATTGCCCACTTTCCAGCAAAGCGCTGATATTCAGTCGCAGGGAAAATACCGTCGCCTAAATTGGCCTCAGTGGTTGGACACAATCCAGCCACCGCACCACTTTGCGCAATAGTTTGTATTTCATGTTGGTTTAAATGAGTGGCATGAATCAAGCACCACTGTTGGTTAATACCTATATGTTCTGCCAGCCATTCCACTGGGCGCTGTTGACTCCATGCAAGACAATCATCCACTTCCCGCTGCTGCTCAGCAATGTGAATGTGAATGGGCTGCCCAGAGTCCAGTTCTTGCAACACGTCATGAATTTGCGCTTCAGATACCGCCCTTAATGAATGAAAACAGAGGCCAAGTTGATGCTTGCGACTAGAATTTAATGCTTGATTAAGCTTCTGATAAAGATTGATATAAGAAGCCGATGTGTGAATAAAGCGCTGTTGTCCAAGATTGGGCGCTTGAGCACCAAATCCTGCATAAGAATACAACACTGGCAATAATGTCATACCGATACCGGCTTGGTTAGCCGCTTCAATTAACTGATGAGAGATTTCTGCGGGATCGGTATATGTCTTGCCCTGCTGGTCATGATGCAAATAATGAAATTCCCCAACTTGGCTATAACCTGCTTTCAGCATTTGAATATACAAATGAGTGGCAATAATACGTACTTGTTCTGGGTTAAGTTGACTAACCATGTGATACATACGTTCACGCCAGCTCCAGAAACTGTCATTTGGATTCGTACAGACTTCAGCAACACCTGCCATCAAATATTGAAAAGCGTGGGAGTGCACATTGGCAAGGGTGGGTAACATCGGCCCACTGAGGTGGATATCTGCCTTTTTTGCATCACTATTTGGCTCAATATGTATAAACACCCCATCTTTGATAGTAAACGTCACATTATGTTGCCAACGACCCGACATCCATGCTCGACGAGCAAAGATCGTTTGTTCCCCGCCATTATCCCTTTGCATTATTTTTCCTTTCACAATTTCACTAAATGACCTAGGGTTAGTGTAATTGACATAACTTGTCTATACAAGATATGTCAACATTAAGGATCTCACCTGTTAAGGGATCCCATTTACCGTTATAATACAAACCCTTATTTTCTAGTGGATGACGTTAATGACAATCGCAAATTCAACCACCCATATGATGACCCATTTATCGCGGCTGATTGATGATGCGCCTGGCCCTATCTATGCCAAGGTAAAGCAAGCCATTACTCAACAGATTCACAGCGGTGAATGGCAGCCCGATCAACGTGTGCCTTCTGAATCTGAAATGGTTAAAGCGCTTAACGTTAGCCGTATGACAGTCAACCGTGCTTTAAGAGAGTTAACCGACGAAGGTATCTTAATTCGTCAGCAAGGCGTTGGAACATTTGTTGCACGCAAGAAAGCTCATTCCGCTCTATTTGAAGTGCATAATATTGCCGATGAAATCGCAGGGCGAGGCCACCAGCACAAAGCCAAATTGATTGAAATCGTCAAAGCCAAAGCCAGCATGGAAGAAGCCGTCAACCTAGGCGTGAGAACCAATCACCCTATCTTTCGTGCTATCATCCTACACTGTGATAACGACACTCCAATTCAGATCGAATATCGTGTGGTGAATGCTGAGCTTGCACCTGACTATGATCGCCAAGAATTTCAACATAATGAAGCGTATCACTACCTCAACCAAGCCGCTCCGATTACCGCGGGTGAACATTTGGTGGAAGCGATCATTGCGACGCCTGAAGAGTGTGCCCTGCTGCAAATCGATCAAAGTGAACCATGTTTACAAATCAAACGTCGCACTTGGTCACACGATCAACTGGTCACAAACGCTCGACTTTTATCACCCGGTTCTCGCTTCCAACTGTTCGGTCATTTTGAACAATAAATCATACCTTAACGAGACTCACCGTTTGTATTTTACCTAGCACAGCGAACGTTCACTGTGCTAACGAGTCGCGCCTGTGCGTTTATTTTTGATCTTTTTGCACCATAACGCTTGAACTCTCTCCATTTTGAATTTATCGTTTATAACAACTTGTATAGACATGTAATGTCATGGAATTAAATTGCACGATCTCATTTAAATGATCGTGATGGAGAACTCAGCTCATGCTTGAATTTACACTTCACCCAGGGAAATTAACACTAGCCGCTCTACGAGAGATCAGTCGTCACCCTGTCACACTAACTCTTGATGAAAATGCGATTGCCGGAATTAATGCAAGCACTCAAGTCGTGAATGACATTATCTCTGAAGACAAAGCGGTCTATGGTATCAATACCGGTTTTGGTTTATTGGCTAATACCCGAATTGCTGCAGAAGATTTGAATGAGTTACAACGCAGTATCGTTTTATCTCACGCCGCAGGCACCGGTGAGTTGATGAACGATGAAACTGTACGTCTTATCATGACACTGAAAGTCAATAGCCTTGCACGCGGCTTCTCTGGGATTCGCTTGTCGGTGATTCAAGCGTTAATCACTTTGATCAATAAAGAGATTTATCCTTGTATTCCAAAGAAAGGGTCCGTTGGCGCCTCGGGCGATCTTGCGCCCCTAGCCCACATGAGTGCAGTACTGTTAGGTGAGGGACAAGCTCGCTACAAAGGTGAAGTGTTATCTGGCGGTGCGGCTCTTGCTATCGCGGGCATGGAACCGATTGAACTAGCGCCGAAAGAGGGTCTGGCATTACTTAATGGGACTCAAGCATCCACCGCGTTTGCCCTGGAAGGACTGTTCCACGCAGAAGATCTTTATGCTTCAGCTATAGTATGTGGTGCGCTCTCTGTAGAAGCTGCGCTCGGTAGCCGTCGCCCATTTGATCCTCGTATTCATGAAGTGCGTGGGCATCAAGGTCAAATCGATGCGGCAGCAGCATATCGTCACCTTCTCACAGAAAACAGTGCGATTGGCCAATCACACCTTAATTGTGAAAAAGTACAAGATCCCTACTCACTACGCTGTCAGCCTCAAGTTATGGGCGCTTGTTTAGAGCAAATTCGTCACGCGGCGAACGTATTATTGGTGGAAGCGAACTCGGTCTCAGATAACCCATTAGTCTTTGCTGAAGATGGCGATATTATCTCTGGTGGTAACTTCCATGCCGAGCCTGTTGCCTTTGCTGCTGACAATCTTGCACTGGCGATTGCCGAGATTGGCAGCTTATCTGAACGTCGTATGGCGCTATTGATCGATAGTAGCTTGAGCAAACTGCCACCCTTTTTAGTCGATAATGGCGGTGTAAACTCTGGCTTTATGATTGCTCAAGTAACGTCTGCAGCATTGGCCAGTGAGAACAAAACGTTCGCGCATCCGGCATCCGTTGATAGCTTACCGACCTCTGCAAACCAAGAAGACCATGTTTCAATGGCGACTTTTGCCGCACGCCGCTTAAAAGATATGTCTGAAAATACTCGCGGTATCTTGGCAGTGGAATTACTTGCATCCGTACAAGGTCTCGATTTTCGCGCGCCGCTGAAATCGACTGAACGTTTAGAACAAGCCAAAGCAGAATTACGCGCTCGCGTCCCTTTTTACGATAAAGACCGGTACTTCGCGGCTGATATTGAACAAGCAACGAACCTTTTGGCAGAAGCGCCCCATCACAGCCTAATGCCACAAGGATTATTACCAAGTCTATAAGGAGCCCCGAAATGTCATCAGAACTGCACTTCGATTCACTCTGGCAAGGCTTCCACGTAGCAACAATGACCTCGGGTCATTACAACATTATTGAGGACGCCGCCATCGGCGTCACTCAAGGTAAGATTGCTTGGATAGGTCCAGAGCAACAATTACCGACTCATCAAGCCAAGCACCGGTACCAACTTGATGGTGGTTGGGTAACACCTGGGCTGATTGATTGCCATACTCACCTTGTGTTTGGCGGCAATCGAGCTAATGAGTTTGAACAGCGCTTAAACGGCGTCAGTTACCAAACCATTGCCAAAAATGGTGGAGGCATTGCAGCAACCGTCAGTGCGACTCGAGAAGAGGATGAAGCACAGCTCCTCCAGTCAGCTAGTAAACGGCTCCAGTCACTCATCCACGATGGTGTTACCACAGTAGAGATTAAATCGGGTTACGGACTGAATACCAGCGATGAAAGTAAGATGCTCACGGTAGCCAAAGCACTGGCTAATAAGTTTGCTGTTGATGTGCGCACAACCTGTTTAGCAGCCCACGCTTTGCCACCTGAATTTCAACACGATGCTGATAGCTATATTGACTATTTGTGCGATGAATTGTTACCACACATTGCTCAGCATGATCTTGCCGATGCTGTAGACGCATTTTGTGAAAGCATTGCTTTTAGCACTGAACAAGTACAGCGCTATTTTACCAAGGCACAATCATTAGGCTTACCCGTAAAAATTCACGCAGAACAGCTCTCCTCACTTGGCGGCACCACTATGGCGGCTGGCTTTGGCGCTATATCTGCGGATCATTTGGAGTATTTAACCGAAACCGATGTGTTAGCGATGGCTAAGTCAGGTACGGTTGCTGCCCTGCTCCCAGGTGCGTTTTTTACTCTAAAAGAAACCCAGAAGCCCCCCATTGATCTACTCCGAGAACATAACGTTCCGATTGCAATCGCCACCGATTTAAATCCAGGGACATCCCCTGTTTTATCTTTACGTTTAATGATGAATATGGCCTGCACTCTGTTTAGGTTAACTCCTGAAGAGGCGCTTGCGGGGACAACCTACCATGCCGCACAAGCACTAGGAATTGCTGATACCCATGGTGAACTGTGTGTGGGAAAAGTTGCCGATTTTGTCTGTTGGGATGTCGAAAGCCCAGGTGAGCTCAGTTATTGGTTAGGTGGAAATCTGGTGACACAACGAGTAAAAAGGGGAATCAAAGCATGAGCCAAGGCCGTGTTTATCCAGTAGAAAATTTACCTACTCCCTATCACTTTCAGCAAGGTGACAGCCCACTGCTCGTCAGTATGCCGCACTGTGGGACAGAACTGTTACCCCACATGAAGGATTCACTGACTCCAGAAGCACAAGCTTTACCCGATACGGATTGGTATATTCCTGAGTTATACGATTTCTTAGGCTCACTCAATGTCAGCACACTGAGTGCGCGCTATTCCCGTTATGTGGTGGACCTCAATCGCCCTAGCGATGATAAACCCCTTTATCACACCAAAACCACAGGGCTTTTCCCCGATATTCTGTTTTCTGACCAACCCATTTTCTTAACCGGTCATGAGTTTGACAGTGCAACAAAAGCGTTCATTACTGAGCATATTTGGCAACCCTACCACCAAAAAGTGGAGAGCGAATTGCAACGCATTCAACAACAATTTGGTTACGCGATTTTGTTTGATGCCCATAGTATTGCTGCGCAAGTCCCCATGTTATTTACCGGTACCCTCCCGGATTTTAATCTTGGCAATAATAGTGGTAAATCCTGCGCGCCAGCGATGTTACAAACGATCGCAGCACTTGCTGAACAAAGCCCATACACGACGGTGACTAACGGTCGCTTTACTGGCGGCTATATCACACGTCATTTTGGTCAGCCCCACCACAATATTCATGCGGTGCAGCTTGAACTGTCTCAAGCCACTTATCTGCGCGATGACTGCACTAGCTATCAATTAGACCCAGAGAAACTAGCGCATGTAAGAACCGTACTAAAACCCATGATTGAATCCCTGTTAAACATGGGAAATCCCGCAGATTTACGCTCGAATAAGGACAATAAAGGTGAGTAATATGACTTTCAAGGACATGATTTTAGAAGGCATTCCAGCAGTTTTGCCACCCAAGCGCGAGCGTGATGAAACGCTCAGCCATGCCCCAAAACGCAAAGATATCTTAACTAAAGAAGAAAAAAAATTGGCGGTTAAAAATGCACTGCGCTATTTCGACCCTCAACATCACCAAACGTTAGCACCAGAATTCTATGCGGAACTAGAAAAATACGGGCGCATTTATATGTACCGTTTTATGCCCGACTATGAAATAACCGCCCGCTCGATTGATGAATTTCCTCATCAGTCTAAACAAGCCGCAGCCATTATGCTGATGCTCAGTAACAACCTCGATAATGACATTGCACAGCATCCTCAAGAATTGATCACCTATGGTGGCAACGGCTCGGTTTTTTCTAACTGGGCCCAATATCGTTTGACCATGAAATATCTTGCAGAGATGACCGATGAACAGACGTTAGTGCTTTATTCTGGGCACCCTATGGGGCTGTTCCCTTCTCACGCTAACGCGCCGCGTGTTGTTGTGACCAATGGCATGATGATCCCTAACTATTCAAAACCTGACGATTGGGAAAAATTCAACGCGCTTGGTGTCACTCAATATGGCCAAATGACCGCGGGTTCCTTTATGTATATTGGCCCACAAGGTATCGTGCATGGCACAACCATTACGGTACTTAACGCGGTACGGATGCAAAAAAATCGTGACACATCAACATTGCCCATTTTTGTCACGTCAGGCCTTGGCGGCATGAGTGGCGCACAACCGAAAGCAGCAGTGATTGCTAAAACAATTGGTGTAGTGGCGGAAATTAACCCGAAAGCGGCCTACAAACGTCACGAGCAGGGTTGGGTCGATGAAGTGCATCCTAACCTTGATGAGTTGATCGAGCGCATTCGTCGCGCAGTTGCAGAAAACCAACCGGTGTCGCTTGCGTATCTTGGCAATATTGTGGATCTGTGGGAGCGTCTTGCGACAGAAGATCTTGCTATCACACTCGGCTCTGATCAAACCTCACTCCATAACCCTTGGGCGGGTGGATACTACCCAGTAGGTTATAGTTTTGACGAATCAAACCAATTAATGGCCAACGATCCTGAAGCATTTAAAACAGCGGTCCAAGCGAGTTTACAACGCCACGTCAGTGCGATTAACCGCTTGACGGCAAAAGGCATGTATTTCTTCGATTACGGTAATGCGTTCTTATTAGAATCAAGCCGTGCTGGCGCAGATATTTTGCAAGCAGACGGTAACTTTAAATACTCATCTTACGTGCAAGATATTATGGGCCCAATGTGCTTTGATTACGGTTTCGGTCCATTCCGCTGGGTGTGCTCATCATCTGATCCTGCCGATTTAGCCATGACCGATAAAATCGCTGAACAAGTGTTATCCGAAATGGCAGCAGAAGCCCCAGAGGAGATTCGTCAGCAAATCGCCGACAACTTACTATGGATTCAACAAGCGCAGCAAAACCATCTTGTGGTGGGTTCACAAGCCCGTATTCTGTATGCTGATGCAGAGGGTCGAATCAAGATTGCCCAAGCGTTTAATCAGGCGTTAAAAGACGGAAAGATTTCTGCTCCTGTCGTATTAGGCCGAGACCATCACGATGTATCTGGGACAGACTCACCATATCGTGAAACGTCTAATATTTACGATGGTTCGAAATTCACCGCCGACATGGCGATTCAAAATGTGATTGGCGATTCTTTCCGCGGCGCAACGTGGGTCAGTATTCATAATGGTGGCGGCGTTGGCTGGGGTGAAGTGACCAACGGTGGATTTGGTATGGTACTGGATGGCTCTGAGGATTGTGAACGACGTTTAAAATCGATGCTTTACTGGGATGTGAATAACGGTATTTCGCGCCGCAGCTGGGCACGTAATGAAGGCGCCGTTTTCGCCATTAAGCGTGCAATGGAACTAGAACCTAATCTTAAAGTCACGTTGCCTCAAATCGCAGATGATGAGTTGCTTAATCAGATTATTAATGAGTAACTTCATACTGATTTGAATAATTAATTTTTCAAATCAGTACCTTGTCTAAGAGCGAATGCATTTTCTCTCAGGCACCTTAAGGTTGGTTGGGTATAAAACAAAGCCGTCTGAATGATGGCTTTGTTTGACACCACATTTATTGGCTTTAATGTCCCTCAGCCAGCAAATGCTCAGGTTTTCTGCCATTAAGCGCATCTATCACCTGACGAGCACACTGAGTCGCTGTTGCAATTAGGGCTTCTTGGGAAGACCCTGCAACATGCGGAGTGAGAAGTACATTAGGTAAACTGGCTAACACTGAAGATGGTGCCAGTGGCTCTTGTTCAAAAACATCTAAACCAGCACCAAATAAACGGCCACTTTGGAGTGCCTCAACCAATGCGTTTTCATCAATTAAACCACCTCGTGATGTATTCACTACGATGGCGCCGGGTTTAATAATCGACAACGTTTTGGCATTCAGCGTGTGAGCAGTATCTTTACGTAGCGGACGATGTAATGACACAACATCAACTTCGCTTAATAGCTCGGTTAAGGTACCAATTTTCTGTACCCCTGGTTGTGTGAATTGATCATCTGAGGCATTGGGCGACCAAACAAAAACTCGCATACCAAGCCCTTGGCTAGCCATTTGTGCCAAAATTTTTCCCGTACGTCCCCACCCGATAATCCCTAAGGTTTTATCGTAGAGAGATAACATAGGTTCATCAAATTTAAACTGCCAGTTTCCAGTGCGAGTCGCCGTATCCGCTTTAGCCACTTGTCTTGCCGTGGCTAACATTAACATAAAGGCATGTTCCGCTACTGCGCGAACATTGGCATCGGGCGTATTAGTCACAGTGATGCCCTTCTCATGAGCATGCATAACATCAACGTTATCCGTTCCTGTGCCATGATTGGCAATGATTTTTAACTTAGGAGCCGCATCCATCATATCGGCTTTTAAACCATTGTTACGTACAATCACTGCATCAGCATCTGCGAGCGATTGCGTCAATGCAGCTGGGGTAGATTCATGAGGATATTCGACGTTAATTCCAGCTTGCTCTAATAACTCGATACCTATCGAGTGGATCGGTTCCGCGATCACACACTTCATCCTTGTTTCTCCTTCATATCGCTACCTTGCGATTTACCTATTCTATTTGGTATCTAATTGGTACCCTTTTTTATTAAGAAAGTCGATGATTTGAAACATCTGCTCCATGGTTTTTTCATCAGCGTTCATACCAGGATGGCGCACTTTAGCTGTTGTAAAGACTCCTAGCGCTTGCAATAACTGCTTACGCAAAGAGATGCCGACTCCTGGCTGAAATTCCCAGCGAGTGAGGGGTAAAAAGTCGTAGAATAGCGTTTTCGCCTTTTCCCACTCGCCAGCGCGAGCATAATTGTACAACTCAACCAACAGTTCAGCGTAAACAAACCCTGTCATAATCCCAACAGCACCGAGTTGTAATTCTTCAAGCGCGTAATTGCCACCTAAAGCGCCAAACACATGCAAATCTCGCCCTACCACTTGCTGCAACTGGCGCATTTTCATTCCTGTAGGTGGCTCTTCTAGCTTAATGTAATTCAAATATTCTGACGATTCATACATTTGCTTAATCAGATCCACAGACATGGTTATTCCTGTTACCGCAGGGTAATCATGAATAATGCAGGGGATCTGCGCTGCTTGGGCCACTTGCTGATAATATTCCAACAATGCTTTATCTTTTTGCACACCATGTGGCCCTAACAGCAAGGCATCTGCGCCTAAATCTCTTGCTTGTTGAGCCATGATTTTAGCAGGATCAGTTGCGACGGCTCTGGTTCCGACCACTAACTTCATCGAATCTGGCATCAACTTTCTGTATGCCACAATAATGTCATTACGTTCTTCATTGGTCAGCTTTGGTCCTTCGCCTAGCGCTCCCATAATCGCAATCCCATGCACCTGTTTTGCGGTTAATCGTTCAACCAAACGTTCGATACTGGCGTAATCCACTTGACCATCTTCAAAAAATGGCGTTGGTACAATCGGAAAAATCCCATGCAAGTTCATTTTATTTCCTTATAACAAGTTGTTATGCATTGAGTAATTCCGCCACTACTCGCGCAACAAGGCGTTGTGGGCATATGACGGGAACTGACGTTAACGGCTGAGCTAAAGTGACAGATTCAGCAGAAAACCCCATACAATCGAGCACTAAACAGTCTGCGGTAGAGCGCTCCGACACCTCTTTTACAGCCAAAGAGAATTCATCTCTCTTTAATGGTGATGCGCTGGCTCCATCAACGGTAAACCCTTCGCTACGCCAACTCTCCAATGCAACGGGTAACTGCGCTTGGTTAGGGCTAATAATATGAATGCGCTTTTTCGCACTGATACTGCCCACCACCGCACTGATTAATCGCTGCGGATAGATCACTGGCACATCAATATCTAAATCAGGGAATCGCCCTGCGCACATAAGCACCAGTACCTGAGCACCTTGCTGACGCAGCTCTTGTGCCTTTTGATTCAGCTTAGGTAATAATTGGTAAAGACAAATTTCTCGAGTTGAGCCATCCGCTAATATCGTGAGTAGCGGGTACTGCGCGGGAGGCTGGGCTAACTGTTCAATCTCTTCATGAGACATACCGTCCAATCCACCAGCAAATAAAAACTCAGTATCAGGTAAATAATGTCGGTATGCCTGTTCAATATCTCGTCTCGGTGTTTGTCCGAGAATAACAAATCCTAATTTGGCCATATCTCTTACTCATCAGTAAGATACTCTACTACGCCACTCCGATTTATGACTTATCTTTCATTGCGCGACTTTGATAAGTAAAGGTCTCAAAATGTTCATATAACGATTCTAATCGACGATACTTTTCCTCGACGCGGTCAGCGTTTTTCTCAACCAACATCGACATTAATGAGTTCATTAACGTGATGGCTGCGGTGTAAGAATCGAAGGCAGACAACCCAGTTGTACTGATTTGAAAAAGACAATCAGCAAATTGGTTTGTCGGTACAATCGGAGAATCCCCAAACACCACAACTTTGGCATTTTGGTTTTGCGCGTATTCGCACGCTTTAAGGTGGTAGCTAGAGTATCGGCGAAAATCAAATACAACCAGAACATCGTCACGTTCCAGTTGTACCAGTTGATCCACTAAATTTGAGGGTTCTAGCCAATGAATATCAGAGTGAAAACTCGCCGCTTGATAGAAGAAATAATGGGCTAAAGCCGCTTCTTTACGTGTGCCTAAAACAAACACTTTACGTTTAGAATCACTCATTAATTCAACAAATTCATCAGCCGTTGGCTTTGAAACTGCCCGAACAGTATCTTGCATATTGACAATATCTTGCTCGACGGTCCATCCAAAAATATCGTTATCTAAATGACTTTTATGATCGCTACGAACACGATCTGCTGGCGAATTGATTAAGAAGCGAATATCTTCCCGGAAGTCGGTTCGTGCCTCTTTGATATTGTCATAACCAATTTTTGGGAAAAAACGGGTGACTGTCGAGGCGGTGATATTCAGTTCTTCAGCAATTTCCGCAGCGTTTTGCAGCAACCCCAAAGGGTAGACACGCAATAAGTAGTCTGCAATTTTTCTGTCACTTGGGGTCAATAACTCAGACCCTTGACTAATTTTGTCAGCGAAACGATTTTTGGGATGCTCTCTCATTTAGTGTAATCCTATGACTAAACCTGTGTTGCTAGGTGTCGGACCGCATCCATCAGAACTTGGCAGCCATTACTGGCATCTTCCTCCGTAATCCACTCTTTTGGATTGTGACTAACACCTGCTAAACAGGGAATAAAAATCATCCCCGTAGGGACTGATGGTGCGAATGATTGAGCATCATGCCCAGCTCCACTAGCCATCGTAATATAAGGTAATTGTGCGGCTTCTGTTACAACAGATAAACAAGAAATCATACGATCATCTAACACCACACTATCTTTTTCATAAATAGTTTCAATGTTCCAGCCGTGACGAAGATTGGCATAATTTATTAATTTGTCACGAACTACTTGCATGTCTTGTGACTGCTGAGATCTCAACTCAACCAAAAAACGACATTCTTTAGGTACTACGTTACTCGCCCCAGGCAAAACCGTCACTTGCCCTATGGTTCCTACCATCTCTGGATTTTGCTCATGCACCCATTGCGGTATTAAAGTAAAGACTGGCGCCGCCTCAACCAATGCATCTTTGCGCATTGACATGGGGGTGGTTCCAGCATGGGCGGCTTCTCCCGTGACAGTAACGATATAACGGTATACTCCAACAATCCCGGTCACGACACCAATCGATTGTTGGCGTGATTCCAACACTTTGCCTTGCTCGATATGCGCTTCAAGAAAACAGAGAAACTCATCTGCGTTACGCTGCGCCGTTTCAACGGTGGCAAATGAATGACCCAGTTGTTCTAAGAAATAGCGAAACGGCTTCTCTCCTTTAATTTTTGCTTTTTCTAACTCGCCAGGAAGTAACCGCCCCATCATTGCACGGCTTCCGACCGTTCCTGCATTATGAGCCGCTTCTTCATCACAAAAGCTGATGACTTCCACATCAAACGGCAAAGTGACTTGGTTTTCTTGTAAGCTTTTTACGCATTCCAGAGCGGCCAGAACCCCATAGGCACCATCAAATTTTCCACCATTTGGGACAGTATCGATATGCGAGCCCATTGCGACAACTTGCTCCGTTTTAGGCGATTGCGATTTTAACCGCCCAATAACGTTTAACGCACCGTCCACCTTCACTTCAAGCCCCATACTCTCCATTTGCGAGACCAACCACTCTCGAGCTTGCTGATCTTCTGGTGAGAGTGCTGGCCGATACATACCGCCATTATCTTGTTCACCGATTTTTCCCAAAGCCATCAGGCTTTGCCATAATCGTTCGCTATTAATTGTTACCTGCTGCATCCTTGCCTCCTTGATTAGGGTATGTAGTTGAATGTCGTCTCCCCTAGTCATTCACCCTCAGCAAAGAGGGTGAATTTCTCCACTAGATTAACGATGAGCACCTACATACGCACCATCACCTTCTTTTGATAACACCTTACCTTGGTCAAAAATGGTGGTACCACGCAGCACTGTTTTTACTACGCGACCAGTGATTTTTTTACCATCATAAGGAGACCATTTTGCTGAAGATTGAGTTTCTGCAGCATTGAAAAACCACTCTTCATTCGGATCGATAATGGCAAAGTCGGCATCCATACCCACAGCAATTTTGCCTTTACGGTGATCAAGCTTGAAGCGTTCAGCAGGGTTAGCGGCTAACAGTTGACCAAGTTTCACCAAGTCAATTCCGCGTTTCACTACACCTTCACTGAACATTAGAGGGAGAATAGATTCAACGCCAGGAGCACCAGACCCATTATCAAAAATCACCTCATTACTTTTACGTTCCAATGGCCATGGTGCGTGATCGGATGCCACCCAGTTAAGGCGTCCGTCAATCAAGGCTTGCCACATTCCTTCAACGGCTTGAGGGTCGCGCATTGGCGGGTTAATTTTGGCAAATGCTTTTTTCTCTGACATATCTTCATCAGAAATCAATAAGTAGTGCGGGCAAGTTTCAACGGATACATCCACACCTTGCTCTTTATACCAATCGATCATATCTAAACAGCGAGGGTGAGAATTATGGTAAACATGCAAAGAGAACTTAGTCCAATAAGCAAACTCAAGTAATTTACTCACGGCCAATGTTTCTGAAATCGGTGGACGCGTTTCACAGTGCGCTTTAGGGTAAGTTTTCCCCTCTTCTTTGTACTGAGCAATGAGAGCTTCAATGATGACATCGTTTTCACAGTGAAAACCCACAGGTAAACCTGTTTCAGCCAGTTTAGGTAAAATCGTCCACAGCACATCATCATCAATACGTGGGAAACGATATGGGTCGGTTTCAAATGCACTTAATTTAAAACCACAGGTACCTAATTCGACTAAGGCATCCACTTCACTGAGATCACCTTGTTTTTTGATAGTGGAAAGCAGTGCCACGTCCACTTTCGCCTTATCTGCAATCCACGTTTGCTTTTCTTTAAATTGAGCGACATCGAACACCGGGCCACAAGAGTCATAAGGCATTTCGATGATCGTCGTTACCCCACCGGCCGCGGCGGCAGCGGTTGAATGAGTAAACTGCTCATGCATATTACTGTACGAATGCACGTGCGCATCAACCATGCCTGGGAAAATAATTTTTCCTGACGCATCAATAAACTCTTTGTATTCAGGTGCATTACCATCTGCATAAATACCAACGATAAGCCCATCTTTTACGCCAACATAGGTATCTTTTGATACATGGTCTGATAAAACAACATCACCTTTGAGCAATAAATCAACAGTAGTTGAAGACATAACTAAACTCCTTTTCTCTTATTGTCTGTTATCCAAGTAATAAATTAGGTAGCCATAGTGATAGCTGAGGGAACATAACCAAGAGCACAAGAATCCCCAGTTCACACAAACAAAATGGCCATATTCCTTTAAAAATATCTTCCAACGAGATATTCATTTCTTTTGAAATCACCCCTTTCATGGCAAAGGCATTCAACCCCACAGGTGGCGTAATTGAACCGATTTCAGTCAGTTTGAGTGCTATAACACCGAACCAAATAGGGTCATAGCCCAACGAAGTTAAAAGAGGAAATACAATGGGAAGTAGCAAAGCATAGATACCAACTGGCACCATGATCATTCCGAGCAAGAACATGATCACCAAAATACCTATGAGTATGACAATCGGTGGCACATTCATATGCTGCAATGAATTGGTTAACTCAACAGGCAAGCGAGTGATGGCCAATGTGCGGCTATAAAACAATGCGCCAATGTTAACTAGGAACAACATCGCCGTCGTGTTCGCCGACTCTTTCATCGCTTGACTGACATCGCCTAGTTTATGGAAAGCACCCAGTGCAATGCCCAATACGAGAGTAATCAAAGCCCCCACAGCGGCTGCTTCAGTTGGGGTAAAATAACCACTGTAAATCCCGCCTAATACTGCAACAGCGATAATAGCAACAGGCCAAACTTTCCCAGCTTCTTTCATCCGCTCTTTTCTTGGTATCGTGATCTCATCAGGGCTAGGCGCCAGTTTGGGATTACGTTTCACCATATAACGGATGACTAAGATGTAACCAATCGCGGTCATTAAACCAGGTACAACCCCCGCCGCAAAAAGCTTACCCACCGATTGCTGGGTAAACAGTGCGTAGATGATCATCATGGTGCTTGGTGGAATCATTGAAGCAAACGTCCCAGCAGAAGCAATACAACCGGCTGAAAATGACTTATCGTAATTAAGACGATTCATTTCAGGCAGCGCCATCTTGCCAAAAATAGCGGTTGTCGCTAATGAAGAACCAGAAACTGCGCCAAATACCGCGCAACTAAAACATGTCGCAATTCCCAGAGAACCTTTAATGCCCATACTCATAGCATATACAGCCGAGTAGGCACGACGAGCTAATCCACTAGAAGCAGCAAATGCCCCCATCAAAATAAATAGGGGAATCGATGCCCAAGTCGGCGTTGCGATAGAAAAGTAAGTGGCCTGCCCCAGTAGGGATAAAGAACTATGCATTCCGAGCAAGAGAGCACTAACGACCACTCCGCTCAAAATAAACGAAAGACCAATTTGCAACCCTATTGCCATCAAAAAGAGCAATAGCCCGATACAGATGATGCCTGCAGTTAGAAAATCCATAATCAAATTCTTCCTTGAAAGAGAAGAACAGCAGAAAAGTGCCTCAAACCCACTGTTCTCTCTTGTTTAGCAGCTGATTAAGCGCTAACTTCAATGTATAAGTTCACCCGTTGCCGCCGTGGCCTGAAATGACCGAATCAACGTTTTCGCTGTTCGAGTAACCTTGAGTCATGCTTGCAACATGAACGCGGCTAAACCGACCAACATTAACGCTTTTACTGGCCAGATTTTAAACTGCATCACCCCCTCGACCGATTCGTTAGACATATACGAATCTAAGGAGTTTGAACTCACTGCATACAGTAGAAAACCTATCGTTACTACGGCTAAACTTTGCGCGATAACCTGAGTGAAAAGTCGACTGCGATACGGCAATTTATTCGTCACCAACTCTAAGCTCACGTGTTCTTCATACTCCTCACAACGAGCTAGCCCGAAATAAACCACAATAATCATGACAAATACCGAGAGATCAGAAAGCCCTTGTATGGCAATGCCCACAGTGCGAAAGAGAATATCGGCAATGAGCAACAACATAATTCCGACCATCAACCAACCAGATAGACCAGCGAGTGACTGACTGACGCTTGTGATAGAGTTTTTCATCACGCTATCCCTCTTTGGAATCTTCACGCTTCATCGCTTGCGCATAGATGTCTTTGACCTGCTTCATCACTTGTTCAGCATTCTTTAACCCAGCCTGCTGAGCTTCTTTCACCCATTGTTGTTGCAAGCCTTCCAGTTCATCAGAGTCTTCCCATTTGATGAGGTCATCGTCAGTCATAAAGGTGACTTTCACACCAGCTGCACGTTCATCTTTTACGATTTGTGTAAACGCATCATCGTAAACTTTGGCAAATTTCTTCTCAGCAATATCTGATGCATCCAAAATCTCTTGTTGCGTTTTTTTCGATAAGCGATTGAAGGTGTTTTCATTGATTAGATGTAAAAATGGAATGCCGTACCAGAGCGATTTTGAAACCAATACATTCGGCGCTGTTTCATCAAACTTCATAAGATGCGCACCATCATAGTTGGTATAACAGCCGTCAATCGCACCAGTTTGCAATGCCATGTAGGTATCACCCCATGGAATAGAAGTTGGCTGCGCACCTGCATTTTGTAGGAAACGTAGGCTCCATTTATCACCTGCGCGCCATTTTTGACCTTTGATATCAGCTAAGCTGTGCAACGGTTTTTTCCCAACAAAAGCACCGGGTAAGCCTGCTGTAAATAGTAAGGTTTTGACATGGGCTTTCTTTAGCTCAGCTTGGAAAGCCGGTACTTTTTTATATACCTCACGATAAAACCACAACATATCTGCGAATTTCTTTGGACCGCGAGGAAACAAACGGAAAATAGTATGAGCAGGTAATTGGCCTGGATAATGACCGGGATAAACAAATCCCATCTCAGTAATACCATCACCAATCCCTTTCAGGATTTCTTTAGACCCCAGTAATGAGCCGCCCCAAAACGTTTGGATATCGACATCATCGCCAGCCTTTTCTTTGATTGTTTTCAACCAAACTTTATCGACGAAGTCTGTTCTCATCCCATTCGTTGGATCATGATCTGAATATTTTAATGTGGTACTTGCTGCAGCCATCATTGGTGCAACCGCTAACGTAGAAGCGACCAAAACTGCTATTGCGGCGGGACGCCATTTTATTGCTCTCATTGTATGTTCCTCCTGAACGTTTAACTCTCAATCCTTATCAGCTTCCGAGGTGATAAAATCCGCTCACCTCAAAAAAAATGCAATAAAAAAAACATTTAATAAATATCTGCAATTTTTTTATCAATTATTCACACAGCTTGTCAAGGGGTTTAAATTAATTAAAATATTTACAATTAAAATCAATTACTTATTATCATCAACTTTAAAAAGGTTAAAATATAGGCTTGAATTATCGGACATTAATGGTTACAAAGTGAGGAGATAAAACGATGTGAATCTTTATAATTGTCGACAATTTTAATTAGATATAGAAAGGGTAGCGCTACGTGCCAAACCATGAAAACGAAAGTGATATTGGCGAATGGATCGCAAATAAAGTATCCAGAGGAGAATGGAACTTCGGCCACAGCGTTAACGAAAGAGAACTGACAGAAGCGTTTCAGCTTAGCAGGCACAAAGTAAGAGAGTCGCTAAATATACTTTGTATTGAAGGCATCTTAGAGAAAAAACCGAACAAAGGTTATTTCGTGGTCGAATATGACACTAGCGAAGCTCACGATGGCTATCGAGTGAGAGCCAATTTAGCTTACTTAGCGGGTCAACTTTTAGCAGAAAGAATTTCACTCGATGCTCTTCAAACCTTACGTCAGTTACACAGCCAGATGGTAAGCGCACTCGAACGGATGGAAATAGAGCAATATTTTGTGCTCAATAAGCAGCTCCATGATGTACTTTTTGAAGCAACAAAATGTGCGCCGTTAATACAGTTTAATAAGATATTGCAGAAAAAATTATCGCTTTTTCTGCACAAAGAGATGAATAATCCCATTGGGTTGAAGTTATCGAATCAAGAGCACTTAGCGTTAATTAATCATATTGCGGAAGGTAACGCCAAAGCCGCCGCGACGTGTTTCGAGCAGCACATACTTAAGGGAATAAAATCGTTATAACTCGCTATGTTTATCACGCCCAAATGACTGCCATATGCAACATTACAGCGACTTGGGCGTAACTAGTCTAACTTATTGATTCAAAGGATGATTAGTCATGAATATTGCAGATAGAATGAGTGACATCCCGTTTTCAGGGATCCGAAAAATACTCGAAAAAGTCAACCAAATGGAAAAGGATGGACGTGATGTGGTTCGACTGGAAATTGGTCGACCCGATTTCGATACTCCGCAACATATCAAAGATCATGCGATTGCCGCTCTAAATAGCGGGGAAGTTCATTACAGCTCTAACGCAGGTATCAATGCTCTAAAAGAGGCGATTGCAGAAAAACTAGAGCGCGACAATCAACTGCACTATTCTAGCAGTGATATTATTGTTACTGCGGGGGCAAATGAAGCGGTTTTTATCGCTATGATGGCGACACTCAACCCTGGCGATGAAGTGCTGATTCCCGATCCAAGCTGGGTGGCTTACTATCCTTGTGCCACAATGGCTGGTGCCAAACCAGTCCCCTACCCGACCACATTCAAAAATGGCTTTATTCCTCGTATCGAAGACATTGAAAAACGGGTAACCGACAAGACCAAAATGATCGTGATTAATAGCCCACATAACCCAACAGGTGTTGTCTACGATCGACAAATCCTTTCTGAGATAGCAGCCCTCGTTCGACGCCATGATCTGTTTGTACTGTCTGACGAAATTTACGAACGCATCATCTACGATCATTGTCATCACCTTAGCATCGCAACACTGTCAGACATGCATGAGCGCACTATCGTCGTCAATGGCATGTCAAAAATTTACTCTATGACCGGTTGGAGAATCGGTTATACCGCAGCGCCAAAATTAATGACCGACGCTATGTTGAAAGTTCACCAAAACACCATCGCTTGTGCAAACACATTTGCACAATTTGGAGCTGCTGCTGCGCTAACCAGTTCACAGGCTTGTGCCGATGAGATGGTGGCAGAGTTTAACGAACGTAGGGATTATTTGATTGAAGCGCTAGGCACTATTAAAGGGATTAACATTGTACGCCCACAGGGCGCCTTTTATCTCTTTGCCGATATTTCAAGTTTTGGTATGACATCAGAACAATTTGCGACCTATTTGCTTGAAGAAGCTGAAGTTGCCGTTGTTCCAGGATCTGCGTTTGGTCAATGTGGCGAAGGGTGCATCAGAATGTCTTACGCCAACTCACTGCACAACTTAAAACGCGCCGTATCGCGCATCGCTAAGGCATTGGAATCACTTTCTATCTCTGCATAGTTCAGAGATAACGATATCGTAAACAAGGGATTATTATGGATTTAGGATTAAAGGGGAAAGGCGTTATTGTTTTGGCTTCAAGCGCTGGATTAGGAAAAGGTATCGCGTGTGAATTTGCTCGTGAGAAAGCTCAAGTCATGTTATTTAGCTCTAATGAAGAAAAATTGATTGCTGCGCAACAAGAAATTGAAGCAGAAACGGGCAATCGACCTTCATACATTGTCGGCGATATGACTAAAGCGGAAGACATCAAGCGAGTCGTCACAGTGGCAGCAGAAAAGTTTGGCAACATCTACGCTTTAGTCAACAACAGCGGCGGTCCAAAAGCGGGCAACTTTGATGCGTTCGACGATGACATCTGGCAACAAGCCTACGACTTAACGTTACTATCATACATTCGTGCCGTTCGAGAAGTATTACCTTATATGCGTAAAGCTGGGGTTGGTCGTATTGTATGTTCAACGTCATCTTCGGTGAAAACCGCACTCGACAATCTGATTCTTTCCAATACGTTTCGTTGTGGCGTTGTTGGCCTAGCCAAAAGCCTTTCACAAGAACTAGGTAAGGACAACATATTGGTTAATGTGATTGGCCCAGGCCGAATTCGCACCGAACGCATTGATGTTTTGGATCAATTCCGTGCTGAGAAAACCGGGAAAACCATTGAAGAAATGCAAGCTGCTCATCTGAAAAATATTCCACTGGGACGTTATGGCGATCCTGCAGAATACGGCAAACTCGCCGCATTTTTGTGTTCAGAAGCCAATACTTACATCACCGGCCAAACCATGCTGGCTGATGGTGGCCAAGTCAAAGCGATCTAATATCGTAGAGCCAAGGCGGCATTAGGCCGCTTTGGTTATTTAATGCTTTTATACCCACCAACCCGCAGGTAAATGCTCCCATAACAGTTTACTGGTCATAAGCAGTGTGACACAGATAAACACCGGACGAATGAATCGGGGCCCATGATGAAGAACCAATTGACTGCCTAGCACCGAACCGACAACCTGCCCAATGCCCATCACCAATCCCAAGCGATAATCGACCTGCCCGATATAAACAAACAATCCTAAAGATACGACGTTCCCCATTAAGTTAAGAGGCTTAGTGACCATAGTGGCTTGCTTAATGGTATAACCTAAGAAAATGACCAACGATAACATCCACAACGATCCGGTACCCGGTCCAAAAAATCCGTTGTAGAACCCCAATATCAGTCCCGCGAAAACCATAAAGGACACGGTTGCTACTTTGGCGGCAGAGCTTGATGTCGCTTTAAGCTTACTGGATGTCATAGAATAAAGTGTTATCGCCACCATCAGTACCGGTAACAATATCTCTAAGGTATGCTTGTCGAGCATACTCACCATCATAGAACCGAACACACTACCTATTACTGTAAACAGCAACCCGAGTTTTAACTGTTGCCAAGTCAACTGCCCACTACGCAAATACATAAAAGACGTGGTTAACTCACCAATAACCGCTTGAAAACGGTTAGTACCTAACACTGTGACCGGAGGCAGCCCAGCTATCATCAAACTTGGAACCGTAATTAAACCGCCACCACCAGCAATGGCATCAACCACCGCGGCAACCACAGCGATAACGAACAATAACAGCATCTCATTCACGCCACTGACAAACCAATCGTGCATCATGATGTTTAAACCTCTCATCTTTCCATAAAGAGAGTTGTAACATTGCGCTGTATAAAGTTAAATTTACTAAAACTAACTTCAATATTAAGTTCAAACCTAATGATAAATTCACAAGATTTAGAGTTTTTTACGATTATCGCAGGTAGTCGCTCTCTGGCCGCTGCGGCGCGTAAACTGAATGTCACACCGCCTAGCGTGTCACAACGTTTACAAAATATTGAAGTCAAATTGGGCGTAAAGTTGGTTGAGCGAAATGCACGAACCACTTCCCTTACCGATGCAGGACAGCGCCTTGCCCTCCACGGACAACACCTCCTTCAAGAGTTGCAGCAACTTACAGAAGATATTTCCGACAGTAAATTGGCCATCTCTGGTCAGCTGAAACTGGTCTCATCCCTCGGTTTTGGCGAAAAGCATATAGGTCCTCTAGCAGCAGAATTTCAAAATTTGTATCCCAACGTCACCATTGAATTGAATCTGTCTGATATTCCTAAATGGTCGCTACATAATAGCCCTGACATCATGTTCTATATTGGCTACCTACCCGATTCGTCTCTGAAAAGAACGGTATTAGCGAAGAACCGGAGGATGCTATTAGCCTCGCCTGATTATCTTCGTTCTTGCGCAAAACTAGAACACCCGAATGATCTTCAGCACCATCGCTGTATTGCACTCCGGGAAAATGATGAAGACGCCACCATGTGGCGTTTTACTCATAAGGCGACTCAGGAAACCGCCACTGTACGTATCGACCCCGTATTAGCAAGCAATGTCAGTCGAATTACTAAAAACTGGTGCCTTGACGGGCAAGGCCTTATTCAGCGCTCATCATGGGATGTAAAGCAAGAACTCGCTAGTGGATCGCTCGTGCACGTTTTACCAGACTATGAACTAGAAGAAGCCGACATCGTCGCCCTGCTCTCTTCCGACTCTGTAAATAGATCCAAAAAAGTCACGCTATTTCTGGAATTTGTACAGCAAAGATTGCCCGAACGCCTCAACCAAAATTAAGAATAAAAAAAACCCAAATCGATTCACGATTTGGGTCTGAACAGTATAATCAAAATGCCCAGAAGAACGCCTCCCCGCGTGCAACTGGGTAAGTTGCTACTCATTTAACAGCTTACAAGTTCGTACACTAACGTTCTTTTCTTAAGGTTTGCTTAAGATTATTGGCGGCGTTTCTAGCGTTACCAGACATTCCTTTTCTGACTTTACAATACTCGTTCATATGTGCAATCCAAGTCATACCAAGCATTATGCCTATTGAACAGATAGTTGTACTTTCTTATCTGTCAGATAATTTTACACACTACAAAAATTGTAACTATTTGATTTTAAATAATTTAAATTAAATTTAGAGAAACTGGTTCCATATTAAATTTCCATATGTGTCAAAGATATTTACAAGTCTGTTCAAGAAAAAAATCTTATAAATTAAACAGATAAAAAACACCATATTAAACAATATGTTACGGAATGGATCGTTATATGCTTAATGTAGTATTGGAAGGAGTAAATAATAAACTATTGAGATAATTAATCATTACCTAGGGATTGACACAAATGAAAAGAAAACTTTATCAGTGCTGCTTAGTCACTTTTTTACTTTTACTTTCTCAGACTGCATCAGCAGCAACAATTAACCTTAGTAGTACTACCGAATTAGTTGTTAGCAAAGGCCTGGAGTGGTTAGATTGGGAAAGTATCATCGGTAAGAGTGTTGATGATACATTAACGCTAGTACAACAGAATGATTACAGTTACTTATTAACAGATACTAGTGATATATCAGAACTTATTAGCTCTGGAATATCATTGCTAGAATCTAGGTATACTTGGTCGGGTGGCAGTTACGATGTAGAGCAATTTAATTTGGTGAAAAGTGCAGTGACAGAGCTATTATCCATATTAGGTATTTCATACGATGATGGGCTCGATGATGTTATCAAAAATGAGATTACCTATGCCTCTATCTCGAGTAGTAGTTATTTGCAAGCCCTTGCACAATCATGGCTGACCGATGTTGTCGAAGAATATAATGAGACAAGCAGTTTACAAGAAACTGTCTCTTATGCGGTGGCAACCGCAAGTGACTATATCGCAAGTCAAACACCTGTTCCCGAACCATCAACACTGTTGATTTTCCTTGTAGCTGCACTACTTCTTGTCAGTAATAGACGCCGTATTCGCTCATCTTTCTCGATTAGATATGCAATGTAGTTTCTATACCCAAATGACCTCAAGATGCAGGATTCAGAGTTTCATCAACGAGCCTAGGTCAAGCTCAATCACGGCAGGAAGGGTTATTCCCTTTCAACGTGATTGAGCGCAGAAATAGGTTTGTTGATGAACTCCCAAAGGGCGAGTTGTATTCGCTCCTAGGCTGTGTTGCTGATTTTCTACGTAGAATGACTATGTCTTCAAATCAGTGCCTTGCCTAAGAGCGAATACATTCTCGCTGAAACAGCATCTTGAGGTTACTTGGGTATAACTATAAAGGCTCAAATTCGTTTGAGCCTTTATTGCATCAACTTGTTTGACCATGACTTCACAGCATTATCGATCATGTTAAACGCTAAACGAAAAGCAAGTTGCCCTTTGTTAAAGGGGTCGTCTATGTTCACACCACCATTCCATAAACCAAACAAATACACCTTATAGTTCGCGTAGGGAAACAATTCGCAAAACAACTCTTGTTGCTCTCTCTCCATCACCAAAATAACATCATAAGCATCAACTAACGCCTCATTAAGCTGCATAGCTTTGTGCTGAGAAAGATCGATCCCCATCTCTTTTGCAACCTGAATCGCAACTTTGTCTGCCTTTTTCCCTTCAAGATGATGCTCAGTGACTTGTAATCCAGCAGACGTAATTGCGAGGTCAGGACATAATTCTCTTAGCCGATATTCAGCGTAGGGTGATCGGCATAAATTCCCCGTACAAACCACTAGAACGCTTTTATTCATGGCCTTTTCTCATACAAGGGCTCACCTTACAATTCACGCTCTTTAATTAATTGCTGTAGCCAACGTTTTTCAACAAGGCGATTGCTTTCTGATGGTTCATTTCTATTTGATAACAACTTGCGTTTTTCACGAATCAAACGATCTAAGTGCTTAATAGTCAGTGTTTTTCTCGACACCACATCATCTAATATATGATTAACTTCTGCCAATATCTGACAAAGATTATCTAGCTCCACAGAATCAACTGATGCAGCGTGGTCATAATGCATGGAGGAAACCGTATTGGCATTTACGGGAGCGCGAGTATGACTCGTCGATTGTAAACCGCCAGATAATTCACCTCCCATTTCATCAATCACACTTCTTACCGCTTGCTCATCTATCGTCTGGATATTTTCCATAAAGGCATATAGGAACAAACGATCCATAAAAATATTAATTTTTCTCGCGACGCCACCCGTGTATTGGCTAATCAACGCAAAAATCTTGTCATCTAGACGAGGGTTATTATCCCAACCAACCACCTTTAGTCGATGCAAAATGTATTCGCGGGTCTGTTCAATGTTGAAGGTTTCTAAATGACAAGACGCGATAATTCTCTGCCTGAATTGTTCCATTTCAGGCAGTTCAATAATGGGCTTTAATTCTTCTTGGCCGAGCAAAAAACTTTGAATCAACGGTTTATCATTGACTTGAAAATTGGATAGCATTCGCAACTCTTCAATCGTCTCTGAAGGCAGGTTCTGAGCTTCATCAATAACCAAAAGTGCCCGCTTCCCCTGTCGGTTGAGGTTGTTTAAGAATCCTTCAAGACGTTTCAACGTTTCCGATTTACCTAACCCTTCAACCTGCAAGCCAAAATTAGAGGCAATCATATTAATTAATGCATCGGGAGTAAGATGAGTTGTAACGAGTTGAATGGCAGTTATCGATTCATCGAGTGAGCTAAGCAAACTACGCGCGATCGTTGTTTTCCCCGTACCAACAGGGCCAGTGATCACAATAAAACCTTCACCAGATTCCAACCCATACCTCAGATACGAAATAGCTTTACTATGATGAGGGCTTCCATAAAAAAAATGTGGATCGGGACTCAACTTAAAGGGCTTTCCTGACAAACCAAAGTGCGATTCATACATATTAAAACTCTTTCCTTACATTAATACTGACTCTATTTTCCTTGTAAGCCGCGCTGTTCAGCGTAGACGAACGATCTTCATGTGACACATCGAAGGTCAACGAGAGCTCACGAGTTAATTTATGACTTAACTCTAGATCCCATTTGCGATAGTAGTCTTCTTGAGAGATCGCATCCTCATTATAAAATTTATAGTATTTCCACAAGAACCCAGGAGAAAGTATGGTGTGTCGTGTTAAGTTGTGATCAAGTGAAAGTTCTACGCCATAGGTTTCAACATCGGTATCACTTGAAACATTACTCATCGATTGTTTTTTATCAGACGTTATTTTTAAGTTTGCTGTTGAACGTTTAAATACCAGTTGGCTTTCCCAACTCAGGGTTTTCGTCAACGACAACTGATCTATCTTATTACCCTCTATATATAAACTACGATTGTAATTGGAGACAGACTCCGTATAACTGATGGTATTAGTTAAACGACGCTGAGTGTGAGTAAACGATAAAGAATAAGCATCACCGTAAAAACGTTGCTTATAATCAAGATCCAATGCCGTCCTAGGAGAAGGGGTCCAATGCGCTTTGGCACGCCAAGAGTTAGAATCGTCTGATTTCAATGTAAAATCATAGCCGACTTCAATATAAGAGCCATGCTCAACATAGTAGCGAACTCCAGGACCAATACTGGCGGAATCTTCACTATCACTACTAGATTGACCTTCATAATCTTCATAGTAGGAATGAATGAGTGGACTAAGACCACTCTCTGTTCGCCAGCCTATTTCATTTTCAGATTCAGTCGACTTAGTATCATTATCTGTGCTTGTACCTTGTGTTAATTCATAGCGATCAATACTCGACCAAAAAACCTTTTTTGCATCTTTACCCTGTTCAAAATCGACCTTGCTCGTAAACGAGTGATTATCTCCGATACCATCTTGGTTATTGGTAATGGTGGCATCAACACTGCCGTAAAAATCAAATAGCCCCGCAGGATTGCTTTGATAAGAGAGCCCGCCACCGGCAGTACGAGTTTCAATGGTGTTCCCGTTGCTCACATCATCATCAGCGTTACTTTCGATGTTACGTGACAAATTAGAAATAGCAGCCGAGAGGTTACCCCGAAGATTTGTTGTGGCAAAAAGTCCTTTATTGGCCTCAAATTTCAGTTTGTTAAACAACTCATTTTCACTACTATCATAGGAATACAGTAATTGCTGCAACTGGTAGTCCAAAGATAAATTGCCATCATTTCCCTTGGCATCAATGGCCAAACCACCTATCAAATAGGTAATAGCGCTACTCTGCTCGTTCGTTGCAACTGATTTTACGTTATCGGTATATTCCAGTTTGGTCTCAATACTTGGAGTCACAATAACGTCAGCAGCAACACTGTTCTTAATAATGAAGAGAAGAAAGCCGAGCGAGTAAATGCTATTTTTTGCTATCCTTCGAGCCGTAGCCATATCCATAGCCATATCCATACCCATGCCCTGCTTTATGCACTGCTTTATTAATGACGAACCCTGTATCAATCTCACTATTGAGTAACGAAACAGCTTGTTTAACATCATCGAGTTTCGTTTTGTTTTGTTCAACAACAACGACCGCTTGCCCGACTAAATTGGACAAAGTCACCGTCTCCACAACACCAAGAAGCGGTGGGCAATCAAGCAAAATAATTCGGTCACTATAGCGATTGGAAATTTCTTCCATTAATGCGGCCATTTTGCCACTCGACAAGAGTTCATAACTCATATTGTTTGAACTGCCCGCAGGCATCACGCGAAAATCAGGTACTGTTGTAGGATAAATAATATCGCTCAAATCCCCTACATTACCTAACAAGTAATCGGTTAATCCTGGCATTTCATTACCAAATCCAAGCGTTTCACCAATACTTGGGCTCAGCACATCAGCATCAATCAATAAGATGGTTTTATCTCTTTCTGATGCAATACTTAATGCTAAGTTTATAGAAACAAAAGTTTTCCCTTCATTACTATTTGCACTTGATACCATGATTAAGTTGCGATTATTCGCATTAGGTTTGTGCTCTTCCTCCGCGGAAAAGGCCTTTTTCAACAACTTATGTTTAATCAGCCGAAATTCATCTTTGATTTGTCGCTCTGATTCATTATTGCCGTTATTAATCATACCAAGGCTTTCTAATAGCGAATTATTAATTGGAATAATTCGACTACTGTCTTTAAACGGCTCCCTCTTAGGCTTAATGTTCCCAATCCTAGGCTCGACAGGAGCTTGCTGTGTATGACTATGGGACTCTTGAGTAACAGACGTCTCTTTAGGGGTTGGTGAATGATTTAATTCACCCATCGCTTTTTCAATTGTACTCACTGGATTCTCCCTTTTTAAACCAAGACATCTTGAGCAGAAGGAACAACACTAATTGCGACAATGACAGCAAAAAGCAATATCAATAGAACATTAGATAAAATGAACAACTTCGTTTTCCGCTTTTCCCATATCGAGATACCGGAAATGCCAGTCGCAGATACAACCCCATATGTATTAAAACCCGTGAGTTGCAATAGTTGATTTGTTGACGATACCACTGGAGAAATTTGGCTAATTAACAATGAAAGACAGACACCAGCCCCCAAGCCAACAAAGAGTACCCCTGTAAACCACAGAGGGCGTATTGGACCAGAAGGTTTATCCGGAACACGCGGTGGATCGATAATTCTAAATTTAATGTCATCGGCAGAATTACCCACACTTTGTGAAATACGAGCACTCTCTTTACGCGAGAGTAATTGTTCATATTTTTCTTTAGTGATGTTGTAATTACGAGTTAACGACGTCAGTTGGGCCTCAACACCAGGAACCTTATCAAGGTCTTTCTGTAATTCAGCTATTTTGTTTTGATAGTTATCGACACGTACTTTCAATGACGCAACATCATTTTCTGTTTCGCTATAATTACGCTTCAGGTCTTGGTAAACAGGGTCGTTTTCCAACGCATCTTCAACAGTATAAGACTGCAGCTGTTTCTCTTTCAATTTCTGCAAATCTGCCAACTGATTACGAGTTTCAATCACATCGGGATGTTTATCGGTATACCTGAACAGGAGATCATCGAGTCGTTGTTGCAGTGCATTAATCCGATCATCGTAATCTGTTTTACCACGCAAGATTTCATTATGAGCGTTCGCTTCCTCTTTCCTCATTTGAGAAGAAATAGACTTAAACTTCGTGGTTGCCTCATTAAGTGCTAATTGAGCATCTTCCAATGCCGCTTTGTTTTTTTCCAACTGAGAATAGTAACCAGAGTCACTACCAGGCAAAAATCCTTGATATTGGCGTTTAAACTCCGCCAATTTGGACTCATCGCTCTTCAAACGAGATTCATACTCAGAAATTTGCGTCGCAATAATTTGACTTGCATTATCCGTATCCAAACGCTGTTCAGATAACGTATTTTCAACAAATACATTGAGTGCGGCTTGCACGACATTTTTCGTATAAACCGCATTAGTACCGCTATAACTAATCGTGTATAAGTTTTCTCGACCACCAGAACGAATTACAATGTTATCTTCTAGGTTTTTTATAATTGCTTCATATTCTTCACTATTTTTGGCTCGCACATTGGCATCAACGTTACGGGCAATCGTTTCCAAGTTTGAACGACTCAGTAAAGTTTTTACCATCAAATGTAACTCTTTAGATGGATCGACCTCGACAGCCAAGCCTCGTAACAACGGTTTTAATATTGATCGAGTATCAGCATAAACTCGCGCTTCAGAGGTATACTGATCAGGCATTGTGGCAACAAACATCCAACCACAAATACAGACCAACCAGCTAATGATGACGATATAACGCTTTTTAAGCCAAACACCGCGCAAGTATTGGAGGATCTCTTCAAACATATCATGCATTATCTATTTCCCCCGACCGATTAAAACCATGACTCAGGGATAATGATGATGTCCCCAGGCAATAAATCGACGTTAGCTTTGATATTTCCATCTTCCAATAAATCATCTATCTTCAATCCATACTGTTTTTGCTTACCGTTAACGACTCGAATCAGGCTTGCATGATTACCGTTTGCATATTCAGTTAATCCCCCGACTTGAATCATGGCATCAAGTAGCGTCATATTCTTGGTGTAACTAATGGCTTTAGGTTGTGAGGCTTCCCCAATAACGCGAACTTGCTCACTAAAAGGACCAACAAACCCATCAACGATGACCGAAACGATCGGTTGTCGGATGTAATTTGCCAATTTTGCTTCAATCTCACGAGCCAGCTGAGTTGGTGTTTTACCTGACGCATGGATATCTTCAACCAATGAAGTAGTAATCATTCCATCAGGCCGCACTTTATAAGTGCCAGAAACTTCAGCGTTGCCCCATACAAAAACGTTAAGTGAATCTCCGGGGCCAATCAGATACGAATAGTCATTAATATTCTTAGTGAGAGATGGATGTACAGTCGCTGTTGGCAAGCCAGGAAGAGAACTTGAACAGGCAACAATAAATACAGAACAACTAATTGCAATTAAACGAGAGAACCTAAATATAAATTTACCAATTCCTTTCATGGTTACATCCACCGTATGTATAACGAAATTTCCTTTGTTACAAGTTTTAACTTCAATAAGATAGCTCAAATTATTCTAATCAAGTTAAATCGAGGCGATTATAATTTATAACTAATCCTTAGTTATTTACAGTTCATTATTTATTTATTTTTCATAATTTAACTATGCAAGTAACATTTATTGCATTTATCTCACATTTGAGACAGTGCGCATTTTATTACTATTATTTATTGCATACCAAACCATAAAATAGAACCTATTAAACCAAATCATAAGCAGAACAAATATATATTATGATGTTGACCCGTAGTTTAAAATAGAGCAAAGTGTTAGAGTCGCAAGAAAAATTTACTAACATTTATATTTTTACTTTTTTCCAAGAGTGTCTAAAATTCAAATCTATCAACAAAAAAGCTGGGGAGGCACAACGAAAAAAGAATGAATAAACACATGAAATTAAACGAAATTTTATAAGTAACTATTAAATAACGAAATTATAATTAATTCAGAAGATGCCAGAGCCAAGGGTTGTATATTAAACTGTTAATATCTGTTCATATATACAATGACTTTATAAGATTAAGTTACCGTACTTTATACTTAATCTAAATTCTCTGGCAGCAGGGATGACAATAATGAACAGTACACTTTTCAATGGCATAAAGCCAAGTAGTGTAATAGTGATATTTACTGACTTGATTGCTATATTTTGCACGTACTTTCTATGTAACTATCTATTAAGTCATTATTTATCACCGTACGCTGACATTGATCAAAAAAATCAATGGTTGCAAACGATAGTTTTCGCAATAACCATTTCCATCTTTATTCTTTCTGTTGGACTTTACAATGTAAAGTTGAGAGAAACGTTCACTGGAATTGTGATTCGTATCTTTGCCTGCGTTATTTTTTCCTATTTAATTGACAAATTAGTATATTGGGTTATCAACGCAAACCAGCCCCATTTATATGCCGAATATTTTTCAGCTATCGCCTTTATTGCTTTGGTTTTTACCCGTTACTTACTGAGCAAAACCTCTTATCAAAAATTAGGCGAAAAAAACGTTTTGGTATTGGGGGCGGGTGAGAGAGCCAAAATTATTGAGCAATACATGCGCCGCAAAACCGATCGTATCGGGCTGAACTTTGTCGGCTTTGTCGAGATGCTTGGAGACTCTCCAGATGGCATCAAATTTGAAAAAAAATTAGACCTCGATGAACCACTAGAAACATTCGCTATAAAAAATCACATTCGCGAGATAGTCGTCGCCTGTGATGAGCGCCGTAATGTTCTTCCCAATGAAAGCCTTGCCGCTTGCAAGCGTCTTGGAATCACAATTACCAACATTGTCGATTTTTTCGAGCATGAAACGGGTCAAGTGGCGGTCACACAAGTTTATCCTTCATGGATAATTTATGGACCAAGTCACTACTACAGTCATTTGCATAAGGCCTTAGACTGGACATTTAATACACTAATATCATTAGCAATTTTTAGCATTGTGTGGCCTTTCATGCTCGTTGCTATCATTGCCATCAAGTTGGAAGACGGTCTTACCGCTCCAGTTTTATACTCCCAGATTCGCGTTGGGCTGGATGGTAAACTTTTCTCCATTTATAAATTTCGTAGCATGAGTATCGACGCTGAAAAAGACGGCGCTAAATGGGCTCAAACTCAAGATCCGCGCATCACAAAAGTGGGACACGTGTTACGCAAATATCGCATTGATGAGCTTCCTCAGTTATTTAACGTGATTCGTGGTGATATGGGATTTGTTGGACCTCGACCTGAACGCCCACAATTTACTAAGGAATTTGAATTAGATATCCCCTATTACAACCAACGATATAGTGTCCGACCCGGCCTAACTGGGTGGGCTCAACTCAAATATCCTTATGGTAGTAGCAAGCAAGACGCCATTGAGAAGCTAAAATACGATTTGTATTACATCAAATATCGCGGATTCTTGTTCGATTTACTGATCTTACTAAGAACAACTGAAGTGATTCTATTTGGCAAAGGACGCTAAATCATCATTTCAACGATCACAATATCGATAATGTTTAAGATGTTCAGAATCTTTCAAGGAGTGAGGGCTTATGATTCAAACACGCAGTAATGCAATGACCGTGGATGTAGAAGACTACTTTCAAGTTGCAGCGTTTGAAAACCAAGTCAAATTTTCAGATTGGGGTAAAAAGTACGAAGTAAGAGTTGAACAGAATACGGATCGATTGTTAGCCCTGTTTGACGAGCACCAAACTAAAGCCACATTTTTTATGTTGGGTTGGGTTGCAGAACATTGCCCCCAACTAGTGAAACGTATTGTTGAGCAAGGCCATGAATTAGCCAGCCATGGCTATGCTCATCAACGGGCGAATACCCAATCACCAGAAATATTTCGTGAAGATGTTTATCGCGCTAAATCGTTTTTAGAAGATACGACGGGGATTGCAGTACATGGCTATAGAGCCCCAAGTTTCTCGGTTAACCCCGATAACGAGTGGGTATTTGAAATCTTAGCAGACGTAGGTTTTACTTTCAGTAGTAGTACCTATCCTGTTAAGCGCGATCTCTATGGTGCTCCGGATTGGCCGCGTTTAAAATATCGTCGCCCAGAAGGTATTGTAGAAATACCACTACCCACTAATACCAGTACCGGGTTTAAGCTGCCAATCGGTGGAGGCGGTTTTTTTCGCCTATACCCTTACAAAATGAGCCAATGGTTAATCAGTCAGTTTATGGAACAGACCAACCAACCATTTTGCTTTTATTTCCACCCATGGGAGATTGATGATAAGCAACCCCGCATGGCTGGTATCCCCCTTAAATCTCGCTTTCGCCATTATTTAAATCTGAATCGAATGGAGAGCAGACTCGAACAACTTCTCACTGACTTTAAGTGGGACACAGTCAGTCATGCTTACCAACTCAACGGCTAATATGATGAATCAAACAGTTACTATTCAACCTCTTACAGCAGCAGAGTATGAACGTTGGGACCAATATGTGGATAATCATCAAGATGGAAGCTTCTTTCATCTCTCGGGTTGGATCAGGGTTATTACCCAAGTTTTCCGCCACAAATCCCGCTATTTAATGGCAACACGGAACAGTGAAATTGTTGGTGTATTGCCGCTTGTCGAACAGAAAAGTTTTCTTTTTGGTCACGCGCTAATCTCAACACCATTTTGTGTATACGGCGGAGTTTTAGCTGATAACGATGATATTCGCCACCAGCTCGAAGCAAGTGCTTATGAATTAGGCTGCCAACTAAACGTAGATTATGTAGAACTGAGAGATCGTTATCTTCGGGAATCTAAATCGCCGTGGCAGGTCCATTGTCATCACTCAACCTTTTCTTGTGAGATAGAGGATACTCCCGAGCAAATACTAACTTCGATAAAACGCAAACAGAGAGCGGTTGTACGTCATTCACTAAAAAATGAGCTGAGCTGGGATAACCATGATGATCCCGATCTTTGTTACGACGTCTACGCCGAAAGCGTGCGTAATTTGGGAACACCAGTGTTTAATAAAAAGCTTTTTAGCACGCTAAAAGAGACATTTGGCGACCGATGTAAGACCCTGATTATCCGTGACAAAGATAATAACCCAGTATCTAGCGTATTAAGTTTTTACTATAAAGATGGTGTGTTGCCTTATTACGGCGGCGGCAAGTTTGAAGCACGAGCACTGAAAAGCTATGACTACATGTATTACCAATTAATGTGTCTTGCCCAAGAAAAAGGTAAAACCCACTTTGATTTTGGGCGCAGTAAAAATGACTCCGGCTCATACAATTATAAGAAAAACTGGGGGATGCAGGAGGAAGAGCTGCATTACAAAATTGCTCTAGTGAAAAGTGAATCTATGCCTAACCTATCGCCGAATAACCCCAAATATAAGCTGTTTATCGACTTATGGAAGCGAATGCCATTGAGTATTAGTCGGGCTATTGGTCCTAATCTGTCTAAGTATCTGGGGTAACGGTCATGAAAGAAAAACTATTGTATCTATGTCATCGCATTCCGTTCCCCGCTAACAAAGGGGATAAGATCACGACTTGCAACACCTTGAAGTTTCTCAGTGAACACTTTGATATTTACTTAGGTTGCTTTATTGATGACCCCTTTGATCACCAATACATCAAAGATGTGCAGCGTTATTGTAAAGAGTCGGTTTTTATTAACTTGAATAGCCAACTTGCCAAAGTACGTGGCCTGCAAGCCTTCATAACCGGTAAGCCCATCACTTTGCCTTACTACTACCACCCTAAAATGCAGCAATGGGTAACAAAGGTCTTAAATACACAAGATATCCATAAGGCATTTATTTACTCCGGCTGTATGGCGCAATATGTATTGGGGACATCAACACCTCCGTTACATAAAGTGATTCAGTTTGCGGATATTGACTCTGACAAGTGGCGCCAATACGCGGAAAAAACGCACGGCATTATGCGTTGGGTGTATCAAAGAGAACATCGCACACTAGAGAAATACGAAAAATATGTCGCGAATCAATTTGCCGTAAGTTGTTTTATTTCTGATAACGAAACGAACCTGTTTCGCGACATGATAGGCGATAAAAATGCCGCAGAGAGCCGGATTCAAACTCTGAGTAATGGTATCGACTGTGAATTTTTCTCTCCCAGCGCAAAACAGGCACTTAGTGAAGACTATCCACTCAGCGAACAGAACTACATTGTGTTTACGGGAGCCATGAATTATTGGGCCAATGCAGATGCTGTCGCATGGTTTGTACGCACTATCTGGCCCGAGGTTCAACAAGCGATCCCCGACAGTAAATTTTACATTGTTGGCTCATCGCCAACCAAAGAAGTTCTTGAATTACAGAATGTTCCTGGCGTCGTCGTCACCGGACGAGTAGAAGACGTACGCCCTTATTTATTGCATGCCAAAGCCTCTGTCGCACCAATGCAGATCGCTCGGGGTATTCAAAATAAAATTTTGGAAGCCATGGCTATGGAAAAGCCCGTGCTTACCACCGAGCTGGGGATTGAAGGGATTGAAAACTATCCTAAAGATGATGTGTATATTGCTGATTCTCCAAACGATATGACACATTGGGTGATCGAAAAGCTCTCTTTGGGACTTCATGCAGCGGTACCATCACGATCTTGGTTAGAAGCAACTTACAGTTGGCCAGCCAAATTGTCACCGCTTTTAAGTTACTTAGGCTCGAATGATGTTAAATAAGTGGGTATTACGCCTCAGTATTCCGCTCATCGTCTGGTTCGCCATCTATTACCAGTCACTGGGTAATATGATCAATGTGTGGAACAATTCCAACACCTATGAGCATTGTTATCTCATTATTCCTATTTGCTTATGGTTACTCTGGCAAAAGAAAGAGTATTTGGCCACTATTCCTTTATCAGCGGTGAAACTTCCCGCAGTTTTACTTATCTTCCCCTGCATACTTTGGGTTGTGGGCCAAGCAGCCAGCATTGCCTTCTTTGAGCATTTAGCAGCTGTCGTCTCTTTACAGCTGATCATTTGGGCGTTAATTGGCCACCAACAAGCAAAGAATAACCGGTTCATCATATGTTATTTAATTTTTCTCGTACCATTTGGTGAAGAACTGATTCCTTTCCTGCAACAGATTACTGCCGATATTTCTATTGTGCTGTTACGCCTCTTTGGTGTTCCGGTATTTAGGGAAGGACTATATATTTCAGTACCCCGAGGTCAATTCGAAGTGGCAGAAGCCTGTTCGGGGATCCGATTTCTTATTGCTAGTTTGGCGCTCGGTACACTGTTTGCGCATGTGTTCTTCCAAAAGCATTGGAAATTTTGGCTATTTATTGTGTTCTCGTTCGTATTTCCAATCATTGCCAATGGGTTGCGTGTCTTTGGCATTATCATGATTGGTAATTTTATCGACATGAAATACGCATCAGGCGTTGATCATTTAGTTTACGGTTGGTTCTTCTTTAGTTTGGTGACTATCTGCTCATTTTTTATTGCGTACTGGTTGTGCGACGACATCATCACAACGAACAACAACACCATCCATATGGAGCAAAAATCTAATACAGCCGTCTCTCTTTCCAGTGTGAACTCTATTATCGTTGCGATTGCTATTGTCTCATTCTCTTGGTCATACCTGATTTCGCAGCCCCTATCCGACACTACTGACAAGACTCCTATACCTGTACCGGACCATTATCAAACAATTACAGACTCAAACTGGACCATTCATTTCCCGCAGGCAAATCAAGCCCTACGTGCCAGAGCCAAAGATGGTACTAGCGAATACTACGTCGCTCAATATTTCCAACATTCCTCTGATGCCGAAATTATTAGTAGTCGCAATAAATTTTATAGTGAAGACAATTGGACCTTAAGTCATAAACGCACGATTCAACTGAATGACCACCAAGCCAATGAGATACAGTTGGTTAATCACCGCGGGACCTACTTCACTATCATTTATTGGTATCGGGTCAATAACCACTACGAAATTAACCCAATAAAAATTAAGTTGTTAGAACTGTACTACCGATTGAGTCGTCAACCTATCGTCTCTCAGTTGACCGCATTCTCTAGTACTAACCTCGACAGTAACAGCCTAATTCAAGCAATATCTCAACTCAGTTCCCCCCAACATTTAGCCTCGCAGCAATAAGGAGTCAAACCCATGAATGATTCTTTGACTCACACAATTCGCCGGCTGTTCTCATTGTACGAGGTACCTCATGGTCATCATCAAACCATTGCGCCACTAGAAGGTATTCGTGCCATCGCCGCCTTTATGGTATTTGTTGTTCACTATTGCGCCCAATTTACGCCATGGATCATTGAAGAGTCCACAACATCGGCATTAATTTCACATTATCGCCATATAGGCAGCAAAGGGGTCGAACTCTTTTTTATTATTAGTGGTTTTTTAATTTATGGCATGCTGATCAGTAAAGCTCGCCCTTTCACACCTTACATCAAAAGAAGAATCCAGCGCCTCTATCCTACATTTCTCGTCGTGTTGTTCCTCTATATCGGTCTTTCTTTTGCCTTTCCACATGAAAGCAAACTCCCAGCAGATTTGCTGCAGGGGATTATCTATGTGTTGGCCAATATTTTCATGCTTCCCGGTATGTTTCCAATCGAAGCGATAGTCACCGTGAGTTGGAGTTTAAGCTATGAGCTGTTCTTCTACCTTTTTATTCCCGTCATGATTGGTGTGTTACAGCTAAGGCAATGGTCACGGCTCCATCGTATATCCTTTCTATTAAGCGCCGCATGTTGTGGCTACCTACTTACATTATTAGGCTTTGATTCTCATAGTGAAATGTTGCTCTTTATCGCAGGCATGCTGACCTATGAAATATATCAATCAGGGAAAAATCATCACAGGATAACCAGTTCATGGTTCTTCCCAGTGACGATTGCGCTTCTAGTGCTATTTAAATTAATGAACGTATCGAAGTACTTTGATTTATTACTGCTTTTTGTCGGATTTTCATTGGCGTGTTTGTCATGTTTTGATACCCGGACTGTGTTATCAAAGTTGTGCTCTTCACCGCTGTTACGGTGTTATGGAAACATGAGCTATTCCTATTATTTAATTCATGGTTTAACACTAAAATTTTTCTTTTTTATTTTAGCGATGGTTATTCCTGCTCATCATCAATGGGATGTGGAAATTTATCTATTCGTTGTGCCTGTGTTTTTTCTGACTTGGATAAGCTCTACCCTCCTATTTATTGGGGTAGAAAAGCCACTGTCTTTAGCAAAAACACATAAGCCAACACCAGTCAAAATGGAGTATTAGACATGTGCGGGATTTCAGGGATCTTTAACCTTCACACTGCTCACCCGATTGATACTGAGCTGCTGCAAACCATTAACCGCTTACAGAGCCATCGGGGACCCGATGATGAAGGCTATTTTTTTGATCAGAATATCGGCTTAGCGCATCGGCGCCTCTCTATTATCGACTTATCCGGCGGTCACCAACCGGTCTTCAATGAAACTAAATCGGTATGCGTGGTTTTCAATGGTGAAATCTATAACTTCCAACCCTTAGTGACTGAGTTAGCCAACTGTGGCCACACCTTTTCTACCTTATCAGACACGGAAGTCATCGTGCACGCTTGGGAACAGTGGGGGGTTGAATGCTTACAGCGTTTTCAAGGCATGTTTTGTTTTGCCTTGTGGGATCAAAACACTCAACAGTTGTTTATTGCTCGTGATCGCTTAGGGAAAAAGCCGCTGTATTATTCTAAAACTCAGCGGGGGCAAATTGTCTTTGGCTCAGAGCTAAAAGTGTTACTCGGCCATCCTGACGTCGATAAAACCCTTCGTGACGAAATGGCAGAAGAGTTCTTGATGTTCGGGTATGTACCAGACCCTTACACAGCTTACCAACACATCTTTAAACTCGAACCGGCCCACTACCTTCTATTATCGCCTAATGCCAAAGTAACACCTCAAGCATACTGGGATTTACCTGCACCGCAGCACATCCAATCTTGGGATGAAACACAGCAAGCGATGATCGATCACTTAAAAGCGGCGGTTAATATTCGTATGTTAGCGGACGTACCTCTCGGTGCGTTTCTATCTGGAGGCGTCGATTCAAGCGCCGTTGTTGCCATGATGGCACATTATCAGGACGATCCGATTAACACGTGTGCAATTGGCTTTAATGAAAGTGATTTTGATGAGAGCGACTATGCAGATCAAATTGCCCAACGTTATCATACCAATCATACACTTAAGGTCATTTCGGCCGATGAGTATGATTTGATTGATAAACTTACAGATGTATACGATGAACCTTTCGCTGATAGCTCAGCGCTTCCTACCTATCGCGTCTGTGAATTAGCGCGTCAATCGGTCAAAGTTGCTTTAACGGGTGATGGCGGTGATGAGGTTTTTGCTGGTTATCGACGTTACCGTTTGCAAATGGCCGAACAGCAATTACGGGGAACATTACCTTATTCAGTACGCAAACCCATTTTTGGCATATTAGGGAAAGTTTACCCTAAAGCCGATTGGGCCCCACAATTCCTGCGAGCAAAAACGACTTTCCAGTCTTTAGCGATGGACCCGATTGAAGCGTATGGAAATACCATGTCCCGTTTACGTGCTGACCAGCGTCAGGCGTTATTTACACCGCAATATCAAAAACGGCTTAATGGTTATTCCGGACTAGAAGTTATCAAACATCACGCTAAGAACGCACCAACGGAAGACCCACTCAAACGTATTCAATATCTGGATATTAAAACTTGGCTGGCTGGCGACATTCTTACCAAAATAGACCGAGCTAGCATGGTTCATTCTCTCGAAACTCGAGCCCCTCTACTGGATCACAAGCTGATTGAATGGGCCTATTCTATTGATAATCAATCTAATATTCATGGTAATCAGGGCAAATATGCATTTAAGAAAGCACTTGAACCTTATGTAGACAGCAACATTTTATATCGCCCTAAAATGGGCTTTAGTATTCCGATTGCGCAGTGGTTTCGAGGTCCATTAAAAGAGAAATTGGCACATACCGTATTATCTGAACGTATGTTTGACTGTGGATATTTTCGCCCTGAGGCCTTGAAGCAACTTGTTCATCAGCATACGAGTGGGCGTAGTGATCATAGTGATGCACTTTGGTGTTTACTCATGTTCGGTCAATTCCTTAATCGCCAGGCATAACTATGAAAATCGTTACAATCACGACATTATTTCCCTTTGCCAACAATCCTAAAAATGGCATTTTTATCGAAACTCGATTGCGGCAATTACAACAATACTTCCCCGATGTGGAAGCCAAAGTGATTGCGCCAGTTCCTTACTTTCCGTTTAAAAATTCCTATTTCGGCACTTACGCTGAATTTGCTAAAGCGCCCTATCATGAAAAACGCTTTGGCTTAGACGTCTATCACCCACGTTATCTCGTCATACCTAAAATAGGAATGACACTGACACCACATACGTTAGCGTACTCTATTGCTCGCCAAGCGAAACAACTCATCGATAGTGGTTACGATTTTGATCTAATAGACGGTCACTATTTTTATCCCGACGGCGTTGCTATTGAACAGGTCGCCCAAAAACTCAACAAACCATTTACCGTCACAGCAAGGGGAACCGACATCAATTTGATCCCGCAATTTGCTAAACCAAAGCAGCAAATTCAGCAGGTATTACAGCGCGCTGACCATACAATGGCAGTGTGTGAAGCACTCCGCCAAAGTATGATCGAACTAGGCGCTGACCCAGAGAATGTCAGCACACTGCGCAATGGTGTTGATCTCAACCTATTTGCTTACCAAGACAAACCATCACAACCACAATTACGCGCCCGATTATCACTGCCCCAACAAGGATCGATTGTCATGTCGACAGGTCATCTCATTGAGCGCAAAGGGCACCATCTGGTTATTGAGGCCATTCAAGCGTTACCTGATATTACCTTACTCATTGCTGGAAGCGGCCCTGATGAGAAGAAACTGCATAAGTTAGTGCAAGAACTTGATTTGGCATCACGCGTTCTATTTCTCGGCAGTTTAAGCCAACAAGAATTGGCCCAATATTACGCGGCTGCCGATATTTCTGTATTAGCGTCAAGCCGAGAAGGCTGGGCCAATGTGCTACTCGAATCGATGGCGTGTGGCACGCCGGTAGTGGCGACCAATATTTGGGGCACTCCAGAAGTGGTCAAAAATCATCAAGCTGGCGTCTTGGTCGAACGTAATGTGAGCGACATTCAACGAGGTATAAGTCACCTACTGACTCATCTACCGAAACGATTCGATACTCGACAATATGCGGAGCAGTTTACGTGGCAATCGACGTCAGAAGCTCAATACAGCATTTTTAATGCCATTCTTAACCATCAGTATGATTCAGAAACTATTGCCGAGATTATCCAATGAAAATTCTCTATCACCATCGCATTGCATCAAAAGACGGTCAATATGTTCACGTCGAAGAGATCATTAATGCGTTAAAACGGCAAGGACACGACGTAATTCTTGTCGCACCAGATGTCGCACAACATTCGGATTTCGGCAGTGACGGCGGGTGGATGTCTACTCTTCGCTCAGCCTTACCTCAATTCATTGCGGAATTATTGGAATTTGGCTATGCATTTTTGGCCTTTTTTAAGCTTTGTATAGCGATAAAAAAACATCGTCCTGATGCGATGTATGAACGCTATAATTTATTCTTGCCCGCCGGAATATGGGCAAAATCTCTTTTCCGTTTACCCTTCGTTTTAGAGGTGAACTCGCCTCTTTATAAAGAACGCAAAAAATATGGAGGCTTAGCACTCGGTTGGTTAGCTAAGTGGAGTGAACACTACACATGGCGACATGCCGACCACGTTTTGCCGGTCACACAGGTGTTAGCCAATTATATTAAGCAAGCAGGTGTTCCCGATGAACGCATTACAGTGATCCCCAATGGAATTGATCCATCTCGATTTGGTACCGGTGCCCAACAACCTAGAGAACAGCGTTTTTTGGATAAAACGGTGGTTGGCTTTGTCGGATTTTGTCGTGAATGGCATCATTTGGATAAAGTACTCGATTTAATTGCAGAACAACACAACCCAAATTTAATGCTGCTGATCATTGGCGATGGCCCTGTTATTAACGATCTAAAATCTCAAGCGTTAAAACTTGGCATGGCAGAAAACTTTCACAGTACTGGATTGGTCGAACGTGACCAAATGCCATATTGGCTCGCGCAAATAGATATTGCGCTACAACCTGCCGTGACGCCATGGGCCTCCCCTCTAAAACTATTAGAATATATGGCGAGTGGTAAAGCCATCATTGCCCCTAACACCCCCAATATCGGTGAACTTTTAGAAGATGGGCAGAACGGTTTGTTGTTTGACGAAAAGACGCAGAATATAACGTTGTTACAGTGTGTAGAACGCCTAATTCAAGATCCTGAACTAACAGAGCGCTTGGGTAAGGCAGCACGAAAAACCGTTGTTCAACGGGAACTCACTTGGGATTCGAACGCAACGACCATCACTCATTTACTCTCAGCCCAAGGAGCGCGCTCGTCCTATGTTCAGTAAAATCGCTACCCGTTTAGTTCAGACAGCGCAAAGTGAAATACAACTACTCAAATACCATCGTCAACCAACGATCAATGTCCGTTATTTTAGTGATGTCGTGAATTGGGGCGATTTACTTAACGTAGATATCATTCAATATGTTTCACAAAAGAAAGTCGTGAATTGCCCACTGGGTCATCGTCGGCACCTTCTTGGAATCGGTAGCGTTTTAGCGGCATCGAATCACAACAGTGTCGTATGGGGATCTGGATTTATCTCAGAGCAACAAAGAATCACAGAAGCACCACGAAAAATTTGTTCAGTACGCGGCCCGTTAACAAGAGATCTTTTACTCAAACAAGACTTGAAATGCCCAGAAATTTTTGGTGATCCTGCGTTACTTCTACCAGAAATATATCCCCTCGTAGCGCCTGTAGAAAAGCCATATCAATTGGGTATCATTCCGCACTATGAACATCAAGATCACCCGTGGATCCAGAAAATGCGCCAAGATAGTCGTGTCTGTATTATCGATATCAGACAGTCAGATTCCGTACATTTTCTACAGCAATTACTCAATTGTGAATGTATCGCTTCATCTTCACTGCATGGCATCATTGCCTCTGACGCCTACCAAGTACCCAACTGCCGCCTAGTATTCAAAGAGATGCGCTCATTTAAATTTGAAGATTATTATAAAGGTGTTGGTATTGATTCATTCACATCAATAGATATGAAGCAAAGTGAGTCATTATCAATAGAAAACGTGATTGACTCATGCTCGATTAAGCCAATTCAGTTTGATGCTCAAGCGCTTAAACAAGCATTCCCATATCAATTGTTTCATGCTTGATGACTATCCCCAAATAACTTAACGCTTAAACAAGTCGTACACTAACTTCTAGAACGTTCTTGTCTGATCGACCACGCAGCAAGAAGATCAAAGATAACATTTGAGCTTAACCAGCGAATATGAAGCCGGTCGATTTGTGCGGCATATTCCGGCATTGCTTTTAAACCATAGCGCTTGAGTTGCGGCACAATATTACTCTGCTGCATATGACGTTTTGAATAACGCACCCGACGCCGTAGATAAAGTTTTATATCCTTGAGGCTGGTTGGGTTTAATGGTTCATAGTTAAAGACAGCATTAGTGCATACACCAATGTTGTCGATAGGGGTATCTATTCCGCTACAAAGATTCGTCGCAGATAGAAAACCAAGCATACTATCATCGCCTATCAAACCAGTGGGCAAATAGACTTTTTGTGCAATAATATTTTTCAAGAATTCAGGGGCTAATAGATAAAGATTACCTGTAAATTGGTGTTCTTTGAGTAAGGCTGCTCGCCACGCTTTTGCACTTCGACCTTTCAAACAAGGAAAGCTGGAAACCGCATGATAATGTTGATTTAACTGGAAGTAATCAACAATATTGGCAACTGCGTTTTGTTCAAACGTTAAATCACCATCAGCAAACACCGTGATGGAATAACCATCATAGTATTGGTGAACAAAAGTATTCCAAGCATTAGATTTATCCCCCAGTTGTATCTCTACTGGAATAATGCTGGAGTAGATTTGTGCCAATTTATTCACTTGTTGATAGGTGTGGTCCCTACAGCCATTAACCATCACATATATATCTGGGCGATATTGCCCACAACTATCAATCAGGCTTTTTAGCGATTGCTGAATTGTGTTTTCCAAATTGTAGGCAAAAACACACAGTTGGAAACTAGGATTCATCAGATACACCTATTCGTAACCATGGGCATTCATTTTATGTGCAGGCATTTTGCTTTTGTTTGATACTGTTTTTCTATCTTTGACCACACTGGCTTTCCTCACTTGGTCAAGACATACTACCATAGCCAACACCGCATAAAACATTTCCAAATACGCCAGTGAAAGTGCAGCACCAGAAACACAATACGCTAAGATGGAAATCTTTGTCATACCAGCCAAGCGGCATTGCCATGAGTCCTTACCATCATGCCGCAGATAATATCGTTCTATCACCCATAGCCGCACAAAGGTTAAGAAAATAAATAACAAAAACCAAAACAGCCCTAAGAACCCTTGGTCACCCAACACCTGAAAGTAAATACTATGCGCTGCCCAGCCTTTATCACCCGGAGGAGGGGTTTTAATAAAGTCGAATTTATCAATATCTACCGCTAATGCTCGCCACACATAACTCACCTGTGGCCCCTTAAAACCGCCGCCAACTAACGGCCGATCCAACGCCATCAAGGTATGGATTTTCCAGGAATTAACTCGAGTGGTGAATGATGAGTTATCCATGGCATCATCAATGGTTGCCATTCGGTTGTACCAGCTTTGCGGTAACAAGTTATAGGCAATAATAGCGGCAAAGAGCAACACAAAAAGACTGCGCATTTTATGCCGACTTTTGAGCCAGAAATACCCCAAAATAATGGTTAAACCAATTAATCCCCCACGGGAAAAGGTACCAAGAACCGCTAAGATATTCATGATCAGCATAAATCGTAACCCAAACTTGAGTAACTTTTCTTGCGTTTCACTGATCAAGTAAATGATAAATGGAATCGTCATACACATCGCAACTGCCATGTGGTTATTGTCTGAAAGTATGTTTCCCGATGGACCTTTGATCCGGTGCCCACCTGCAGAGGCAATAAACTTCAATCCCTCAACAAACCCCATAAAGCCAATGGAAAGCACGATAACCCAAAGGAATAAGCTAAAATGATGTTGTTTCCTTAAAATAAGGCATATAAAAACGAATAGCAGTATTGCTTTAAAGAAATCGGTTAACTCCATAGAAACAACAACTTTTGGCGCTAAAGCGAAAAAGCTGGTTAAGCAAGTATGTAAGAAAAATAAAATAACAACAATAAATGGCGCATTAGCTTTAAATGACGGCTTGTGTCGATAAATGAAATATCCAAGTATCGTACTTGCTGCAAATATACTGTTATAACTTATTGATGATGCAAAACCGTAAAGCCAATATACTGGCACAAATAATCCACTCCACAGCCATAAACTAACCGCAACGAATGGTCTACGAAATGAAAAAAATAACAGAACAAGAAACGCTAAAAAAAAGACCAGATCACGCATTTAATCACCCTGGTGCTTATTATCTACATCAACAGACTGCTTAACAATATAAATTAATACGGCAAGACAACCTAAAAATAGTATCCCTTCAATCACTGTCTGTCTCTCTCTTGATATATTTTTTCGTAGGCTTCAATCATACGATGTTGACTAAAATGTGCTTCAATACGTTTTCTCGCTTTAGAGCCCATATCACTACGCAATGTTGGCTCCCAAAACAAACGATACATATGTTCAACGAAGCCTTGTAAATCATCACTTTCGACTGATAATCCAGTTTCATTATCAATGATGACTTCTTTGATTCCCCCCACCCTTGTCACTAAATGAGGAATGGACATAGACATTGATTCAATTAAAGTCATCGGCACTCCCTCTGCTAAAGAGGACATCAAAAAAACATCAAAATTCTGATAGTAATTAATTACTTGTGTCTGAGAACCGACAAAGAAAACTCGTTCGTTAAGCAGCGGCTGCTGTAAAACAAAGTTCTCTAGTCGACTTCGATCCGGCCCATCCCCAACGATGACTAAAACACATTCATTATAAAAATCATTGTGTTGCTTACATGCATCCACAAAGGCTTGTATGAGAAATTGTTGGTTTTTAATGTGGTGTAATCGCGCAACATGGCCAAATACACATTTTCTTTGGCAAAAATCCAATGTGTGACCGTTGGTCAACGCATTGTGATAAAACTCAGTATCAACCCCATTAATAATCAGGCTTACTTTACGGCTAGGGATATGTACATCATTGATTAACCACTGTTTTAAATCTGCAGATACCGTTACCATATGATGAATAACAGAACTGGTAATACGCCTTAACCAACGATATTTTTTAACAGTGCCATCGGGATCATAACTATCTCGACCATGCTCAGCATGAACTCTCAAGGGCACTCCAGCCAGCCAAGCGACCCACTGATATTCAATGGTACCTAAATTGTAGGTATGCATCACATCTGGATGTAATTTTTTGAGTAATTTGTAAAGACGAAAATATAAAGAAATATCATTACCCGCCTCTTTATTTAGTGCAAAACTTTCCACTGGAGAATGTATTTCCGAATAAAAATCACCAATTGTAGTAAGTGAGATAATAATATGAGAAAAATTATCACTTTTGAGATTATTTATACAATTTACAATAATCCTTTCTAAACCACCGACATCGAAACTATATACTAGATGGCAGACACGTATTTTTGATTTAGCCATAGTTTAATTACAAATCCAACAGTAAATGCCTTTAGATAATAAGGCTAAGATAACAATACTGTATATCAATTATATCTATAGTAAAAATGAAATATGGTCATATTCTCATGGACAGTGAAAAAGGTTAATCATTATGATTGTTAGGGCTCGTTCTCCACTTCGTCTTGGTTTAGCTGGCGGAGGAACCGATATTTCGCCATATTGTGATACTTATGGTGGTTCCGTACTTAACGTCACCATTAACATGTATGCAAATTGTACTATCGAGTTGGTTAGCGAAGATGCAGGTATAACCATTATCGCTCAAGATATAAACCAACAGTATCACACCCCAATTTGTGCTCACATCGCCCTTGAGGGAGAACTCCTACTGCATAAAGCGGTTTATAACCGTATTGTTCGCGATTACAACCAAAACCAACCTATTCCAGTAAAAGTGTATACTTTTTCCGATGCTCCTCCTGGGTGTGGCTTAGGATCGTCCTCCACGATGGTGGTTACCATCTTAAGTGCCTATAAAGAATTACTCAAATTACCATTAAGCGATTACGATGTTGCTAAACTTGCTTACGAAATAGAACGTATCGATTGTCAGTTTTCTGGAGGGAAGCAAGATCAGTATGCAACTACCTTTGGTGGCTTTAACTACATGGAATTCTATGAAAATGACCGCGTTATTGTTAATCCACTGCGTATTCGCCATGCGATAATTAATGAACTAGAGAGTCAAATGATCCTCTATTTCACTGGTGTATCTCGTTCTTCAGCCAAAATTATTGATGAACAGATAAAAGGAACCAACGCACCACACAGCGCATCTCTTGACTCGATGCATGAAGTAAAACGACTGTCTTATGCGATGAAGGAGTGTTTACTTAAATCCGATATTGATGGAATGTCTGAGCTATTCAAACAAGCATGGATAGCTAAAAAAGGCATGTCCAGCTCAATTTCGACATCGAGTATTGATGAGCTAGAAGATCGTGTGTTATCTGCCGGGGCAAAATCAATGAAGATCACCGGTGCCGGTGGTGGTGGTTTCGTGATGCTGTTTGTTAACCCTGTAAATCGTCTAGATGTCGAAAGCACTTTAAAAGAATTAAACGGTCGAATTCAACCGTTCCACTTTACGCAGCAAGGCACTCAATCTTGGACCGTGTAGCGAGCTATATTGGTAGTATGTTCTGATGAAGGAATCTTTAATGAAGCAAAAACCCACCGTTACCGCCATTATTCTATGTGGTGGAATGGGGACGCGTTTGCGTTCAATTACACAAGATCAGACCTGTAAACCCATGGTTGATGTGGCTGGGAAACCCTTTTTAGAATATTTATTGGATTACTGTATCTCGCAAAATATTGCTCACGCGATATTAGCAGTGGGGCACCATCGTAATACCATAATGGAATATTTTGGCCACCAGCATAAGAACCTAACGATCAGTTATTCTATTGAAGAACATCCTCTTGGCACAGGCGGAGCGCTAAAGCAGGCGCTCAGTCAACCTTACGCTCAACAATCAGATCTTATTTTAGCGTTAAATGGTGACAGCTTTATCTCATTTTCTCTGACTGAGATGATTGAACAACTGAATAATCAGAATGCTGAGTTAATTATGGTTTTGCGTTCCCTAGATAATACAGGGCGCTATGGCCGTGTAACTGTGGATGAGCACAACAAACTCATCGCATTTGAAGAAAAAAAAGGCGGTCATCCCGGCAATATCAATAGTGGTGTATATTTAATGCGCCCGAACTTGAGCGACCAATTTCCTCGGCAAAATACGTTCTCATTCGAAACAGATTTTTTGGAAGCTGAAATTGGTCATGCCCCCTTTTATGGTGTTTATACCAATAATTACTTCATCGACATTGGTACCCCTGAAGATTATCAAATCGCTCAACGAGATTTTGCCCAGCAACAGCACATCTCCTAACCATCAAGCTCAGCAAAAAATTCGTCATAACAATCACTCACTCGCAATAAGTTGTCTTTAAAGATCGATTCCGAACTTAATTGCGGTTGAGCATGTTTGAGTAGCTTATTGAGTTGGCGAGTCACAAGCGTTTTCTTAATGCCATTGCTGACTTTTTTCGCAACGCTAGGGCTCGTTGTCGGCCACAAGCTCGTTAATGATACTGGCGAATACTCTATTCCTATCGTGCTACACCAATCATGCCATTTAAAGGTATTAATTTTTTCCGCACTGGCGACTGGTACCCACGGAATACGCAGCGCATCTGCGACAATTGCTCCATGCATTGCTTCAGCGATAACCCACTTACATGCCACCATGTCGCCCATCACTGAATCGAAATCTCTGCGCGGATCAATGTATTTTAGTCCCATATTTTCAATCACTTCTTGCCACAAAGAATTCGCAACCGCATGGTGGGGAATATAGCCAATATTATCAGCGCGTTCAGGTCTTGGATATACAGTATCGGCCAATAAAATTGCTGGATCGGTAATTGATTTACTGGCGGGTAGACCCAACTTTTTCGCCGTTAATGGGCCACGGACAAAACGCACATCCCAATCTTGATCAATCACAACGGGGTCTCCGTATCCAGTTCCGGCCCCCAAGACAATTTTATGCCCAGATTTTGGGGTTAAGTTATTAAGGATGGTCCCAATCGCCACAATAACTTGATCTTCCTGATTCACTTGATAATCACATTTTTGGCTTAAAAATACATTGCCATTAAAGTGCGCGCCTAACCGTTTCTCAATCAATATCTCATTAAGATCATCACCAAAATTACCTGGCGTCACACGGAAAATTTTCACTATACATGTCCTTATATTTGTTATTTTAGTGGCTAGATTGCGGCAGCAACCGACGTTTTAAGATATTCACGGATGGCCGGATAAATGTCTTGTACAAGAAGTCATATTCTTGGCTGATACGCTTTAAATAGAAAACGAATAACATCGTTGTTCCACCGTAGGCTAATGCACCAACTAGGATATAAACCAATAAGTTAAGTAGTGGTACGGCAGTGATAAACACCAACTGCATACCATAAACAACCACGAGCATAACCAATGATCCGACAATAAACGGAACCACTAACCTTGCAGTTTTGAGCATGGAAATTGAAATAATCCGATTCAAAGCAACGAACAGGGCTGCCAACATCAGATAAGCGACAAGAGTTCGGTATACGGCAAAATCATAAAGATTCGCCGATGACACAGCGAGGATAATAAGTAAAAACAGTACCGAGGTAAGCGCCTCATAAAAAAACTGCTTTTTAACCTCTCCTGTTAGCGTGAAGACATCCGTTAACACTCCCACGATCATGCGAGAAAACGTCATCACTAAAAATGCTTGAAAAAGAGGAGTCGCATCACGCCATTGTTCACCAAACACACTAGGCACGATGATATTTGCGAGATATACGCCACCGAACACCACCGGAATATAAATACAGCTCAATACAACAATGGATTTATATACTTTATCCAGTAAGCGCTGACTGTCATCGACGTAGTCTGATAAGCTCGGATAAAGCACTTTGTTGATTGGCGTAATGACAAATTGTAACGCGGTCACTGACGCTTCATTAGCAAAGTTGTACAACCCCAATTCACTGACCGAATAAAACTTGCCGACAATCACTTTATCAAAAGCAACTTTAATATAATTAATCACCCCTTTCAGTAGAATCCACTTAGAAAACTGCCACTGAACATTAATATTATCAATCACAAATTTAAGCTTTTGCCGCACGATAAATTGGCTCCCTAACGCATACAGACCGTTATAGAGCAACCCAGCAATCACAACGGCCCAGTATGTGTGAAACATCATCGCTATAACCACTGATGCCGTACTTGAAATTGATTTGGTTACAATTTCAAGCACTGAGAGCTTACTGTAATCAAGCTGTTTAATTTTGAGGTTAATCGCTGGGTTTTGCAGGCCGATAAACACAGCAGAAAGAGACATAACCTTAAGGACTAACCCCATTTCTGGTATCTGCATATATTGTGCGGCTGGCTCAGAGAGTAAATAGATAAGGAGTGCGACCATCACCCGCGATAAGAAATTGATCGTCCAGGCAGCATTAATATCATGTTCACTGATACTGCTTTTACGAATGAGGTATTGGCCACTTCCGACATTGGACAATACATTAAAAAAACCTTGTACGATAAAACATCCAGCGAGAATACCAAAATCATCGCGCGTTAAATTTCGGGCAAGAACAATGATACTCACCGCAGAGAGTAACCGCGAATACCAAGATACGCATAACAATATAAATGAGGCTTTTAGAATCTTGTTGGTTTTTCCATTCATAAGTGATTCTACATTCCCTTCACATCAGATATGTGTATAAAACTCTCTTTACCTAACAGAACACGTAACCGTTTTTTCATTAATGTATACAGAGACTTATCTTGCGGCTTAAACGTATGCCATGGTGTTAAACTTAAGTAATCAAAGTATTTATGTTGGTAAGGGTGGTTACAGGAATAGAGCCACGGACGAGCTCGACCATTAAAATGAATGATTTTGGCTTCGTTGCGCACCCGTGTCAGTTCATCGCTACCTAATTTCTGATAATCGTACCGACGGAAAAATGGCGTGATGACATTGTAGGTATAATCAAGGTTTAGTCTCTGGCGATAAAACACCCCATTTAGCGCATCTTGATCTGGATTGAGAGCAATGTCTTTATTTTCTATTAAAAACCTCAGCAGTTGCTCACGGCAATGCTCCGTACGCCAACGCTGCACATTAAACAACAGCACCCCGGAATTGAAATAGCCGAATTCTAGCGGCAAATGACACCGTTTGTGACTGTCAGCAAATGGTATGTCGACCGCGCCAATAATAAAATCGTGCTGATTAAATTGGAATAAGTCCTCAATTGAATCGACCACCAGCGTATCTGCATCCAAATAAAGAACGAAATCAACGCTTTCATCGACAAACTCATCCACCCAAAGGCGTAAGTAGATATTCTTTCGATAGCCACCAATTTGGGGGAAGGGTTCTAATTTTTCTCCCGGGAACTCAACAATATTCAGTTCACTGTGATCAGAAAGGGCCACACATTGCTGTAACTTATTTTTGCTCCCTTCACTTAACCCCATTCCTGCCACGGTGATACAAAAATGAGTATGCGGATTATTTTTTATGATGGAGACAATACAAACACCGCAGTGCTGAGCAAAATTTTCATCAGTGGTGAGTAAAATATGATTCATAATCCTACCTTTGTGTTTTGCCAACTGCGGCTATGCATGAGCGCAATACCGTATACCCAAACAGCAATGCCATCTTTGGTGATAACCGCCAACTAATCGCTTGCTTCGACATCTGTTTGGCTAACGCAAAATCCCTCTTTTCTAAGGCGAATTCAGCTAACCTTGCCGCCGCATAACTTGCGTGTATTCGTGCAAAGCGACTCAGTTGAGGACTGAGGCTTTCCAACGTCAGTTTGGTAAATATATATAGTCGTGATAGCTGTTTATGCTGCTGATTCATTGCAGTTGTGACATTATCTTGGTATTGCTGATCGGGAATATGGTGAAGACTGACGACTTGGTCATAATAGAGCAACAGGTTTGAGTGGCTTAATAATCGATGGAAAAGTTCAAAGTCTTCCTCGTAATCTAAAGCTTTACAAAATCCCCCCCATTGACTAATCAATTCATAGTTATATACGGTGATATTAAGATGAGGGAAACCTCCATGTTGGTAAAAGTAACTCGCTTCAACCTGATAAATATCGCCATCATCGAGCGGTACCGAAGAGTGAAGTAACGCATCATTATCAAACCAATGTTTCGCCTTAACAGTGCCGTTAGCCTGTATGGCTTTCTGGTCGGAAAAGAGAATATCAGGTTGATACTTTCGTAACGATTGAGCAATATTGGCTAAATATTCGGGATCAATCCACTCATCATCATCATCACAAAACGTCACGTATTTCCCTGTCACATAAGATAGGCCAACATTACGTGCAATCGAGGGACCGACTCCAATTGCCTGTGAGGTACACAAATCCACATACTCAATTTGCTCTGCTAACTCGGCGAATAATGTCTGATAGTGAGCCTGATTTTCAACACTTGAACCATTATTGACGACCACGATTTGCTTTTCTACCAAAGATTGCGCAACCACACTTTTAACCGCTCGATAAGCAAGTTCAGGACGATTACAGGTTGCAATAATGATAGAAATCCCCTCCACCCTCACTGTTTTATCTGGATTGGTTGCCGAAGATGAATCATAGGTACTATTCATTGTGATAACTTCACTGTGCTGTCAGAGGGTTGAGATGTAACGGGACTTTTATCTACCAAAGACTTTTCAAAAATAAGCGGTTTAACCTCATGTAATTTAGCAAGAATCTGTTCTTGTTTACTCACGAGTTCACGCGCGTTACTTAGGATAAAATGTCGAGAGTTTTGTATTTTCCTCAATTGATATTTGAGCTGTGTTTCTTTAACCGTATTGACTAATCGAGATTTAAACCCCGAATGGATTTCGCCCCAATAAGCAGGTAGGTGAGTTAAAGAAGCATTGATATTGAGAGAGCTAAACCAATCGTGCCATTTAAAAGGTAAGATTTCTGCCGAAGTGTTAACCGGGAACCAAGGAACGCGATAAGAATCAGCAATAATGGCGCCATGCATTGCTGATGTCACTAACTTACCACTAGCAACAATATCATTTAAAATAACCTCTTCCTCATCGGAGGGCGAAATGTAATGCCATCCCATCACATCTTCAATAAAAGCTTTATATCGCGGTGAGTCGATGCCGATATGAGGCATAAAAGAAATATCATATCGCTGCGAACACTCAATCACTCTTAAACGACTGATCAGAATGCCCGGATCTGAAATCGCTAACAAAGGATCTATCCCTAACGCTTTTGCGCTCAACTTGCCGCGCACAAAATGGATAGTCCAATGTTTAGAATCAATAACATCACTATCACTATAACCAACGCCACTCCCCAAAATATGCGTAACGTTAGCGTGAGGTAACTTCTCATTAAGTACTGTTCCAATACCTACCAGCAGCACATCATCGGAATATTGTTCTATGTTTTCTTCAAATATCTCATGCCAAAACCAACGATTAAATTCATCGCCGATATTTTTTGTTTGGCAAGGGTGAACGTAGACTTTCATTCTAATGAAACCTCATAGGCTAGATGACGCAGAAAGCATTGAAGGTAAAACGGTTTTACCTTGGTATTCCTGGGTAAAACAGCGTAGATAATTTTCTATTGTAGAGAGAAAATAGGCGACATCTTGATCCGTATGAGTGTATGGCGTTAACCCACTTTTCGTACTTGGCGAATGGAATGACATTATAAAATCGCGCTGACCGACTCGCAGTTGAGCTTGAGTCACTTGTTTCATCTGATGCGCAGTAAACCCTTCAGGAGAGAGGCGATAACGCTTAACTCGCATGATTTTTCCAACTAAATGACGCCATTTATTATTTTGAATCCAAGTGAACTTTTCCGGGTGGCGGTTTAAATAGTTACGAATAGGCGGAATGACCGATAAAATCGAACTAGTATGTGGAAGATAGGTAATCTCGCTATCCACGAATTTTTGGTTCGAATAATGACTAAAGTCTGGTCCTTGTTGATGACGAAAGTCGCAATAGGCGCTGATACTTAAATCGACTTCATAACCTAAAGACTTAAGAATATTTTGCGTATTAGCACCAATGCCGTAACGCCCTGCAAGATACGTTTTTGGGCGAAAGCCCGAGATACGCTCAATGGTTTCAGTCAGTACTTTTATTTTTTCAAATTCATACTCATAAGACAGATTGCCAGGATACGACAAATGGTTATCAACACTGTCATGTTCGTTTTCAAATGGGGGGTTAACCCAAGGATGTAAATGAGTTGCGAATTCGACATTAACACCATGCTGATGTCGGTAGTAATCCACCACCTTTTTGCCATCATCACTAGTGATAAATGGGTAATCCATAGCGAGCGTGATTTTACCGCCTAATTCAATAATTCGATCCATCACATGGATTAGGTTATCAGCATGCGAGACTTTCACTTTTGAGCGAAAAAAACCGCCGTCCCAATCGAACTCTTCTTCCGCATGAATGACTATTGCGAGTTGTGTCGCGCTCATTGAACCGCCTCTTTATATATGGTTAACAACCGAGTGACTGAATTAGAAATCTTGCGATAACACTCCTCGACCCCCTCTATGCCTCGTCCATAAGGATCGTCAATATCGGCTAATTTAGGGAATTGATTATCTAACAAGTCTGCCGCACAAAAAGCGTGATTTACCTGATAATAGGCGTGCAATTTGCTGTAATTTTGTCGGTCAAAGTAAATAACAATATCGGTTTCTCGAATATCCAATTGACTTAACCATTTCGATTGGTGACAAGTTAAATCTTCACCCAGTCTTTGTGCTGCTTGAAAAGCTGACTGAGGACATGAGCGCTGCTCGATTAAGTGGAAACCAAATGAATCCCAACTGAGTGAAATGTGTTGTTGTGCGGCTGAATCTTGGAAATACGCAGCGGCAAAAGGACTGCGCATAATATTTCCATAGCAAACAAAGAGAATTCGCCGCCTAGGATTACGCTTAAAAAGAAGGGCAAGCTGTCTTTGCGTTTTATAACGTCGATAGCGGATCAGAAGACGAGTTTTGCGTAATTTGGCGAGCACTAGAGTACGAAATAAAGCTGAGCACTCGGCTAAAAATGGCTTCATATCATGCCATTGCAGGCTATCAAGCGTCTCTTTAGGTGTTATAACGTTCCCTATCTGTAATAGCCTACCCAACAAATATTTTCGCGCGATACTAGTGCCCCTCGTCTCACTGAACAACTCAAACTCCCGTTTCATTTCATAAATATCGGCAGTTAAAGCGCGGGCAGTCACGCTTCTATATTGCAACACTTTGCTCTGTGGGGGCTGATTCGTCACCAAGTAATCGACGTACATTTTAGGAAAATCGACTCCAGCATAGACAGCTAACGGTAATGATCCCCAAAAGCGAGCGTTCACTTCGACCAGAATCCATTGTTCTGCCTCATTACGCCGAAATTCAAACATTGCCACACCAGTTAACTGAGTCTGCCGACACATCTGTTCTGCTGCCTCTAATAGAGCAGGATCCAAAGGAATACTTTTCCGGTATGAGCTCCCCCCGCCCGAATTTGGCTCAGCAACCCGGACATGAGCAAATGCAGCGTACACTTCACCTTGAATCGACAGCACAGACACCCCTTCGCCTTTACCAGCAAAGAAGGCTTCAATTAAATAAGTATGATGACTGTCGTTCGCATGTTGAAAAGCAGCAAAGTCCTCCGCTGAATGGATAATGACGACTTTTTGCCGTTGACTTAACTTATCTTCTTCAAATGATTGCAATGGCTTAACGACGAAAAGATCACCATAACGTTGCTGTAATTGATCATAGCTAGTTTCCACTATAGTGGTGATATGGCCTTCGGCAACTGGCACACCACATGTTTGAGCAACGCGTTTTGTTTTCCACTTATCAAATAAATGTTCGAGTGCTTGCGGATTCGCAATCGCGAGTTGCGTGTGACTAGGGAGACGTTCTTTTGCTGACCACAGAGGATAAAGTGCTCGTTCGTCACAGGGAATAATCACATCAAATTGATAACGCTGAACAAGCGCAATCACACTGTTAAGCCAATCTTGCGCAGTAAGAGCCTGATAGTTATAAAACTTTACCGTTGTAATGTATTTACTGGCTAATGCTGGGCTGGTTCTGTCGTAGCATACAACATGAACCTCATACCCCGCCTCTCCCAATGACCGAATAACGGATAGAAAACTGCGTGTATCTTCTCCTAATACTAGGACAGAGACCTTACTTCCTGTTACAGGTTGTTGCATGCATCCTCTCTCACGTAATCGCACTCCTCAGCAGTGGACAACATTTCCATAAACCCACTCATTACCTAGTCACTATTTTTCGCCGCAACATTGCAGCGACATGAATGATCAACTCATATAAGTATTGGTAGTCTGGAAGTAATTTTCTAAACGCTATAATCATAATAAGCATTAAAGGCGTAAAAATTGCCGCTCCCGCCACAATCGACAACGCTAAATTAATAACGGGAACAAAATGGATCATCAGCAATAACTGCTCAATCCCCCAATACATGACTAACGCGGGTAACATGGGTATCAATAGCGAAGTTAATAAGCGGATCACCGGAATACCCAATATCCACTTATAGGAAATAAGCAACATCATGATGAATACGATCACGAGTATCACGCGCAATAAGGTATAGGTGACTAACTCTTCAACGCCTTGTTGATAAAGTGCAACAAAACTGCCACCAATAGCTAAAATCATCACTACATCTATCCACACTAAGTACTTCACTTTCGATAAATGAGTTAGCACACTTTGCAAAGCGATGTTAAGTGGCATAGACAACATTAAAAGACTTAATAACCCAAGGACAGGCGCTGCAGGCATCCATTTTTCACCCATTACAACCCAGACAATTTGATCTTGCAGAACATAAATGCCAAACGCAGATGGCACAACGAGCAAGTATGCGATGGATTGATATCGAATCAACTGCTCGATTAACTCTTTCTTATCATTAGAGACTTTTGTCAAACTGGCATAAAAAGAGCGGGTAGCAGGGGCAATAACTTCAGAAAAAGGCAACCAAGCGAATTCCTGACTAACCCTGAACAACCCAACAGCGTTCGCTGGCAAAAACTTCCCTAATAGAAAAGCATCAATACGCGATCGCAAATAACCTGTTGTTGTCGAGATCACCATCCATTTGGAAAAGCTCCACTGCTTCCCCCATTGTTTCATCGACCATTTAGGCCGATAGGGATGAATGCGATAAGATCCGATGACACCGATTACTTCACTAACTAAAGTACCGACTAACAGAGCCCAATAGTTTTGTAACCATAACGCTAATCCTATGGTGATAGGAAAAACGGTCAATTTCACGGCCACAGATAGCTTAGTCAGTGGTCGATAATTCAAATCTCTTTCAAACTGAAGAATACCAATATTTTTAAACGCACCAATTATGGGGATCACGCTACATACTAATAATACATTTCTTAATATAGGCTCATGAATAAAATCAGCAATATACGGTGCAACACTCGCAATAATAATTCCACAAAAAAATTTAAGAGCAATATTGAGAGACCACGCACTATTGAGTAATTCATTGGTACATTCTTGAGATTTTATTACATATTTATCACTACCCACTTCCGATAACATCACAAATAATGCTAGAACGATATTAGCTAATGTTGCAATACCAAAATCATTAGGTGCCAAGATTCGAATTAGAATCAGCGTACTAATAATACCTATAAACCTTGTTATCCATTTAGATGCCAAGTTCCATAAATAACCAATAGCGACTTTTTTATTTAAATTATCAATTACCATTTAGGACGTTACCCAAAATCACAAGCGATGTTTTATTTCTCTAGCAAAATTTTCTACGCTTAAAAATGCACTCGGATGGCCGTAACGTGATACCACTAAACAGCCTTCTTGATTGGCAAAGGTGGATTTATAGCGAGCCTCTCCCCCCATAAAATCATAGACATTAACGCCATCTTTTATGGCTTTATTAATCAATAGGTAATGTGAAACTAACCCGGGTTTAAAATGAGGGCTAGAGTGGCAATAATTCATCGCACCTAAATAGAAATACACCACACCACGATAATGAAAATTGTAGATAATTCCGATGGTTTCATCGCCAGCTTGCACATGATGCAGTTCAATGTGTCCGCTGTTCATGCCTTTAGCAATTAGCTTTTCATGAAAAGCAACAAACTTAGGATTAACCATACCACTACCGTTTGAGCTATTACCCCAACGAGCTAAATGAAGCGGTTTTGCGGCTTCAAACAACGCGAGAGCTTCATGTACCGTCGTCATGGTTGTTACTGTCACTGCACCCACTTGCTGATACTCACGTAAACTACGTGAGATCTGATACCGAGAATTACGTGATAGAACCTGCAAAAGATCTTGTTTTTTTTCTCGTAAGCTGCTCAATTCTAAAAAATAATTTTTAGTTTCCCACACCGTTCTTTCAGCAACACCTAACGATGTCATCGGGGCAAATTTTTCAGGCAGGCTTGCACCCACAACAAAGGTATCATTAGGACCAATCCATGCTTGCATACTGGCGCACATAGCATCACGAATCTCATGAGCATCACTATTCGCGATTAAAAAGTCGTTATATTCAATCCAGATCTGGTCTTCATCATGGGATCCAGTACGATGAAGAAAATGTTGTTTACGCCACCAATTCGGTGCACACGCATGGCGCTTAGTGACAATGATACCGAGCCCAACGGTTTTAGAGTTTTGTGTGGCTTCAATCAAATGAAAATCCGTAACAAAACAGTCTAACCACGTACCTATCCATAGCCAGCTTAAGAAAAAATTGGCATTAGCTCTGTTTTCAAGATCACGCCAAGCGTTTGCTAGCCATTGTTTATCTGGATTTTTGTACCACTCAACTTGAACCCCCTGCCTATCCCTAAGGAGCATTATATTTCCTTTAATTTGAGTTCAGATCTAGATAACCTCAAGATGCTGGTTCAGCAAACACGTATCGCCCCTTGGGTATATATCTGAATTAACTAAATTCACAGTACTACTACTATATACCTAAATATTGAGATGATGACAGAGCTACTCATTTTAATATCATTAAAATTTCAGATTACATTATGATTATCAATCACTAATCCCCTATTTTATAAAAAACAGTAAAACAATAGGTTTATTTTCTCACAAATAAGACAATTTCCACCAAAACAGTCAAGCATGAGAAAGAATGTCACGTTATTATAGATAAATCATAAAGCTATATAGATAATTACCGTATTGTATTTCTTTTTACTCCATTAATTATTAACAATTAAACGTTTAAAAAGCCGAAGCATAATACCGTACCTATTTTGCTCTTATTTTTTGATTGCTCTATTTCTAAAAAAGCGCAAAACTGACTACTATAGCCAAAGTTGTTATGGATATTCACTTACATCAGGCATCAGGGAATAGTATGTTCCAGAATAAAAAAAGTGCACCTAGAGCTTTTTTACTCTCTAGCATTACGTCGTCAATGATATTGTTTTCCGGTTTAAGCTACGCCAATGACTACGTTAATAGCGCTCAAAAATACTTAAGTAAAAACGATATCAGTTCAGCTACCATTGAACTGAAAAATGCCATTCAATCATCGCCCAAAGATTCTGAGCCCAGATTACTATTAGGAAAAATTTACCTACAGAACGGTAACTTTCCAGCGGCAGAAAAAGAGCTTTCTCGTTCGCTTCATTTAGGTGCCGACAAATCCACTGTGGTGCCACTCATCGCGAAAACCTTAGTGGCGATGGGCCGTAATGATGATGCCATAGAACTCATTAGTGAGTCAGACATCAATCAACCTAAAGCAAGAGCAGACTTAGTCGGATTACAAGCGATTGCGGAATTCAATTTACGTAATAACGACAATGCAAAATCATTACTAACTAAGCTCACTTCAACGATTGATAAAGGCATCTTAGATAAGTCAGTGTATTTTAATTTGGCACAAACTCGTCTTAGTGCCATCGATAACGATAACTCTGCCGCGCTCTCTTTTGTCAATAAGGCGATACAAGCAGACGAAACCAATAGCGACTCATGGTTGTTGAAAGGTCACATTGAACTGGCTTTAAAAAACACTGACAAGGCAATCACCGATTACAAAAAAGCGTATAGCCTATCCCCAGCCGCTAGCTTTTATTCACTTTACGTCGCGCGTGCTTTAGTACTTGCACAAAAGTTTAAGGAAGCCTCCCCCTACGTTGATAAGATGCTTAGCGCAGTCCCTAATTACCCTATTGCTAACGAACTTAAAGCTGCCATCCTCTATGCCGATAAAAACTATACCGGCGCAAAGGACTCTGCGGATCGAGCCATCAATAATGGTTCAAAAAACACCTCTACAATGTTGATTTCTGCCGTATCAGCTTATCAATTGAAGCTTTATGAACAAGCAGACCGTCGTTTAAAACAAGTGTTACCACGTCTACCTGCTGATCATTTTGCCAATCGCCTCTACATAGTGACGTTGATGAAATTGGGTTACGTTGATGAAGCAATCGACAAAATGGAAAGTCTCGATACTGACAAAAAGGATAACAGTAGTTTCGTCTCTCAAATGAGCTTAACGTTATCTAAACTTGGCCGCGATGATGAAGCGCTTTCATTAGCCACAAAAGCGTATAACAGCAGTAAAAGTAATGATACTGAGATGATGCTTGGTATGGTTAAGCTCGCTGATAACGATGAAAGTGGTTTAAAGGAACTGCGTTCAGCCATTTCTCAGCAGCCAGATCAGCGTAAAGCCGAAATAGGCGTTGCGTACTACTACCTTAAATTAGGTAAACTCGACGATGCTAAAGACGTTGCAGATAAATGGCTGAAAAAAAATCCTAAGGATACTGATGCCTTGGCTTTAAAAGGCCAATATGAGTTACTGATCAAAGACTATAAAGGTGCCGAAGCAACTTACAAAGATCTGTTGAAGATAGTTCCTGATCAAGTAAAAGCTCAAGAATCATTGGCACGTGCATTACTGCTGCAAGATGATTATGACCAAGCCTACAAATACGCTTACCAAGCGAAGAAAAAAGACCCTAACAGTATCGCAGCAATCCAACTTTTATTTAGCAGTGCACAAAAAACTGGTCGAATGGATGACGTTATTGAGCTTATCGATCAGCAACTTAAGCAATCCCCTTCAGACCTATCACTGTTGCATCAAAAAGCATTTGCTCTCATTACTGAGCAGAAGACCCAGCCCGCACTCACTTTATTAGAAAATATTCCTGACGAAGAAAAAACTGGCGAAACATGGTCTCTCATCGGGAACCTCTATTTTATGAAAAAACTCTGGTTCGATGCCGACAGAGCCTATCAAAAATGGCGCAAGCTATCACCTAATAGTGTCAATGCTTATTTACGTTCTATTCAAGTTGATGAAGAATCGGATAATCTCTCTGCGGGGATCGCTCTCACGCAGAAAGCTCAACAACAATTTCCTAACGATATTCGTTTCCCCTTAATTAAAATCAACTTATTAATTAAGTCGAAACAAATCGCTGAAGCGCAAAAGCTGTTAAACAATTTGCCAGCAGAACCTAAAGGTTCCGTGTACGCTTTGAAGCTGCAAGAGAGAATTCATGTTGCTAACCGGGACTTTCCCAAAGCACTGCAACTTCAAGAACAAATTTACAAAAAAGCCCCTGGCTTAGTCGCTGCTCGGGAGTTAGCGTCTCTATACGAAGCATCTGGTGAACGTAAAAAAGCGATCGATTTTTTACAAAATGAAATAGAAACTAGGCCAGAAAAAGCTCGACCTCTGCAACTACTATTGGCCGATATTCAAAGCCGTTATAAACCAGAAGACGCGATTGAACAGTACCAAACGATTATCAAACGAGAGCCTAAAAACCTAATCGCACTAAATAACATTGCATGGTTATATATCAATAAGAACGATTATGATACTGCTTGTAACTATTCGGTAAAAGCGTATGACATGGCGAAAAATCAGCCTGTCATTATCGATACATACGGTTACTGTTTACTTAAACAAGGAAATAAAGAGAAAAATAAAGAGAAAGTAACTGAGGCTGTATCGTTGCTATCCCAAGCGTATAAAACGACTAAAGGATACAACAATGCAGAAATTGCCTTGCATTATGCTGAAAGTCTAATTTCCAATAAACAGTACGCACTGGCGAAAGATGTCTTAAATGATATCGATACCAACAATGCTAAGCTTACGGCAATGAAAAGTAATTTAGAAAACTTGCTCAAGAATATTTAACAAGCTATACGTTGCCTCACACTCTCGGTGTGAGGCAACGCTTTTCTAATCACGGACAGTGGATACTGCCCAACCATTAAATACCTTATAAAGAGCTAACGTTAAAACACAGCCAGTTACGTATTTAATTAACGGGAACCAATTCATGAACACCTTCATTCAGTTTCTCATTCGTTGCTTTGTTGTATCCGTTATTCTGTATCTGCCCAATGTTCACGCCATGTCGTTGCCAGATACTATTCAAGCCATTAGGCCATCCATTGTTGGTATTGGCACCTACAGCCGCCTTTCCGATCAACATTCTCGCTATTTAGGCACCGGATTTGTTATTAAAGATGGCAGTTATGTTGCAACCAATGCGCATGTCATTCCTGAAGTATTAAATGAAGAAGCAAAAGAACAAATCGCCGTTTATGTTGGTCGCGGCGCTCATCCTAAAATTCGGTTTGCAGATGTCGTTGCGATTGATCAAATCTATGATATCGCAATTCTTAAAATTCCAGGGGAGCCTCTAAAACCATTAACCTTGTCAGCACATCAAGTTCGCGAAGGGGAACAAATCGCATTTACGGGTTACCCTATTGGAGCAGTGTTAGGGCTTTATCCTGTGACTCATCGCGGTATCGTTTCCTGTATCACGCCAGTTGTCACCCCAGCACGAACATCACGAGAATTAACGGTTAATCAAATTAAGCGTCTTAGACATCCTTATATGGTGTATCAGTTAGACGCCACAGCTTACCCGGGGAATAGTGGCAGCCCAGTCTATGAGGTCGATACAGGAAATGTGGTTGCGATCGTCAACAAAGTACTGGTAAAAACGACCAAAGAAGCCATTTTGTCTGATCCAAGCGCGATCACATATGCAATACCAATCAAACACTTAATCGCTCTTGCCCGGAATGCTAAGTAACGCCGAATAAGGAATGTTGAATCATGTTGCAAAGTCTAAAAATACTCACCTTAATGGGCTATACCGTATTAATTGGCTACGTTTCTCTGGCAAGTGACTCCTCACCTGATGCGGTCGTCCCTGACTTAAACAGTTTTGGCGTGCCCGATCTCGATAAAATGGCACATATTAGCGCTTATCTTGTCTTTGCCATTTTATGCAGCGTACTGCTGCGATTAGACAAAATAAAAACCATATTTGGGGCAGCAATCGTGGTCATTTTCTACAGCGCTGCACTTGAATATTTACAGGTGTTTGTGCCTTTAAGAGAACCGTCTTGGCTGGATTTTCTGGCTAACTTTTGTGGCGTTGTGATTGGCTCACTATGTGTTATCTGGTGGCAAAAAAACGCCAAACATAAACCTCGTAAGGGTTTCGCAACCGACTAGACACCTGTTGGTCATTACGACTAACAATACAAAGCCCTCAATTCATATACATGAATTGAGGGCTTAGATTTAATCAATAATGATCCACTAGCACGGTTTATTGTTGAGTAACACTTCTCTTTGGTCAGCGAATTTTTTCGCAGCAAGTAACCGTTTTAGCCGCTGTAATGGACCTCGATTTCCCCAGTGCAGCTTACCCTTACGGTATAGACAGCGCATAGTGTCAAATTGCATGTAATTGGGGACGGCCATCGGTGCACGTTTATTCAATAAAATGATTAATACTTCTGACGTTAATAAACCAGTGGCGATATTACAGGCGCAAGCGAGAGATGGCCCAGAATGGTCGGAAGAGTCGACTTTACTGGTGTCCATATACTTCCAGTGAGTTCCCCATGGGGCGACACCAACAGTAAAAGCAATTAACTGCTCAAACAAATCCATATCATCGTTAATATCAAAATATTCGTCAAAGCTCAAACCATTAGGCACAAACACACTCATCGTGCCTGAGAACCCTAGCGGAGCAGCGAAAACCACAGGCTTCCCGCATTTACGCGCAGTTTTATGCAATAACCTTCTCGCGGGCATTGAAAAGAAATCTATTGCATCAACAATAATATCAGCATTGCTAACGAAATCAACCACATTGTCTTCTTGAATACCATTAGGGAACATTTTGATATCAACCGATGGGTGAATGTCTTTCGCCATTTCAGTCATCACTTCAACTTTCGGTCTATCTGCGGTAGAGGAGGTCGCGCCAATCTGACGATTGACATTTTTAATGCTAAATTCATCAAAGTCGGCCAGGTTAAAACGCCCAATCCCCATCCGAACTAAATCGATCAGCTCTCGCCCCCCTAAACCGCCACACCCCGCCACTGCAACCCGAGAATGCTTTAGTCGTGTTTGCTCTTCCTCAGTCACCAAACCAATATTACGAGTAACTGCCAATTTATAATATTCTTGACTATCCATTATGTTCACCTTGGCATCTGGATTATCCCAGAAATGATATCAATGTCTCGTTGTCCAAAACGCTAAACTAGAATGGGAAAGCTTGTCCAACCCGTTCATATTCATCACGTAGAAGTAACAAATCTTTCTCGTCAAGTGAGTGAATGTAATCCGTTCTTTCTGCTAAGAAATAGTGCAACAATTCATTCGATAATGGGCGTCCTTCCCCTTTCTTACGATTGTAGTTTTCAGTGAAAAAGAAACGGTGTAAATCTGCATCAAACTCTCGACCAGAATAAAACGCTTGCGCCTTTTCATTCGCCTTAGAAATATTAAGTCGATGCCCCTGAACCTTACGAATGTATGCTGCCGAGTAAGGCACGAGTTCCCCTAAAGGTTCAAATAAACATATTTTTTGATAAAAACGGCAATGGCGTTCAGCGACTGAACAGCACAAGTCGGTAACCCCTTTTAATTCAGCAAATTGAAATAACAGCTTGAACATATGCAGAAACACTTTGTACTTGGTGTACTCGGGGTTAAGAGCGAAGGCTGTCACTTCCGCTACCTTGCCACCTTCAGCACGAATTTTCTCAATTTGATCGCCACAAAACTCTTCCATGGGTAAGCCCATAGGGCTATCAAATACAATCGAAACCGTTCCAACAACTTTGTCCGAATCTCTAAAGTTCTGCGGTGTTTTCGCTTCTAATTCTTCGTGAAAATTGGCAATGAAAATACGAGTTTCAGGCAAAAAGTGATATTTGGTAAATCTGATGCCCTGATGATCGTCTTGCTGCAAACCTGCTTCCACATAGTTGTCCCAAACCAAAGTGAATGCACGTTCAATCTCTTCCTTTTTCACCGCTATTTTGTAGGTAACCGCTCGCGCGCTTTGCTCTCCATCGCCGCCATCTTTAGCGATACGCACTTCCTTACGTCTCTCCACAGGCACTGTTTTGCCATTTAATTCCGTGAGTGGTACCTTTTCCGTTATCGCCATGAGTTCACCTCCAAACTGACCAAAATCACAATGAATTGAGTTTGGTATACGATGTCATTACCCGAGTCTTAGCTTATTAAAAGCCACAGAAACCCATCCCTAAATAGTACGGTAGCGTATATTTGAGGATTAAGTTGCTCAAAATAGAAAAGAATAAAATTAATTTAGCAATGTTTTATTTTATAGAAATTTTACATTCCTACATTGCAGCATTCACTTTATTTAATTTCTCGAGTAATTACTACTAAACGTTTAGCGTATTTTCTTCCAATAAATTTTATTTCTATAAATAAATCATAGCGTAACTTCTATTTGTCTGTTTTTTTTACACACTATTAAAATGTGATAAAAAACAATAAAAATAGTAAAACATATTGTTTTAACTAACTATTAAAAGATAATTACACACTCATAATTACAATATTGTTAATTTAAATAGGTTACTTGTCAGTGTATTTTACAGGTTACTCAAATTAGCATGAATATATTCATCACTCCTAACGCAACCACCTGATTAATCTATTTAATTACGATTGGCATTATTCCTGCTAAATGATATCCGCAATAAAAAAACTAACACAATTCGGATGTCGATGTGGAGATTAATTACATGGCTATATTAAGCAAAATGATAAAAGGATTCTTGCTCTGTTTTGCACTCGCAAGTGCAAGCCAAGCATATGCAGGATCTTTTTCACTCGCTGGTTTAGATTGGGCTGTTGATATCGATGGAAATGGCGACACCTCTGACGGACTTGTCGATATCGATACGCTAGATTTTGCGGGTTATACTTTAGTTTCAGTTTCTGATACCGACTTTAGCGGAACATTGACTGATAATGATACCTTTACTGACTACAATTATCTTACCGCCGATGATCTCGCTGGTATCTACACGCTGAATACCATGACTGGGACATTGGATAATACTGTGACTTTTGGCAGCTTAACGTATTCGACGGCCTATTTCGATGGTTCGACGATGAGTTGGTATGATGCCTCTGATACCTCAATCCTAACCATTAGCGTAACCAGCGGTAGTTCATTATTGCTATTGGATGGTACTGATTTAACCATCGGTCAAATATCTCTAACGCTCAGCATTGATTCTGTCGTTGCCGACTATTTCTATGTTGATGTGAATGGGACTTGGGTCGATCTTGCAGACTTAGTCGCGAGTAAACCTTATGACGCTTACTACTTTAGTGTGCTGACTTATGCTGGGGTACCTGATGCAATCCTTGCGGCTTATGAGGCTGAGCTTAATGCTTATACCACAGTGGATACTAGCACTTATTTAACTGATTATGCAGGAATAGCCACTGTAGATTTAACAGATGCCTTTACTGGTTCTGGCTATACGTTTGTGGTCGTCAATGACGGTACGGTCGACCTCACTCGCCGAGTTCCTGAGCCAGGCATGCTTACTTTAATGGGACTCGCTTTTATTGGTTTAGCCGGACTACAGCGTCGCCGCAAATTCCAACTTAAACTAACGCATTGCTAAGCCATTTATCACTCTGACTTTATATCTAAATAATGATGTCACTGACACGAGAGAAATCTTTGGAAGTGGCATCTATTTTAATCCCTTCCCCCTTACTTATCTTTATTTAAATTTTTAATTTCAATAGGTTAAATTAATCCTACTTAACCAGTGTCAGGATAATTTACATTCATCTCGATATCAAAATAATTAAATATCGTTTTTATTCAATATCTTATTATGATAATAATCTCATAATAACAAGATAATAAGTACAACTTATTGAATATAAACTAATAGTCATATTTATATTTATATGCAACCATGTCAAACATCTATACAGTCTAACGTTCCCCTCCTCGTCCAATCTCACTAATTTTAATTTAACTTATTGAAAAATATATAATAAAAAATATGGCATCATTAATGCTTCGTATTAGAGCGGTAACAAAAACCTCATCATGGACAAAGGTAAATAATATGAAAGCATTACATAATATGGGAAAACTCATAATGCTCTGCTTGGTAGTACTCGTTTCTAGTCAAGCTTATGCTGGTTCCTTCTCTTTATCGAGTCTTAACTGGGCGATTGATTCTGATGGAGATGGTGTGATTGATGACGGTTCATTAACCGATATCGATACCCTAAATTTCTTTGGTTACAGTATCGTTCATCTTACAGACGCAGACAGTAATGGCACTCTCAGTGATGGTGATACTTTCACTGACTATACGTATTTAACAGCAACTGATACATCAGTAGATGGTATATATACAGTTAATACTTTAACCGGTTATTTAAACAACACGGTTTCATCAACTACAAGTTCAGGCGACACATATACGTACTCTACAGCATATTTTGATGGTTCAACAATGAATTGGTACAACTCTGATGGAGAGGTCATTCTGAGTTTAACTGTTGTGGACGGCAGTTCTTTGCTATCCCTAGATGCTGATGGCAATCTAACTGTCGGACAAATTTCGTTAACATTATCGATTTCCGACGTTGCTGAAGGCTACTTCTATGTCGAAGTCGACGGTGAATGGGTTGATTTAGCAGATCTTATTTCGTCTGTTGATTACGAAGCTTATTACTTTGATGTTATCACCACAGTTGGCTTCCCTAGTAGCGTCTATGATAGCTATGCCGAAGCTATTGAAAACTATTCAGGTGAAGACATTGATGACTATTTGAATGGTAACTCTGGTACGACCACATTAAAATTATCACAAGCAATAGCAGATGGTGGTTATGCTTACGGCGTTAGTAATACCGGCACTGTCGATTTGGCTAGTAGAGTACCAGAACCAGGTATGTTATCTCTAATGGGTCTCGCATTTATAGGCTTAGCTGGATTCCAACGTCGCAGTAACAAAAAGCAGATGGAACTATAACCATACACGCAGTTGGTTAGCGAATTAGGTTTTTGATTACCGCTATAAATCCCAGCGCCTTCTTTAGGAGCTGGGATTTTTTATTTATGACAAACAAATATGCTTAAACAATTCTAGGTACTGGTTCATCGAATATGCATCCAATCATAGTTAAGGCTCTAAATTGCAGAGCTCTTCATACCGAGTAGAAACCAATAAATGCAGGCTGATTTCCTCACAAATAACGCTTAACGCACATTGAGCAGCGAAGTCGTTTGGCTATTAGTGGCCAAAGCGTTAAAGTAAATCATCACAATCTAATCTAGACCTAAGTCATAGTTAGCGACTGGGTTGCATCGGATATTTAATAGGAAATTATGTCGGATTTATTATTGAATTCTGCAGGATATGGCATTGTTGCTTTGGGATTTTTCTTTTTGTTTATTCTGTTATTAACAACGAAACAAAAGACTCTGCAACGATCATTATTATTAATTTCCTCATTATTAAGTGCAATATGGTCACTGACCGCCGCTTTAGCAATATATCCCAGTGCAGGTAAACTGCTATTGCCTATCGAGACACTGCGTAATGCCGGTTGGTTATTACTCATTATCGGCACTCTAAGTGATCAAAAAACATTGCGAGAATTTCTTAGCAAAGATCATTTTGTAAGACGAACTCTGCCTGTATTCGTTTTACTCATCATCGTAGAAATCAGCACTGTCACTACCTACTGGCTACCTAACCGTTATCTTTTGTTGATTCACCTTGCGCAATCAGCGGTTGGACTATGGTTTATCGAACAACTCTATCGCCGCACAGACAAGCAAGACCGCTGGGCAATCAAACCTATCACCTTGGGTTTAGGAATGACTTTCGCCTACGACTTTGCATTGTATGCAAATGGCGCTCTTACAAATCGTGTCGATAGCCTATTCTTTTTGGCTCGCGGTTGGGTCGCTATTGTCACTATTCCATTAATTACTATGACAGCACGACGAGTCAAAAACTGGTCAACTCGAATTTACGTCTCTCGGGAAGTGGTATACAGCAGTACACTACTCACCATTGCTGGTATTTATTTACTGGTCATGGCAATCGCGGGATATTACATCCGCTACCTTGGCGAAAACTGGGGAAGTGTTGCTCAGAACGTATTCTTTGCCCTCAGTGTACTGCTTCTCGCCAGTCTATTTACGTCAGAATCTCTCAGGCGAAAACTGAAGGTTTTTATTACCAAGCACTTTTACGCAAACAAATATGAATACCGTGAAGAATGGATGAAGTTCGCTGCTATTTTGGAGCAAAACGTCAATGAACCCTTTCAAATTGCACTCAGCGCCATAATTCAGCCTTTCGATTGCGATGCAGGCTTATTAGCGACGGTCGCAAACGATAAATTGAGCAATAAAACACTCTATAATCTAAAACAGGGGTACCCTGAAGCGGATGACCTTTTAGTGCCTTTGGCCAAGGCATCGATTGAACATGCATGGATAATTGATATCAAACAACTCGCGAATGGTCACAGCCAAGATCCATTCAGCTACGATGAAACCCTCGCCGAACAAATTGAAACCTTCGATTATGTCGTTCCTATCATTAATCACAATGGCAATAGTCACGTCTGTTTTATTTCTCATCCAAATACAACCCACTCGCTCAATTGGGAAGATCGCGACCTCATGTTTGCGATTAGTAAACAGTTATCTGTTTATTTGAATTTGTATCTAACCAATCAAATTTTGGCCGAGAATCAGCAATTCGACACATTTAACCGAATGTCTGCCTTTCTCGCTCATGATTTAAAAAACATTCTGGCTCAATTACAGTTACTTTCGCAAAATGCTCAACGTCATAGAGACAATCCTGAGTTTATTGATGATGCCTTTGATACCGTTGATTCCGCGGTGGAACGTCTCAGTAAAGTGGTTGAGCACCTTCGTAAAAAAGAAACCTCTACCCAAGTGGATAAAACGTTCTCCGTCGAAGATGTTATACAAGATTGCTGTGTGGAATGTCAGACGTCGCAACCCCAACCTATTTACCATTCAGACACTACGCAGTCCTTTACTCTCAATACCGATCAAGAGCGATTTCGCAATATGTTGATCCATTTAATACAAAATGCACAAGAGGCGACTAAGTCCGACGGTTTCGTTCAGGTGACAACCGCTCTAGAGAACAACCACTATTTGATTAAAATTGCAGATAACGGCTCGGGAATGAGTGAAGAGTTTATCGAGAAACGTTTGTTTAAGCCTTTCGATACGACAAAAGGCAATTCAGGTATGGGCATTGGCGCTTACGATGCCAAAAAATTTATTGAACAACTTGGTGGGTATATTCAGGTTGATTCAACCCTAGGTGAAGGATCACAGTTTGTTTTACACATTCCATTTACCGTACAAACGATGTAAAGCAAAAAGAAACACCATACTCAATGAACCGCTGCGCTTGGTGTCTTAACTTTAAGAATATACCGTGAATTAGGCAGGAAATTTTTCCGTTCTCTTCTATTTTTAATAAGGACGATATAGCCTATTCAATATAATTAAATTAGTAACTTAGCATTTAGACAAAATTATACATATGCGTGATTGATACCGTTATATATAAATTGGGTAGCAACTCATCCGATTTAACATTTTTCTCATTTCTGCTCTCAATCAACGCATTAAAACCTTAATCATAGGCATATAATTAATACTGTAATAACGGATAACATCATTCGGTAATCACAAGAGTTACCTTATTAAAATTTATTTTATCAATAGAACTTTAACAAGGTAGCCCTTTTTGTCGGGCATACATGATCACAAGAAATACACAGCCAGAAGCGTTTGTGTATCCCTAGCGAGTTGTTAGCGAATGCATAACAAGTACCGTTTGTAACCGTTCAAAGGAAAAGGCGCTATACGTAATGGAAAGGGAAACACTACTGATTATTGAAGATGATCGTGGCATTCAAAAACAATTAAAATGGGCGTTCCCCGAGTATGACATCGTCACTGTTGGGGATAGAGCAACAGCGATTAATGCGTTACGTCGTCACGAACCTAAGGTGATCACCCTAGATCTAGGATTACCTCCTGATGCCGATAATGCCAGTGAAGGCTTTGCAACTTTAAAAGAGATCCTAGCGTTAGCGCCTAAAGCCAAAATCATAGTCATTACCGGTAACGATCAAAAAGATCACGCCCTACGAGCTGTTGATATGGGAGCTCATGATTTCTATCAAAAACCCATTGATCACCAAATTCTCTCTGTGATGCTCAGTCGTGCCTTTGTCATGGCGAATCTTGAACTAGAAAATGAACATTTAAAAAAGCATTCGCTTAACCACAATGGTTTCATCGGCCACAGCCCTGAAGTACAGCGTGTTTGTGAACTAATCGAACGCATTGCCCCTACCGATGTGAGCACTTTATTGCTTGGGGAAAGTGGGACAGGCAAAGAAGTGCTTGCCCATGCCATTCACGATTCAAGTCAGCGCAAAGATCACCCATTTGTCGCCATTAACTGTGCATCGATTCCTGAAACTTTGCTTGAAAGTGAACTGTTTGGCTATGAACGTGGCGCCTTCACTGGCGCAGTTAAAACCACGAAAGGGAAAGTTGAGTGCGCCCAAGGTGGCACGTTATTTTTGGATGAAATTGGTGATATGCCTTATCCCTTACAAGCCAAAATACTCCGTTTCTTACAAGAAAAAGTGGTGACACGTATCGGTGGTAGACAAGATATTCCAGTGGATGTACGCATCGTTTGTGCTACCCATCAAAACCTTCAAGAAATGGTGGCTGAAAAAGCATTTCGTGAAGATCTTTTTTACCGTATTAGCGAAATGACCATTAATATACCACCCTTAAAAGAGCGTGGTGAAGACATTATTCTTATTGCTCGTTCCGTACTACAAACCAACTGTCAACAAATCGGTAAACAGATCAATGGATTTACCGAAGAAGCAATTCAAGCTCTGATTCAGTATCCATGGCCAGGAAATGTTCGTGAGTTACAAAACCGCGTCAAAAGCGCTTGTATTATGGCCGATGGCAAAAACATCACCGTGCAAGATCTAGCACTACCTGTCGATGAAGAATCTGCTGCGCTGGAAATCAACTTAAAACACGTTCGCGAAGTTGCTGAAAAACAAGCGGTGACGCGAGCGTTGTCAATCAGTGACGGCAATATGTCTAATACCGCTGGGCTACTAGGTATTACTCGCCCTACTTTGTATGCACTGATGGAGAAGTTTTCTTTGCGTAAATAGCTATGATCGTAGTGAGTTGACCATTGTTATTGAGTCTGGAGGACGAATTACTAGAGGTTAATGATGAATCAAAATGAGAAAAGCCGGTTATCACAACCTGATATATGGTTACGCCATATTGTGCATGCACCTATTACTTCTCTTTGCATCGTTTTGGTTTTCATCGTTATTGCCTCTATTGGCATTAAAGATCTGCAGTTTAGAGGGGATTACAATATCTTTTTCGATAAAGGTAACGCACAGTTAAAAGCCTTTGATCGAATCCAAGCAGAATTTGCAAAAACTGATAATCTGGCCATTCTTATTGCGCCTAAAAACGGCGATGTGTTTACCCCTGAAACACTCACCTTAATTAAAAATATTACTGACGACGCATGGCAGACTCCCTACTCGAGCCGAGTTGATTCCATCACGAATTATCAACACACTGAGGCGGATGGCGACGATTTAGCGGTGCGAGATTTAGTGCCCAACGATCTTGTATTAACCGCCCAAGCCATAACTAAAATACGGCAAGTGGCCCTTAATACCCCAGAAACACGCAACGCGATAGTCTCTAAGAAAGGGGACTTAGCCGTAGTTAACATCACAGTGCAATTACCAGAAAAAGACAAAACCGTTGAAATTGCAGAAACATACGATTACGTAACGAAAATGCTCAGCAAATATGAGCAAGACAACCCCGATGTGCATTTCTATAAAGCCGGATTGGTGGCGATGAATTATGCGCTGATGCAATCAGCACAGCAGGATATTACGCACCTAGTTCCGGGGATGTTTTTGGTCATTTTGGCGGTACTGATTATTTTATTGCGTTCGACGCTAAGCGTGTTCGCTACATTAATTGTCATCATTACCGCTGTCCTATCGACAGTAGGTCTCTCTGGCTGGCTTGGACTTTCAATCAACGTTGCTACCGTTAATATACCTACCTTGATCCTAACCTTATCTGTTGCCGATTGTGTCCATATTATTGCTACGATGCGCCACCAAATGCAGCAGGGAGAGAGTAAATCCGCGGCCATCATTCACAGTTTAAAAATGGATGTTATGCCCGTTATCATCACTTCGGTGACAACAGCGGTCGGCTTCTTCATGATGAACATGTCTGACTCTCCAGTGCTCAGAACATTTGGTAACTTGGCGGCTATCGGCGTCATGATTGCGTGCTTACTGTCACTTGTACTACTACCGATATTATTGCAATTACTGCCCATTAAAATTCCAGCGAAACCGACCCAGCAAAGTACCGCTATCATAGATTCAATTGCAGATGCCATCATTAAATACCGTCACTTTCTACTGATTTCTTCTACGTTAGTCATCATCGCTGGTGCGGCCTTAATTCCACTCAATACCATTAATGATGATTCGGTAAAATACTTTAATAAAGGCAGTGACTTCCGCACTGTTGCTGATTACATGCAAGAACATATTAGCGGGATGGGAACGATCAGTGTCGTGATCGACTCAGGAGAAGACCAAGGCATTGTTGATCCTCAATACCTTAAAACAGTAGAAAACTTCACTCATTGGTTACGAGAACAACCTGAGGTAGACCATGTCGCGTCACTCACCGACATTCTCAAACGGTTAAACCAGAACATGCATGCGGATAATCAAACTTATTATCGCCTCCCCACCAATCGCCAGCTTTCCGCGCAATATTTATTGATGTATGAGATGTCGTTACCCTATGGGTTAGATCTCAATAATCAGATTAATATTGCTAAATCCGCTTTAAAAGTTCAGATCACAACTGAAAACTTAGGCAGTCACAAATTTATTGCGCTGGAAAGCCGGATTAACCATTGGTTTGAAGATCATAACCTTGGCGGAAAAGTGAAAAGTATTACTCAGTCCAGCCCATCACTGATGTTCGCTCATATCGGATCCAAAAACATGCGTAGTATGCTGATATCCTTACCCATCAGTCTAATCATGATTTCAGGATTACTGGTGCTGGCGTTACGGTCTTTCAAACTTGGTCTTTACAGTATCATTCCCAATATGGCACCGGCCGTGATTGGGTTTGGTATATGGGCTTTGCTGTCCGGAGAAATAAACCTAGCACTCTCTGTAGTGGCATCTCTAACTCTAGGTATTGTGGTTGACGACTGTGTACACTTTTTAACGAAATACCAAGTTGCTCGTAAGCAAGGCATGTCTGCACAAGATGCTGTGCGTTATTCCTTCCATAATGTCGGGCGAGCATTATGGGTCACCAGTGTGGTCTTAATTGCGGGATTCTGCGTGTTAACTTTGTCGACATTCCGCCTAAATTCAGACATGGGCAAACTCAGTAGCATGATTATTTTCATCGCGTTAGTTATTGATTTCGTCTTTTTACCAAGCTGCCTCATGTTCTTTGATAAAAAAGAGCAGTCGGAGCCCATGATCAATCAAGATCAACTGCAAGAATAAGCTCCTCTCTTTTTTGCATAGAGAATCTGTCATTTAAGGAGTCTGCAATGAAACGATTTATCTCTTCAGGGATTTGGGTAAAACCAAAATCCATGGTTGCCGCCATAATATGTACTATCGCACTCATTCAGTTTGGCTTTAGTACTGCTTATGCTGCGGATCAAGATAAGGGGCTCACGATTGCCAAAGAGCGCAAAGCTCGAGATAAAGGATGGCAAGACACCACCGCAGATGTACAAATGATTCTAAAAAACGCTCAGGGCGATCAAAGTAGCCGAGTTATGCGCATGAAAACCCTCGAAGTCGCAAACGATGGTGATAAAGGGTTAACCATATTTGATGAACCTCTTGATGTGAAAGGAACCGTCTTTCTTTCTTACTCACATATTCAAGGCGATGATGATCAGTGGCTATATTTGCCTGCCTTAAAGCGGGTTAAACGTATCTCTTCGAGAAATAAATCAGGCCCATTTATGGGCAGTGAGTTTTCTTATGAAGACTTGAGCTCCTTTGAAGTAGATAAATATCATTTTCGATACCTACGAGACGAATCAGTGGATGGGCTGCCCTGCTTCGTCGTGGAACAGGTCCCTATCGATAAAATGTCCGGTTACACCAAGATCATTGTATGGATAGACAAAGCAGAATATCGCCCCATTAAAACGGAATATTACGATCGTAAAAAAGCGCTGTTAAAAACGCTGACCCTGACTGACTATAAACAGTATCTAAATCATTACTGGCGTGCGCTGACCTTGGAGATGGTCAACCACCAAACGGGAAAAAGTACTGTCTTAAAAACCAGTAATATCGATTTTAAAACTGGCCTTTCAGAACGAGATTTTAACAAAAATATTATGACACGGATGCGATAGTGATGATGAGTGAGACGCTGAAAAAAGCAATACCACATTCCCTATTCCATCTGCTACTTGGCGGCTTGATAGTAACGCCAAGCGTGTTTGCGGCCTCGGCATTAAAACCGGATATCAGTGGGCAAATTAATCTAGAGTACCGTCAATTTTTTCAAGCTGGAGAAGATGGTCAAGACAACGGCCAGCCCTCAATCGTATTACAACCAGAGCTCTATTGGGATTTTGAAGATCAGCATTCGAGCATCACGTTTACCCCATTTTATCGCTACGATAAGATGGATAGCGAACGGTCACACTTCGATATCCGTGAATTGTTTTATCTTAACTATTGGGGAGACTATGAGCTAAGGGCGGGCATCAACAAAGTGTTTTGGGGCGTGACTGAGGCAGAACATTTAGTAAATGTCATTAACCAAATTGACTACGTTGAGGCCATTGATGGTGAAGATAAACTGGGTCAACCTATGATCCAATTAACGGCGATAAAAGACTGGGGAGTCGGGGAATTTTATCTTTTACCCTATTTTCGTGAACGTACTTTTGCAGGGGAGGATGGTCGGCTTAGAACCATTGTTCCTATCGATACGGACCACCCCCAATACGAATCATCAGCAGAGCAACATCATATTGATTTCGCCACCCGTTATACTAAAACCCTTGGTGACTGGGATTTGGGGTTAAGTTATCTGCAAGGTACGGATCGAGAACCCTATTTAAATGCCGTCGGTTCAACCATCATTCCATATTACGCACAAATGAAACATGTCGGACTTAGCTTACAAGGCACCAAAGGCAGTTGGCTATGGAAGTTAGAAGCCAGTTATAAAGATAGCTATCAAACCTATACCTCAACCGATAGTGGCTTTGAATATACCGTCGTCGGAGTGGGCGATAGCGTTTACGACTTGGGGCTTTTATCGGAATATCTATACGATTCACGTGGGCCTAGCTCACTCGCAATCGGACAAAACGATCTCTTTGCTGCGGTGCGCCTATCGTTTAACGACCAAGCCAGCAGTCAAATTCTATTCGGTATGACTCAGGATCTCGATAACAGTGATATTCGCTTATACAAGCTAGAAGCCTCCACTAGGCTAAGTAATTCGCTTAGCTTAAATATCGATGCTTGGGCAAGCAGCAATCATACTCCAACCGATTCACTCTATTCTATTCGTTACGATGATTTTATTAAAGCAACACTAGAGTACTATTTCTAGAACAAATAACCAGTTAGTTCCTTTACCCGTTTAAACCAGAAGAGCCAATCTCTTAGCGAGATTGGCTCTTAATCTAAATCGACTCTAAACGGCTAATTTGATGGGTAGAAACAACCCGTTCGGTTTTGAAATGCACCAACGAATTTCTCTTTGCTATGAACCGTATCCCCACAAAAATCGACCACGCTATCATTAGGTCTCATTGGATAAGGTAACGCTTTTTTTGTTAGATCTAACTTATCGTCAACAATCGAAAAATTACCCGTTTCAGGCGATAAAAACACGCTGTTTAATTGCTCTTTATTAGTAAAAAATCCGCGTGGATAAATTAAATTCCCGGATTTAGCAATCACCTTCGCATCATCCCGAATACGGAGATGTCCACTAAAAATATTGTTGAATATCATAGCACTACTATCAGAGAAACGGACATCAATCCCAGTCGTATTGTAGAGCGTATTATTGTTAACCAACGTATCTTTACCTGCATTTAAGTAGATACCTACATCACTACAGTGAAAAACGATATTATTACGAATAATCAGTTGATTAGTTTGGTAGGTAACACCACCACGACGATCTTCCATGCCTCCACCACCGGCAGAGATACCAATGGAAGAACCAGCATAACGGTGTTGGGTAGAGTTACAGACCACTAAATTATTTTCAATAACCCCATTATTCGCCCCACCTTTCATAAATACACCGTAACTAATTTTATTGCCGCCAGTTTTGATAAAGTTACGAATAATATTATGAGAAACTAACCAATTATTCGCATGGTCAATATTTATTGGCGTAACAGAATATCGAGTGTCTCTTGGTTTGGTAAAATAGAAGTAGTTATATAAAACTTTGCCATCATCTGGATAAACCCCAACATTCTTATTCACCTTAATCGCGGCATTAAAATCGACAAATTCGTTATTAACAATTTGCACATGTTGCGCCTCACCCACCACGTGCAAAGCATGTTCACAAGAATTCTGATTACTACACTGACCAATAAACTTAAAGCCTGTAATCGTCCAATAAGGACGATTAATATAAAATCCTTCTAGAGACGTCATCAACAACTTTACTTTGCCCGGATGCTCGGCTTTAAACACAATGGGATTATATTTAGAAGGCACTTCATTACTGGTGGGAAATCGCTTCGATTGAATCTCATATTCACCATCCGCAACCACAATGGTTGTCCCTGGTTTTGCATAACGAATTGCCTTAAGTAATGACTTAGAATCAGCAACATAAACTCTCTTCTTCGGTTCAGTACCGGTGACAGGTGTATTGTCATAATCAGGCCCCACACTGGGCCACTGCTTGCGATCAAAAGGTTTCCAGTAATAAACCGGGGTATCTAGAGTGTTCCCCACTTTCATCAGTACATCAGCAAGGGATCGCGTAGATGAATGGCCTGCCAATTTGCTTGCTGTTTTGAAAAAGACACCAGGGACTGATTGACCAGAAATTAGGGTATGACTAAAAGAATAAACGGAATACAGAAACGCTAAATTTACAACTATGCCGCAAAAGATTAAATACCTCTTAAAGATCTTTGAGATCATATAACTATCCTTATTGTCATCCCTAGCGATGAGAAGTGATTATTGTCCACTATAATAATTTATAATACATAGCATTCCCGTTATTTTCTGGTTATTTTGATAAATCAGTCTTAAATAAGAGTCAATTCTCTAAAATAAGAAAATAAAAACCATTAATGATAAAATAATAAATATTATATCGTTAACTGTTTGCTATTTAAGAGCATTAATTTCAGATAATAACCATTGAATTGATTCTTGATGGTCATAAAGTTTATGCGTAATGATACTCAATGTTACAGGCGGGATTCCATCGGGTAACTCGACAATTTTCAATGGGATCATCTCAGTTAATAATTCAGCGACACGAATCGGGACCGGAAACAGTAAGCCTGTTTTAGCGCTGATCATCCCTCCAATGGCGTAACTTTGCGTTACCATCTGAATATTTCGGTAAAGGTTTTGCTCATACAGCCATGAATCAATCACATCAGAAGCGTTCTCGGTAATGGGGAGATGTACTTGGTTTTCTTTGGCAAATTCAATGGTCGATAATTTCTCTGGGAGCTTTCGCCATAACGGGACGACCGCAACATACTGCTCACTTAACCATTCCCAGCAATTGAAGTTTTTCGACGCGATTTCAAGCTTGTTAATCCCAACATATAGGTCTAATCGCCCTTTTTCGATACGTTTCATCTTGACGCGATCGGAACTCATATCTATCGATAAGCGGATATTTGGCGCTCGTTCAACAAAGGCCTCAGCAAGCAAAGGCATGCCAACGAATTCAAAATAATCACACGCGCCGATATAAAACGTATGTGCATCTGTCTGGGGATTAAATGACGACTGCATATCTGACGCGCGAATAATATTGTTCATTCCATCTCTCAATACTGGCAGCATCGATTTTGTGAACGGAGTTGGCTCCATACCGCGGCTCGTTCTAACGAATAAAGGATCGTTGAAACGCTCTCTAAGTTTGGCCAAATTATGACTCGCGGCAGATTGGCTAACGTACAGCCTCTCAGCGGCTCGAGTGATATTTCTTTCATCATCCAGCGCAATGAGAATACGTAATTGGTTGAGATCGAGATTCAATGAGTGTCCTTACCATTATGAATATGATGCATAGAATCATGATGATAACCCATTTCAAAAGATAGTTCTAAATGGATAGCGTAAAGAAAACAACGACTTTCATGAAGTACATTGAAATAGGGAAAGGAAATGGATTATTCAACACGTAACATTGATGATGCTTTTTTTGAAGCGAGCAAAATGGTTAATCTCGTATCAAAAAGTGACGATGAGATTAATCAAGAAGAACGGACTTGGATTGCACAAAGTACTTACGACAACTTTAAAAATCACATTAACAAGGGATTTCTCGAATACCGCAAGTCAGTGACCGAAACAGAAGGCATTGCACTGACTGACTGGTCTGGACAAGGTTCTATTCTAAAAGATGTATTAGGTCGAGAGTTTATCGATATGCTCGGTGGCTTTGGGTTGTATTCTCCTGGTATTCGCCATCCTAAAATTGTTGCAGCAGCACAAGCGCAACTAGAGCGCAGCCCTCAATACAGCCAAGAAATGCTCGATCCACTACGCGCTCACTTAGCAAAAGTGATTGCCAAATTAACCCCTGGCGACATTCAATACGGATTTTTTGCCAACTCCGGCACCGAAGCCGTAGATGGCGCGATGAAGTTAGCCAAAATGTACACGGGAAAAAATGGTTTTATTTCCACCATTCGTGCGTTTCACGGCAAATCACTCGGTGCATTATCACTCATGGGGAAAGCCGTGTATCGCGAACCCGTAGGACGTTTGCTGGATGGTGTACGCCATGTCCCTTTTGGTGATGCAGAGGCAGTTGAAGAACAAATTAAATCAGCCATTGAAGTCGGCGACGGTATTGCAGCAGTGATTGCCGAACCCATTCAAGGTGAAGCGGGTGCAATTGTTCCACCAGACGACTACTGGCCAAAACTACGCAAAATCTGTGACAAATACGGTGTACTTCTGATCGCTGATGAAGTGCAAACTGGCTTTGGCCGCACTGGTACTCTCTTTGGGGTTGATCATTGGAATGTCGCACCTGACATCATGTGTTTTGGTAAAGCATTAGGCGGTGGTGTTATCGCGATGTCGGGGTTCTTTGCCAGCGCTAAAATTTGGAAAGTGCTAGAACCTAACCCATTTATGCACACGACCACTACAGGTGGTAACCCGATCGCTTGCGCTGCAGCACTTGCTCAAATATCGGTTCTTTTAGAAGAAGACTTAGCAGGTCAAGCCAAAGAAAAAGGCGCTTACATCCAAAGTAAATTGGCCGAGATTCAAAAACAATACCCTGATGTGCTCTCCGATGTTACTGGCAAAGGGTTATTGCTTGGAATGGTATTTGCCGATGATGAAACCGGATTTGAAGTCGTATCAGGCTTGTTTAAACGCGGCATCTTAATTTCTGGAACCTTAAACAACTCTCGTGTAGTACGAATTGAGCCTGCGCTGAATATCCCCTATGAATTAATCGACAAATTCTTAGTCGAATTGAAAGACGTGATTAAAAACATTTGAGAAATAACCATCGGATAGTACACCGATACTATCCAATGATTAGTGTGATACTCAAGTACAGCACCAACGCTTACTTGAGTATTACCTGAACCAAAAGGACATGCCATCGCTGTATTTATCTCATACCTAATGCTTGTTGACAGTATGAGCCGCATAAGATTTTTAAATATAAGGATTTATTTAAATTTATAAGGAAATTTATTTATGTCAGAAATCAACAGTTCAATGAAACCAGTCTATATAGATAAGACCATAGAAGACTTATCTATTCAGACAACCCAAACAGCCAAGCTTTGGAACAATAAGAAAATTACCAGCATTATCGTCACAATAGCGATATTTGCCGCCTTCTTTTTACTTTCGATGACACACACAGGTGACGAAGCTTGGGGATGGAAATCCATTCTCCCCACCCTTGCTGTACTCGTTATGGCGATTGTGACACGCCGACCTTTTGAGTCGATGATGGCAGGGTCTGCTGCGGGTTTAATCATGATGAGCCCAAATAACTTTATCACCCCATTTACCGATACCATTTCCAAGGTCGTTGGTGATGAAACCATCGTTTGGGTGGTATTGGTGTGTGGTTTGATGGGCGGTTTCATCCGTATTTTAGAAATCAGCAGTTGCCTTGATGGATTTACTGAATGGTTGAAAACTAAAATAAAATCACGTCGGCAATCCACTATGGCGACGGTCATCCTAGGCGCCATCGTTTTTATTGACGACTACTTAAGCTGCCTCGCAGTGTCTTCTTCCGTGAAAAAGCTAACGGATTACTACCAAGTGTCGCGTGAAAAAATTGCTTATCTTATCGATTCAGCAGCGGCACCAATGTGTGTCATTGTTCCAATTTCAACTTGGGCAGTCTTCTTCTCTGGTCTATTAGAAAATAATGGCGTAGCGGGCAAAAGCCAAGGCATGAGCCTGTATGTTTCTTCCATTCCCTTCATGATGTATGCGTGGATTGCATTGCTGATTGCGTTTCTTGTTGCTGCCGGCATTATCGGTGATGTTGGCCCCATGAAAAAAGCGGAATTACGTGCCAAGAGTGGCCGCCCAGTTCCTCCTGATTATGAAGGGGAAGAGTTAATCAACAAATCCAAAGCCAAAAGACAACTCAGCATGAAAGCTCAGTTGTTCAATTTCTTTTTCCCAGTTGCATTGTTAATCCTGTCGACCGTCTATTATGATATCGACCTGTTAAAAGGCGTTATTATTACCTTTACTGTCACTACATTGCTCTTCTATTTTCAAGGCCTACTCTCCATCAACGAACAAATAGATGCACTATTTGAGGGCTTTCACAGCATGCTGTATCCCCTATCAACCGTTATTGGTGGATTTATCTTAAAAGACATCAACGATTCCTTGGGTATGACCCAATACATCATTGATTCGGTAACACCTTACCTAAGCCAAGCGACTTATCCAGCCATTGTATTCGTCGTATTAGCATTAATTGTGTTTGGCACTGCATCGAGCTGGGGCGTATTTGTTATCGCGATTCCTATCGTTATTCCAGTCGCTCAGCACCTAGACGTACACATGCCATTGGTCGTAGGCGCTATTTTGTCGGCATCCTCTTTCGGTAGCCACGCCTGTTTCTTTAGCGACTCATCCATTTTGGCCGCACAAGGCTCTGGCTGTTCACCTATGTCACACGCTTTTTCTCAATTCCCGTATGCGTTGCTAGGTGCTATCTGCGCAATTATCGCCTTTTTAATGTTGGGCTATGCCTACGCTTAACTTATTTGCCTCTCAACGCTTGGTTTGAGGGGCATCCATTATCGACAGCTTACCTACAATTTATAAGCAGAGCGTCGATGCTCTGCACCCGATGCAAGGAATGGAACATGAAATACCAACTATGGATTAACGGTGAAGCGTGTGATGCGCGTAACGGTGCCGTACTTAACGTTGAAAACCCAGCAACAGGAGAAATCATTGATACCGTACCCAATGCTGGAAACGATGAAGTGAATATGGCGGTATCTACTGCAAAAGCGGCATTTGAGGATGGACGTTGGTCAAAAAAAACACCTGCAGAACGTGCCGCTGTTTTAGCCAAAATGGCGGATTTAATAGAAGCCCGCTGTGAAGAGTTTGCCCGGATTGAATCAGAAGATACTGGTAAGCCCTATGACCTGGTTTCGCTGGGCAGCGATATTCCATTTGCAATCGATAACCTGCGATTTTTTGCTTCTGCGGCTCGCAATGTCAAAGGGTCAGGCAGCGCTGATTATACCCCTGGTTATAGTTCGATTCTGCGCAAGGAACCATGTGGTGTTGCAGTGGGCATCGCGCCATGGAACTACCCTTTCTTAATGGCAATTTGGAAAATTGGCCCAGCACTGGCGGCTGGATGCAGCTCGATTTTGAAACCCGCACCAACCACACCACGTACGTCGTTACTGTTAGGTGCTATCGCGAAAGAAGCCGGACTGCCTGATGGCGTGCTGAACATTCTAAGCGGTGATAATGATACCGGTGCTGCACTGACATCTCACCCCGATGTACAGATGGTGAGCCTAACTGGCTCAAGTCGCACAGGCAAAGCAATTATGAAATCAGCTGCCGATACATTGAAACGCGTCCATTTAGAACTCGGCGGGAAAGCACCACTGATTATTTTCGATGATGCTGATATTAAACAAGCCGCAGAAAAAGCAGCCATTGGTGGATTTCTTAATTCCGGGCAAGACTGTACCGCCGCAACACGAATATTGGTCCATGAGTCGATTTACGATCAAACCGTTGATGCGCTCATTCAAGCGACCAAAGATTTTACCATTGGCAATCCTTTTGATACCGATACCATGATTGGTTCGATGATTTCTCAACCACAACAACAAGCAGTGTCAGGCTTTGTCGAACGTGCACAACAAGCTGGTGCCAACGTACTTATTGGTGGATATATTCCTGAACGCAGTGGCTATTACTATGCACCGACTTTATTAGACAACGTCAAACAAGATTCAGAAGTCGTTCAAGAAGAGATTTTTGGCCCAGTGGTGACGATTCAAAGCTTCAAAACGGACGACGAAGCCTTAACGATGGCCAATGACGTTAAATATGGGTTAGCCTCTTCTGTATTTACGAAAGATATTCAACGTGCGATGCGTTTTTCGCGTGACTTAGTCTTTGGTACCGTATGGGTTAACGACCATTTACCCCTTTCTTCGGAAACCCCCCATGGTGGATTTAAGCAATCAGGGTTTGGTAAAGATCTTTCTGCAGAAGCCATTGATGACTACCTAGTCACCAAACATGTGATGATTGCTCTATAAATTTACTCCCCCATTCTGTCATCTTAATGCACTGTTACGGCAGTGCTTTATGATAGTCAATCCCACCAGTACCAGCCTTCCGTATAAAATAACTATTTTCCTCATCCTTCTTTTTGAAACAACCTGAATAACATTCCGTTGACTATACTCTATAGATTGCTGATTGATACCACCTCATTGAATTATCAACTGGAATAATAACAACAATGAGATTCTAACATTCGCTAACGATGGCGAAGGAAGGGAGCACTATGGATGAAACACAACGTCTAACCATCATTAACGATTACAGTTTACAGAGTAGTGGCGATGATCCAAGCATGAACAATCTCATCGAATCTACTGCCCATTTCCTTGACATGCCAATTGCTTACGTATCCATCATTGGAGAATACACTCAAGTTTTTAAAGCGCGCTATGGCATCCATTTCGAGAGTACCGACAGAGTAGAAGCATTTTGTAATCAAGTGGTCGAAAACGACGATATTGTGTTAGTCGAAAATGCTGAAAAAGATCGACTGTTTTCTAGCAATCCAATGGTCATAGGATCCCCCTTCATCCGGTTTTATGCTGGCATTCCCTTGAGGCTACAAAACGTCGCCATCGGCGCAGTCTGCGTGGTTGATACCAAACCAAGAACCTTAAGTTCTGAGCAGATTCAATCTCTGACTAAGCTCAGCTCTCATATTTCAACCTACCTTGATCTCGTTCGTCAACAAACCCAATCGGCCCATGAGCACCAACTTATTGAGCAATCTCCAGCCGTCCTTATGACGTGGAAAAATTTCGAGGGATTAAACCTCACATTTGCTTCTACTAACCTCACTCAATTATTTGGTCTATCCCTCGAACCTTTAGTCCAGAGACAAGAAATTTTTGAAGATTATATCGATCCCAATAGCCTGAATGAATTTACATTTTTGATGAGCAATCACCGCGCTGGTGTGCAAAATGCCGATGCTCAATTTCAAATAAAAAATCGACACGGCGAACGATTTTGGATCAAGATGATTTCCCAAGCCTTCTTTGATCAAACAGGAGAACTCGACTCAGTACACGCGCTACTTATTGATAACACAATGAATCGGTCTGTCGAACAAAAACTCAAACAGACGAATCAACAAATGCGCATTCTGCTTGAAGCCTCAGACTTAGGTACATGGGATTATGATGTTGTGCATGATATTAACAAAGTCAACCAATATAGCTGCCGTATGATTGGCGTAGATATGGAACTGTTTGATAGTAGCAGGCACTACTGGCGCGGCCTAATTCATCCCGCCGATCGTAGTGCAGTAGAATCAGCCTACACCCAACATCTCGAAGGTGATTCCGAGAGCCTAATGATCATCTACCGTGTCAAACACAGTGATGGCCATTGGATATGGTTTGAAACCTACGGAAAAACCATTGAGCGTGATGAAGAAGGTCACGTATTAAGGGTGGCAGGAATCCATCGCGACATCACAGAAAAAAAAGAAACCGAGCTATTGCAGGATAAACAACGGCAATTACTTAGTTTCATTAATAAGGCAATGAGTATCTATCTACAGCACCATGATTTGTCAGAAGCATGCAGGCAAGTACTGCCTGAGCTGACAGAAATTGCAGACAGTAAATTTGCTTTCATTGCGCAAATGAAGAAAAAAGACAACCGAGATGCTCTTTATATTCACGCAATTACTGAGCTCTCATGGAATGAAGCGACGAGAACCTTGGTGGATATGTATCACAATAGAGCGCTTTATTTTACCAGTTTTGATAATCTCTTTGGCAGTGTGATTACGAAAGAAAGGATGGTCATCAGTAACCAACCCTCAACACACCCATCATCAAAAGGGACACCCAAAGGTCATCCTAAAATTTTTCGATTTATGGGGCTCCCTATTAAACTCGGTTCGCAAGTGGTTGGCATGATAGGTTTAGCTAATAAAATTGATGACTACACCACTAAGGATTCACAATTACTTCAACCTCTTACTGACGCGCTCGCCGCGCTTTACTACTCGGTAGATCTTGAAGACGCTCGCTTTAAAGCGGAACAGCAATTAAAAAACATGGCAATGACCGACCCACTAACCGGACTCTTAAATCGCCGAGCGTTTCGCGATTATTTTGACAAATTAACGTCGACCGGAGAGGTTTATGTCATCGTTATTTTAGACATAGACCACTTCAAGCAAGTCAATGATCAATATGGTCATATCGCGGGTGATGAAGTATTAAAAAGTATTGCCTACCAACTCTCAAATGAGTTACGTACCGATGACATTATTGCTCGCCTCGGTGGAGAAGAATTTGCATTCTTGATTAAAAATGATGATCAAGCTGTTGTCACAGAATTACTCAATCACATACGGTTGACGATTGCGGATAAGGTTATCAACTATGGTCAACACAGCATCCATATTACGATGAGTATGGGTGCCCATTTTATTACTCCTGCCCAAAACCTAACCATGGAGCAACACATTGATGCGGCAGATCATGCACTCTACTCAGCGAAGCAGCAAGGTCGTAACCGTGTTATTTGGGCCAACGATCCTCCGATGACGAAGCTGAAATAACTGCTAACAATTATTTCTTTTTCTATGTTACTCATTCATAAAGCCAATCCTAAATGCCATGAAAATTTAATACACATCTAACCATTTAGTGCTAGATTTAAAGGACATGAAACACGAGAATTTGGTACAACATCGGCATGGAGCAAAACGTATGGTAGATAAGGATCGTCGAACGACATTTAACGTCACGAGCAGCGATGTCGATTATCAACACATAATAGAATTTAACGAAAAGCAGTATGACTCGCTAGATTTTGGTCGTCCAGAAAATGAAGTGGCTATCATCGCGCAAATCAATCAGTGCTTGTACCAATCACTGATGGAAAATGACGTTGAAAAGCTCAAACGCTATACTGAACTACTCGGTTACTACGGGCTGCAAGTCTGGCGTTGATATTGAGCCTGCTCAACTTGCTAGATTTACTCACTCAGTTAAGGCCTGCCCCCATATCCTTAAGATAAAAATACAGGGACAGTCGCTATGTTCTCTTAATGGCCACTATTTAGCTGACTAATTGCTTGATCAATTTTATTAGCGCCTGCTTCAATATCTTGAATCACATCACCAGCGTTAATAGCTGATTTCAACGATTCCTTAGTTTGAGTTTGGCAATCTTCAATCAGGCCCACGGTATCTTTAATTTGCGATAAGTTTTCCGATACCATTGCCACGATATCAACAGTTGTGGCATTCGTCCGCGCAGCTAATTGTCTTACTTCATCAGCCACGACGGCAAACCCTCTCCCCTGCTCACCCGCGCGCGCGGCTTCAATGGCAGCGTTTAACGCTAGCAAATTGGTTTGATCCGCAATACCGCGGATGCTGTTAACTAACTCATTAATTTTTTGAGAATGTTCATTGAGAGCATTAATGTCATGACTTGCCTTATCCATTTTAGCGGACAAATCATTCATATTCGAGATAGTCGACTCAATCACTTTTCTCCCAGTAGCCGTTTGGGCACGGGTTTCACTGGACACTTCACTGGCCAATTGCGCAGCTTCATTCACCGCTTGTTCTTTATTGATTTCATCAGTAATCACGGTGGCGTATTTCACGACCTTATATAGCCGCCCATGTTCATCATGAATAGGGTTATACGATGCTTCTAACCAAACGATATTACCATTACGGTCAACACGCTTAAAACGGCCGGAAACATACTCGCCTCGGCCAAGCTTCTCCCAAAACTTGGCGTATTCATTTGAATTCGCTTCTTCTGACGTACAAAAGATACGGTGGTGTTTTCCCTTAATATCACTGAGCTTGTAGTGAACACCATTAAGGAAATTATCATTGGCAGTCAATATTGTGCCATCTAGCGAAAATTCAATCACGGCGGTTGAACGGTTCAGCCCGTTGATTAAATCCTGCTTCTCACGCGACGTTTGAATGGTGTTGGTTAACTCATTGGCAAAGACACTAAAGCGCAGCAACTTTTTATCCCGTGATTTCACTGGTTGAATAATTGCCCTTAGCCAGACATCTTCACCTTGACCATTCGTTGTTTCAATCGCGCCATGCCAATGTTTTGCTGATTCTATTGCCGTTTTCATTCTTGAGAAGTGCTGGGTATTTTGTGCCTCTTTCGGCACTATAGACGTCAAAGGCTTGCCGACTAAAACGCTTTTACTGACTCCAAGCTGCTCTTCAAAATTGGCATTGATGGATGAGATGGCGCCATTCGGCTCCAAGGTCAAACTCAACATATCTTCGCATAAGCTGTCGTGTACTTGCTTTAAAGCATAGAGTTCTTCTTCTAAACCTTCTTCAGCACTACTTTTCCGTTTTTTAAAAAACATATCGCCTCTTCAATATATTCGACGGTACTAGAAAACATCGTGTTAAATATGTCACTACTTAATCAGAATAGCAGCAAGATGTAGTAACGCAACTTAATGATATACCGCTAATAACAAAGCGTAACGCCTGAAGATAAGCCACTGACAATGTTGGTCAATTAGTAGCATAAGGGTAATATTGAAATTGTCTATCCCCCTCCCATCCCCCTCACAAAAAAGTAAGCTATCAAATGATACTGTTAGCAACTAATAGAAACGCTTTTTCATCGCCCCTTTGAGCTGTTTTGGCGTCAGTTGTCGTTCCATCAATTCAAACATGCCAACCATTTTGGGGATAACATGCATAAAATGCGTTTTAAACCCTTCGCACAGATAGTTTTTGTTTGGCTTACCATCACTCGACACTTGAAATCGATGTTTCGGGCATCCCCCGTTGCATACTTGCTTCACAGGACAATCAAGACAATCTCGACTGATATTTCTCTTCTTACTTTCACCAAAATGCAGATTTTGTGGAGAATTCACCAAGGCATCAAGCTCATCCTCATTCACGTTGCCTAACTTATGTTCTGGGTACACGAAATGGTCGCAAGAATACACATCTCCATTTGCTTCCATAACCAAATCGCCGCCACACGTTTCACTAAAAACACAAGCAGAAGAGCGGCCGATCATTTGTGACATTGTTTGTTCGAAATTCATAACAAATACACGATTAAAGTCATTCACAACCCAATAATCAAAAATTGTGTTGAGAAAACTGCCATAAGCTTTAGCAGGAACAGACCAAGGTGTTACAGAACATTGACCAGAAAAATCCGGTTGGATTAAGGTTAAACCGTGTTCATCAGCTTCCATAGCCTGACGTTCAACCAATGGAATAAACTGCATGAACTGACTTCCTATGCTTTTTAGAAACCGATACGTTTCAAGCGGTTTACGTACATTAAATTCATTAACAACCGTTAAGGTATTAAACTCAACTTTATGTTTTTTCAGGTATTCTATGCCACGTAGCACATCATCGAATGTACTTTTACCTGAACGAGAAACTCTATACTTATCATTAACCTCGCGATCACCATCGATTGATACGCCCACAAGAAACTGGTGTTTCCCTAAAAATTTCGCCCATTCATCATCGATACGAATCGTGTTAGTTTGAAAAAAATTCTGTACTTGCTTTGTACCTTTATATTTATTTTGTAACTCTAGTGCTTTGGCAAAAAACTCAATACCAAGTAGCGTCGGTTCGCCTCCTTGCCAAATAAAATCGATGACCTCTCCCTTTTGCGATTGTATTTGCTTTTGGATATAACTTGCTAAGGTCTCGTCATCCATTTTCCAATGGTTCTTTCTATCTGGGTAGAGTTTTTCTTTTTCTAGATAGAAACAGTAAGTGCAGTCTATGTTACAAACTGAACCACTGGGCTTAGCGATCATTTGAAAATTGCTTATCGATGTCATGTTCAAGCCTTACTATTCTTTGCTACTTTGATCTTTTCGCGCATTATTTTTCATGTGGTACATCACCACAAACATGGTTCCATCTGAACCATCAACTAATGTGGTAGGGAAAATATCGATATTGGGAATGTGATAGTAGTCATCGGGATAGGTACCACCGTCTAATGCCACTTTAACAAATAAGGTATCGCCATTTTTGTGTAACTCTGCATAACTGGGTAACGACTGCTTATAAAAGCTCACTACATCGTCGTAATGGCTATCGGTCACAAAAGTGGCAAAATGTAAAGAGCGCCTACCATCATCGAAATCGAAACCCAGAGTTTTGTTCACAATCAATGCAGAATTGGCGAATATTGGTAGCGAAACAGCATCTCGTGGCGATTGAACCATTAATGGGCTGATTCCCATCATTTTGATTAATGCACGCTGAGTTTCTGCTAACAAAGTCGGATTATGTTGTTGATGCTCAATTGAAGAGTGAGCATCAATCGCACAGCTAAACACCATGCAGACCAAAGCAGCGGACACTGATAAATAATGTTTCACGTTCATAAAATTTCGTTCTATTTCAAGTTCTAATCACACAATACAACGGGCATTGCAACACAAAGCAAAATAGCGCTCTATTAGAGCGCCTCATCGATTTACTTATTTTGTCCTGACTTCATATAGTGCTCTTGGATGTATTCCTGAGTCCGTTTCAGCCCATCAGAAAATTCTCCGTAGGCTTTCTGCTTATCAGCAACATCAGGGAAGAAACCAAAATACTTGTCGGCAGGATCATATCCACGCATCCAACTATCAGGAAAATCTGCTGCCTTTTTGCCTTCAGGTCCATGACGGAAAAGGATCCCGGTCGATAGACGTTCATTGTATGGAATGGTGTTTTTACCTTCATGATTCTTCAGTTTCATGAAGAGTTCATGACGCAACTTAATGCGAACAGCTGCAATTTTAGGATCATTAGAATCAATCAAATTGTGCTTTTCATGGGGATCATTTTGCATGTCGTACAATTCTTCAGTATCCCACACTCCGTAATAATTGATGTACTTATAATGGTCAGTTCGAATAGCAAACGTCGTCGGTGTATATGGGAAATTGTATTCCCAGAAGTATTCATACACGAAATCTTTCGCTCTTGGCTTAGCCGGTTTCTTACCAGAAGCAAGTGGAAGAAAACTCGCTCCATCATAATTACTCGGTTCTTGAATATGAGCAGCATCGAGCAATGTTGGGGCTATATCAATATTTTCCACCATATCCTTCACTACGCGACCTTTATCAAACCCAGGTCCCATTGCAATTAAAGGAACACGAATAGACTCTTCATAAGCAGTTCGTTTATCAATTAAGCCATGCTCTCCGAATTGAAAGCCGTTATCCCCCATCACCATCACGATAGTATTTTTATCCAGATGATGCTCTTTAAGGTATGTCATTACTCGACCGACACTGTCATCAACAGACATCAGGGTTTCATAGTAGGCTTCTTTAAATTTATCCAAATCAAGCTTAGTGTCATACGGGTAATCAATACCGTGCCAGCTATTGCGTTGATCTTTCACCCAACGGGGCTTGCCTTTATAGTTTTCATCCGTATTAGCATAGGTATCCGGTTTTTTGTAGTGACGACCGGCCAGTTTGCCAATATGGCGAGGTGCTGGAAGAAAATCTGCGTGCACACCTTTATGGCCAAGATACAACATAAACGGCTTTTTCTTATCACGTTGGTCAAGCCAATTGATCGCGTAATCAGTGAGCTCATCGGTGATATAGCCTTTCTGTTTCACTAACTTGCCATCAACATTAAGCATGGATGGTTTGCCCGTCGCATCAATGGGATAATAATTGCCTTGAGCATTAGAGCCGATGAAACCCACCCATTTATCAAACCCCGCAAAACCAGGTTTTGCTTCCTCTTCCACCCCACCAAAGTGCCATTTACCAAAGAAACCTGTTTGATAACCGGCTTTTTTCAACAGTTCAGGGAAATAATGCAATTTGAATACATCGGGGTTTTTGTTGTTATCTACCATTCCATGATTATGGGCATACATCCCCGTCAAAACACTGGCTCGGCTTGGTCCACTTAAAGACGTGGTGACAAATGCATTTTTAAAATAGGTTCCTTCTTTGGCCAATTTATCCATATTAGGTGTAACGGCTTCGTGATTGATGAAGCCCAAAGCATCGTAACGTTGATCGTCAACAATAATATAAACAATATTGGGTTCAGCTTGGCTTGCTTGTGCAGCTTGAACAGGCTCGACACTCATCACCATCGGCGCACATGCCATGGTTATCATTCCTGCCAATAAATTTTTCTTCATTTTTCTATCCTTAGGGTCACGTTTATTTTCTTTTGGACAAAAAAAAGACCTAAAGAGGTGCTCAATTCACACCTCTTTAGGTCTTGCCTGATTGAATCAGTTACAATCCTAAACTTTCTATTCTAATGCATCAAAAAACAAAAAATAAATAACAATAAGTCATCAATGAATAATTACAAAAACACATTGTATTTTGTAATTTAAAAAATCAATTTTGGATAATTTAAACTTTGTTAATGCAAAAGACAATATAAAAACATGTAAACAGTCACTTTATGTGATTAAGATCAACATAAAAGATCATAATTGTTACAAATAATAAACAATGCAATGATTTAGAACACAATCAATACACCAAGAAAATAATAAATAGAACTAAATATAAATATTAAAAAAACAAATAACCCCAGTTCCATAATATCTATGTTGTTATTTTTTAAAAATTAAAATATATTTATATTAATAATTGAACCCATCAATTATTTAAGGTATTAATTTTGAAAAAAATACTCGCTTTTACTATTATTCCAACTCTGATTAGTATGAATGTCTATGCTGAAGATATCTATATTTCACCTGATGGTAGTGATTCCAATTCAGGTACACTATCAGCACCATTTGCCACACTAATGGCCGCGCAAACGGCAGCAAGTGAAGGGGATACTGTCTACATTAAGGGAGGAACCTACGAACTTTCAACGGACGATATTTCCAAAGAAACCTCAGTAAGAGCCATTGTTAACAACATTACCAAAGATGGTATTAATTATATCGCTTACGGAGATGAAAGACCTGTTTTTGATTTTACTGATGTTCTACCAGAGGGCCTGCGTGTCATTGGCTTTATGGTTTCAGCAGATAATTGTACTTTTAACGGCTTCGATGTCGTTGGCATTCAAATTACCGTTACAGGAAAACTGACTCAATCAACCGCTTTTAGAGTACAAGATGGGAACAATAACACGTTTGAAAACCTCTCTGTACATGATGGTCATGCTATAGGCTGGTATCTTACATCAGGAAGCAATAACGTCGTCAACAACATGGACGTATATAACAACAGTGGCATTGACAGCTATTCATATGGAAACATCGATGGTTTTGGAGTTCATCCGAGTGATTCATCACAAACAGGTAACGTGATTCGTAACTCAAGAGCTTGGTTAAATACCGACGATGGATTTGATCTCATTAGTGCAAAAGCGGTCGTGACTTTAGAAAATAACTGGTCATTCTACAATGGTTATGACGCAAATTTTGTTAAACGTGGAGACGGTAATGGCTTCAAAGCTGGAGGATTCGGCAGTAATGGTAGTGAGTTGCCGAGTGTTATTCCAAAACATATCATTAAATATAATCTAGCTGTTGCTAACCGAGCAGCCGGGTTCTACGCAAACCACCATGTTGATGGACAAATTTGGATAGGTAATACAGCGATTGCAAACAATAATGGCAACTACAATATGCTGTCGACTCTTGCTTCAGATAATGATACCGATGTAGATGGTTACGGCCATTACATGCGTAATAACCTAGGTTTCAATGGGAATAATGATAAAGAGGTGATTAATCTAGGAGATGAAACAGAAAACGATATCGCATACAACTACTTCAACCTAGACGTCTCTGTTGATAAAAACGATTTTGTAAGTCTAGATGAAGATGAATTAATGGAAGAGCGCCAAGACGATGGAAGCTTACCTGATATCGAATACGCACACCTTACTTCATCAAGCGACCTAATAGATGCAGGCATTGATATTGGCGACGATTATCAAGGAACAGCCCCTGATTTAGGTGCCTTTGAGTATGACGAATAATCACCATTAATTAATACCTAACAGGCACTGAACGATCATTCGCGACGTGCCTGTAATATCAATTCTTCTTACCTTATTTCACCATCAACTTTATCACCCACCTCTAACACATGCATAAAACAGCGTTGCTTAATTACGCGTAGATTTGCCTATTTATGTCACAATTCCCTCACCTTACAATTGCACTTTGATCAATCAAAATACAATATTGCGCTATAGATTTATCTCGACTAACTCGCGAAGCTTGCATTGTTAGCGCTGTGATTAAGAGGAACAAGATGAAAACAGCTAAAAAAATTGTATTGATGTACAAAGGAAGTAATAGCATTCCAGAACAGATCATAAATCGTATCCGAGATAAAACTCCGGCAGGTTTTTCTTTGCTTATCAGTGATAATCACACCTCAGAGTTAGAACGACGCACAATGATAGAGGGAGCAGAATACATCATTAATTACAGTGTCCCTTTCGACGATTTCGATAAAGCAACATCGCTACGATTTGTACAACTTCTTAGTGCAGGTGCCGATCTTCTTGATTTAGAAAGATTTAAGCAAATGGATATCCCCGTAGCTAACAATGGCAGCGTCAATGCTCCCACGGTGGCTGAACATACTATTTTGTTAATGCTGAGTCTGCTAAAAAAATTACCAGAGCATCATAACAGTATGAAAAATAAAGAGTGGTTAGGTCATCAACATGCTCTCAATCTCGGTGAACTTTGTGGCAAAACAGTAGGGATAATCGGTTTTGGCCACATTGGCCAACGTGTTGCTCGTGCTATCAAAGCATTTAACGGACAGGTCGTATATACCGACCGCCACCATGCGAGTGAAAAAGTTGAACAGGAATTTGATGCCAAATGGTTGCCATTGAACGAATTATTGCAAACATCCGATATTATCACTTTTCATATTCCACTCTTTGAATCAACACGAAATATGATCGATAAGGCGCAGTTCTCATTGATGAAACCGACCGCACTACTTATCAATACGGCTCGCGGGCCAATTATTAATCGTGCTGCTTTATTAGAAGCTTTAAACAATCACACCATCGCGGGTGCAGGTTTAGATGCATTCCATAATGAGCCCCTACCGGCAGACGACGAATTACGTAATAAAGATAACGTTATTCTTACGCCACATATAGCGGGGACATCCATCGATAATTGGGAACGACGTATCGACTTTGCATTTGCCAATATCCTTGATGTCGAAAATGGGTACCGTCCCCACTCTATCATCAACCGCTAACCTTGGATTGAATCCATAAATGCTTTGAGGTGTATGCTATGTCATTGTATTCGGAAGACTTTATTAATCGCTTTTCATGGAATGGGCAGCTCTATCATTATGTAGACTTAAAACACCTTTGTGGTGAGCAATTAACGCAGCTTCCCTATGTAATGAGATTGCTGCTAGAAAATGCAGCTCGTCATTTAGAAGGAGCCGAACGAAAACGGACTATCACATCAATACTTCGTTGGTTAGAGCAGCAATCAAGTATGGATGAAATTCCATTTCAGCCCAGTCGAGTATTGATGCACGATACCACCAGCACCCCAGCATTAGTTGATATGGCAGCGATGCGAGACGCTTTGGCAGAGCAAGATATTGACCCTACAATTCTCAACCCATTGTTACAAGTTGATGTCTCCGTCGATCACTCTCTCGCGGTGGAATACTACGCGCAAAACGATGCAGCGACTAAAAACCTCAGCTTAGAAATGCATCGTAACCGTGAACGTTATCAGTTTCTCCGATGGGCAAGCGAGGCATTTAAAAATGTGCGAATCAACCCTCCGGGTACAGGGATCATGCACACCATTAATTTAGAACAGCTAGCTACTGTCGTCCAAACGGAAAAGCACAATGATATTTCATGGGTTTTTCCGGACATGATGTTAGGTACAGACAGTCATACACCGATGATTAATGGTATTGGTGTCTTAGGATGGGGAGTGGGCGGCCTAGAAGCCCAAAGTGTTATGTTTGGCATACCGACGATGCTACGTATTCCTGATGTAGTCGGAGTGAAATTAGTTGGCACCCTCAGTCCAATGGTCCAAGCAACCGACATTGCCCTTAAAGTCACTCATGAATTACGAAAACTAGGGGTCACTGGAGAATTTGTTGAGTTCTTTGGTTCTGGAGTATCGGAACTCACAGCTGATGACCGATGTGTTATTGCCAATATGGCACCAGAATATGGCGCAACGACAGGGTACTTTGCCATCGACCAAGAGACTCTAGATTACTTAAAACGCACAGGTAGAACTAATGAGCAAATAGAGTTAATTCAGGCCTACAGCCAAGCAAATGGTCTTTGGTTCAGTCCAGAGCAAACCCCTTTTTATACCCGTCAAGTTGAGATTGATCTTGCGACGATCAACTTCAACGTTGCAGGACCTAAACGTCCGCAAGATTTGCTGAACGTTGGCGATATTCCAGCCGTATTACGGGAAGCCGTTGCCGTTTCCGAAACTTTGGATAAGAGTCTCCCTCAATTTCCTATTGCAATAGCAGCCATTACTAGTTGCACTAACACCACCAATCCCCAACAACTCATAGCGGCAGGATTGTTAGCACGCAATGCAAACCGGTATGGGGTAAAAATCCCTTCTTGGGTTAAAACGTCGCTTGCACCTGGCTCACCCGCAGCCGCCAGCTACTTGCAACGTGTTGATCTGCTCTCAGAACTCAGCCAGTTAGGCTTTGATATCGTGGGCTTTGGTTGTACGACCTGCATAGGCAACTCAGGTCCATTACCCCACATTATAAGCACCGCCCAACAAGCACAAACTTGCCAGCCCGTTGCGGTGTTATCAGGAAATCGCAACTTTCCAGGTCGTATACATCCTGATTTATATCTTGGCTTTTTGATGTCCCCCGCTATGGTTGTCGCCTTTGCGATTGCTGGTGATGCTGAAATGAACCTCACAAGAGACGCCATATTTACCGATAACAACGGGAATGCGGTTTATTTACAAGATATTTGGCCAAGTCGTGAAGAAGTCGCAAACTATACGCAGTTAGCTCTCAATGCTAATGATTTTAATCGTGATTTTAGTAACGCAAGTCACAATCTATTATGGGACAATCTGGATGTTCAGAATTCCCCTCTGTTTCCTTGGGATCCCAATTCAAATACCTTACGTCGTCCTCCTTTTGTTGATAGCACCATACAAAGCTTACTCGGGCGTTACACCGCATTTCCGCTTATGTCATTAGGAGACGATGTCACCACTGATCATATCTCTCCAGCCAGTGCTATTCCTAGTGACAGTTTTATCGCAGACTACCTCGTCGAACGTGGCGAAGATAGAAATGATCTCAATGTCTTTGCATCCCGCAGAGGAAATTGGCAAGTAATGATGCGTGGTACTTTTTATAACAAAAGCTTATGTAATAACTTGTGTTTAGAAGCCCCTGTCGGCCATACGTTACATATCCCATCAAAAGCCATTGAGCCAATTTGGTCAGTGGCACAAAAATACAAAGATGCTCATCAGCCCACTATTATCATAGCTGGCGAGAGGTACGGGATGGGCTCTTCACGCGACTGGGCCGCTAAAGGCCAACAATTGCTTAACGTTCATGCGGTGATTGCTGTCAGTTTTGAACGTATCCATCGCTCGAATCTAATTGGCATGGGAATTCTACCGCTTGTCATTTCTCGCTCAACTTGGCTCGCAATGAATATTCAGCCTGGAGATAGACTCACAATATGCGCTCTAGCAGAACACCTTTCACCACGTTCAAGCGTAGAGGTAACAATACAGCGTGTAGACAATCATGTGGAAGAATTTCAAGCGACGGCTGCTGTTGAAACCCAGTTGGAAACTGAGTTACTGCGTCAAGGTGGTGTATTTAAATTTATTCTACAAAAGTTCAATAACTCTGCAGAATCGAATCTTTCTTAAATGGTGAGTAAATCAGTGTGTTGTTGAATTTTACTTCCAGATGGCTATATTGTGACGTCCAACTGAATTCAACATCACCTAACAGCCGTTTGATATGACAATAAAACAGACTACCGCAGCCAGTGTACTTAAAATATTGAAGCAAGAAAATTTTGCTGTCGGAGCCCACTTATCAGCACAATATTTCGCAGATAAATTATCTCTTTCTCGTAGTCCAATTAATCGTGCGTTTGCTACGTTAGCAGAAAGAGGCATCTTGGTTAAACAGCCAATGCGCGGTTACTTTGTAACAAAAGTCATTGAAGATTCGTTCGACGAAGCGGTTGTGGAAATGGGCTTGGTTGAAAAAGATGTTGTGGAATCCGTTTACTTTAAAATTGCGGAAGATCGCCTAAGAGGAGAATTAGGTGATGTGTTTTCCGAGAAACAAATCAAGAAGCGTTACGATCTCACCATGACTCAGCTACAAAGTGTGATCAATAAAATAGCTGAAGAAGGTTGGATCAACAAAAAACCTGGCTATGGCTGGGAGTTTTCTCCGATGCTCACTACCCCAGAAAGTTTGATGCAAACTTATCGCGTAAGGTTAGCGTTAGAACCAGCAGCACTACTTGAACCGGGATACTTTATTGCGCCGGAAGTCATTGAAGAATGTCGCCAAGTAGAGCTGAAGTTAATCGCGAAAGGTACCTCGTCCAGTACCACTGAACAGCTTCATCAGCGTGGTGTTAACTTCCACCAAGCGATTATCGAAGCCTCTGGTAACCCATTTTTTATCGATACCTTGGCAAGAATCAATAAAGTAAGACGCCTTCTGTCATACCGTTCTATGCAAGACAGAACGCGCTACTTAGAGCACGCACAACAGCATTTAGCGATTTTGGACTTACTTGAACAAAAACGTAACGCGGAAGCATCTGAACAGCTAAGACAGCACCTCGCCTCAACCATCAGCAACATCGAAAAAATCAATCAGTTACTTAAGTAAATACCGAGCCCTTACGCTATTTATGCCGAATGACAATCATTCGGCATAGATCCACTCTATTTCATTCGTACTTTTCCACCAACCATTTTATAAGCTGGTGCACCGCGTATCATGGTTTCTCGCGCAAATATTTGCCCACATTGTGGACATTGCCCCACCGACAGAGTGTAATCTTCAACAATCCGTTCAATAAAACATTTCACTAATGCGCCCTTACCCCCTTTACGATATTTGTATAAAGGCGAGCGACATTTAGCGCAAAAGATATCAACTGTGCGCGTTGGGCCTTTCTTGTTCGGTTTAGCCATAAAGTGAATTTAAAAGAGGATTTACCGTTATGGTATTCATCCTCCCCATATTTGTATAGTCCTCAGAGCCAGACCACGTTTACTACTCACTAACCAGATCTGGCTTTTGGGATAGCAAAAAAGAAACTATTGAGTAACCGACGTGAGTTTAATCTTTTGCAGTGCGTTAAAGATCTCTTTCTTATCGCTATTATGGAGATATTTGGCCGTAATTAACGTCTGGAATTCAGCAAATTGCTGGGTATTGAAGGTTTGACCGGATTTTAAATAAGAAGCGATAGAGGCATTTAACTCGCCGCCAAGTTTAATTAATGCTGGACGCACTACTTTTTTTAAATCTCTTGGTGTGTTGCTAGCCATCGAAAGGTCTGACAACATATCCGCGCGATAGCGATATTGAATCGCTTTAGCTGCAGACATCAAAGAAACAGTAAACGCTTCGGTACTGTCACTATTCAATGCATACTTCGCGCTGCCCGCTTTCGATTTTTCTAACACCACTGCTTCTCGTTTGAGATCTTCGATCGCAAGGTGGTGTTTTGCTTTATACAGCGCAACATCTTGCATGTATCCCATACGCTCATTAATTAACTTGAATACAGTAGTTTCCGAAGGCGCTGCCAATACTGACATAGGCAACACCACTAATAGAGATAAAAATAACGTTTTCATTTTCATGGATTCATCGACCTTTTGACTAACTGTAGAATTTTCTAATATTCTTTTTAAAAGCAATATGTTATGTATCATTTACTGAATAGAAAATCATTACTTTTAGCACAACTATTGTAAGAATTACGAACAAAGTTTGGCAAATCTCATTCATGAACAAGTCATCACTTCAGTTTGTAAAATTTACCAAGCCCGCCTGCGACATTTCATTTACTACAATGAGAAGATTGACGCTTTTTCTTATCTCTGTGGTAAAGTGCGCACCATTAACTAAACAATCCGGCGTCTGGTTATACCGTTCCTTTTATTACTTAAGTACGATTTGGACTCATCACCCAGAAGTCGCCGCATCTGCCTTTTAAAGAAACACGCCAAGAGACGAAGACATATCATGCTGTTTACGACGCTACCTCTAAGCCAACAATTAGTCACGGCTCTACCTGCCACGTTTAGCAATCCCACTGAAATACAGACACTTGCGATTCCTGCGATCATCAATCAACGGGATGTACTTGCCATCGCTCAAACGGGAAGCGGCAAAACCTTGGCTTACGGGCTGCCCCTACTGCAGAAAGCCGTAGAGAAGTCCTCTCCCTTCAGCGCATTGGTCCTCGTACCAACCCGTGAGCTAGCGATGCAGGTGGACGAATCGTTGGGTTTGATCGCGAACAACCTCCATGTAACATCGGTTTGTCTTTGTGGTGGCGTAGATAAAGAGCAACAGAAAGCCGTGTTAGCAACAGGGCCGCAAATACTGGTTGCCACTCCCGGTCGACTTCTCGACCTACTGAGTGAAAATACCTTTGACGCGAGTAATATCAGTACCTTAGTTCTCGATGAAGCTGACAGAATGTTAGATATGGGGTTTTGGAACGACGTTCAACGTATTATTGAAATGCTCCCAATACAACGTCAGACTCTGATGTTTTCAGCGACCTTTCCTGACGTTCTGGCTAATAAAGCCAAAGCGTTACTCGATTCTCCTGAGTTTATTCAGGTGCAAAACACTGACATTCAAGTCAATGCAATCACAGAAAAGCTGTATTTAGTTAATAAAGGTAGCAAAACCAAAGCTCTGATTGACCAAATTAAGAAACACAATTGGCAACAGGTATTGGTGTTTATCGGCAGTAAAGACAATGCAGATGCGCTATGTAAAAAGCTGAACAAAGCTGGGCTTTGTGTCGCAGCGTTGCATGGCAATAAAGATCAGGCAGAAAGAGAAGCAACTCTAAAACAATTTAAAGAGCACGAAGTGAATGTTCTGATAGCCACTGACCTACTCGCACGCGGTATTGATGTAGAAAATTTACCAGTCGTGATCAACATTGACCTGCCATCAAGCGCTGAAGTTTATGTCCATCGAATCGGACGCACTGCAAGAGCTGGCAAATCAGGCATCGCGATGTCTCTTGTGTGCCATGGCGAGACTGAGTATCTGGAAGCGATTAGAAAAACCACGCAACGTGCACTGCCACTAAATGAACTCGAAGGTTTCCCGGTTACCGATAAACCATCGACCGGGGAAAGTAAACGTGCACCGCGGGATAAAAAAGCAAACCGTAGAACTAATCAGAAGAAGAGCATCAAACAATTTCAAGGCAAGGCTAAACGTTAACCCATATTTTAACTAGGGAATATTAGGCAATAATTAAACAATTTTGCACAATCGATAATATCTCGCAGTACTTATAATACAAATCCATCATTAAATGATCCTGCTGCTGCAGTTATCTAAATGCATTCACCGCGTAGCAACTAATCATCCAGATGTTCAATTGAGTACGGAGAGATTCTCATGAGTGACGATATTAACGAGCAAAGAAGAAAAGTTTTAAAAGTGACTGGGGCAATTAGTGCTGCGGCGATGATTACTAGCCCTTTCCATGTATTTGCAACTGAACCTAATCGCCGTATTCCGTCACAAGGTTATGCTGCATTTGATGAATCGGGGATTTTAAAACCTTGGACTTTTGAGCGTCGCCCTGTTGGGGATCACGATATCTTAATCGAAACCAAATTTGCAAGTATTTGCCACTCAGATATTCACCAAGAAAAAGGACACTGGGGTAAACAACAATATCCTCAAGTCCCCGGCCATGAGATTGTCGGTATGGTTGCAGCCGTAGGTAAAAACGTTACCAAATTCAAAGTAGGTGACCGCGCTGGTGTCGGATGTATGTGTGGTAACCATTACCATAAACATGACACTTACGAAGAGCAATACAGTCCAGATACTTTGTTTACTTACGGCTACCCTGATGCACGTTCACCATCTGGTATTACTCAGGGTGGTTATTCTAATAACATCGTTGTTGAAGAAAACTTCGCGGTTCATATTCCTGAAAATGTAAGCTTCCAAGAAGCCGTGCCACTTCTTTGTGCTGGTATCACCACATACTCGCCACTGATGCGTGCCGACATCAAAAAAGGCATGAAGGTCGGCGTTGCTGGTATTGGTGGTTTAGGTCATCTTGCGGTAAAAATTGCTGTATCTAAAGGCTGTGATGTATACGCGTTTACGACCAGCCCATCGAAAGTAAAAGATATCGAGTCATTTGGTGCAACTGCTGTTGTCGTGAATGACCTGTCTAAACTTCAAGAATACTCAGGTCAAATGGATTACGTTATCTCAACGATTCCTTATGATTTTAACGTGGCGGCTTATGCGGCGACAGTGAAACCTTACGGTACATTCACTCAAGTTGGTATGCCTATTCATTCTGAAGTTACAATGAATGCTCTATATCTTGCGTTTTCTCGTGTTAACTTTAATGCCTCTCTGATTGGTGGAATGAAAGAGACACAAGAAGTGGTTAACTACTGTGCCGACAACAAAGTGCTTCCTCAAATTGAAATGATCCAAGCCGATCAAATCAACCAAGCATGGGAAAATGTAGTTGATAAAAAAGCGCGTTATCGTTATGTCATTGATGCAAGTACTTTCTAAGTGCTTTTCATTAGCTAAATTCTATTACCGCTTATACTAAAGCGCTCTGAAGGCTCGTATACTCGAGCCTTCTCTCGTTAACATTCTAATATCAACGAAACTTTCACCATAATTAACTAATGCATCATGTTATAGCTGACACGCCAGCATAGATTGTTCAATATCATTCCAATCGAGCTCTTTATTGCTTATGATTTCAATTCGACTGTCACGACGATACGCCACTTTATCGAAATCATGTTCATTTCCGACTCGATTAAAGAACACCCACGCCCCATCAATACGAATCACACCTTTGATACGTTGTACATCGTCAATAGCTGTCAAAACGCTCTCTAAAGCCCAATAATCAAAAAGGTCATCTCGATGGAACAACCAACCGCAGCTGAATAAACCGCTCCCGTGTCCCTCTTTACGAGCCGGTTTACCTGGTTGAGCCTCTTCATGATGATGCTCGTGGTCATGGTCATGGTCATGGTCAGTATGATGGTGATGATGAGCTTCTGGAAACTGCGCTTTTAGTTGTCCATTACGCACAACATCCAGTAATTCAATATCAAATTTGCCACGAGTCGTACGCCCAATATGTTGTTTTGGTGGAAACATATTACCAAGGCTGGTTTCTGCCAGTTCAACTTGTGATTCGGTCGCCACATCGCACTTGTTAATCAACACAACATCAGCCAGATTTAACTGGTCATGAAAAATCTCGTTGTGGATCACTCCTTCCTGTTCAAGCGAACGTGGATCAAGTAAACAAACGGTCGCACGTAAATCGAGGTCATCCTTAAAAGCCGGCCCCATTAAGGTATCAATGATGCCTTCAGGATGACCAATTCCCGTAGGTTCGATAATTAAACGATCCGGCTTAGCATGTTCAATCAATGAGTGCAGTGTTTTACCTAGTGAAGCACCTAATGAACAGCAGATACAACCACCAGCAAGTTCTTTAATATGTAACCCCGCCTCGTTGGGCATCATCTCTTGATCAATCCCTACCTGCCCGAATTCATTAACTAAAACAGCCCACGATTCCCCTGCTGGCTTTTGTGCCAATAAAGCATTAATCGTAGTGGTTTTACCAACACCGAGAAAACCGGTAATTATATTCGTAGGAATGGCGCGTTTAAAGATATTCATCATGATGATTTATTGATTCCATTGGGGTTGCACACGAAACGGTGCTAATGACTAATGTAATAGTTTAATAACACAAACAAACTTTCGTTTACAAGTTTTCGCTTGATTTCGCTAATATAAAGAGTGGATTAATCCCCACGTTTTCTCACCTTCGACAGTATAAGCGTTATCAAACATGACAATTTGACGATAGATACTAAATAAATCGCTGTTACAATGAATGTATATCACATAACTTTTACTTTTTTTTTGCTCGTTTTGCTACATACATAGCTCGGTCTGCAAGCGCAATAACCCGTTTTGCAACAATTCCCGTATTTCTACCTGTATGCTTGGAATGACAAAAGGTATAAATTCCAGATGAAAATTGCACACAGGGGTCTTCTTGCTCATTCATAGTCATTCGAGTATTCAATTCATTATCTAGTGACTTACACCATTCTTTTGCCAATAACATATCATACTCTGGTAACAATACGACAAACTCATCTCCACCGTAACGCGCAACAAATGCGTCTTCTGGGCAATAATAAGCTAAAATATTAGAAAAGTGACACAGAGCCATATCTCCAGCAGAATGCCCGAACATATCGTTAATAACTTTCAAATTATCAAGATCCAAAAAGACTACAGAAACATTTTTAAGCTTCTGGTCTTCAATAAATTGATTCAACTTTTCGATACATAATTCCCGGTTACTTAACCCGGTTAAGCTATCGTAATACGCGATCTGTTCCAACTGGTTAACTTTGTCTTTAAGAACTTTGTTTTCCAATTCTAATTGCCTGATTTTTTCGCATTCAGATTCGATATTATTATTTTTTCTAGCTAACTTGATATTGTCCGTGACTAAACGAGTGTCGGTAACATCTTGCATATATATTATCTCATATCTAATATTTAGAATATGAAATACAAAACTCATACCACAACATAACCATTTGAATTTTAATAAAAACTATAGCTATAAAGCTATCAACCGCAATGAATTTTACAGGGAATTGTAAATTTATTTACCACACAAGTAGCAAAAATTATTTCCAAACTTTGGTTTATGACTACAAAACATCTAGTACTAACTCTACGTTATTTTCTTGTTAGTTCCAGCCATAAAAAAACACTATGATTGAGTGAGTGGTTACCCCTCAGCTTTCCCGCTTAGAGTGAAATGTTGATAAACTGATATTGTGTGTTTTACAAAGTACTTGTTGCGTGAACGAACTATATTAGTATTGTTCAATCAGTGAAAGACATTCTTGGTCGTTGCATCGTTTGTACATATCAAACCTCCTTTGAATTAGAGATGTGAACATAGAATGCCTTAAACCAGAACAACTGCCCTTAAGTTACTAAGGCAGCTGTTCTGGTAACTTCAAACTCTTTGCTTACTTGAAAGATTAATTTGCCGAGTTCAAAACAAAACGTACTTCAACTCGTCTATTTCTAGCACTCGATGGATCAGCTAAATCGATAGGGTTAGAAGAGCCAAAACCCGCCACAACAATTCGGCTGAAATTTCGCCCATTAAGGCCATCTATCAGTAACTTACGTGCTTCTCGAGCCCTAGCAGCAGAAAGCGTGTAGTTATCATCATAAACTGTGCAATATCGACGAATATCAGTGACAGGCTTTTTCACTGGTCGATTATCAGTATGTCCTTCAATATAAACTCGACCTGAAGGAAAATCTGTTAAAAAGCGGGCAACCATACGATTTAAGCTCGGAATAACTTCTTGTGCACTGTGAGTAATACACGCACTACCGAGAGAAAAAACACTGTCTTTAAGAATCACCTTGGATTGCTCCACATTAAAATAGAGCAAATTATTGTTCTCATCAGAGCTCAGCGTATTTTCAAGTTGGTTGAGCATTTCAACAAGCTTCTTCTCTTGCTCCGCATTCAGCTTAGCCTCTTTATCGAAGTCACTATAAGAATCGATTTTCACCATATTATCAGCGATGATTTTCTTGAGTCGATTTTCTTGCTCAGTGGCGGTCAATACTTGTTGTTTCAGCTCTTCAACTTGTTGGTTCATCACTGCTTTGTCCATGATGCTTTTAACCGTTGACACCACAAAAAACAACATCACAACGGCCATGACACCCGACATCAAATCAGAAATACTCACCCACTCATTTGCTTTATTCTTCATGCGGCAGCCACTGATCTACTTCTTGTCTTCTTCGACAGTTCAGACAAATGCTCGGACATACCTGATAAAGATTCATTGATCGATTTAAGCTCACTGCTGTTCATGTCGATCCCTTCTGATAGCGTATCCAATTTGTTGATAGCAATAATTGCGTTTTCTATCTGATCAAATTGATTTTTTGCCTTTTGCTGTTGGTGTGAACTTTGATTATCTAACTGATTGGTTATGTGCTCAATTTGTTCAACCAGTGTTTTTAAATCTTCTTTATCTTGTAGTGCTGAAATAATTTGGTTGAATTTCCCAGCGGAACCTTTAGCGATATCAGAAATCAGTGATTCAAGATGAGTAGAGTATTCATTGCTACTGATGACTTGTTCACACAATACCTGCATATGAGTACGTATCGCTTCATTCTGTTCCACCGTAACCTCAGCACTCTCTGTAATGGTCTTATATTTATTATTAAGTGACTGAACCTCTTTACTACTTCTTGATATTGCACTTAAACCACTCTTAATGCTTTCTCTCAAATCATTAACTAAGAAGGTTACAGATTCCATTTGCTCATTAAGTGTTTGGCTTGAAAGCCGGAATTCTGCGCTCGATTCCTGCTGTCGTTGCAGTGAATCATTTATCGAACTTTTCACCGTCTCCATCGTTATTTCAACACTATGTGCGTTCTCTTTTACTGCATTTGATATATCACTGGTTGATTGACTCAGATCCTTCGCCATCTCAGTCATTGACCCAGTAAAGGAATCACGCATATCAGAAATAGTACCGCCCAAATCAGTGGTCAGTTTTCCCATCACCATATTCATATTAGATTCAAATGAATTAACAGTTGTTGATAGCTTATCCGCCCCCGCCGAAATGCCTTGCGACGCGAATTTCATTAACTCACCTGACTCACTTAGCGACAATAAACTCTCTTGTGTAGAATCTGAAAATTTAGCCATACGCTGGGAGTTCTCGATTGTCGCATCAACAACATGATTCAAATGAGTAGTAATTGCGTTGAACTGTTCTTTATGCTCACCACTAGACTCAATGAAGGTATGCGATATTTTGTTTAATAGCTTTACACCTTCGCCGTTAATTTCTCTGAGAGAATCAAGTTTAGTTAAGCTCTGAACGATATTCTTCGTCACTTCATTATTTTCAGTGATGACATCCATCATGCGAGATTCTATAGTATGTGAATTTTTAAGTGTCGTAAGTACATTATTGAGCAAAACATTATGACTGTTTGCTTCTTGACGCAGTTCAGAGGTATGCGAAAGCACGTTAGATAATATATTATTACTTTTATCAATCAGTTCATTTTGCTTTTCAAACTGATTCCCTAACGTCGACTTAATCGCTTCAACAATATTTGATGATGCGCCCAACATTTGATTTAAACGCTGTTCTTCTTCATTTTTAAGCTGGCTTTTGTTGTTCGAGTTATCCGTTTTAATTTTATGAGCACACCACTCTAAACGCTTTTCCTCAACCCCTAATAAACCAATGATGACTCTTAATACGATAAATCCAGATATCCCCCAAATCGAGGCTTTAAATTTGGTGCCAAGACCCGTCATCATTTGAGTTAAGCTGCTCATCATTTCGCTGTAATTCTGTCCTGAGACATCAGAATTAATGATGATTGACGCTTGATTTAACGCAATACCTAAGCCAAGAAAAGTCCCTAACAGACCAATAATAAGAAGAAAACCAGGCATCGCTTCGGCAGCTTTTTCTGATTTGGTCGCCACCGTATCACTAATGGTTTGAACATTTCCTTGTTCAGCACTGAGCAAAGAATCGGACGGTGATAAATCACCATTCCAATTATTTTCCCAGTTCTGTTCTTTCGCATGAACTTTTAACGCCACAACAGTAACAATAAGAATAACAAAAATACCAATAGAGAAAATGACTTGCAGCGGTTCATTAAAGTCCGGGATAAAAAATGCTATAAAGTTCATTAGGCAACCACCTCTAACAATGCTTGAGAGCGCTCTTTACAAGCATCTTCAAAAATATTCGCATAATCCAAAATCATGTCCTGTTCATCTTCAGTAAGCGCCTCCCATTTAGTACCATGTTGCATGCAATTGATAATCAACTGTCCGATTTCAGCACTGTCTTCAACCAAAAACGATAGTCCTTCATTTTCAAGTTCAGTTTCACTTTTTTCGATTGTTTGCATTAGCCCTTCAGCTGCATATACATAACTAGTGGTTTCACGTTTACGTTTTGCTAATAGATCAACACGTCCCATTTCCATGGGTAGCAACGCTTCCAATTCATTTAAACGTTTAGTGTTTTCTTCTGACAGCCCGCTAATAATTTGTTCATTTTTCAATCTCTTGTGTTCAATTTTTAGCTTGCTCACTTCATGAGCTTCTTGTTTCCATTCTGACTCAAGCTCTTCTAGAGACTTATACCAAGCTAAAATGAGTTCTTCGAAAACGAACGGAAATAGATTTTTGCCTTTTCGCTCATAAATTAACTGGTCGAGCCGAGCTGAAGTGCCGCTGTCTAACTCTGGTTCTTCTTTTAATAATTCATTAGCAATATCGATTAGGAAAAAATCATCTTCAGAAATGCTTTCAATACTTTGACTGCGCACCAATGTCGCTTCTACTTCCAAAAGCAGTTTTTGGGTCGCTCGCAAACGCAAGTAGTGTTCAAAACCCAACAGATCACTTTTTTCAGATAGCAGATCAAATACTTCGCGATTAATAATGCCATACGCATTAATCATCTTACCCAGAGCAAGGGTCTTTTCTGCTTCCGAGTTACCAGTCACCGCTGTTTCGGCCTCTTGAAAAAGTGCTTCTCGCTCTTTTGCTTCAGCTAATTCTTCATCGGTAAAGAATTTTGACTTTATATCCTTCGCCATATTAATTACTTTACTAATGGCATTACTGATTTTTTTTGCTAGAGGCGTATTTTCAAAGTTTTCAATAAATGCCAGTCCCTTATCTAGGATATTAAGACCAGTTTTTAACCATGGCCAAGGAACAACTTTATCCGCAGCTTGCAACCCTAGGCGAATAGCTGGTATGTGCTTTTTAACGGTTTTAATTACCTTTTTTACCTTGTCGATCACACCTTCTGCTTTTTCAGCCATCCAACTGACTGCGCTACGCGCAACTGACTTGGTTTTTTCCCAAACACTAGAAGCTACAGACGTAACACTACTAACGACATTCGATACAGCAGATGCTATAGAATTCAACCAACCCATTATGCTATTTCCTCATTTTTATTTTGTTTAATCCCAAGCATCGCGACAGCTTGTTCGACACCTGTATCTTTGTTTTTAAAGCTTGGCCTTTCAGTACGTTGTACACTCTTCGCCAATTTAATCTCTTCTAATGCGCTCATGAGTATTTCTAGAGTGAGTTGGTGTTCGGCTTTCTGCTCTTGGAATACTTTTGGCAAAGCGAGCCTCAAGCATTTTCGTATATCGCGTCCTGAAAAAGTCTCACTCTGCAAACTAAGCTCATTAAGAATGTCATCTCGCGCACCAGCAAGGGGAATTTCAGGAACCAAAAATTTATTCCATAATTTCAGTCGTGCGTCGAAATCCGGCAACTCAAATTTAATTTGATAACTAATTCGGCTAATAAACGCTGAATCATAGTTCTTGATAAAATTGGTCGCGAAAATAACGATTCCATCAAACTTTTCAAGTTCTATTAGTAAAGTAGTACGGACCGAATTCACCTCGTTATCAGTGCCCTGAGTCACATTGGAAAGGCGTTTACCCAGCATGGTATCGGCCTCATCAAAAAACAGGACCGCTTGTTCTTGATTTGCCAAGTCAAATACTGCTTGAATGTTTTTGGCACTCTCGCCCATATATTTACTTTCAATATCAGCAATGCCAACTTTGATAACTGGGCGCTGTAACGTCCCCGCTAGCGCTTCTGCCGCTAATGTTTTCCCTGTTCCAGGATCACCATAAAAGTTAATGATTAATGATGCACCATTGGGGTCGACAGATTTGAAGTTCCATTCTTCATAAATCTTGCGATGATATTTCAACTTCGCAATACACTCTTGCAGTGATAATTGAGTTTGGTGCGATAAAATTAAATGTTGCTCAAGATTGTACTTTGCTTCTTGTGCAGTGATAGACAATGTTTGATTAAGGCCATTTAACATATGAAAGACTACCGTTTGTTTTATATTGGCTCGGATACTCTATTGATAAAAATTTGACGCGTAATAAATAACGCCTGAAATTTATTCAAAAATAGAAGTTTCATTATTTTCGTCCTAAGTATTGCATCATATATGCCAACACTTAACAATGGGATTTTTAGGTATTACCAACTAAAGGAGCCTTGTTATATAATAAAATTTACATAATAGTAAAAAATATCACTAAAAATCGTGATTATATTAATTAGGAAATGATTATATACCTATGTTTAAATAATAAAATACACAACAATCAATACGCTAGATTTAAACGCAAAAACTACATATTATTAATGTGAGAATTTTTAGCTAATAATTTCATAATCTTGAATCATTTCATTATTGATAATGATGTAAAATTTAAAACTAATACTATTTTGAAGAATCTTCTATATCCAAGTCCAAAAATCAACTATACCTCTTGGCTGTTCTTTCCATACGATTTGAGTGTTCAATCAGTGTAATGAAAGGACTAAAACCTTTAATGAGTTGCTCAATTTCTACTGAATTAAGATGATTCTCTTTCTCAAGACAAATTAGAAAACAGCGCATAACACAATCAAGCATAAAACCATTCGAAGTCCCTTCAACAATCTCTTTAGAATACTCTAGAACAGCAGCTTTCAATGATTCATAGTCATCTGCATTTATATAGTTAATATTTGAATGCAAAGATGAAAAATCATTTATTTCAGTATAAGACATTACTTGATGCAACATTTCATACAAAGATGCATGCAAAGTTGGTTCGATAAAAAGGCGAGGCATACCAAAGAAACTTTGAAGCTCACGCACTACCTTTTTCAAATCACTGAGAGAATCACTATGTGCAACATCCTCCAACAAGTTTTCTTTATAAAAGGAAATCAAATAGTTATCAGGATCATAATCAGTATCTAAACTTTCCGGGTTACTTTTTATTAAAGAAATAACCTTGGATAATAGAGACTTATCTTTACGTTTCTGACGTTGAAGCCAATCAACGACCTTGGGAATCAGTTCATTAACCAACCAATCATGTGTTGTTTTTGCATCCCAATAATATCTTGGCCCTATTTTGTCACTAGGATGAAAATGATCATTAGGTGTCTGCCATGCTAAAACAACATCGTCGTCAACATAGGAATAATTTACATAAATACTGTCTCGCCGAGTAGGTTTAACCATAACATGATAGCCAGCTTCCATATCTACTGATGGTTTGGAGGTATATATTTTCAACCATTCAGAACCTGAATCAAAAATACTCCACTCGCCTTGTGCCTTAAATGCATCGTTCGCACATGCAAAAGACTTAATTGCATTCCATAATCCACGTTTTATCTGAAGCAACGGAATACTATCTGTGCCTTTTTCACCCGAAGGGAAATAATGTGATTTCCATGTATGTTCAATTAACGCCACACGGCGCTGGTACTCATCTGAAAAAACATTCAGAGCCTCTAGTAAACATTCCACTTCTTCTTTGGAAAGAGAGATACGACAGTTACCGATATCGACAAAATAGCGATCTTTATCTTTGAGGATAAAAGGATGATTAAATGCATCCATTGGCAATTTGGCACCAACAAAATAACGTTCCAATAACTGCTTTGGATTGAGAGTAATCATCACATAAGAGAATTTTCCATTACGAAATTCGATATAGCAGCTCAAGCTGTCATTCTCAAACGATGGAACAAACGCTTTTATCACCACATGGTCATTTATGTGAGATAATGAATCTCCATAAATATCCGTTTTCGAACCTTTATAATTAACCCAGTACGGAGATTCTTCAAACTGGTAAACCCCATACTTTTTCAGATGCCATAATCCATCTTCCCCCCAAAATGCTTCAGTCCACGCCGGGTGAAAATACTTATAAACTAGCTCTGGATAGGATTTAACTAATTTATTAATGTCAGTTGCCTGAATAAGATCTAACTTAATACCTCGAGCGGACAATTCTCTTTTCTGTGCCTCATGAAATGCCAACACTTTAGCATCCAAATGATCAGCAACCAGAATAGTAAATTTCGAAATCGGGAATCCCCAACTATCGTAGTTATCGAGAAATCGGTTTAGTGTTTTCTTGTAATAATCCACTCCGAAATTTTGCACCCGCTTCACCTCATAAAGCGAATAACGGTCTTCACCATCACGATATTCTTTAACAAATACATCGGCACCATTTTGTTTCTGTCCGGTACGGCCAATAGGCTGCACAGAAAAAATATCCTGCCCAAGTCGGTAATTTAAGTGAGAATCCAATAGATCAAGGCAAAAGCTCTCGAACATCAAGGGTTCCATTAAATGAAATGGTAAGCTGCTAACTTGCTGCGTTGCTGGTGCAGGGTATTGATGAATTTCAATATCATGTAGGTATTCGGTTAAAGCCGTCATAAATTTAATAGTCCTTCATATTGGTTAATACTAACCATTAACTATCAACAACTATACCAAACAATAACCTATTGATTTTAATATAAATGTAAAAAGTATCTTTGTTTATAATGGTAAATATATTTCAAATAAGGAAATATATTTACCACTCCAGCAATATTTTACTCAGAACACCACACCTGCAGCTCTGCCATTGTTGTTTTCTTAATAAACAGTTCTGCAGTACCCAAAAGTTTAAGCATCTCTTCTGTCGCTTTTTTCTTACTCATACCCGGTTGAACGATGAAAACCTGAAACTCAACAGGAGTGGTTCTTGCTCGATTTTTTAAACTTTCCAGCATAGCAATATCACCTTTTAAGAACCGACTGTATCCATTTCGATGCCAATGACTTTCACGCTGTTTAATGTGCCTGTACACATACGGTAAGCCTACGTGTTTCCAGCGGACGGAACGTTGCGCTTGACCACACACCTCATAAAGGTCATTAAGCCGAGCTCCTGGTTGTTCGCCATGAGAATATTTGCAGTGATAAAGACTCAGTATAATTTTGTCTGATAAGGATTTAACTGCCACCAAATCGGCCGCTTCGCCACTACCATCATCATTAATGATAATATCGAATTCATCGTTAATACATTGCCAGGTATGATATTGGATGCTGTCAGCAAGTTTTTGTTTGTCCATAGATTCATTGGTAATATTCACGGGCCAGTCCATTGCCGTACAATTGTCACGATGAAACTCACCAATATTGTCCTTCACTTCAATCCAATAACAGTTATAAGAAAATGAACCGTCAGCGTAATAAATATATATAGGGTCTTTAACCATGACATCAATAAGTGGCTCTGGATCTGAGTTACCGAATTGAATAGATATCTGACCTCCATTCAACAGCCGGTAATCATACCCTCTCTTATGGTCGCTGCTAATCTCCAACTCATATTTGGAAGATATTCCATGAGATTCAAAGGTGATAACAGGGTTGTAAGTGGCTTCATCCCAATCTACTTTTAAATCTACTTCATACAGATAATGGCTTGTAGTACCAAAATACACATGGACTTTATCTTCATAACGTTGCTGTAATTGCTCACCCCACTGAACTGAAATGGGCTTACTGCCATGTGGTTGATCGATCTTAATTGGCCGCAAAAAATCCCGAGTAATATTTGCTTCATCAGTATCACCTGAAATCACTTTATCCCACGCCGCTTTTACCCAATCCAACCAATCGGCAACAGAACCTGCTTTGGGGGACCAAACTTTTCCTTTACGCTCAGAACATCCCCATAATACTTTTTCACCCTCTTCATACCCTAAGGCTGCAATATTACTTAAGGTTGATGTCGAACGCTCTACATTACTTAAACCTTCGGTTACATTGGGACCAAAGAACTGAGTAAAGCTGATAGCACCATTTTGAGCAGATCCCAGATTGGTTACTAATGGATACTCGATACCATTCAGTACATTAAATATTTGCTTACCGGACATAACTACGGCTGAATCACCACAGAGTTTTTCCGCCAATTTCTCTACCTTAAATCCCTTATAATCGTTGGAATAGATAAAGAGTCCATTCCGTTCCTGATCCCAATGCGCCATCAGAATTTTATAATTAAGATCCTTGATGTCTTTAAAGTTTCCCCATTTTACAGTCGTACTGGATAATGCCAGGATGACTAATAGATTTTCATCTGTCGATATTGCATGCCACTGGGCATCATGAGTAAACGACAGCTCAACAAATCTTTCTGGATTCCAATACTGGCAATCGGTTTGAAAAAGCATGACAGAAAAAGAAGGGTGTAAATTCCATAGAGAAAGCTGTTTGTGTAAATCGCCTTCTCCTTTTAATGAGTCCACCACTTCCTGTAACCGAACTTCCCGTTCAATCTGATTTTCTGAAAGCCGTCGTAAAACTGCATCCCAGTCAGCATCAATGGCGTAAAGTTTTTGTAATGCACCTTCAATACCAGGATCTGCTATATTGACGACCGCACTGGCAGTTCCCAGATTTTCTTTGTTTGAAACACGAGTAAAGCGACCAATAAATTGCAGGGTAATAGCTAAGCTTTTGTGGTGATCGTGAATAGCTGCAATTTTCAAATTAGGTAGATCGTATCCCTCTCCCAACATATCAACACAAACGACAATTTTGGCAGTTTTATTTTTTAACGCTTCCAGGCGATGATTCTGCTCTTTTTTAGACAATGTTGAGTAGACTAGAATAGGATTAAGTTCAGGAGCTAATTTGCGGTAAAGTGCATAGACAGCTTGAGCTCGCTCTTTTGTCTTGGTTCTAGCCATCATTAAATGATCATAGCCCTTTTCCCAATCCTGCCTCAGAATGCTCAATGCTTTTTCAGCTATAGCAGTATCCATCTGGTTTTCAAAATACTCCTCCACAGGCTGCAGTTGCACACTGGTAAAATATCCGGCCTGTTGAGCCTCGCTCATCGTATAGTTGTAGATAATGCGAGCCCCTAAACTTTGCGTATCATTTCTGAATGGTGTCGCAGTAAATTGCACCACGCGTTTACCTTTAAATTTGTCTCTGATCTCCGACCATTTCTGCGCTGAAATATGATGAGCTTCATCAACAAATAAATGACTGCACTCTCGACAAATAATGTCAAGAACGTCTGGTGAAGAGTACTTAGACGTTAAGATTTGTGGCGTAGCAATTAACACATTAGATTTTGCAAGAAGCTCTCTCGCTTCTGTTGCTGTTTTTATTCGCCGCTTAATCTTGGTTACCGCTGGGAACAAGATATCATCTTCGATTACCCCCAATTCTGGCAGACAGCCTAGCGTTTTAAACTTATCCCCAACCTGATCGCGTAATGAATTTGACGGCACCAACACCAACACTTTATGACAGCGGTGATAAATGGTGGTCGACAACATTGTTTCGGTTTTCCCGGTTCCTGTTGGCAACACAACCGTACAGGGTTCAATATTGGTGCTACGGGAAAATTCAGCCGATATGGCGTGGAGTGCGCCTATTTGAGGGATGCGAAGCCCGGAAATACCATGCTCAATCTCTTCAGTTTTAAACCGAAACTTACCAATCCAGTTTTCGGTAATCTGTTCAGGTGTACATTCGCCAAGCGGCTTCAACGGATGACGAATCCAAACGAGGTCCGTTTCTTCATTGAGTGAATTTATTTGCGATGGAACCTTCACTTTCAAAACGGGTAAATCATCACAACTATCCAGATTAACCTGACCGTTTTTAACAATGTAAAACTGATCAAACGGTGATTGTCTGTCGGTTTTCACGTATACAATGTCATGGTGTTCTGTTAAGAAAACATCAGCCGTTACACTCATTGAGTCATGAGCAAAACGTTCGACTAGATTTTCCCCGACCTTACAGCTTGGAAAAAAGTATGCTGGGAATATGATCTGGGTTGAATAAGTATTTGGCATCAGTTGGCATCTCCCGTTGAACTGTTGGTACAATAGCCATATCAACAAACATGCCAAACGCTAACATTTTGATTTTACTATGACTAACCGTTAAATCATATTTTATAAAAGGAAATAATTTTTCTAAAATAGTAAATTTGTTTACCATCAATGAGAGCACCAAACGTCTCTTACCAACTCGAAATCATCGTATTGTTGTGAACTACTATAAGACATAGATTTTTCATCCAACATATTTCTCGACATTGGCGTAATATCTGTAAGTTTGTCACGCTGATCATGGTTGTTTGGTTCTTCAAAACCACGGTCATAAATCAAACCACCTTTTGCAGTGAATAAGCCTCTTGGATGCAAAAAGCCAGAACCACTATCATCTGCGCAATACCAATATAAACGTATGTTCTCTGGCATTTCAGCTTTAAATGCATCAAGTGCAGTTTGCCTTAAAACCCAGTCTCGTTTCCCGTCTTCCTCAGAAAAAATATGAAACTCAACTTCAGCTTTACAACACAAATCCATCATCGCAAGTAACGTTTTTTTGTAGCCATTTTTAGTTAGGCAAATATACGGATCATAAATAGTAACTTTCTCAGCCCCTATTAATAACGCTTTTGCAGCATCGGCTAAATCCTCGGCATGTCTACGATAGTGGGTGACAAATTCAAAGTCATCATCATCTAAATCTGTTAACGCATGCACATAGACCGGTAACTCATTAAATGATTCTTCAACGAGCCGATGAAACGATTCATTATCATGACTGGCTCTGGCAGCATCTGCCCAAGTATCACCGCTATACTGTCGGTTGAAAGCAACGACTTTTCCTTCTTTGAATCGTCTTAATCGTTCAATCAGCTTCTCTCTGCCTACGCCGTTATTTATAGCTTTCAATCGTTCTGCGACATCTCTAAACCATGCTTTAGGAAAGCTCGATAATACCGTCCCTTTATCAAAACCTAACCTTGCCTCTAGTAAAGCAAGATCCTGAAGTGTATGGATTTCTGATGGTGCAACTGCAATTTCTAAATGTAACATCAGAACAATTCCTCCCCGCGTTCCTCAAAGAACCCATTTGGCCAAGGAGCATCAAATTCTCCTTCATCAGTTGTTTTTATTGGGATCAATTTAGTCTGGCCTTTCTGCTGTTCACAAAAAATAATTTGTACATCTTGTTTCTTGCAACCGAAAGGAAGATACGAGATTTCTTCATCTGCCGTCTGACGACGTCGTTTTAATAAGCGTAAGAGGATATGTTCACTGTGACTTTCAATAAAAAACATCCGATCAGGATTATTATGCACCGCTTCCAACATCATATCGGCCAAAGATAGTTGCCATTTAGGGTGAATATGCAATTCTGGCTGCTCACAAGATACCAAAAGTTCTTTGTCTATACTGGTTGCAACAACAAAAGGAAATACCTGAGAAATACCAATACCCACATTTGTCGGGGTTAGTTTAATCCCTGTATTTACTTCAGTTAACTCCACTCTTTTTTCTGATTGTGGTTCTTCACCATAAGTTACTGGCTGAAATTGATAACCCGCATTAAAAAATTCTGGAGAATTAAATTTTTTATTCACTGAATCATGAAGTGCCATTTTTGCAAAAGCAAAGGTTTCCCAACCGGCCGTGCCATCATACCAGCGATCTGAATTGGATTTTTTATTTAATACAGTGGAACGGGTTGGCACTATACGTAACGGTCCAATATGGATCAGATCATTGAGTTTTTTGGCAAGTAATTTTAAAGGCGCTAATGTGGCTTGAGATAATGCAGCTTCAATAAAAAGCATGGAGTCTATGGGCAGTGCAACTTTCGTTTCCCATTGTAAAGTAGAATCAGATAAATCAAGTCGCTTATCTATACGAGGTAAAGAATCTTGAATTTCAATGGTGATATTTTTCCACTCACCTGACGGAAACAAGTTTTCTATTTTAAACTCATCTTCGACTTCCCAATGAGGTAGCGGTTGGTAATGACTAATTTGACTATTTGGCATTCCTTGCTTTGTTTCAATCTGAAAAAACTTGATTCTGTGGCTACTGCACTCATATCGGCTAACAAACGCCCTTTGCTTTTGCCGATCCCAACGGATATCAATTTCAAAGGTGAATACATCTGTTTCAGCATCAGGGGTTAACATAAGTGAATTTTCAAGAAAAAATCGCTCTGAATCAGATAAGTAGTCATCCCAAATATCCGATGCACCATCTCTAAAATCAAGCGTTGCACCTAACGTGATGACACCATCAAGTTGTTTACCATGGACCAGATTATGAAAACCACCAAAGTAAAGTGCTTCGCCCGTTATCGAGCTGTATTGTGCATCAAAATTACGTTTAGCTACCACTTCATAAAGATATAGCAAAGCATGAAGTACAGTACTTTTACCCGTGCTGTTAGCGCCAAAAAACAAGGTAATGGGAGCAAGAGGAATGGTGGCTTTGTTTTTAATTCCTTTAAAGCCACCAATCGTCAGAGAGGTGATTTTCATTGAAGCATCCGTGGGAAAATAAGTTTAGTGACATTATGCCACTAAACCCTATGCGACATGTAAACCAATATCAAAATTAGTGCATAATAATTCTGATAATCAACACGGTCAGCCATTCACCTTACTATCAACCTAATTAGGATTGACCGGAGAAGACTAATGGGGAAAGCAATGGAAACAGCAAGAAAGATGACTACTGGTAACGACTGTTACATTGAGAGTGCGAAATGGCGTCAGTAAAGACATCCCTAGCGCCTAAACGGAACCACATTACTCATATCACCAGAAAGTGGAGTTACTTCCGTGATGAGTTGAACGTATTAAAGCAAGCGCTCAATTGGGATAAAGCGCTGCTTCTTGTTGTTCACCGTAATGCTCTTGGTTTGAGCATTAATATAGCTAGAAATCTCAAACGCCAACGGCTGGCTTAAACGTTCGAGATTTCTATCCTCTAAGGTTTGCGTCACCCATTGAGCGGCGTCAGCGATATGGCCGTTAATACTCAGGTCGGTGTTTTTAATCCACAGTGATGTGAATCAATATCATTGAGTTTTGACAGCAGCGTAGCAATATCATGATGGCCAATTAAGCCGCATATTTCCAAGGCTTCGACAAAGGCAAATTGCCACTCTATTTTTAGCCTCTCAGCGAGTTCATCTGGCGTGAAAAATTGGCGATTAAGTGGAATAAAATAGGTAAAGCGGCTATTGGCTTCACAAACGATTAAGGTTTTATCCACCGAGCGGTAAGGGTTTTCAATCAGATGCCCCTGCCAGCTCATGGTAACGGTATTCGAACTTAGCTTATTGACTCCGGCTTGTTTGCCTTGCTCCGTTGGTAAACGAGGAAAATCAGCTTTGAGCCATTTATTAAACGCATTGCTAGCACTAAATTGAAGTTGCTTGCAAACCTAACCTTTGATCAAAAAAGAGGCATCCTAAGATACCTCTGACATTTATAGTTGGCCTGAAAAAGCTTTTTTGGAAAGTGAATTAAACAAGTCAGAATAAGAACTATCTTCTTTTAAATCATTGTCATTGATTGATCGGACAATTTTTAGATACTTATCCTGTAATTCGATAGGAGGAATAAAAGGTACAAACTCACTCAAAACAGTTTTATTTATAGTTGCAATACCAGTAGTTTGCTTCCCTACTTTGAGAAAATACCGTTTACCACGCTGAGATGCTATCAAGGCACTCAAGAATTCTGGCCTAACGGTATCGAAATCGTTTACTCGTACTGAAAATATATGGTTTTGATGAATACAGTTATCTAACTCATCTGACCATACATGCCCACGTCCTAATTTATCAGGATCTCCTCCTTCTGTAAGAAGGATATCCCCCTTGAGCAACTTACATTTTTCAGCATCTTTCTTAGATACTGTAATTTCTTGTATCGACGTTAAATCTAAATAACCATCTTGAACATTAGCCACTCTCATATATGGCAAAGTAACGGCATTTTCAGAAGAGACTTTTTTCCCTTTGGTTACACCTGAGCGAATATCTGCGATATCTTTTAATATATGCTCATCCCACCCCTTCGGATTAGTAACCGGATCACCAAACATCTCCAAAAACACGCTACGCAAAAACTCATCAGTCAGTTTGATGGCTTGTTGACGTTTCTGACGGATGGCATCGGCTTTATCCAAAATCGCGGCGATGCGTTTTTGTTCGGCTAGTGGGGGGAGTGGTATTTCAAGCTCTTTAAAGTTTGTTACTGTAAAACTTGCTTGGTTTACCGATTTTTTTGTAATCCTTGGTAATTGCGCCAAAAAGACACCACTCGAAAAAAAGTGATATAGAAATTTAGGTATCACTTTTCCATTTGCTCTGAAACATAAGAGGTTCATGCCATGAACAATATCATTACGCTCTTCTTCAAAAATCGCACACTTGCCTAAGTGTTTCTCGCTATTGATATGACTGATTAGAATATCATCCCTTTTTAAACGATATTCCTGATAATCATCTTCGGACAAATCGGCATAACCACATTTATCTAGGTTTACAACTCGCTCTGCTATGGTTTCAATTCTTGTGATCTTTAAACCAGAGGCAGTAGAAGATTGCTTAATTGATGCACCATTACGTACAAAAGTTGCAATTTCACCTAACTTCACTACTGGCCAGCTCATAGCATCGACTCCAGCTCATTCAAATCAGCCAGGATTTCATTTTCCAATGCTTTTAGTTTACCCAGAATCACTTTTGGATCTTCATAGGTTTCTGCTTGGTAGACCACTTCTTTATAGCGGTTGATAGAGAGGTCGTATTTCTGCGCTTTAATATCGGCTTTGTCGACAATAAACGCTTTTTGGGTTTTATCTTGCCAGCTATCCAGTGGTGTTTTGTTGATCACGGCTTGTTGATAGGCATGATACTGTTTCACCAAGTCTGGCAAGTCGTTGTCTTTGATTGGAGTACGCTTGTCATCCAACGACAGTCCATCGGCTTGCACATCGTAAAACCACACCTTGTCGGTGCTGCCACCTTTAGTGAAAATCAAAATCGCAGTGGATACACCAGCATATGGTTTAAATACGCCACTTGGCAGAGAAATTACCGCTTCCAATTGGTTGTTTTCTACTAAGCGTTGACGCAAAGTTTGGTGAGCTTTCGAACTGCCAAAAAGCACGCCATCTGGCACAATCGTCGCACTGCGGCCACCCACTTTGAGCATGCGTTCAATTTGAGCAACAAACAGCAGTTCGGTCTTTTTGGTTTTCACCACTTTCAAAATCGCGGGATCCACATCCTCTTCATCCAAGCTGCCTTTAAATGGCGGGTTAGCGAGGATGATATCGAAGCTGTTTTTCGCTTCAGTAGGATGACGTTCGGCAAAGCTCTGGCTCAAGGTATCTTGGTAAACAATGCCCGGCTCTTTCACCCCGTGCATCACCAAGTTCATCGCTGCCACTCGTAGCATGGTGCTATCAAAGTCAAAGCCATTGAACATGCGATAGTCGATATGACGACGGTTTTCTGGGTTAAGCAGATCGCCCGTGTAGATAAGATTGAACATCGGTTTGCCGTCGTTATCGAGCAGCGGTGTACCATCTGGATTAAACAGCGGCTCTTTCTCCACCCCTTCTGGCGATGAATATTTTTCCAGTAGATATTCGTAAGCCACGGTTAGAAAACCGCCCGTACCACAGGCTGGGTCACAAATGCGATGCGTCTCTTCAATATCGAGCATTTCCACCATGGCACGAATGATATGGCGCGGCGTGCGGAACTGGCCGTTGATCCCTGCCGTAGTCAATTTAGAGAGCAAGTATTCGTACAAGTCGCCTTTTACGTCTTTGTTTTCTAAAGGAAGTTCACTCACCAAATCCACAGCGCGAGCCAATAACGACTGCTTCTGAATCATCAGCTGAGCCCCCTGCATAAACTCAGCAAACAAAGTACCTTCACCTGCCAGATCAGCAAAAAACGGGAACAATTCATCTTTGACTAACGGATACAACTCTTCTGCACTTTTATGACGAAACTGCTCCCAGCGGATATGTTGTTTATCATCTGGGAAACGACGCGGAAATGATTTACCGGTGCGGGCACTGCGTCTTTCATCATTACGCTCGTTCATATCTAACATACGAGCATAAATCAGATAAGTAATCTGCTCGATCACAGTCAGCGGATTAGTGATGCCACCAGTATGGAATTCGTCCCAAATTTTATCGACTTTGCTTTTTAATTGACCGTTAATCATGGTGTTCTCATTGTGATAAATTCGCTGCATTATCAGCGTAATAGTATTGTTGGCTAGTGTACCTTTTTCTGGGATGAAACCCTATGAGTTCGCACTTGTCACTTGCACAGATGATTGTTTATTGCCCAACGCCACACTAAAACGCTTGGCAAACTCGGCAATCACATCGGCTTGTTTTTCGATAGGGAAAACCCCGTCTAACCCAGCATCATCGAGCTGATTAAACGGCGCATCATACAACTGCTCAACGGTGATGCTGCCGTAGCGGCACAAGTGATCTTTGAGCATAATCACAAACCGCTGTTGGCGGCTATTGAGCGCAGTATGAGACGCCTGCAAAAAGGCGGTAAATTGCGTTTCGATGTCGTCACGGTTCATGCCTACAATGGTGCGCAGTATTTGGTCCAAAGAAGCGGTGGTATCTGGGTAGAACTCACTTAAGATCGCCAAATTGACACTCGGATTTTGAGTGTGAACCAAGGAGATAAGCTGATTTAATTCCGCTTCACTCACCGGCTCGCCAGCACGAATTCTTTTTAACACTTCATCAGACTCAAATAGCGGTTTAAGAGTTTTCTCCACTTCTTGACGATAGATTTCGTAATCGATGGTGCGAATGTCCGTTTTAACCGTTTCAGTACGGTATTCTGCAGCTTCTTCTTTGAGATCAATGATGGGGGGCCGCGGTGGAATGGGCGCAACGCCTTTATCTCGTAGGTGAATCACAGGGCGTAAGGTTTTACGCACTTGTTCCATTTCGGCAAAATCGGTATCGCCCCAAAATTTGGGCTGTTGTACCGAGGCGATGGTATCGGCATGCTGACGCACTTCGTTTAAGTGCATTGATAACGAAGTCACTTTTTGCATCAGCGGTAACACTTCTTTCTCAACCATATCGGGCTGAAGCAATTTCACCAGTTGTGCATTGAACATTTGCAGGTCAAAGCGCAGCGCTTCGCTCATACCGCGAATGTTACGCCATTGCATCAATGGGGCCATTTCATCCAACAGTTTGCTGCGAGTCGCCGGAGCCATTTGGGATAAGCAGCGCTCATCGCTAAGTTCGGCTTTGAGTTGCCATTTTTCACGCACAGCAATCACTTGATCATCCAAATCGTCAATATCGGCTTTGATCATAGGCACCGTTTGGCTAAAGAGATCCATATTGGCTTTTTTCAATGCTTCGACCGCAAGGCGTACTTTGGCTTCGAATACTTGCTGCGCGAGCGACTTGCTTTGATTCGATTCTTCTTCAGGAGGATCCATTTTGAAGTATTCAAAGTTGTTCCAATGGTCAAAAATCAGGAAGTGTTTTTTATCTTCTCCCGGTCCGTATAAGTTTTCACACAAGCGAGTGCCGCGCCCTACCATTTGCCAAAACTTAACTTTGGACTTGATAGGCTTGGCGAACACTAAGTTTACGCATTCAGGCACATCAATCCCGGTATCCAACATATCCACTGAAACGGCGATGGTGATTTCGTTGTTATCCCCTTCGGCGCTTTTAAAGCGATCAATGAGCTCTTCGGCGCGTTCGTTTTTGGAGTGAATCACTCGACAAAAATCGCCGCCATATTGTGGATACAGCTCATCAAACAGTTCGACGAGTAGGTTGGCGTGGTCAATATTGCGCGCAAAAATGATCGATTTTCCTGGCAGTTGTCCATCGGCATCACGTAAGCCATTTTCCATTAAGTTACGTAAAATTTGGCGGTTGGTGTCTTTGTTAAAAATCGCTTTGTCGATTTGGGGCGCATCGAACTCCAAGGTGTTCGGATCGATGCCTTGGTCTTCCAATTCTGCAATCTGCTCATCGGTTAACTCGTTGCTATGAATCCCCTCACGTAAAAACTTGGTGGTATGAGCCACCACTTTAAACGGCACTAAGTGCCCTTGTTCAATCGCCAGTTCCAATGGGTAATTGGCGGTTGGCATTTTGTAATCACAACCAAACAGTTTGCTGGTAGAGCGAGAAATCATTTCAACAGGGGTGGCCGTTAAGCCCACTTGCAGTGCGTCAAAGTAGAGGAACAGTTCACCGTACTTGTTATAGATAGAGCGGTGCGACTCATCGGCGATGATCAGATCAAAGTGGCCGACGTCAAACTCTTGGAAATTCTGCATCATGCCGGGATAGGTAGCGATTACGATACGAGCGGAATGCAACTTATCCTGTTTACTCTTACCTTTGACAAACAAAGGCTCTTTGGTGTGTTCATTGAACGCATTTGCGGCTTGTTTACGCAGTTCTTTGCGGTCACATAAAAAGAGAATGCGTTTTGCCCAACCGGCATCCAGAAGACGTTTTGCTAAAGCGATTGCCACACGTGTTTTCCCTGTACCTGTGGCTTGTACAATGAGTGCTTTGCGGTATTTATCGCTGAATCGTTCACTGACGCGAGTAATGGTCTCCAGCTGATAATCACGCCCAGCGACCTTGGTATCGATCGGCGTTTCGAGTAGATTTTTACGTAAAGTACGTTGCTGAATAAGGTGCTGTAAGCTGTCTTTTTCGTAGTAACCAAACAGTTTACGCGGCACATAACCTTGCGCATCATCCCACATGGTGATGTCGTAACCGTTGGTGTAAAAAATCACTGGGCGCTGACCAAAGCGCGCTTCCAGAGCATCGGCGTACTCTTTGGCCTGCTCTCGCCCTTCGCGGTTATCTCGTCGAGTACGTTTGGCTTCAATCACAGCCAGTGGTAAACCGTTATCATCCCATAACACGTAATCACAGTAGCCAGTACCACTTGCTGTAGAGGGAAGACCACTGACTTCAAACTCTTTAGAGACTTGTTCGGTGCTCTCATAACCTAAAGCCACATCCCAACCCGCGCTGCGCAGCTCGGCATCAATCAACTGTTGGCGTGTTTCGGCTTCATTAAATTCGAAAGTAGATTTAAGTTGCTCAGTTTTACTGCGTAGCTGTTGCGCTTTTTCTTGGTCGATGGCTAATTTAAGACGAGCGGCTTCCTGTTGCGCTGCCATCTGCGCCTCACGCACCTCTTGTAACTCTTTTAGTGCTTGCTCAAGCTGCGCACTGTTTTGCGCCAATTTAATTTGCAGCTGTTTATTTTTGCGTTTAAATTCCGCTTTGCCTTCATCATCACGGGGCATGTTCTCTAACGGTTGGTATTCAGCGAGATCGTCATCACTGCCACCACCAATCGTGACATAAAGCCACACGCCGATATAGTAAGCCTCTTTGACTAACCAGATCGCTTCGTGTTGATTCACATAACCCTCGTGAGCGGCTTTGTTGCCCCCAATGCGAATCGCATGAAATTTAGTTAAGAGCGCTTTATCAACAACTTGTTGAAATTCATTGCTTTCCAATTTGTCATGAAGTTTGTCCGTAGGCAAAGCCGGAAGATTAAGCTCACCAAACACGTATCCGACGATTTTTTCGATATAACAACGCAGTTTCACCATGGAACTTTGAGGATCGCTCACTGCATAGGTTTCTGCAAAAGCACCTAACTCAGCAAGATCTGGCCATTGAGGGCGAAGGTGTTCAAAATTCATTGATAATTTCACTCGTACTATTTCCTTATCTGTCTATTCGCAATAGTCATACCAACGGTTGTTATCTGGCTAAATCGACTCTTCAATACCTAAATTTTGCATCCAATTACTGAGGGTTTGATGGCTTTTTAAGCCAAGTAAATCCTTCGCTTTGCTCTTGCTGCCATGAGAGAGTTTTAGCGCACTCACAACTGCCTCTTTTTTAATAGAATCAAGATATTGCTGGAAATTACCCGGCATAGTAAATCCATGATGATGTTGCGATTCTTTACCTGCACTGAGGATGGAAGATTGAAGATCTTGCAAAGAAATATCTGGTGTCTCAGACCACAACACCGCGCGGTTTAACGTATTCCAAAGTTCGCGAATATTGCCCGGCCATGAGTAGAAAGACGCAAAATCTTTTGCATCCTGGGAAATTTTCTTACTTTCAAACAAAGGGTGCTTTTCTGCTTGACGGTTGATATCCACCATTAAGGCATCAATGAGCGCAGGAATATCCTCTGCGCGTTCTCTCAATGCAGGCACTTCAATCACCCCTACCGCTAACCGATAAAAAAGATCTTCACGAAAAGTACCGTCAGCTGTCATAGCAAAGAGATCGCGATGCGTCGCGGCAATAATACGTACATCAACCGATTTACTTTCTACATCGCCAACTCGAGTGATCTCTTTTTGCTGCAAGGCGCGCAACAATTTAACTTGGATATTGAGGGGTAGCTCACCCACCTCATCGAGAAAGAGCGTGCCACCATCGGCTTGTTCAAACAGCCCAGCGTGAGCTTTATCAGCCCCGGTAAATGCACCTTTCACATGCCCAAACAAAATCGAATCCACCAAGTTTTCTGGCAATGCCCCACAGTTAACGATTTTTATTGGCTTATTTGCACGCGAACTGGCGTGGTGGATGGCTTGAGCCATTACTTCTTTACCCACCCCACTTTCACCAAGCACCAAAGCAGGCAAATCTGAATAAGCTAAACGCTGTGCTTTTCTAATCGCGCTTTGCATTTCTGGGGATTGGGCGGTAATGGCTTCAAAAGCAGGGTGCATTGTTGGCATTTGCGAAGCCAACTGTGAAATAGAGCTGGATGAAGATTTTTTGTATTCGGCAGCAAAATCGACCGGAACATCGACATCAATGATGTCACCTTGAGGTGAGGTTTGAACTAAGTGGCATTTTGCGATGCCTTTACCAAGCAGCACTGAAACTACTGCCATGGCAGGCGTGCCAGAAGTGAGGTTTATGTATAACTCATCAGCGCTGGCGACAAGAGTCTCCAACTGCTTCTGCATCACTTTGGTAATCGAGGAATAATCTATAGGAGATGAGAGTCTAACTCGCTGCAGCGTGACTGTGGTTTTCGAGCGATTCGCTAAAGCAAGTCGCTTTTCTAACCATTCTCGGTATTCATACCATTCGTCATCCCAGGTGCTCGCAAGGATAACAACCTCATCTAATAGAGGTCCTTTTAGTGCGATAGTCGCAATCGAGGCAACTTGATCGTTTTTCATTTGATCAAGATCTTTTCTGCCTAGCCAAGTCAGCAACGTTGCCATTTTCTCTTCCGTAATTCTATTTACTTTAGGGAAAAGATTTTATATCAATATTAAACTCATTGATATTCAATAGATTTGATTCACTTGGTATATCTTTGAGAAATGAGATTTCAAACACATATATTAAAATCAATCAATTACATAAGTTTTCACTAAATTAGACACGCTCATTCTAGATATAAAAAGAGCCACTAAAAGTGGCTCTTAATGGTTCAATTATCCTGTTGACACAACCATAAAATGATATTAATGATTTATCTTAATTCAAGTAGTTATAAAGATTTGGACATTTCTGTTTACAGCACAAACTAGCTGCTTTCCTGAAATCTAATTTTTAAGTTTTCTACTAACCCTGCAAATTACGAATGTGCTTCCTGACACTGGCATAATAAGACTGAATGGTCGTCAGCTTCTTTTTATCAACGCCTTGAAGATACTTTGCTCCTTTTCGTCCTCCAACGCCTTGACCAAATCACGGACTTCTCTTGTCCACACTTGGAATTTGGATTTTGACCGCTTGATGACTTCCCACCGAACCGATTCGCTGTTGAAGTGCGCACTTTTAAATGTTTTAGCAAATAACGTGTTGAGTTCTTGGCACCACCAGCGCATATCCAGTGTCAATATCTTCTATTTTCAGCTGTGCAATCGCCTCTTCCATTTTATTCTCCATGCCCGCCTTCCTCTCTGAAGTTTAGCCAGAATTATCCAGAAATTGTGTACATCTCATCACTCAATTAATCGTATGCATTTTATATACACACAAATAAATGTAATTCCATATATGCACTTTTTAGCATAATGTAAATTGACTATTCCATGGAGAAATATGTGCAATGAAATCATTACAAAATGCGCTCAACAGTTACGTAACAAATTCACCGTCTCTCTTCCGCTTGTGTCAGTACAAAGATGAACATGGGCCAAATTCGATGCCCTTGTCGAATTGGATGAGCATTAATCACCCTAGCTATAACATGTCCAGCTGGTGTTTTTATGGCACATTAATGAATGACGAAGGGGTCGTCGTCGCCGATGTCAGTACAATGGTACAACAACAACAAGGCATGAACTCCACACCTTATCTTGCAGAGTGGTCCCTTTGCACTGACAAGAACAGCGGCTACGTCATCACCCCATATATGATCCACAGTGACTTGGTAAGTTATGCTCAGCCCTTTTCGATCAATATCTCAGTCCCCGGCATCCCAGATAAACTGACGATTGAGTTATTGCAAGGTCAAACGGGTGAACGTGGAGCGATCTATCATTTACGCGGCCAAGACCTAGCCATTGGCACACAAAAATTGAAAGGCACAGGGGAGTATTACTACGACGTTCTACTAGAAGATGTTTTCGGTACCATTCAAGCTGGGTATGGACCTAACTCCTTCTTACCGCAATATCTGACTAGTGAGCAAAACGACACACTCCAATCTAAATATGATGAACAGATGGACCTTTACCTCAAAAATCACCCTGACGAATGCATAGGACAGGGTTCGTATTACTACAGTGCTCCCCTACTGAAAGTCCTGTCTTACGAGATTAAGGATTTAAGTAACAATGTCGTCTTGTCGGGCAAACAAGGGTGGATATGGGAAGATTATGTCGTTCAAGGATTTACCCCCACCATCTTAAATGCACTCTCCAACGACGCTAAATGGCAGTTTTATGCTATCCAGCTCCCCGAAATCAAAGCCTGCATCATGATTAGTGTGGTCCAGTTTAATGAGTCGAAACTCAATGGAGTAACCACCGCCGCGATGTATTCGCTAGATTCAGTCAGCAAACAGGCCGCAAGAACCCCTTTGATTCAATGGACGTCAGACGAAGTCAAGATGGAACCCAATTGTTTAGTCCCCCGCAGTGCGACTGAACCCAAACCCGATACAGACTCTTTTACGCTTACATTGACGTACAAAGAACCAGACGATGACACCAGGTATGTTACCACGATCACCGGTAAGACAACCTTGCCTAACCAAGAAATCCAAATCGACAGTAACGAGAAATCCGTATTTGATAAATTTGAAGGGAGTTACACGGTTTCCGCTAAGATTCACCACCCAAATCTGCAACCCACTCCATTGAACACCTCAGGAATCGCTTGGGCGGAAATCAATTTGCTTAATAACGATTAGCGACGAATGACGAGTACCCATAAAAATTGGCCTCAGTACGTACTGAGGCCATCTAGGAATATAAACGCGGAAAAACTATAGACTAGGTTCTGACGCTTCTTCTTTCTTTTGCAGCAAAGCCTCTCGTTTGCTCTGTGAAACATTTGGATAGCGTCCAAACTACTTTTCATATTTTACAATTGTTAATACAACCATAAAGTGGTTGTTTCAACAATTTTCCGAAGTGTTACGGTTTTTCCTTCCGCGGCGCGGTATTTTGCAACACCGCCAGAGAGCTTCGCCATCGCGCTTTGTGAAGACATGCCGTAGAACCTAAAGCGAAAAATATTAAATACATATAAAACAAAAATTTATATTAAAAACACTGTATACATAAACACGGTTTTTTAACCTAATTTCACGGTCAAAACCGAGCATTATTGGCGTCTGTCGCCATTTTTGTCGCCACTAGTTAGAGGGCAACAATAATTACTCATCCCTCTTTTCACACTCAGAAATATCCTTCACATAATCAAGCAGCAAATTCTTTCGATATCCTGGAATGAGGGGGCAGGCCTTTAAGTTTAGTGGTTTGATAACCATGAAGTAATTTGCGTAGTTTACTCCAAGTCCAAACATCCCAGCATGGTAGAAGTAAAAATTTAGAAGACCGCATAATCTGTTTCTTATGTTTTATCGATATACTTATCGCTACAATATTTGCCCCTATTAGCCCCAAAAACGCATAAGTACCTACAAGTGGCAAACCTAACCAACTAAATCTAACTAATGTTAACTTTTTTCTGATATGAAAAGAGGCATCGTCATTTCAGTTGCAAGCCAAAATATTCCTATAAAACACACTGAAGAACCAATAAGACCAATAATTAGTCTATTCATCATCAAATAGCTGTTCTTTTGCAGCTTCAATCATTTCATGCAACTGAGCATTGGGAAATTTGGCTTTTACTTTCTCAAGGCATTCAATAAATTTCTTGCTCTGTAAATTTCTTGAGACATCGTCGAAAACAGCACTTAGATCTTCTATCATTTCACCATCGGTTAGTGAATTGAAAAACTCAATTGTTTCAGTTTCATCTTTCGACAAAATTGATGTCATTTTCTCCCAATACCTATAGATAGATGGGTCTTCTGGATGTAGTGTCCTCGACTCGACTATAATGGGAGTTAGTTCTGATAATATACTCATAATTTTACCTACTCTTTCGAAATTACTTCCATTTCGCTATTATCCTCAGGTAATGGTTGCTTAGAACCGTCAGGAAAAACTGTTGCAAGCTCTCCATTAAAGAGATCTTAAAAAACCACTACTTATCCCCGCTGAGGTCTGATTCGCGTCATCATAACCTCAATTTTATAGGAGCAAAAACTTGCCTAAGTTACGGAAAAATAAGTAGTGATTTTGATTCCAATTTTATTCCGAATGGTCATATGTATTACATTTGGTAATTGCTCTTGAGCTAAATTAAATATCAATATATCAGATACTTAGATACATAATTTTCACATAAAGAAAATTAAAACCATCCAACAAAATTCAAAAAAACAGATAAAGCGCTTATTTTTCATAATCTTATAATATTCAACGCTAAAACAGTGAGATCCTTTTTTCTCACTTTTCTGAAAAAAACTAAAATGATCGAAATTTTTGATCCTAGCTAATAGCTACATTTTTAATATTTGATATCTCGTTGAACCCTTTTAGCAATAAGGAGTTATGCGCTATAAGCAATACCAAGCAACATCACCATTTTTCGTTAATCCAAAACTGTAAAAAAAGTGCCTCCTAAACTGCGCAGGCGGGTGTAGAGGAGTGCGGATTCCGTGGGTGACACACTTGGTTTTGTAGCCATCAAAAAAGCCCCTGACATGAATCTAGGGGCTTTTGTTACTTAACAATTAGCGATATAAGTCTGACAATACAAGTGGATCAAATGGCCTTTTCAACCCTGATTTTTCGGCTAACTCTTTAAGCTTTGAAATGTCTACAGAGTTAAAATAGCTTTCAGTTCCAGTCGGCTGATAAACATGTCTCGCTTTGATAAGCTTATCTAACAGCTCTCGGTCACCAGTTTCAGCAACATAATTAACTAATGATGCACTGTAAGCGTTTAGCTCTTTCGAATAGCAGTTTTCATCGGCCATGTATGAAAGGTAAGTAATGGCCGCAAACTTTTTCTCCCAAGAAAGCTCATCGAACCAACGTGATTCTATTTTCTTAGGTGATGGCGACCTTAGATTGTCACATCGTTCAATCGCATCATTAAACTGTTGATGAGTTATGTCTACCCGATGCTTTAACTCATCCACCCAAGTGTTTGCAAACACTGTAGTACTAACCAAACAAATACTGGCAATCAATAATCTCTTACAATGCATTTTGTACACACTTCCAAAACTTGTAGTCATCACCCATTGAAAACATAGCAGTTGTAGTCGCAATGCGATTCAACTGCTCGCGTTCTACTTTATCTACGGCTTTCATTGCTTGGTGAAACTGTTCCCAATCATATGAATAGATATCTTTGGCTGTATTCGCAATCGAAAACCAAGAATAACTTTCTTTACCTGCAAAGATTTGAAATGCAGGGACAGCAGCCAAAACACCTCTCAATGCTTTTGACATATCAGTTATACCGTTCATATCATTGATTGCATCTAACGTTCTTTGATTGGGTTTGAATTGATTTAACCCACAATAATCGCCTTTCATTTTAAGCCTTATTTTTATGTATTTGTCGGTGTTATATTAAAAATCAGCAAAAAACAATGAATGCAGACATATGCATAGCAAAAGATCACATTTTAACTTAAAGATAAAAACTACTGTATTGACCACGTTCCTGCTGAACTGCCACTTTGTACCGTTGCTTTGGCGTTAGCTTGGATTTCATCCACGACCGCATTGGCAATCGCTTCTGCCATTTTTTGAGCCATCGCATGCTCCCCTTCTGTCACAAAACCTTGTGCGTTCAACTCAGAGACAATCTTGCTTTTTAACGATGATTTACTTAATGCCATTACTTCCCTGCCGTTACGGTTGCAGATAAATCAGAATGAGGCTTGCACGTAAAAGTACAAATACAGTCCCCTTGCACCACCCCTTTGCCTTGGTTCAGTGTGATAAGGTCAGCCTTAAATCGAATGTTCTTGGCACTCGCTTCCCAATCTTTCTCAATGATGGCCAATTTGTTTCCCATGACTTTCAATTTATCCTCTTGAGCTACGACGATGTTCCTCAGCTTACCGATCACCTCCACCAATTCCCCAGCGGTCGCTACCTGCATATTGCCTAAACTGCCAAGTTCGAGGTTATCCCCTGCCAACAGTTCAATTGCTCCCAGCGCTTAAATGACCTTTTTGCCTATAATGTTCTCTTTGCTATGACCTTCAATATCTAATTGATGATCACTGAACTCAGCTTGATAATGCGTTGCCTTTTCTACTCGCTTGAAGGCTTCTGTGGAAAAAGTTTGATCGGTTTTATCACTGATATTGCCAGCAGCATCGATGCGGCGGCTAACCTCTTCGCGTTGCTGCTGCAGTTGCTCTCCAGGCTCAAGTGATGGTAAGGCATAATCTCGCCCATAAAGCCCGCGAATCATAGGGCGATCACTGCGACCATACGCGAAAGCGATATCGACTAAAGCGCCTTCCAGTGGATACGACATCAATCCTGCTTCATGACCAGGCATCAGTGTAGGTAATGGGATTGAGCGGTAAATAGGGATAGTGGTATTTGCCTCTAAATTCTCATTAAGGATCTGCACATCAACAGCGTAGCGAGGACGAAAGGGGTCTGCGGTCAGCCCTAATTCAGCGGTATCCCGCACGGCTTTTACTCTTCCCATAATGGGTAAATGATACCCGCCAGTTAACTCTGGCAGCACATTATCAAGCGCTTGCTTCTGGACCGATTTGTCCTCAACCCAATAAGCGGTCATCTCGTCCCCGATTAAATCGACTCGTGTAATACGTTTATTAAATGCGATTCGCCCAGGTCTAAGCATAGGAAAGGGCACGAACGTGACACTGTTGCTCGTTTGTCGTGAGGTAAATTCGTGGGGGATCGTCATGGGCTTTTGATAAAAATGGCTATCTTGATAAGCCCCAAAATAAATCCGCTGGTCGATTTGTTGGCCCCAAATACAATCAGCAATTCGAAAGGCTCGGGCAAGGTTTGCCAGACATTGATAACCACTCCCGTGATGAACAAAATTCGGGATCATTTGCGTGACATAATCTCGCTTAGGCAAATGAAATTCTAAGCCAGTTTTGTCACTGACCACATCCATGACATCTTGTAATGTCGGATGCTCTAAGCTCACCGTCAACGGTAAACTCAGTACGCCGGCGAGCTCTTTCACTACAAGTTTAACCCTGCCATTCGCCGCAGGTTCCATTTTATCGATAAAGCCTTCAAAGTAAGGGGCCATATCTTGCTCATAGCCGATATCAAAACGCACTAAATCATAGCGAGCGATGTCTGCAGTATCATTGACAATAAAGAGCGCTTTCACCAATACTAAGACCAAGAAAAACCGTTCAGTGCCTATCTCTCAGGAATTGTACAAAGAAATCTATAAGCCAGTAACAGGTCAGCTGTTTTAAGAGTGCTACACTCCTTTTTGCTACATTCTAAAAAACAAATTGGAACTAGAGATCCCTACAGGCCAAGCATCCCACATTTTGCGTCATACTTTCGCCAGTCACTTTATGATGAACAGTGTAAACATTCTTGTGCTGCGTGACGTTCTTGGCCATGCCGATATTTCCATGACGATGCGTTGCCCCCAACCACCTTTTTGAAGCAATTTCCTTAAATCCATTAGCTCATTTGTAACTCTATCTACTAAATTTTTTTCACGGCTGTCGCCATTTTGTCGCCATTTTTTGTTTTTGGGCATAAAAAAAGCCGCTTTTCAGCGGCTTTTTATTATTCGGTTTTTCCGAAGTGTTACGTTTTTACTCTTTCCCGTACACGTTATTCTCTTGCTCTTGAACTCGGATAAAAGTAGTGCGCTTGGTGAGCTCTTTAAGCTGCGCTGCGCCTACGTAGGTGCAGGTTGAGCGTACGCCGCCAAGGATATCTTGGATGGAGTGCTCAACTGGGCCTTTGTAGGGTAATAGTACGGTTTTTCCTTCAGCTGCGCGGTATTTTGCAACGCCGCCGGAGTGCTTGTCCATCGCGCTTTGTGAAGACATGCCGTAGAACTTCATGAAGGTTTCACCGTCTTTTTGGATCAGTTCACCACCAGCTTCTTCATGCGCAGCTAGCATTCCACCTAACATGACGAAATCCGCGCCACCACCGAAGGCTTTTGATACATCACCAGGGCATGTACAACCACCATCACCAATAATACGACCGCCAAGGCCGTGAGCGGCATCAGCACACTCAATGATGGCTGAAAGCTGTGGGTAACCTACGCCTGTTTTTACACGTGTGGTACAAACCGAGCCAGGACCAATCCCTACTTTAACAATGTCAGCACCTGCTAGCATCAACTCTTCGACCATATCGCCAGTCACAACATTACCTGCAGAAATCACTTTATCCGGGAATTGAGCACGTACTTTTTCAACGTAATCTACCAAGTGTTCTGAGTATCCGTTCGCAATATCGATACAGATAAAGATCAGTTCATCGCTTAACGCTAAGATCTGTTTTGTCTTTTCAAAATCCGCTTGTGAGGTTCCGGTTGATACCATCACCTTGTTCAACGTGTTTTGATCGGCTCCTTTCACAAACTCAGCCCAGTCTGCGACTGTGTAGTGCTTGTGAATCGCTGTCATAACATCATGCTTTGCCAGAGCCTTCGCCATGGCGAAACTTCCGACAGAATCCATATTAGCAGCAATAATAGGTACACCTGACCATTGACGACCGCTGTGCTTGAATGTAAACTCGCGGGTTAAATTTACTTGAGAACGGCTTTTGAGAGTAGAACGTTTCGGGCGAAACAGGACATCTTTAAAACCTAACTTAAGTTCTTGTTCGATACGCATTATGCATTTCCTAGTCTGATTCACTATTGTGTCTCGTGTGATGCGTAGTTCCGATGTTGGCAGACACCAGAACCTTTCGGACACAAAAAAACCGGAGCGTTGGCAGACGCTCCGGTTTTCAGCATTATAGGCTGTGTTTTTTTTCCGGCAAGTCTGATATTTTTAATTTTTTTGTGATACCCTCTCGAAGAAACCATACCTAGAAACTTTCATAAACACTTTTCATCGCTTCTTGTAGAATTAATATCTAAATATCAGAAAGTTAACACCTACACCTCTTCTCGTTATCATAAAAACCCCCGTTTAGATTTATCACCGTCTGTGTTCTAAAAACAAAAAATGTGAACCAAATCACCATAAAAACTTAGAAAACGAGCCTTATTTCGCTCACTCTTCAGCGAAAAATAAACATAATTTTTCCAATGTGTACTTATCTGCGCTCTATACCCTTATGAGTTTGGGGTTTATTTTTTCATCATTTCCCGATATACCGCTACTATTCGGTATTGATGATTGGCGCTTTGCTCTCGCTGCCTTGATATACCAAAATTACAACACGTAACGGCTATGAACCGTTCTAAGCCATCGACAGAGGAGAATAAAATGATCGATGTCGCCTTCTTTAGTGCTAAGTCTTACGATCAGTCATCTTTCAACAAGGTGTTGGGAGACTTGCCTTTTCGTCTGACATTTCACGATTTTCGTTTAACCGCAACCACCGCACAAATGGCACGCGGCTGCAAAGTGGTCTGTGCATTTGTTAATGATGATTTAAGTTCAGATGTATTAACACAACTGTATGCGGGAGGCACTCGCCTCATTGCAATGCGTTGTGCCGGCTACGACAAAGTCGATTTGCATACCGCTAAGCAACTAGGCATGCAAGTGGTTCGTGTGCCTGCTTATTCGCCTGAGGCGGTCGCTGAACATGCCGTTGGCTTGATGATGAGCCTAAACCGCCGTTACCACAAAGCGTATCAGCGTACACGCGAGGCTAACTTTAATCTTGAGGGGTTGGTCGGGTTTAACTTCTTCGGTAAAACGGCGGGCGTGATCGGCACCGGAAAAATTGGTATTGCAACCATACGCATCCTGAGAGGTTTAGGGATGAATGTGGTTTGTTACGATCCATACCAAAATCCAATCGCAATTGAGCTCGGTGCACATTACGTTTCGCTGGAAGAGATGTTTCCGCAGTGCGACATCATTTCGTTGCACTGCCCAATGACAGATGAAAACCGTCACCTCCTCAATGAGAAGGCTTTCGCACAAATGAAAGATGGCGTAATGATCATCAATACAAGCCGCGGGGAATTATTGGATTCTGCTGCAGCAATTGAGGCATTAAAACAAGGCAAGATTGGCTCATTGGGATTAGATGTTTATGACAACGAGAAAGATCTTTTCTTCCAAGATAAATCCAATGATGTCATTAAAGACGACATCTTCCGCCGCCTATCTTCATGCCACAACGTATTGTTTACCGGACATCAAGCGTTTTTAACCGTCGATGCGCTACGCAATATCGCGCAGACAACATTAGCCAGTATTGAAGCGTTTGAGAAAAAGACACTATCAGGCAATGAGTTAGTGACATTCGACTAAACCATTTCGATAACATCAAAAGGAAATCACTGACTATGGAGGACCATGTAAAGGCCGCCATAGTCAGTCGAGTTTCTAATAGTGGTGATTGTTTAGTTGTGATTGTTGGCTAATAGTTGACTAGTGAACGTAGGTGAGGCAGCAAATCGCTCGCAAGTAATCCACGTTCGCCTTTTAGCTCAGCGTCTTTGTCTGCCGCTTGGCTATGAACCAAAACACCTGCTCGAGCAGCCTCACATAGCGGAACTCCCTGAGCAAGCAGAGCAGTAATAATGCCAGTTAACACATCCCCCATTCCTCCAGTCGCCATACCAGGGTTGCCAGCCAAACACACATAGGTTTGTGAACCATCGTAGATCAAGGTACCTGCACCTTTAAGTACAATTACCCCGCCGTACTTTTCGTGAAGAGAGTGAATGGCTTTAAAGCGATCGGTTTCAACCAGCTCCACACTCGCCCCAAGCAAACGTGCAGCTTCGGCAGGATGTGGCGTGATAATACGCTTATCATCATGGTTGGGATTTTCGGCTAAGAAAAAGAGTGCGTCAGCATCTAGAACTTTCGGCTTATCAATAGATTGCACTTGCTCAAAAATAGCTCGTCCATCTTTGCCTCGCCCTAAACCTGGACCCAGACCAATCACATTACACCATTCAGTGCGCTGCTTAAGGTTGTCTACTTCCCAACTGCCTGTCATTACTTCTGGTGCCACAGTGAGCATCGCAGTCATATTATCCGAATGGACGAGAGCGGCTGTTAAACCACTACCAATTCGAGTACAGGCTTGTGCACAAAGCATCATCGCTCCGCCCATTCCCCTATTTCCGCCAATTAATACCGCTTTGCCATGGTGACCTTTATGCGCACATGGTTGACGAGGTTTTAAACATTGACGAATAAATCGTGGTTCAATGGCTTTCAGTGTGGGCGTGTTTTGTTCATCAAAGTTTTCTGAAACCCCAAGGCCTGCAAAGTGTAATTTGCCAACATAGTTACGCGCTTGTCCGGTGACCAAACCTTGCTTTAACCCGATAAAACTGATGGTGTGCTGAGCTTTAATTGCCTTACCAAGCACCGAGCCTGTATTAGAGCTAAGGCCAGAAGGGATATCAATGGCAACTACAGGTTTACCACTGTTATTGATAGTATCGATTAAATCACTGATTGGCTCACGAACAGGCCCACTTAGGCCTGTACCTAATAAGCCATCAATAATAAGGTCGACGTCACGTGGGACATGGTCATCGATTGGGTACACATCGCCCCCTTGATCGAGCCAATGGTAATACGCAGTAAGTGCATCGCCTTTAAGTTTTTCTGGATTTCCGACCTGCCACACTGTGACTTGATGACCCATTGCTTTGGCAAGACGCGCAGCAATATAACCATCACCACCGTTATTACCACCGCCACAACAAACCAACCAGTGCTGAGAAGAGGGATACTGAGCTAAAGCAATGGTAAATACCCCTTGCCCGGCTCGTTCCATTAAACTGAACATCTCGAGCCCTCTCGCTTTGGCCGCCTGTACTTCACCTTGTTTAACTTGCTGTGCTGTGTAAAACGTTGTAGGAAGAGGCATTACAATCACCATATTGTCGAGAGAATAGGCTATCAGTGTACAAAAAAAGCCAAAGAATTCCTTGGCTTATTTAGCATTTTCTCGAGCTTCTATGGAAGCTAACGCTTCCGACGTTGCATCTTGAACCGACAAGAACATCGAACTCACCACACCGGTGGGAGTACGCATCGGGTTCAAGGTGATGTTTTGATACATAAAATCCGCTTGTTGTGTAACGGGTCTTACGTTACGACACTTAAATAAGTACGGCCGTTGTTGCCAAGTAATGAAACTCCGGCAACCTAAGTCATACACCGGTTTGGTCTTTAGGCAAAACCAATCTTGAGGGATCTCTGGAAAAAGTTCGAAGATCGTCTTACCCAGCGCATCGTGAGATTGCACGCCGCTGTGGTGAGTCATAAACCCATTCCAAACTTGTACCTTATATTCTTTATCAAGTACCACTAGCCCCATGTCGACATTTTGTACCATATCGACCATCCAGTGAAACTGTTCAAATTCAGCAGGAAGTGACAGCATTAAAAGTCCTCCATTAAATAAGACAGCTTATTATCGAGTAGGGGTAGCGACTCATCGACAAACATAAACAATAAGTCACAACGAATCGACGTTTGATCAATCGTATAGCTGACTTCGAACGTCATGGTTTTATGAAAAGACCCTGTGGTTGAACGAATAACTGATTCGATCGGTATATGCTGGCCAAGAAGAACCGGAGAGCCCTGAAAAAAGCGCACTTCCGCTTGTTCACCTAACCCATTGAGAAAGGACCCGACTAGGATATTCGAGACATCCATTAACAGTTCCAGTTCTTCGAGTTCTTCACTTTCCGCAGGCACTTTCATTAACTTCTTGAGATCCGAGACACTCGAATCACTCAATAACACTAACGCTTCTCCGGCGATCCCCTCACCGCTAAAACCTTGGCACACGCCTGATACGTGGTCGTTATCTGCCAAATCTCTCAGCGCCATATGCAGTTCGCTAAGTTCCAGAATATTCACGTTTGGTAAGGGTAAATGAACAAACACATCAAAATGACGTGCGAGTGCATCAGCGGCACGGCCAATTGACACGTTGGCCACTTCCATATAAATGTCGCGCCTTTTTAAAATAGGGAGCTCAAGTGTCTTTTGCGGCACAATTTGCGTTTGCTGAGGTGGCGCAATCACCTCTTTCAATACAAGATTGAGTGTACTTTTATCTAACGGTTTTTGAATAAACGCTTTTGCGCCTAGCGCTAATACGCGTTCTTTCGCTTTTGGCTGAATGTCCCCAGAAACCACTACCACCGGGGTAGGGATACCACGCTTTTGCATTTCCTCAAGAGTTCCATAGCCATCGAGTTCGGGCATGGTTAAATCGAGAAACATTAACTTGAACTCTGTTTCTTTCATCTGTTCAAGCGCATCTAAGCCATGGACGGCGAAGCTTATATCTGCATTTAACGAAGCGGGTAACGAGCGCGCCATCTGTTTGCGCACTAACGCCGAGTCATCACAGATAAGTACGGGGAGTGTCATGCCACCATCCTTTTGTTCGTTATTTAAAATCCATCAATAAGTGTATACCTAAAACCGGTTTCAGGCAGTCATCTAGAAGTAACATTTTATAAATCAGGGACTTGTTGGACCACTTACGGCCACAGAGTTAACACCACAATCCGCAAAATTACCGCTAAAATTACCAAAGTAATACCAAGCCGATACCACTTAAATTCGCCGATCGACAAGGGAACGCGCTTAAAAAACATCGTTATCACACCTTGCCAATCATGACTACGCCTACCATAAGCAATCATGCTTGTTATTAAACATAGAATACCTAAAACAAGAATGCTCTTTTCTACCCAAAATAGCGTCTCGGCCATTTGTAAGCTCCGATCATTGGTCATTCCATTAAGCGTAAAAGTGAACCGTAAATCTGTCGCTAGCTCAAAGGTCGTAAAATTCAAAAATCGGACCTACGCCGAATAATCCCAAATTCAAAACCGAGCATTTGTGATCCGAGTAACCCACGACAAAATGGCAATAATATAAATTAAACCATCGTTTCATTTTTATACTTTGCAACAATACATTTTGCTAACGAATATAAGGATTACCCATGAGAAAACTCTCTACTTTGGCGTTAGCCATCGGTTGCTTTAACTTTCTAAGCCCTTTGGCTATCGCTAACACTCAACCTAGCACCACGAACCCTATCACAGCCACCACAAAGGCAACCTACGATACTCAAGAGATAGATTCTCCTGATCGCAGTTTCCCTCTGTTTTATAAGAAACTCAAAGCCCATCACATGCCCTATACGATGGCGTTTCATACTGGCCTCAACCCCGTTGCTTGGCATCACAAAGCTCTGGCTAAAGCTGAAGAGATCATAATTCCCTATCAAGCTAATTCTCCCTTTGATCCTGTCGTCATTGATCACATTGATCGAGGCAGTTACATTGCACAAAAAGTCGTATTCAATATTGATGATGAAAGTCGCGTAATGGCGCTAATGTTGGTTCCAAAAGGCAAGGGCCCATTCCCTGCGGCGCTATTTCTTCACGACCATGGCGCGCGCTTTGATATCGGGAAAGAAAAATTTGTCGAAACATGGAATGACCCTAAACGTCTCGCCTCATCTAAACAGTGGGCGCATAAATATTTTACGGATCGCTTTCCTGGAGATGAACTGGCAAAACATGGCTATGTTGTCTTGTCGATTGATGCCTTGGGTTGGGGCGATCGCTCTGTTGCCGGATTTAAAACCGATTCACAGCAAGCACTTGCATCTAACCTCTACAACTTAGGCAGTTCGTTTGCAGGCATCATCGCATTAGATGACCTGCGCGCAGCAAAATTTCTCGCCAATCAGCCTTATGTCGATAAAACTCGTGTAGCATCAGTGGGATTCTCCATGGGAGCATTTCGTTCTTGGCAGCTCGCCGCTCTCTCGCCCGATATTACCGCGGGAATCGTAGATTGTTGGATGGGCACCATGAAAGGCTTAATGGTTCCTGGTAATAATCAGTTAAAAGGCCAATCGGCATTTACCATGTTATATCCATTTATGGCGCGCTATTTTGATTACCCTGACGTAGCAGGGATTGCTGCCCCCAAACCCATGCTGTTTTATAACGGGGGCAAAGACACGCTTTTCCCTGTTTCATCAGTTAAAGAAGCATATGGCAAACTCCATCAGATATGGGATGCGAATCATGCTGGAGATAAGTTAGTGACGAAAGTTTGGCCTAGCAAAACCCATATTTTCACTAAAGACATGCAAGACTTCGCCTATGCTTGGCTAGATAAACAATTTGCCGTGAAACAATAGACAACAACGTAAAAGGCTCTGCTATGTGCAGAGCCTTAAAGTCATAAGAGCTTGATTTAGCTTTTACGCCTGAATCAGTTTCGCTTTCACTTTCTGTTTGACAGAGAGTAAGTACCCTTGATAGCGGAACCACAAATACGTCGCGACAATAGAGAAAAACAAGTATGACAAGGCGAATACCAATGGTGAAGTAATCACTTGAGCCGATACCCCCCACATCACACCAGCAACGGTCACACCAATCTTAGCAAGCAGACCACAAATCAATAGCACCAGCGCTAACTCAGGAAATTTCGAACTACGGAACGCAAACCAATGACAGCATCCTACCGCCAGCGTTGCAATAGATAAACCAAGCAGAAAGGAATGAAAATGATCCGCTGAGGCAACACCTCCTGAAACAGAGGCCATTAGGATCAGCAATAATTTCATAGCGTATCAACTCCGATAATTAACAAATTAGGGCGTATCCCTAAGTGGTAGCTACGCTAACTATTCTGATTGTTTTTTAGTGTTTTACAATATCCTGAACTCGCTAATTTGTGACAAAACTTTACTAAAAGTGAAAAATTCACCCAAATCAAGAAAACAGCATAATATACTTACATATCATACTGAATTATATAGGTTTTAAAATTTCAAAACTTAATATTCCTTTATCTCATTTTTTAATAATATAAGAGAACATTAGCTTTGGGTCGTGGCTAAATACGAAAAAGCACACAACAAACTGATCAATGATTTCATATCATTAGCGGTATAAGTCACAGTGCGCGCATCCACTTGCTCAACACCAGGAACCAACGCAAAGATATCAGCCATCACAGGTTTCGTTGCACTCAATTCCAACGTATATGGCGCCGCCAGGAGAGATTGTTTCAATTGTGTTTGGCTCACTATCGCATTAAATGCCGCCGCTCGAATTTTTTCCTGAGCATCTTTAGGGCTCAGCGATTGTGCGGCCGTTGTAGAAATATAACGTTTCACACAGGCATAACTCACCTCTGGGTAACGTTTGTTGATCCAACTTTCTAACTGATCATCACCAGTCACCAACAGCAGGGGCGCTTTATGTTCCCACGCGGACGCCGTATACAAATCGGCTTCCGCCATCGGATGACCATTCACTGTCACTCGATAAAAAGCTGCGCCATTAATGGTATGGGCTAAGACACCTTTTTCACCGGCACCGCTATGATAACCGACTAAAAATAGACCATCGAAAGGCTCATGATCGATCCCTTCCACCATTGAAAATGGGCGAGGCTTACTGGACACTAACTCAGCCCTTGGATCCAATTGCGCCGCGCGCAAGTTGGTCATGCTGCCATGGCTATCCGCGACAACAACCTTGGTGGCGCCGGCGTCAAATGCGCCCGCAATAGCAGCGTTCACTTCTTGTTCCATTAACGCTCGCGCTTGCTCATATTCAATATTACCGGCTCGGCATTGTTGAGGGGCGACAACCCCGGCAATCCCTTCGATATCGGCTGAAATAAAAATCTTCATCTCACTGTCCCTATTTTTGTTGGTTTACCAAACCGTCCAATACATCACTTAATGCCATTCGCTGGTGCCCATCGAACCCTTGAACGTGAGTGGCTTGAAGTAAAGCATCGATAACCGCGCGCTCCGTTCCTTCTGCGGCAGCCCGCAGCATCGGATCTAATTGCGCATCAGGAGGAGGACAAGGCTGAGAGCAAGTTGAAAATGCGACCGCAATATCGCCCGAACCATGCCCCCAATAACTGCCTAAACGCCCCAAGCCAGCTCCGGCTCTTTTTGCGATCCGCTTGAGCTGGCGAGCCTCTAACGGCGCATCAGTCGCCATAAGAATGATAATCGACCCCTTATCCTCTTGCGGTGCATGTTGCTGCAGGTATTGCTCTATGGTTTTCCCCATTGGCACTCCCTCTAACTGCAATGCACTCAACGCGCCAAAGTTAGCAAGCACTAACACACCTAGGGTGGCATCAAGTTCAGGTACATAACAAGAACTGCTCCCGATACCGCCTTTAAGCGCAAAGCAACTCATGCCTCGCCCCGCGCCAATACTGCCCCTTTCAAAGACTATATCGGTGCTTTCAAGTGTCTCCATAACCATTTCTTCGGTTACAGCCAGCGCCTGAATATCGTTTAAATAACCATCATTGCATTCAAGCACTAACGGGTTAACCGTAGGTAATGAACGACCAATCTCTGGATTGGTTTTCAAGACATGTCGGACTGTCCCCGTAAAGGCACGCCCAACACTTAATGTATTGGTCAGTACGATTGGCGTTTCTAGTACACCTAATTCCTCTATTTGTACTAAACCAATCGGTTTAGCAAACCCATTTAACACCGCTGCACCACAAGGGAGAGCATTTTGGTAAATATTCTCTACGCACGGTGAAATGGCCGTGACACCCGTTTGTAGCTCGCCATTATCTATTGTGGAATGCCCAACGGTGACACCAACAACATCAGTAATACTGTCATTGCTACCACTTTTAAAATGGCGATAACCGAGTTGGCGCTCATCACGCCAACGTTCAAGAATTAAATCAATACGGGCTTGTAAACTATCCATGTCTCTTCTTTTAGTCTTTATTTATCTTTAGGATTTCAATTTAGGGTCTAAGGTATCGCGCAGCGCATCACCAAGCAAATTAAAGGCGAGTACGGTCAAGAAGATGGCGAGTCCCGGGAATACGCTCACATGCCATATTCCTGCCATCATCATATTACGCCCCATTGCGAGGATGTTACCCCACTCGGGCACATCTGGCTCAGGCCCCAGTCCAATAAAGCTCAAGCTAGCAGCAGTCAAAATCGACGTCCCGATACGCATCGTGAAATAAACAATCACACTGGATAAGGTGCCAGGTAAAATATGACGAAAAAGAATGAGTTTGTCTGAGGCACCAACACATTTTACCGCATCCACATAGGGCGATTGCTTGAGCGATAAAGTAGACGCTCGCACGATACGGGCAAAAACAGGCACACTGAATACTGCCACAGCAACGATGACGTTGTTTAACCCCGTACCCAAAATCGCAACTACGGCGATAGCCAATAACATGCCGGGAAATGCAAAGAGTACATCAGCACCGCGCATAATAAACATGTCGACTTTACCACCGTAATACCCAGCAATTAAACCGAGCACAATGCCCACAACCATACCCAGTGTGACCGAAAATGTCCCCACATACATAGAGATACGCGCACCATAGATAATCCGGCTCATGACATCACGACCTAAATCGTCAGTGCCCATCCAGTGTGCCCAACTTGGCGGAGACGAAATGGCCATCCAGTCAGATATCATAGGATCATAGGGTGCTAATAGTGGAGCGAATACGGCCACCATAACCAGCAACAATACAAATCCTCCAGACATAAGCGCCATGGGGTTGCGCATAAAACGTTGCCAAAAATCTCGCCAAGGAGAACGGATTGGACCTTGGCTACTCATTTCTAATGTGCTTTCCATTTCCACTTCTCCTAACGTAAACGAATGGCTGGGTTAACAACGGCATACAGTAGATCTACCAGCAGGTTAATCACGATGAATTCCAGTACAAAGAGCATAACCAGAGCTTGAATAACCGGTTGATCCTGGGTCTGAATCGATTCAATCAATAACCACCCTAACCCCGGCCAGCTAAACACTCGTTCAACCACAATCGAGCCACCTAATAAGAAGCCAAACTGCAAACCGAGCATGGTAATCACTGGAATTAGCGCATTACGCATAATGTGTTTCCAGGTGACTAAACGCGCTCTCAAGCCCTTAGAGTTCGCGGTTCGGACATAATCCTCCTGTGCGACTTCCAAAAATGCCGAACGAGTAAAGCGAGCCATCACAGCGGCGACGGATGCACCGAGGGTAAATGCAGGGAGCACGATATCACTCGGTTGGTTGAAGCCACTGACCGAGAAAATCCCAAAAGGCATGGCCACAAATTGAATCAACAATAAGCCGAGCCAAAACGGTGGAACAGAAATTCCACCAATCGCGGCACTCATTAAGGTCCAATCTTGCCATTTTCCCCGTTTTAATGCGGCGAATACGCCAACCAGTAACCCTAAGATGACTGACCACACAAACCCAGCCAAAGCTAACCAGAATGTCGGCATAAAACTTTTTGCAATCACCTCAGTCACTGGCTGGCGAGTACGAAAGGTAATACCTAAATCACCATGTATTAACCCATTTAACCAATGGAAATATTGCGTAGGGAGCGGCTTATCCAGACCAAGTTGCACTCGTGCTGCTGCAATAGCTTGCATCGTGGCATCTTGCCCTGCATATACCCGAGCCGGATCCCCAGGCAAGAGTTTGATAAAACCAAACACCAGTAAGGAGACCACCAGCAAAACCGGGATCATTTCTAATAATCGACGAACTACATACGATAACAAGGCGTTCTCCTTCTTCTCTTACTTAAACTGAGCTTTAGTGAATAGCAGAGAACCGTCTGCAAGCATTGAAACGCCGCTCAAGTTTTTCTGTTTACCGACTAAGTTGTCTGGCGTGCCTAGGAACACAACCGGCGCATCTTTCCAGATCAGAGATTGTGCTTGGGCGTAAGACGCCGCGCGCTGTTTAGGATCTGCCGTTTTTAAACCGCCCATAATGGCTTTATCCACGGCTTTGTTGCTGTAGTAAGAGACGTTGTAAGCCGTTGGCGTCCATGATTCGGTTGCAAATAATGGACGTAATGCCCAGTCCGCATCTCCTGTAGAAGGAGACCAACCGCCATAGTAAAGATCAAATTCTGCTTTCTTCGGATCTTTCACATTCCACAATTTCGAATCTCGTGTGCCCGAATCCATTGGCACGACTTTTACTTTCACCCCAACTTGGCCTAACTGCTGCTTCACAAATTGTGCAGTACGGACGCGAGGAGTGGAGTTCGATGTCCAAAGATTTAACGTTAACCCATTGGCATAACCCGCTTCTTTGAGTAATTCCTTCGCTTTTTCTGGGTTATACGAATAATCTGGCGATGTCTGTTTGGCATAGAATTGAACATTAGGTGCCATCGCCGAATGAGCAGGAACGCCCATATCAGCCGCATTAATTTTTAACCACAGATTTCTGTTTAACGCGTAGTTAAGCGCTTGACGAACTCTTGGATCAGATAAGGCTTTATGCTGTGTATTGATCGCCATATACATCAGATAAATACTCGGATCACGTTGCACTAGTAGCTTACTGTCAGATTTTACTGAATTGACGAGATCAGCCGGTAATGGGTAGATGGCATTAACCTGACCTGATTTTAATGACGCGACACGCGTTGAATCTTCTGGTGCTGGGTAGAAGGTGACACTGTCCACTTTTGGCCAACCTTTTTGCCAGTAGTTATCGTATTTCACCAATTTCACATCTTGACCGGGTGACCACTCTTCGAATTTAAATGGGCCAGTCCCTGTAGGGTGCATACGCAAGTCCGCTTCTTTTGGATATTTAGCCAATACCGCCGGGCTCCACATCACAGCAGATGGGTGAGCAAGGGTATTGATAAATGCACCAAAAGACTGATTAAGATGGATTTTAACCGTGTCATCATCGACAACCGTCACCTTATCAATCATCTTGTAGAGACTGTTACGTTTTAGGCCTTTGGTTTGATCAGATAAACGATCTAAGTTGGCTTTTACTGCTTTCGCGTTAAATGGTGTACCGTCTTGGAATGTTACCCCTTTACGTAGCGTAATGGTAAATTCAGTCGCGTCATCATTACTGCTGTATTTCGTCGCCAATTCAGGAATCAATTTCATCTGATCATCAAATTGGAACAAACGCTCAAAAATACCACTCTGTACTGAATAGCTCACGTTGTCTGATGTATCGTGAGGGTCAAGACCTGTGATATCAGCATACATAGAAATTTTTAAATCAGCGGCCAAAGCGCCAGCAGAAAAACCGAGCGCTAAAGCTAACGCTAATGTGGTACGACCTAAACGTGGTGTCATGATTATCTCCTGATTATCCTTAATCAAATCTCGCTCCAACAACATGCATAACCGCTGCTGGTTAATGGAACTTGGGGTAGTAACATTCGAAGTAGCTAACAGCGCGATAATTACGCTTCAGCTACCCAGTGCTCTTGTGATATTTGGCGATAGCGCGTTTTCTGTCCTTCAACGCCTACCAGTCTCATCGGAGATGGCGGTAGTTCACTATCATCAAATTGGCGTTCTTTACGACGTTTCGGATCGGCAATAGGCACCGAATCCAATAGACGTTGGGTATAAGGGTGTTGGGGCGAATTAAACACCGCTTGGCGACTTCCCATTTCAACGATTTGACCGAGGTACATTACCGCAACTCGATTCGCAATGCGCTCCACTACTGCCATATCGTGAGAAATAAAAATCCACGCTACGCCCATTTTTTTCTGTAAATCCATCATCAAGTTAATCACTTGCGCTTGGATGGAAACATCCAAAGCAGAGACCGCTTCATCGGCAATAATAATTTTGGGCTTCAACGCCATAGCACGTGCAATGGCTATCCGTTGTCGCTGACCGCCAGAAAACTCATGGGGATAGCGCTGCGCATGTTCAGGTTTAAGACCAACGTTAATCAGTAGCTCTTCTACTGCAGGCGTTGCTTCCTTTAAATCTTTGGCGAGGCCATGAATAAGCAGTGGCTCTGCAATCGAAAAACCAACCGTCAACCTCGGATTAAGTGAAGCGTAAGGGTCTTGAAACACCATCTGCATTTCACGGCGAATGGGCTGAAAGCCTTTATCATTGAGTAATGAGATCTCTTTGCCTTCGAAATGAATACTTTCCGATTGGCTTTCAATTAAACGCAATAGAGAGCGACCCGTTGTTGACTTACCACAGCCACTTTCACCAACAATCGCTAAGGTTTCCCCTGGCCAAATACTGAAATCAATCTGCTCGACTGCGTGTACTTCATGACGGACGCGCGCCAAAATGCCACTGCGTACTGGATAATAGACTTTGAGCCCTCTCACATCTAATAGAGGCTTACCTTGATAATTAGCGGTGCGGTGATCGAGGGCTTCTAGTGCTTTGCTCTGCCCAACCAATTCAAAAGGCTTCGGCCAATAACTGTCTGTCATATCGCCTAACTTAGGCACAGCAGCAAGCAGTGCTTGTGTGTAAGGATGTTTTGGCGCATGAAAAACGGTATTAACATCACCAGTTTCGACGACTTTGCCACGAAACATCACCACGACTTTGTCAGCCACTTCCGCCACCACGCCCATATCGTGCGTAATAAACATCACTGACATATCGCGCTGTGCTTGTAAGTCTCTTAAAATACGTAAAATGCGCGATTGAATCGTGACATCCAAAGCCGTCGTTGGTTCATCCGCAATCAAAATTTGTGGATCACACGTTAACGCTAATGCAATCATGACTCGCTGACGCATTCCCCCCGACAAGGCATCAGGGTAACTACTCATCACTCGCTCAACATCAGCAATGTGGACTTGCTTTAATAATTCACAGGCTTTGTTATACGCTTCGTTATGAGTGCATAACTGATGATCGAGAAGAGCCTCTGTCAATTGATCGCCGATTTTCAACACGGGGTTAAGCGATGTCATGGGCTCTTGAAAGATCATGGAAATATCTTTGCCACGGATAGCGCGTTTTTCATTATCGGTTAAGCTCAATAAATCGATAGGGCTGTGTTTGGGTTGATAGGCGATTCTTCCCTGTTGAATCACTGCGTTATCACTGAGCAGCCCCATGATGGTCAATGAGGTCACAGATTTTCCAGAGCCACTTTCGCCAACGACAGCAACAATTTCTCCCCGCCCAATCGAAAACGACACATCATCTAATGCTTGATTCACCCCTTCGTGACCACGAAAAGCCACACTTAGGTTCTCTACTGAGAGTAATGGCGTTGTATGTTGTTCAGTCATCCGTGACCCTCTTTTCAATTAAATCCAAATTTGTCCATGACGAAATTCCAGATAGGGAGCGCTATCTGCAGCAAGCCAAATAGGACCGTCTAAATCGATAATTTCACTTTGAGCAGCGATAGGCAGAGCCGCTTCCATTGCCAATGATGAGCCCAACATGCAGCCCACCATAAGGCGCATTTGATTCTCTTGCGCGGTAGCGACCATCTTCAACGCTTCCGTCAAACCGCCACACTTATCTAATTTAATGTTGATAAATTCGTAGCGGTTTTTTAGACCTGCAATATCACCGCTAACATGGCAACTTTCATCAGCACACACAGGAATCACATGGTCAAAATCAGCTAACATCTCATCTTTTCCAGCGGGAAGAGGTTGCTCAATCATAGTGATGTCATAGGGTGTGAGCTCGTCAAATAAAGCAGCTAAATCTAGGCCAGACCACGCTTCATTAGCGTCAATCACCAACGTGATATCAGGGGCAACAGAGCGAATAGCCGCCACTTTTTCAACGATCTGTTCACCATTAAGTTTGATTTTTAAGAGCAAAGCTCCGCGCTTATAAGCATCTAACGCTGAAGCTCGCATCGCTTCGAGGGTATCTAGACTGATGGTTTCTGCTGTAATAACCGATTGAGGTTGCTGCACATCACTGCTTTGCCACAATGATTGCTGCGCCATTACCGATTCCAAACGCCATAAGGCACAATCTAAAACATTTCGCGCAGAACCTGCTGGCAAATGGGCTTGTAACGCTTCGCGGCTCAAACCTGCTCGGATCTCTTGCGCGATTTGCTCTAATTGAGCCACGACACTTTCCGGTGTTTCATCATAACGAGGTGTCGGCGTACATTCCCCTAGCCCAATAAACCCATCTTGTTCAATACTGACACGCACCACAGTGACGCTGGTACGTGTGCCGCGAGAAATAGTAAATGGTCGAGATAATGGCAACTCCACCACATCAATATCGAGATTTCTCATATCCCCTCCTACTTCGCGCTCAATAGTGATTGCTGTTTAAGATAAGAGGCGATGGAATCTAACCCAAAACGAACCGAATCCGTTGCTGGCACTCCGAACTGCTCACTAATTTGTGCTAAATAGGCTTTTGCTTCCGCTTCTGGATACTGCGATGTGTTCACCGAAAAACCCGCTAACTGAACATCAGGGTTCGTTAAGCGCGCGTTATAAAGATTGAGATAGACGCAGTCTTCTAGTTCAACCAATGGATGATGGGGTAAATGGCGAGTATGAGGTCGGCCCATCTCATGGCACATCACGAGCCAATCCGGCTGAGAGCCATGCAGCAAACCTAAACTGACACCAGCATAAGAAGGGTGGAACAAAGACCCTTGCCCTTCAATGATATCCCAGTGATCAACATCATTATCAGGCGATACCCATTCTGCCGCACCAGAAATAAAATCAGATACCACAGCGTCAATAGGTATCCCTTCACCAGCGACTAAAATCCCAGTTTGGCCAGTAGCGCGAAATTGGGCATTAATTCCCTGCTCTTGCAGTGCTGCCTCAAGGGCTAAAGACGTATACATTTTGCCCACAGCGCAATCAGTCCCTACCGTTAATACCCGTTGACCCGTACGCTTTTTACCAGACCCAACACTTAACTCTGGTTTTTGGTGACGAACATCAAACAACGCCACACCGTACTGCTCAGCCAGCTCGGTAATTTCCGGGATATCACTTAATTTCTGATGCAACCCACTTGCGATATTCATCCCGGCTTTAATTGCTTGGGTAATCGCATCCATCCAATGCTGTGGAATATATCCTCCCGCATTCGCTGTACCGAGGACGAAAGTCTTTGCTCCTTGCTGCGCGGCCTGTAATGGCGTCAAATCAGGCAACTCAAGCGAGACCTCACAACCAGGTAAACGCATTTGACCGACACAAGAATCTGGACGCCATGCATGAATACCGCGAGCAGTTTTGGCAGAAAGGGGATCGGAAACGTCTCCGAGGAAAAGAAGATAAGGTTGAGGAATTTGCATATCCATGTCTCTAGCTAATGTCATTCATTGATTGATTTCACTATTGCATGGTCATCCCTCAATAAACGAATACTTGTTTGTGGGAAGGCCATAACTTGAGGTTATACCCAAGGATTAAACACAATTGGGGTTATAGGATTTAAGGTCTGGAATTGGACATAAAAATTGTGTCATATTAGATGGTCATAGCGTACATCGGACAATAAACTGGAAAACGGAAAAATAAAAAATCAAATAAATTCATTAAGATAAAAGAATTAAACTGAAAATAACATGGAGTAATTTTCAGGCGTATCCACCTATTTTTTGTGTCACAAATTGCGAGGGAACAGCAATGAGGTTAAGGCAAATCGAAGTGTTTCAAGCCATCATTCAGGCCGGTACGATTAGCGGAGCAGCACGCCTACTTAACGTATCTCAACCTAACGTAAGTCGGGTACTGAATCATACCGAACAACAACTGGGATTTAGTTTATTTGACAGAAGCAGCAAAGGACTCATTGTCACGCAAGAAGGGAAACGCCTATTACCGGAAATTGAAAGACTGACCTACCACCTGCATTCTATTAACGAACTCACCGATACCATTCGCACAGAAAAAGCGCACACTATTCGCATCGGAGCGGCACATGCTTGCTCACAAATGGTCGTGGTGCCCACTATGGTTGAATATCGTCAGGCTCAACCTAAAGAACATGTCGATCTTGTCACGGAGCACTTTGCTACGTTGCAAGAAGCCGTACAAAATGAACAACTGGATTTTGCTTTGGTGTTCGGCCAGCATACCGACAGTTCACTCCTCGCCGAGCCCCTTTTCCAATCCGATATGGTTGCAATTGTACCTAAACATATGTCAGTCCCTGATGAAATCAACCTCAGTTGGTTATGCCAACACAACTTCCTAATGATGCAAGAAAACGATCCATTAGGAAGAGTGCTGCATCGAGCTCTTCAGACTCATCATCTACAACCGAGTAACCCTTTATTAATTAAAACCTATTCAGTGATTGCGGATATGGTCGTATCCGGAGGTGGCGTTGGTGTTGTAGATTTATTTACGGCTTCACGTTACGCCAATGATGTGCAAATTTTACCGTTAAAAGAACGATTACCTTTCGAATTGGTATTTATTACTCGCCGCAATATTCCACAATCCAAACAAATCATCGAGTTAAAACAGAGATTTCGCGCTCAATGCAGAAAGATTAGCAAGCTAAATCAACATGTCACTTTGAAGAAGGAAGCACTGTTACACTCATAACTTTTTAATCCATCATTCTGATCGTTAGTAATAAGTTAATCTAATGCGACTTGGCAATTATTGTCACTCGTCAATTGGGGGCTTTCCTGATAATTTACGCGCGTTTTGAAACCCTGGTGCGCACATAACTTGCACTGATGTTATCCACCCTGCACTGTATTGAAATCATGCCGTCCCAATACCGAATTAATAAGATTGTTGAAATAGGTGACACGCTGCATCGCTGCGGTTGTGCACCTTACAAAGTTGAAAAATATACTCAGCACTATGCGCGCAAGCATGGCGTTGATGTCATGGTTCAAGCCTCTCCGACTGAAATTAACTATCAGTTTCCTAATGATAACAACGCAGTGGTGCTAAAACGCTTAAAACCAGCATCCATTAACTTAAGCTTATTAGCGAATACCATTATTCGTATTAATCAACCTAGTACAGAGCCGGTACCAGAACCTTTGGGATACCCTTGGTGGGCAATCGCGTTAGCCAATATGGGAATTCCACCTGCTTATTTATTGCTGGTTGGCAGCACATTTGAAGCCGTCATGATCTCTATCCTATTAGGTGTGATTGTGTGGGTTTCTCAACTCGTCTGTCGCGGCCATAGAGCGATAGCCGTCGAATTTATTGCCGCGTTATTTTGCGGAATCTGTGTGGCAGCCATCGCTAGCACCGGTTTACCGATTCCTGTGTGGACGTTGTGTATTGCTGCTGTGGTACTTTTTGTTCCGGGCTTATCAATTGCAAACTCATTGGAATGTCTAGCATTTAACGACTTAGTATCAGGAACCAGCTTGCTTGGACAAAGCACTCTCATATTGATGAAGCTTTTTGTCGGGATGATCATTGGCTTAAATATTGGTGAGTCCATTTGGGGACATATGGATGCAGTAGCGTATCGCAATGACATTCCATTACCGTTACATATTTTTGGCCTATTTTTGCTGTCGGGATCTATTGGCATTTTATTCAATGCTCGGGTCAAAGACATTTTGCTCGGCGCCCCCGTTGCTGTGTTAGGTATGTGGGGACCATTCTATCTCGGCTTTGATGCAGGCTGGGTCGTTGGTACTTGGGTCACAACCGTATTAATTACTCTTTACGGTACTTGGTTAGCTAAACGCATGGACTTAACGGGCTCTATCTATATTGTACAAGGCATCATTATTTTGGTCCCGGGAAGTCGAGTATTGATTAGCGCCAGTCAAAACTTGTTCGCTCAATCGATTCTCCCGATTCCCAGTATTGGGCTATCGGCGCTCTTTATGTTTGCAGCGATTGTTGCGGGGCAAGTGACTGCGTATTCGATTTATTCACCGAAAATCGAGCACTAGGCATAGCCTTTCAACTCTCGAAAGAAAGAGCTAATCGATAATAAGAAGGCCGCCATCGTATGATGGCGGCCTTCTTTATGGTGTTGTTATCAATGCTGGCAGGAGCCCTATGCAAAAATCGCGATTACGCAGCCTTTGAATAGGGCTCTTGGCCTCTATGTTTTGCCTTGCGGCTAAAACTGCCTTTCCCTTTTTTCGCTTTTTCAACTCGAGAGCGAAATAGCTGACTAGTAACGACTGCTTTTAGCGCGTTGTCTTTAATTTCACCGCGTCCTATATCGGTGTCGTTATGCTTTTTACAGCACGGCTTATGACTCATCATTACCTCCTCAGGTGCTTATTGATTCATCGCGCGAATTGTGGCTTATTTTTAGACAATGTCAAGAATCATCCGCTTATTTTTTAATCTCTCAAATAGCATTGTAACGAACTGGGTTGAAGGGCTATTTGGACATAATTTAAGCCTAAATTATGCCACAGATCTTATTTTCAAAAGTGAGCGAAAGGTTAATTACATCGAAATGTCTTTTAGTGCAAATATTTGCTTTAAATTAGAGATTTCAATCGTCTTGCTACAATTATTCGATTGACAACCCCTAAGATTACTCTAGACTCAGAAGCAGCTAGAAATGAAGTTCTTTGTATACACATTGTTTCGTTGGATTACTTGTAACTCCCCGGCGTGTCGTACGCAATAGCAATTTACTTTTCCACGCTATCAGCGCCGAATTCGGCCGAATATTTTTGATAAATTTAGGATATACATTATGTCTACTCCAGTTACTGGTACTGTAAAATGGTTCAACGAAACTAAAGGTTTTGGTTTCATCAAACAAGAAAACGGTCCTGACGTGTTCGCTCACTTCAGCGCTATCCAAGGTGACGGTTTCCGCACTCTTGCTGAAGGCCAAAAAGTTGAGTTCGTAATCACTCAAGGCCAAAAAGGCCCTCAAGCTGAAAGCATCAAAGTACTTTAATTTCTAAAGTAAACCAAATTCTGAAAACCAGCGCATCTCGCGCTGGTTTTTTTTTATTCTGATAAAAATGTTGTTATATATTCCATTACTTTAAATACATATCAAATAAATTATTTTGCCATTTTCTCAAATATTTTTTAATTCATAACATAAATTACATAAAATTATATATTGCTCCCAAATCCTTATATTAGGTATGTCTTGCCTATTTTTTATTGGCTTAACGTTCAGATAAGATGTTTGCTCTTTTATTCACAGCGCTTATTCGTCATGATCAGCCAGTTTCTTGAACAACAATTAAAATTACCTAAAAACAGCCTTAATCATCGGCGGGCTTACGTAAATTTCACCTCAGCAATACTTGTACTGCTGTGCTCTATGTTCTTTGCTTACTACGACTACGCGATTAAGTACAATTGGGATTTGCTTATCGCCAATATTAGTGCTTTCTCTGCGACGTTAGTATGTCAATTTTTACTGCTCTATAAGCGCCAACTGCTGTCTTCATCTATTGTGCTTACTTGTGTTGTGGTAGCACTGACGCACTACTATATCTACGAAACAGGCAATAAAGAGTATGCGCTCGTCTTTGGTATTATCGCTCCACTTATTTCCATCACCTTACTGCCAAAACGACTCGCTCTCCTGTTTATGGTGATACAGTTTGTCACTTACATCTACTGGCTCCTAAGTCACCTAAACATATGGCGTTCAGCAGCATTTACCGCCTCAAGTTGTATTAATCTTATTTCTGTGTGGTTAGTTCTTACCGTTACGATTACCTACTTAGAGCTCAGTCGCGATAAAGCCTACCGCCAACTTCATAAGACTAACCAACGCCTCCAGCATATAGCAATTACAGATACTCTTACCCAAGTCTATAATCGACGCTATATCGAACAGAAAATTGATGCATCACCATCGAGTTATCATCTTGCGATGATTGATGTGGATGACTTCAAGCACGTCAACGATACCCATGGCCACATCAGTGGTGACAATGTTCTCAAAGGCATTGCAGATTTGCTGCATGATGAATTTCATCCTCATGGTATTGTTGGCCGATGGGGTGGTGAAGAATTTATTGTATTGTTACCTGTCACCTATTCCTATCAACAAGCTTTTAAGTTAACTGAACAGGCTCGTAAACGGATTGAAAGCGCAGATTTTGATATTAAAGAAACAGTATCCGTTAGCATCGGTTTATCCGCATCCTCTCATGATAATTACGAGACAATTTTACGTAGAGCCGACCAAGCTCTATATAAAGCTAAAGCGCAAGGTAAGAACCAAACGGTTACTGAAAACGCAGGTAGGGAATCACATTAAGGTTAACTCTCATGAACGGGATATCCTATCACTCTGATATCCCATTCAAGCATGAGTATGAAACAAATCCTAATATAGCCAAAGATATTGCATCTTGAGGTAACTCAGGTATAGCTCTAGCGACGTAGCAATGATGTCATGTAGTAACGCATTTTGGTTGCAAGAGGACCTTGATTAGGCGTTTGTTTAACGGGCTTCTTTTTTTCCGTTTCTTTTACGTCATCCACAACCACCTCATCAGATGGAGGAGTCAATGCTGTTTTCTCACATAGCGTGGGATAAGCCAGTGTGAACAGCTCCATAAAATCTTGGCGAATTTTTTGTTCAAACTCATTGGCTTTTTCTGTCGGACAGAAAATCATAAAGTGCACCGACTGTTCCCCAGCCCCTGCGCTACCAATATCGATATGAGGTTCGGCACTCGGTAGATCGACGCCAGCATGCTTTTCTATCATACTGTTATAACGTCTTGCGACATCGATAAAATGAGAGAAATGCTCATTAATTCGTAGGTAGAGATCCGGCAGTAAAGGATATAAGTTTACAAAATGCGGCACGATGATATTGAAGTTATGAAACACATATCGTTTCATGAAATTCAGGTTTTTTACTGGGTAGGTAAAAAACATGCTATTGGGTAAGGTTGCCGTTTTACCTGTGTAGTGATATTGCCCATGTAATAAGTCAATTTCTTGAATCACCGTGGCCATCATATTGTGATCAATCACTTCACCACTTAATTGTCCTACCTCAATCCAATCACCAACGCGAAATGAGCGAGAGCTCGCACGTTGAATAGATCCGGTTAAACACAAAATGATCTCTTTTGATGCCACAACGATGGCGACCGCAATAGCGGTAACAGAAAGAGCAAACTGATTGATTTCAGACTGCCAGAGAACAAAAAGGACTAACAAGGTACTAGCAAACATGCCATTCTTAGTTCGTGACATCCATTTCCGCTGATCTTCACTTAAGAAGGAAACGTCACCACGAATCAAACGTAATAGAAAGCTTCTTGCTAACCCCATTACTAACAAAATTAGCGCGGTAAACACCAACTTATAAGTCATTAAAAAATCAATAACCGCGTTAAATTTATCCATTAATTTATTTTCTCCCGCTTTACCACAGTGATGCTTTCATCATTAACTAATAGGGCATCATAACTGAATACCTGCAGATCCCCATCACAAAAACACGTAAAGCGCGTGTCACGTCAAAGGTTTGCTAGTTAATTATACAAGTCGCTCAACTCAAGATAGTCAATGAGGAATATAAAAGCGAAAGAGGGAGACTCCCTTACTGACTCGCTAACCCCTGAAAGCAGATCAGTAAGAGAGAAATAATAGAGGATTAAGATTGATAACGCAGTGCGGTTTTTTCGGCAATTTTCACGATAACTTTAGCCGCTTGTTCCATGCCTTCAATCGTTGCAAACTCATGAATACCATGGAAATTATATCCTCCAGTAAAGATATTCGGACATGGTAATCCCATGAATGATAAGCGCGCACCATCTGTACCACCGCGAACAGGTTTAATCAGTGGTTCCACATCACACTCTTCCATCGCTAGTTTGGCAATTTCGATAATATGTGGATACGGCTCAATTTTTTCGCGCATGTTTTGATAACTATCGGTAATCGTCACTTCAACAGAACCTTTGCGTAATGACTTATTAAGCTCTGCCACTTTCTGCTCAAGGAGAGCTTTTTTATCTGCCAAACCTTGTGTTTCAAAATCCCGAATAAAGTAGGTAAGTTCTGATTTAGCCACCCCCATTTTAGCGGCTGTTAAATGGATAAATCCCTCGTAACCTTGGGTTTGTTCCGGTCTCATTTCGGTTGGCATCTGCTCGATAAATTGCGCCGCGATGTACATCGAGTTCACTAATTTACCTTTCGCTGTGCCTGGGTGAACACTGACCCCGTTACAAATCACTTGAGCAGTCGAACCATTAAAGTTCTCATATTCCAATTCACCAACCGGCCCACCATCGACGGTATAGGCCCATTGAGCACCAAATTTTTCAACATCAAAATGATTAGCACCACGGCCAATTTCTTCGTCGGGAGTAAACCCAATACAAATATCACCATGCGGTATTTCCGGATGAGCTTGAAGAAATTGAATTGCACTCATAATTTCGGCAATACCTGCTTTATCGTCAGAACCTAGCAGCGTAGTACCATCAGTAGTGATGAGATTACAGCCATGTAATGTATGCAGTTCAGGGTATTGAATAGGTGATAGCACTTCATCACCTTTGCCAAGTGCAATATCGCCCCCCTGATAGTTTTCTACGATCTGCGGCTTAACATTTTTCCCCGATGCATCCGGCGCAGTATCCATATGAGAAATAAACCCTATCGCTGGCACATCATAGGGTACATTGGATTTCAGCTTCGCCATCACATAACAACGGTCATCAATACTCGTATCACTTAATCCAAATTCACACAATTCTTCATAGAGCGCTTTAGCGAAAACCTTTTGCCCTGTAGAACTAGGACAATGATGGTTCTTCGGCTTGGATTGGGTATCAAACGTGACGTAGCGTAAAAAACGCTCAACTAAATTTTCCATTACATGCACTCATGTTCAGTCTAACTGCAGCTTGGGGGAACACTCCTCAGCTGAAACAATGCCGTCTAGCAGCTCAATATTGTCCATACTACCCATTCCCACCGAATATAGTTTGCTATAAATCAGTTTTTATTGAATTAAAAACCAAGGCTCAATGGATTGCTGTTTCTAAGGTGCATCGGATTAACAATCAGTTGATATGAAACAAAAAATTGAGATCCGTTTTCCTCACAGCAATACAAAATCAGACACTGTTGCATTGAGAGTTAAATCTAACTCACAGACTGTAACGAAAAGATTCGTTTTCATAAAAATGTGCTTTGCATGTCGTCATCTAACCAACTAGGGTTAGATCATCGTTGATTTCCTGCGCTGCAACCAGATAAAAGAATAAGTAGTCAATTGTTCTGGAGTTGGATAAAACCACCAAATAACAATTACTAGCAACGTCAAGCCTCATGGCGCCTACTCTGAGTAGGTCCATGAGGCACCTTTCAAGCAGTTACTCACAATATTCCACTCGTTATGCCACCTTTAATTTTCCACACTTTTGCATAACATACTTTCCTGTCAAAGGAACCACTGTCTAGGTTTTCCGCAGCATACGCTGCGGATTTTTTTACCTGTCGCACAGAAGCATTCGACTTGCCCTTCCTGGAGTATTTATCGTCACTTGCCCCCTATCTGAAACAAAACGCTCTCCAGTTAATATGTCGATCAAATCGACAGGGAAGTTCAGGTTGATAGTAAAAGAGTGTGATGATTTATTGATGCTGACTGCGCCTTGATCACCACGGGTAAATATCAAGACATTATCTGTCGCGAGAATCGGATTCATACTTAAACCATGCATCCGATTATGAAACTCGATACGCGCAGCCATGGCTTTATCTTGCCAGACGTTTTTCCATCTTGGTTTACCTTCACGGTTCTTAATGCCACTTGTATCTAAATCACTGTAAATGAGTGGCACGCCGCCATCTCGCCCCAATAGATATGAGTATGCGAGACTTTCAGCAACTTCGTCCATAACTTGTCCACGAAAGGCATCATTATTGGGGACATCGTGTGTTATCGCAAAAGTCACCGCGCGCTCTTTTGACAACGCTTCACCAAAGCTATACGGATCAACTAAGGTCGTTAAACTCCCTTGGCAGGCGAATGCATTGTATACCGTTTGAAACAGAGGAAAGTCATAAGCACCAAGTCGAGTTTGCTCTAAGTAAGGCTGTAGAAAGAGCTGATATTCTTGGCGAGTTGCGCCTCCATCTGTAATGATTTCGCCAAATATGTGCATATCGTGAACAATGTCATCACTCCAGACTCGCCTAATATGCTCTAGCGATAAATGCTTAGCCGCATCAATGCGAAACCCCTTGATACCAATACGTTTCAACGCTTGCAGAAACTGGCGTTGCTGGTTAATCACATGATCGTTATCGCGCAATGTAGGAAGCCCCTTATCCTTAGGCCCTCCTGTAATACGACCATTTTGCACTTCCCATTTATCTTTCCAATCTTTAATACCGAATGCTTCGACAAAGTCCTGCTCAGTAAAAAGTGGTTCGGAAAGATCGCCAAACAGCTTCTTCCGCTCAAAATAAGCTTCATTTTGCTTATAATCGGCTAAATCACTTGCGCTAGGATACTGTAAATCAAGGCGTAAAGACGATTCGTTCGCCATGTGATTAAACACAATATCCGCATAAACGTGGATATCGTAATGATCTAATATTGCGACCATTTGAGTTAAAGATTCGGTATTGCCGAGTTGATTATCAATCACTCGATAATCTTGTGGTTGATAACGTTGCCACCAAGGGGTGCCCATTTCCTGTTTGAAGGATTTCATCGGTGGAGAAATAAGCACTGACCGATACCCAGCGCGATAAATGGCTTCAGCTCTCTCAGAGATAAGAGCATAAGGCCAATCGAAGGTATGCAAGATCACATCGGTTGGCTGGCATGTCATAACAGCAACTCCTTGTTGTACGAAAGCTAATTAAAATCACAGTTGAAGGCGTAGCTTTCGGCCTTTCCTATTCATTTATTTCACTTTGATTGAACGCGTCAGCATGGCTCATCAGATTAACGGTTAACAGACTAAACCATGTGTAATAACGCCCAGTGAATACATCACCTGCCAGTGAGAGTTATCTCATTGCTGTTTTGGGGCGGGTCACATCTCGACCAATGAGTAATGGAGTCAAGACACAATCATCGCTACCCTAAAGTGAGTGACTAAAGTATACATCAGCTTTACCAATCAAATTATTAGTAACTAAATATCATAAGTTAACGTGGAGGGGAAATGACAGATAAACAACAGGAATCAAATGCGCTCGCTTAGAATAGACATTGTGGCCGACTTTGTGTGTCCTTGGTCATTCATCGCTTACGTACGATTAAAGCATGTAATAAGTCAGTTAGATTCAGACATAACCGTTGAACTGTTTTGGCATCCTTATGAATTGAACCCAACCATGAATTTGAAGGGTGAAAATTTACGCGAACATTTAATGCGCAAATATAAAATGTCTGCCACACAAGTAGAACAAACGCTCAATAAAGTGATTGAAACAGGTAAAATGTCGGGGCTGGAGCTTTCATTTCCAGAAAGCATGTCTATCTATAACACTCGACATGCGCATCAGCTGTTACAGTGGTCTTTATTACAGCACAAACAAACGGACATGGCTTTGGCTTTGTTCGAGGCTTATTTCAAACATCACCGAGCACTGGATGACCATCAAGTATTGATCGCATTAGCGAAAGAATTAGGCCTTGAACAAGACATATGCTCTCAAGTCATTAATAAGCCGTCTTGGTCTAATACGGTTGCCCAAATAGAACAGCAGTGGTTACAAGCAGGGATCTCCTCTGTACCGACTCTTATTGTCGACCAGCACCATTTGATATCTGGAGCACAAAGTGAAGAGTCTCTTTATCAGCAACTGCGCCAGATTACGACCCTTCCCCCGAAAAAACATACTCACTAGATAATGTCTAAAGCGGGTGAGCCATACTCCTTATAAGCTTTAGAAAACCCGACTGTTTGGAAAATAACTTGAACACCATCTTGGGCATAGATGACCTGTGGCTTTGATTGAAACTGGTTAATAATATATTTAAGCCCTTGGTTTGTGGCGGGAAAATCGATTCTTACTCCTAAACCAATACACTGAGCAAAAAAGCTCATACTTTCACCATTCACCAAATATTCTGGCGCTTTATAAATCTCTTGATCAAATCCTAAACATTCTTCAGAGGGAAACACAATCCCAACACTTTTATCTCCAGATGCATTGGCAAATATGACCGCCTGAATCGCACCGCCAAAATTGGAATCAATACGATTGTCTTCCCAGCGTTCAGATTGAGCTATGGCTGTGCTTGCAAATAATGCCGCTAAAGTGACACTGTATTTCCATCGGCTCATAGTCACTCCTTAGTCAAGGTTAATCGATTATCTTACTCTCTACAGAATAAGACAGGATCGCTTTATCCACCCAACTATGTTTTCAATCTCTTCACTCATATGAAAGTGGTTAAGTTAAATTCACCATTTTTATATAGACCCAAGCAAGATCTCACTATTGAAGTACAAATTTCATTAGAGTAGTAAAACAGCGTTTTACTAATTTTTACTCTACCTAAAAAATAATTGGGAAATAATAATGAAAAGGTCTCTCACATGGCTGTTATCAGCAGGGTTAGTCGCTACGTTTAGTGCTAACCTACAAGCCAAACAAGTTGAAGTTCATGATCCAGTAATGGCAAAAGAAGGGAATACCTATTACGCCTTTAGTACTGGACCGGGGATCACCTACTATTCCTCACAAGATATGAAGCATTGGCAACTGGTGGGCCGGGTATTCAAAGATAAACCCAGTTGGGCTCCACGTGTTGCTCCAGGATTTAATGGCCACCTTTGGGCTCCTGATATCATTCATCATAATGGCAAATTTTATCTTTACTATTCAGCTTCAGCCTTTGGCAAAAATACGTCAGGGATTGGGGTTACCGTGACGAAAACTCTCGATCCTAAATCTAAAGACGCCCAGTGGGTTGACCAAGGCGTCGTTCTACAATCAATCCCGAATCGAGATGAATGGAACGCCATTGATCCAGCCGTTGCATTTGATGATCAAGGGACACCTTGGATGGCATTTGGCTCATTCTGGCATGGGTTAAAATTGGTAAAATTGGATCCAAGTTTGACTCGTATTGCCGAACCTCAAGAATGGTATAACCTAGCCCGACGCCCTTCCACTACTCTGACTGATGGGAAACAAGCTGGAGATGGTGCAATAGAAGCTCCTTTCATCTTCAAAAAAAATGGCTACTACTATTTGTTCGTTTCATTTGATTTATGTTGTCGAGGCATGGATAGTACCTATAACATTCGTGTTGGCCGCAGTAAAAATATCCAAGGCCCATACGTCGATAAAGAAGGTAAATCGATGATGCAAGGTGGAGGAACACTCGTATTGAAAGGAAATAAAGATTGGGTCGCTTTAGGTCACAATGCGGCTTACACCTTTAATGGCAAGGATTACATGGTATTCCACGCTTATGAAACCGCAGATAATGCGCTACAAAAATTGCGTATTTTACAAATCCATTGGAAAAATAATTGGCCAACTGTCAATCCTGCTAACCTGAATAAAAACACCACTGTATTAGAAAAGTAACTAAAAAAGTAAGGCTGCCTCATGGCAGCCTTACTGTTTATCTTGCTTTACGGATTAATGAACAGTGCGGTCTGATTTCGCGTAAAACTGACCGAAGTATTCTTCTAACACTTCAGGTGTCAGTTTACCTTCTGCTTCCAATTTTTTAAGCTCAGCCACAACCGCTTTTTGATCTTCAATAGATGGCAGCTTTACTTCTGGCTCGTCAGCATTCACGTCTTGCGACATCATTTCTAGTTCTTTTTCAAAATCACTCATGAGAGATACCTAATTGATTTATTCTGTCAGGAAGTTTACCCAACTCCCTGACGAGATACTAGAGCTTGAAGGTACCAACCATACGGTCTAATCGGCTAGACAGGTCATTCAGATCATGACTCGCCTCCGCTAATTCTTCCGCCGTTGTTGTGGTCATCTTATTAATCGAATTGATCTCTTCGATGTTCATATTAATGGTATGTACAACGGTAGACTGTTCTTCTGTTGCGGTCGCCACTTGAATGTTTCGGTCTGATATATCATGAATACGCTCTGAAATACTGACCAACACCTGCACCGCTTCATCAGAGGCTTGCACCCCATCAAGTGTCACGATGCGACCCGCTTCCATCGCTTCTACGGCATCTTTAGCATTAGATTGTAGTTTATTAATCATCACCTGAATTTCGTCGGTTGATGATGCGGTACGACCAGCTAGGTTACGCACTTCATCTGCGACAACCGCAAACCCCCGACCTTGCTCACCAGCACGAGCTGCTTCAATCGCGGCATTAAGTGCGAGTAAGTTCGTTTGCTCAGAGACTTCGCGAATAACATCCAAAATCTTACCGATGTCTTGAGTTGTCGCAGCTAATTGCTGCACCACTGTGCCGGTACTTTCCATATCATTTGCTAAGCGATCAATGACGTTCTTCGCCTTGTTGACCACATCACGGCCGGAGTCGGTGTTATCCGATGCTTCTGTGGCCGTCTGTGCTGCCGTTGACGCATTAGACGCAATTTCACTAATGGTTGCGCCCATTTCATTGATAGCGGCAACCACTTGCAATGTTTGATCACGCTGTTCTTGACTGTTGTCGTGGGTTGACGACGCTTTCTCAGCAACACGCTGTGCCGCTTGTTGTAAAGCACCACTGGTTTCCGCCACTTCACGCATGGAACGATGAATTTTCTCGATAAAGCCATTAAAGCCTTTCGACAGCTGAGCAATCTCATCGTCACTGTTGATTTCAATACGTTGCGATAAATCCCCATCGCCTTGGCCTAAATCAGTAAAACGCTGAGCAAGTTGGCGGATTGGGTTTACGATACTGTTGGCTAACCAAATTCCACCAAGAATAAAGATTACAGCCACAATCACAGTAAAGATCAAAATGCGATGGGTAACGTTATTCACGCTAGCAAACACTTCACTTACCGGCACAGTCCCCACAACAAACCAATCCATCGACTTCACGTACAAACTCCCAACGAACACCTCTTTGCCGTTAGTTTGAGTTTCTATCAAGTTGAAACCTTGTTTATTCAACAACTCACTTGCTTGAGTACCATAGAAATCACGTAATGTTTTATGTGACTTAGTTTGGTCTCGATGAATTTGTACTTCACCTTGCGCATTGGTTAAATACACATAACCCGACTTTTCAATATGGAAACTATTGAGAAAACTCACCATGTCATCCATTGATTTCGATACGCCAGACAATGTATCGCCCCCCACCGATTGATAGTTAGCAAACATTTTTACTTGTCCATTCGCTTCTTGGAACATGCTTACCATGGTTGGGTTATTGGACTGAACAAAACTGTAAAACCACCCATCTTGCTGATGGTTTAACTTACGCAGAAAACCATTCTGGTTCCAGTAGTTCGCATTGTGTCGATTCGCAATCGATGCATCATTCAAATCATATTGAGCGCGCACATTATTTAGCTCTTTAACTAACATCGTTTCAGAAGCTGAATCGAGTTTATCATTGCGAATCGCTTGCTTAGCGTATTCACTGTTGGCAAGTTGATGAGCAGCGTTCAATAGCTGGGAAACCTGACTATCAACTCGATGGCTGATTTGGCCAAGGAGAGAAGGTAGTTCGACATCGACCAAGCGATGACGTAACACATCATGTGTTTGACGTTGTGCAATCAATCCAACCACCATAGTGGAAGCCAGTACTGCGAGAGCAATACCGATGATCACTTTTTGTTTAATACTTATCTTATGCAACAAGAACATGTACTCGTGCCTCTAAAATTTGGCGAATATTTTTATCTGTTTGGTCGACTTACGGTACATAAATAACGTTGTAGCCAATCATCCCTGAACCATCATTTACGTTCATTCTGTAAGAGTGACAAATCTGTAACCTAGGGGTCTCAAATAAGCAGTTACTAATTTAGCCATTTAATTCCCTAGCGAGCGCGAGATTGTATACGACTTGAAGACAAATGTTTATCCAGTTAAGCAAGAAAGTTTCACTACAAACGATTACATATCTATTTATTTGTTGAATCGTTTGCTTTACCTCCCTATAGCGCATAAAAACCACAGACTTCCAAAGGCCTTGATACTTTATTTCTCAACAAAATTAATCGCCAAATTGATATGAATAACGACACTAATTGAACAGTAAAACCCTGACCAATAACTTAGGGTTATTTGTTACTACAAAAGTGCAACAAAACATTGTCTAATGGGGAGAATTCACTTTGGTAACGAACACTAAGTCCCCTGATAATCGAGTTTTTCAGCTAAATGTGTATAAATGTAAATTTTTGAGGAACTTTTTCATCAATAAGCTCACTAACTGCTGAATAACTAAAGAGACTTGGATGTTATGCAGTCAGAAATCTTTCAAACGTTACAGCACTATTTAAATCAGCAAGTGATCGGTCAAGAAGGCTTAGTTGAACAATTACTCGTCGCCCTACTCGCTGATGGGCACATTTTGGTTGAAGGCCCTCCAGGTCTTGCTAAAACACGTGCAGTTAAAGCATTGGCCGAATGTATTGAAGGGGATTTTCATCGAATCCAATTTACTCCGGATTTGCTACCGGCTGATTTAACCGGTACGGATATCTTTCGTCCTGAAACAGGCGAATTTCAATTCCAGCCAGGCCCTATTTTCAATTCATTAGTGTTAGCCGATGAGATCAACCGTGCGCCAGCAAAGGTTCAAGCCGCTATGCTAGAAGCAATGGCTGAGAAACAGATTACAGCGGGCAGAAAAACCTATCCGTTACCTAAACTGTTTTTGGTGATGGCGACGCAAAACCCAATTGAACAAGAAGGGACTTACCCTTTACCAGAAGCTCAGCTTGACCGTTTCTTATTGCACCTAGATGTGGATTACCCTGACGCGGAACATGAGCTTGCTATTTTGCGTTTAAACCGCGGTGAAGCCAAAGGCGACCACGCCCAAAATACGCCACGAGTCTCACAGCAAAGCATTTTTGCTGCCCGACAAGAAGTACTCAATATTCATATGGCGGAATCGATTGAAAACTATTTAATTCGCCTGGTCATGGCAACGCGTAAACCCGCGCAATACGATACAAAACTGGCGGAATGGATCGAAATGGGAGTCAGCCCACGAGCCACTATTGCACTTGATCGCTGTGCTCGTGCCCATGCTTGGCTTAAAGGTCGAGACTTCGTCAGCCCAGAAGACATTCAAGCTATGATCTTCCCAGTATTACGTCATCGTTTATTACTTTCTTACCAAGCTCAGGCAGAAAATGTGCATCCGAATCAAGTGATCGCTCACTTACTTTCGCTTGTAGGTAGTGCTTAAGGAGTCACTATGACTTACTCATTACCCGCACATGCAGATGGCGTTCATATTACGGTTGAAGAGTTGCTGCCCTACCGGCAGCATACGAGTAAGTGGTTACCACCAGCAAAGAGTTTGTGGTCTCAATTGCTTGGTCAACATCAAAGCCGTCAACTCGGCCGTGGGATGGATTTTGCTGAAGTTCGTCAGTATCAGCCTGGAGATGATATTCGAGCGATTGACTGGCGCGTGACGGCCCGTACAGGTAAACCTCACACTAAGCTGTTCACCGAAGAGCGTGAGAAACCTGTGATTCTGTATATCGATTTAAGCTCGAGTATGCAGTTTGGTTCCACAGCCATGTTTAAAGCCGTACAAGCCGCACACATGGCAAGCCTATTAAGTTGGCTTGCCATTGCCGAAAAAGACCGCATTGGTGCGGTGATTGATACCGGTTCACAAGTCGTAGAAATCAAACCGACCAGTCGGCAAAAAGGACCACTGCAAATTATCGCACAAGTTGCTCAGTTACAGGAACAGGCCCTAACAAAAGCTGGCGAGGCGGCATATGATTCCATGCAACAAGGTATGCTGGCGCTTAATCGGTTGTGTCCAAAAGGTAGCGATATTGTATTAATCAGTGATTTTGTTCGTTACCAAGACGAACTAAAACCCCTTTTTAACCAATTACACCGGAGAAATCGTATTCGTCTTATCCATATTTATGATCCGCTAGAACAAGGACAAACTCTTTTTCGCGGCACAGAATTGGTCAGTGATCAAAAACAAGCGCGCTGGCTCAACTTTTCATTAAATAGTACTCGTAATGGGATCAAAAAAGCCTTTGAATCTCATCAGGAAAAACTAGAATTACTGTGTCAATCAATGAAGATGGAGTACCACTCACTCTCTAGTGAGGGTCCTTTGCTACAACAACTAGCTGGATAAGGAAATATGCAGGAAAAATCATCAACACCACTACAACTTAGTGATTTACATCTTCCGGATGTACCTTCGTGGTTACCCCTAGCTTGGGGATGGTGGGCATCGATCGGCGCGATCGTTGTGGTAATTATTATTGTGCTTTTAGTTGTTCGTTGGAAACGTAAACGCCTAGCGCCGAAGAAAACGGCACTGCGCCTATTGACCCCATCACTTGGGTTACAAACCCCGTCTTCAGCGATAGAACTACTACGCCAAGCAGCCTTTTGCTATTACCCACGTGAACAAATCGCACACCTTACCGGTAAAGACTGGTACGCCTTTTTAGATGATCAAGTGGGACGTCCGCTATTCGTCCCTCACGAAACACAGTGGCAGCAGGCACTCTATCAAAAGCAATCAACTGTCGATTCTAACGTTCTTATCGAAGATTGCTATCAATGGATAAACGATGCTTTGCCGCCTAAAAAACGGAGATCTGTCAACGTTGGCAAACATTGAGTTAGTATGGTGGTGGGCATTATGCCTACTGCCTCTCCCATTTATCGTTTATAAATTTGCACCTTCGGTAAAACAGAAAACAGCGATTTCGCTGCCCTACCTCCCACAACAAGCCCAACTCTCGGCGCCTAATCATATGTTCGCCAAAGGGTTAGCTGTTGCTATTTGGGTCTGTTTAGTTATCGCGGCAGCGCGTCCTGTATGGTACGGCGAGCCGGTGAATGTATCACCTAAACATCGCGATATGATGCTAGTGGTCGATTTATCCTATTCGATGAGTCAAAAAGATATGCAGCAAGGGGATGATTATATCGACCGACTGACTGCGGTAAAACACGTATTAAAAGATTTCGTGGCTAAACGTAAAGGGGATCGCCTCGGTCTGATTTACTTTGCCGATCATGCTTACCTGCAAACACCGCTGACCTTTGATCTACATACGGTAGAAGAACAGATCAATCATGCCGTATTGAAATTAATTGGTACTCAAACCGCGATGGGTGAAGGCATCGGTCTTGCGACCAAAAACTTCATTGATGGTGATGCACCACAACGCGTCATGATTCTACTCAGTGACGGTAGCAACAACTCTGGAGTTATGGACCCTATTGAAGCTGCGAATATTGCCAAAAAATACCACACCACCATTTACACCATCGGTGTTGGCGCCGGTAAATTAACCGTACAAAGCTTCTTCGGTTCACAAACGGTTGATACCGCAAAAGACTTGGATGAAAAAACGTTGAAAAAAGTGGCTTCAATCACTGGAGGCAAATATTTCCGAGCTCGTGATGCCAAAGATTTACAGAATATTTATGACACTATCAATCAATTAGAGCCTGTAGAAAAAGCGACGCAAACTTGGCGCCCACAAACCGAATGGTTTGGCTTACCGCTCGCTATTGCTCTTGTTTTGTCTGTCGTTTTATTCGTGGTTAGGAGAAATCATGTCTAATTTTGTTTTTCTTACCCCTTACTGGCTGCTGGCAATCATTCCATTAGCCGCATTCTTACTGTGGTTACGTCTACGTAATCAACAGCAAACCTTGATTGCACCTCACTTAGCGAAAGCAATGGGGCTCGGTTCGCAGGCTAAGCAAAGCACAATACTTTCTGTTTTATCATTGGCATGGCTGTTAGCCTGTATTGCTTTAGCCGGTCCTAGTTTTCAAAAACAAGCGCGACCAACATACAGCAATGGTAGTGCTCGCGTGTTAGTCATGGATATGTCGATGTCGCAATACGCGACGGATGTTAGCCCAAACCGCTTAACTCAAGAACGTTACAAAGCGCTCGATCTACTCAGTGGTTGGCATGACGGTTACACAGGATTAGTTGCATTTGCTGCTGGCGCTTATACTGTCAGTCCAATGACCTCAGATGCATCAACCATCAAAAACTTAGTGCCCAATCTATCGCCAGAGATCATGCCAGCCCCCGGCTCCAATGTGGTTGCAGGAGTAAAAAAAGCCATCACCATGATGGAAAATGCAGGCATGGCCAAAGGCGACATTGTGCTGTTAACGGACGATATCGATAGTGACCAAAGCAGCCAAATTAAAAGCGTATTATCCGGTACCCATTGGCATTTATCCGTCTTAGCGATGGGGACAAAATCAGGAGCACCAATCCAGTTAACCGATGGCTCTCTAATGAAAAACGGTCAAGGCGACACTATCGTGGCTAAGATCGATTTAGATACCATGCGAGCCCTGACTCAATCCGTGAACGGCGTATTTGTTCCCTATCGCGGAGATGGTAAAGATGTCGATACCATTCTAGCAAACACTCAAGCAGTGAAAGCCGTAAAAGGAAAAAACGGCACTCGTACCGTGACAGAACGGATCAACAACGGTTATTGGTTAGTTTTTATTATTATGATTCCAGCCTTACTCTTATTTCGTCGCGGCGTCATTTTTATCTTTGCTTTGGTCACACTACCTTTGCTGATGATGCCCCAACAAGCTGAAGCTGCACCATTTCTTAATAAAAACCAGCAAGCCTATCAAGCTTTCAAAAATAAAGAGTATAAGCAAGCTGCCAATCTGTTTACTGACCCGAAATGGCAAGGTATTGCCAAATATAAAGCAGGGGATTATTCAGGTGCGATTGATAGTCTATCTCAGGTTAAGCACCCCGATGAAGACACTCAATATAATTTAGCGAATGCTTACGCACAAGCACAACAGTTAGACAAAGCCGAACAGTTGTATAAACAGATATTGGCGCACAACCCAACCAATAAAGATGCGAAACACAATTTGCAAGTAGTTGAACAAGCTAAGAAAAAGCAAAAACAACAACAGAAGAATCAACAAGGTAAAAACCAATCAAACCAACAAAGCAAGCAGGATAAACCCTCTTCTAATGATCAGAAAAACTCTGATAATAAAAACCAGAGCCAAGGTGATAAAAGCCACCAAGATCAAAAGAAACAAGACAATCAGCAGGGTCAAAAAAATCAGGATAAATCTGCCCAACAGGATTCTTCAAAGACGAACAACAAACAGTCGCAGCAAGATAACCACAATCAATCTCAACCTGCGGAAAAAAAGAAATCGCAAGACAAAGATAAGGCGTCGCAGCAGCAAGCATCAGCGAACAAGTCGCAAGATAACAACGACTCAGCTAAATCTGCGGGTCAGAAACAAGATCAACAAGCTAAGCAAGCTCAAGCAGCAAGAGCGAAGCAACAAGATAACAAACAGAAACAGAGTCAACAGGCTGTTGCGGCCAAGCCCAGTTATGCAAAAAAAGTTGACCCTGAATTACGTAAGTTAGAACAAGTAGAAAGTGTTCGCGATCCAAGTCAACTGTTACGAGCTCAGCTCTATTTGCAAGCACAGGATCAAGACCAACCAGATACGCAAACTAAGAAATGGTAACCATGAAAACCCGTATTCAACGCTTATCCGTTTTTCTGTCTTTTTTGATGCTCAGCTTAATGAGCTTAAATGCCTATGCCGACAGTTTTTACGCCACTGTGAGTAAAAACCATGTTGTGCAAAATGAAGTGTTCCAACTGAAAATTACGACTGATGAGAAGGCCTCATCTGATGATATTGATTTTTCAGTGTTACAAAAAAACTTCATGATGGGGCGTCCAAATTTTGGCCACTCAGTGACTATCATTAACGGTGACCGCAGCGCTAAATCTGAATGGACGATATCTTTAGCAGCGAAACGCACTGGTATTGTGACGATTCCAAGCTTCAAGCTAAATGGCAAAATGACGCAATCGATCGCAATTCAAGTCACCAAAGATAGTGATGCACCAACAACGAATGATTTAGTTGAAGTACAAAGTCACCTTAACCGAACCACCCTTTACCCGGGAGAAAGTGCATTACTTAAAGCTCGTCTTATCGTTAAAGCAGATACCCGCCGCTTACAAAATACCGATATTGAACCACCAAAGGTCAACGGGATGGAACTCAAACCTGCGAGTAAGCCAAACCAATATCAATCGGTACAAAACGGCATGCAAGTCACCGTTGTGGATCAAGATTTTCGGATCACGGCGCAAAAACCTGGAGACTTCACTCTTACCGAGCCCAAATTTACTGGCTCAATGATTTATGGCAACGATTATGATGGCAGCACGCGTATTGTTTCTCTAGAGACACACCCGAAAACCTATCAAATGCACGTGGAGAATAAGCCCGCCAACTACCACGGTGTGTGGCTTCCAACTAGCAAGCTCAACCTTTCTCAGCAGTGGAAAGACGGCCATGGTAATCCTATTCAAACTCACACGTTCAAAACTAAAGTCGGTGACTCAATTAGCCGTGAGATCACGTTAAAAGTAGCGGGTGTATCGCAAAACCAATTACCTGATATCCAAATCAATAATCCGGATACAGTTCGTGCCTACAGTGAAAAACCACACTTTGAGACCACAGATAATGGTGATGTGGTCATGACACTTAAACAAGTGATCATTCCACGTCAAAAGGGCAATATAGAACTACCGAAAGTGTCCCTCAACTGGTGGGATGTCAGTGCTAAAAAAGAACGCACCACAACGATTGATGGTATGTCTCTTCAAGCTGCAGCGAGTGATGATCAACCACTGCCTAACGTAGCACCACAACCACAAACGCCTGCCAAAGTGATTACCAAAACGGATCCTGGCTACTGGCCTTATCTAACTGCAACATTCGCCCTGCTTTGGATGGTCACACTGGCACTCGCCATTTATTGGAAACGTCATGGCCAACCCAATGCAGCTCAACAACCAAACGAAGCGAATGCGCAATCACCATCAGCGACCAAAGGTTCTCCATCACGCTCAGCTCAGGCCTTAACCATAGAGCAAGCTATACAACGACGTGATGGCATTGCTATTAATAAAGCGCTTAATGCGTGGCGTCATAGTATGGTGTTAACGGCGGAAGATGAAGTGCTATTAGAGCAGGAGAAAACGCAACTAGACGCGGCACTGTATGCTCGCCATGATGGCACCACGACTATAGATGGTTCAAGCTTGCTTAACTTCATTAAACACATCGAACGCAAACAAAAGAAACAGCGAGGGCGCAAACAGAAAGGAAGTGAACTGCCACCGCTGTAGCGTTAACTTGTTAGGTTATTTAACTAACGATGACCAAAGCCGCCTGTTATCTGGCGGCTTATGTGGGTGTAATGCGAACAAAAACTCATGAGGTGAGGAAGCTCGAATACTAGTAGAAAAAGCCTTGCAGCGCTCTCAATGACAAAGAAAAAACGCATTTATCATCAGTGCGAGATTGCTAAATTGGCGATACTTTCCAAGATTGATTCGGGGCATTCTTGCTATTTCCAGTTCAAAATTTCGTAACGAAACTTCTACATAAGGCTACGATGATTACCGATCAGATCTTCCCTGCCAGGTTGAGTGCCATCGAATTACTTAGCACACCCTCTCATTCCTAACAAGGCTATCAATAATATTCAATAACCTGCCCGGCGAATTTCTCTTTCAGCAAATTTTTGCGAACTTTCTAAAGCCGACTCGACCGACACCTGGCCTTGCAGTGCTTGGGACACTTTTTGTGCCATCACACCACCGATAGAGACAAATTCAGGAATCGCAACAAACTGCACGCCTTTGTACGGTGACGGTTCCAAGGTGCTATCGTCTGGGTTCGCCGAGTTGATAGCTTCCATTTCTGAACTAGCAAAGCGTCCAGACACCTCTAGGAAGTGTGGATTTTGATAAGTCGATGTGCGTGTACCGGTTGGGATACTCCCCCAACCATATTTTGAGGCCACCAATTCAATATAATTCTTTGACGTCGCCCAGTTAATGAAACGCTGCGCGGCCTCTTGTTTTTTCGTACTATTCGGAACAGCAAATGCCCATGCCCATAACCAATTTGCACCCTTTGGTGTAACACTGTATGGCGACTGAGCAAACGCGAACTGATCTGCGTGAGGACTGGTTTTTTTGTCCAGTAAGAAAGACGCTGCAACCGACGCATCAATCCACATGGCGCATTTGCCCTCTTTGGTCATCGACAGTAATTCAGGGAAACTATTTTTCTCTGGAGTAGGTGGTCCATATTTCTTGAGTAAGTTTACATAAAAATTGACGGCCTTTATCCAAGGCGCTGAGGTCAGTTGCGGATTCCAATTCATATCGAACCAGCGCGCACCAAAACTGTTTGCTATCGTTGAAATGATAGCCCCGCTGTCACCCCAACCAGCTTTACCGCGTAAACAGATACCGTACACATTGTTTTGCGGATCATTGACCGCTTTCGCAATCGCTTCGATTTTTGACCAAGTTGGTCTATCACCGATTTTAAACCCAGCTTTACTTACGAGGTCTTTTCGATACATCAGCATCGAACTTTCACCATAAAACGGGGCTGCATACAACTTGTTTTCGTAAGACAATCCATCTCTCACCGCTGGCAGAAGATCATTGACTTGATAGCTTGCTGACGGCGTCAACTGACTTAGCCAGCCACGTTTAGCCCAAATTGGTGTTTCGTACATCCCAATAGTCATCACGTCATAATGACCACCACCTGCAGCGATATCCGAAATAACCCGCATGCGAAGACTGCCTTCATTAAAGGTATGCCAATGAAGCTTTATATCTGGATTAGCCTGCTCAAAATCGGCGCTGAGCTTCTTCATAACTTCAATGTGCCCGGAATCAATAGATGCTATGTTTAAATCAATGGCATAAGTGACGTTATACGATAGTAAAAAAATTCCTGCACTGAGTAAGGTTTTTTTCAATAACATAGCATCTCTACCTAAGGCTAAATAATGTCATTATTTATAGCATTGTTTACGCGTGGTACATTCAATATCCAAGTGTTTTAATTAGTAAAAGTTAAATTATGTGACAGAACTTGGCTTATTGATAATTATTAAGATAAACCAACAACAAAGACTGCAGCTTTTCCCAAAATTAATCTATTCTTCCTGCATTACATTAGGGGTAGTAGCCACATTGGCTCGGGAGAACTGAAATAATGCAAGCTAATGATGTTGTAAATAAGAAGAATGCCTTAACCTTAAATTTAACGACAAAAATAACGCTATGCTTTGTTTTTATTGGAACAGTTTTTACCTTCGTTATTTTATTTAATTATTTCAATGGGTTAAAAGTAGGCAACCAATTAAAGTTCATTACTGATGAATCTACCCCGACGGTTCAATACTCTTCTCGATTCAACAATGTGGTCAGTGGATATGAACCCGATTTATTAGCACTTAGAGACGCAAAAGTCGCAACAGACTTGAAATCAGCGGAACAAAGCTTAACGAATCGAAATAAGAGTTTAGAAGAGATTCTTAATAGTTTTAATAGCTTAAACCTTACGTCTAGTGATGCGAAACTCATTAAAATTAAAATATGAGAAATCTCTCTCAAAATAGATATCATTAAAAAATCGGAAAAAGTTTTAATAAAAGACCAAGAAACAATTGTCTCGTTAAATGAACGTATTAAGAAAATTGTTTTGGACCTAAATAAGCTGCAAACTCAAATTATCCCACTGATTGAAGATACCGTATTTACGGAAGATGATGATACCGTTATCTCGACAGTTAATGCGGTATATGCCTCCATCAACGAAGGTATGTGGTTAATTGAAAGAGCCGCTAATGCAGAAACCGCTGCAGAGCTGAGTGATATCAATTCTGCGTTTTCACGCTGGCAAAACACCTACTCAAACTTGTTACCTTCCCTGCTATTTGCTTCTCACAATAGTAAATTCAAGAACTTTGTTAAGCAACTATCGCAGCTAACATTATCTCTGATGGACGCTATTGAAGGCGACAAAGGGTTACTCGCAACACAAAAAGATTTGATTGAATTAAATAACAGTCAAGCTAAATCATTTGCACAGATTATTAACGAACTAAAGGTGATTACTGAATCAACAGCATCGATTTTGAAACAGTCCTTCACTCAAAGTAACCAACTTGCACATAACATCAATGCATCAGCGAAAAGCCTTAATGACTCGTTTATCATGATTGGTGTTATCGTTATTATCGCGATTGCGATCATTTCATTTGCTCTGGCTCAATTTATTAAGAAATCCATTAAGAGTCTGATGCGAGAGCTGGATGATTTGTCGCAAGGCGTGCTGAAAAATCTCGTACCATCAAGCTCAAACGATGAGTTTGGTCAGTTAAACCGCTTTGTTTGTAAAGTGGTTGAAAACCTTAAACAAGTGGTCAGGGACATCGACAATTCTGCCAAACAAGTGGATAAATCGGTGTTCTCGGTATCAACGACATCGACCCAAACACGCACCATCGTAGCCCAACAAAAACAAGAGCTAGAATCAATTGCAGCGGCTCTTGCTGAAATGAGTGCCACTGCACGAGAGGTGGCGACGCACACCGAAAATACACACAGCCAAATTATTCACGCTGGAGAACTGTCTAACGATGGTCGCAAGCGCGTTCAAAGCAGCCAACAAAGCGTACAATTGGTAGCCGAACAAACGGGTGAGACGATTAACGTCATCAATAAGCTCAATGAAGGTGTGACAAGTATTGAAGGCATTATCGACACCATCACTGAAATTGCCGACCAAACGAACTTGCTGGCGCTCAACGCAGCGATAGAAGCAGCAAGGGCTGGCGAACAAGGCAGAGGCTTTGCTGTTGTGGCCGACGAAGTGCGCTCACTAGCAACCAGAACGCAGCAATCAACATTAGAGATTCAAGAAAAAATCAATGTGATGACCTCTTACTCTAAAACCGCAATGTCCGTCATCGAAACCAGTAAAGAAGCAGTGACAGACAGTTTAACGCAAGCAGAACGGGCTTATGAAACGATTGCAGAGTTTGAGCAAGTGATGAGCGGTGTCCAAGATTTGAGCCATCTCATTTCAACCGCAGCGGAAGAACAAGCGGTCACCTTAAAAGAGCTCGATGAAAATATCAGCCGTATTACCCTGCTGACCGACCAAACCAATAGTCAAGCTGAAAAAGCCGAACAAGAAGCAAACCACCAAATACCTATCGTTAAAGACCTCGAAAGCAAAGTGGCTCAATTTAAATTTGAACACTAAACCGAAAAGGTTCCCCAAAAGGAGATGCCTGCCAACGCAGCCATCTCCTTTGTTTATCACTATCATTACAACAGTGGGCGAATCAACATATCCAATTTTGGGTGAACGACGCGGCGCTTCATCGTGAGGGCGTAGAAATTCTCATAGACATTGGGTAATAACATATAACGCTTCAACGTACCGTGATCCAATTCGTCTTTGACCACGACTTCCGGCATAACGGCCAATGCGCCAGTATCCCGAGTTAAAAGACGTAACATCGCCATATCGTCTGATTCTGCCACTATCTCAGGTTGCAACTGGTATTGTGCAGCAAATGCATCAAACGCAGCTCTCAGGGGGTTCTCTCCGTATGGGAGTACCCATCTCTGATTACGATAGCCTTCACCAAGTTGATCACCTAGCTCTAATCCAGGCGGACCGATGATCGCTACCGCTTGGCGCGCCAATACACGACTTTGCCAATTTTGTTTATTCGAACCTCTCACTGCGATGTTGGTGAGGGCTACATCAACTTGCAGTTCTCCCAATGCATTCAATAGGCCTGTTTGACTCATCGATTGCAACACATAGCGGCAATCGTTCTGATTAATCAATGGTTGAATAAACTGCTCAATGAAGTTACGTGAGATAGTAGATAAGATGCCGATACGAATAGTTGCACCAGGTAAGGTCTTACCACTTGTTAACAAAGTCTCTAATTCTTCACCATTGCGAAAAATTTCTTCAGCATAGCTTAAGGCGTGATAGCCGCTCTCAGTCAAGGTTAAAGAGCGTCCTTGCCGGACGAACAGCTGAACGTCCATGGCTTGCTCTAACTGCTTGATTTGAGTGGAAAGTGCTGACTGAGAAATATGTAATTTCTGCGCAGTTTGGGTTAGATTCCCTTGCTTTGCCACCTGCCAAAAATAGTACAGATGATGGTAGTTAAGTCGACTCATAAATCCTACCGTTCTATAAAAAAGAATGTTTTCTAATTAATTATGTATTTTACTTAACTGTAACAGAATTTCACAATAGGCATCACGTTTTTAAGTGTGAGGTTTGTCATGTCTACTCTGTTTTTAGTAACACCGCTCAAGATGATGTTACTAGGATTAATTGCGATTTTGGGATTCACCATTGTTCGTTACAGTTGGGTCGCTTTTAGTGGCGAAGCCGACCGTTCTCGATTCTTACGCGCTCTTTTAGCGACTATCGCATCGGTTGTGGTTGTGATTAGCAGTAACCATCTGTTGTTGTTTTGGGCCGCTTGGGTTTCAGTTAGTTTAACGCTACACCGTTTAATTCTGTTTTACCCAGAACGTCCACGCGCTCAGCTAGCAGCACACAAAAAATTCTTGCTAGCACGTTTAAGTGAGCTTTTACTAGCAGTTGCGTTTGTCGCGCTCTACGGACAGTTTAAAACGCCTTACATCAATGAAATCGTCCAACAAGCTTCTTTTGCTCATGGCAGTACTAACATCAGTGTTGCAGCCGTTCTGCTGGCGATTGTTGCTTTGATTAAATGTGCCCAGCTGCCAATGCACGGCTGGTTAATACAGGTTGTGGAAGCACCAACCCCTGTATCTGCCCTTTTGCACGCAGGAATTGTCAACCTAGGTGGCATCTTGTTGCTGTTCTTTGCGCCAATTTTGGCATCAAGCAGTTTCGCGTGTTGGTTAGTCGTTGTCCTAGCTGGAATCAGCACTGTTATCGCGGGCTTAGTGAGTACAACACGCATTAGTGTGAAAGTGAAACTGGCATGGTCAACAAGTTCTCAAATGGGATTAATGCTTGTAGAAGTCGCGCTAGGCCTTTACGAAATGGCACTGCTTCACCTATTCGCCCACTCGTTTTACAAAGCCTACTCATTCTTAAATAGTGGCAATACTGTGAACCATTACCTCGCTGCAAAATTAGCCGGTTCAGTCAAACCAAAGCTAAAACACTGGCTGATAGCTTTGAGTATTTCACTCGCAATGCTCGCCATCGCGCAATGGCAATTTGCGATAATGACCAGCTTTGCAGCAACAACATTAGTGTGGTTCGCACTGACAGCTTTAATCGTTCCAAGCTTGACGCGTTTAGACAAAGGAACGCTGCCACGCATGGCCATTTCTATCGGGTTTGCAGCCTTACTCTTAACGCTTTACACCACAGCAAAACATCATTTAGCAGTACTAATGGGATTGGATGCACCATTAAACCTTATTGCAGATAGTTTCGTCGCTCTCTTATTTATTAGCTTATTCGTACTCTCAATCGCGCTTCAATATTGGCCGCATATACACTGGGTTAAACGATTGTTTATCTGGTTGAATGCAGGCGCTTATCTTGATGAATGGTCGACACGTCTAACCCTAAAACTGTGGCCCAGTGAGTCACTGCTAAAACTTCAACACACTGATTGGCAAGTAGAAACCGAGGCAAAATAATGATTTTAGAAAAAATTACCTTACCATTCGCCAACATTGCTCAACAAGCTTCAGAATCCATTGCGCCAGCTTGGCCGCTTGATCAATCCATCGCGGTTAACCCTTGGTGGCCTCAGCGCCACTCAGGTATCGAGCAAACTTTTGCTGAACAAGCGGTCATCACAGGAATCACGGGGTTAATGGAAAAAAAGTACTTCCAAGCTAAGTGGAAAGAACAAATCCAACCGGAACATGTAGAACAAGCGATCAAAGACATCCGCTCCCCGTTGACGAACCAAGAAGTGCAAGAATACATCGAGCGTCAAGATAAGCCATTGCCTCGCTGGGAAACACTGGCAATGCTAATGGATGATAATATTCCGTCAGAGCAAGGCCATAGCTGGGGCCAAGAGATTCAACAACAGGTTAGCCAATTTATCGCGCTGTATCACCAATACCCAGAGCGTTTTGATGCAGAAGGTAAAAATGGTGAGCACCTCTACCAAAGTTGGCTTGAAGTTGTCACTCGCGATAAAGGCATTCGCACTCTTATCGGTGTTGACCTACTGCCTTACTTTGGCCAACTGCCAACATCTATCGAGGGTGCGCTAGAGTTGTTTCAAACCGAGTGGCAAGAATTATTACAAAACGAACATGGTTCTCTTGCTTTTATGAAAGCGTCATTGCACCAACTTTCTGGTTGGGCAGGCTGGCAATCTTGGCTTGATTGGCAAGCTGGGCTGAATAAACAGGAAATCGAAATTCCACATACACTCGGTCTTAGTGTCATTCTACTTGCTTGGGACTACGTGCTGTGGCAATGGTTGAAGAAAGAACAACAGGATACCTTTGTTCAAGTTCGTCAAACCATGCAATCACAAGCGGCCAATGTGACCCAATATTATGAATTGGCCAAACAGCAACTAGAACCTAGGTGGGTTTGGCAACGCGCATTTGAGTTAAGCGTTCATGCACCATGGATCGAGCAAGTTAAGCACGCGCAAGAAGTTCAAGCACAAACTCGTCCACAGATTCAGGCGATATTCTGTATCGATGTGCGCTCAGAGCCAATGCGTCGAGCACTTGAAGCTCAAGGATCAGAAGTAGAAACGCTTGGTTTTACTGGTTTCTTTGGTATTCCTATGAGTTATCAAAACCAAGACGGGTCAATCAAACGTCCACAATTACCGGGGCTACTCGCGCCAAATTTGGTTGCGCAGCAAACCAAAATGCAGCCTGACCGTTGGTTACGCTTAACCAAGCTAGGATGGCAAAATAGTTTAGAAAAACCTTCATCTAACTTAGGTATGGTCGAAGCTGGCGGTCTGTTAAAACTGGTCAGTTTATTCAAACGTGTTGTGATGCAGCAAGGCACCGAAAACCCAGTCAATAGAGATGCGCGCACTAATGATGAGTGGGATTTAAAACGCAATGAAGTGTCACTCACTACCGCTGAAAAAGCGGAATTAGGCGCAGGTGTACTCAAAGCCATGGGGATCAGCCAGCGTCTAGCTAATGTGGTGTTACTGGCCGGTCATGGTAGTCAAACATGCAACAACCATACGTCATCAAGTTTGGATTGCGGAGCATGTGGCGGCCAAAGCGGTGAAGTCAATGCGAAAGTATTAGCGTCTATATTGAATGATCCAGAAGTTCGCGCCTTAACTCCAGAGTTTGGCGTGACCATTCCCGAAGATACGCAGTTTTACGCAGCGATTCACAACACAACAACCGATGAACTACAGGTATTCAAACAACCAAAAGAGTGCGATTGGGCAGAGAAAATCTCAGCGGCTTGCGATTTAGCACGTATCAAACGGGTTAAGCAATTTGATACAGGCAATGATGAGCCATCGCCACAAGATGTCAGCCGCTTCTTTAAACAAAGAGCTAATAACTGGGCACAGATGCGACCAGAATGGGGCTTGTGCAATAACGCAGGTGTGTTTATTGCTCCGCGAGCCCTAACTCGAAGCATGGATTTAGATGGACGCTCGTTTTTACACGAATATCATGCCGACCAAGACCCAGAGTTTAAGCAACTAGAAAATATCATGACAGCACCGCTGTTGGTTATGAACTGGATTAACTTGCAATACTTTGCTTCAGTCACCGCACCGACTAAGTACGGTAGTGGTAATAAGCTTCTGCATAATGTCGTTGGTGGACACATCGGGGTATTCGAAGGAAATGGTGGCGACTTACGTATCGGTTTATCCCAACAATCGGTACATGACGGTAAACAGTATCGTCATCAACCTATTCGTTTAAGTGCCTTCATTCAAGCGCCTAAAACAGCAATTGAAGACATCATCAACAAACACGATAACGTGTCATCACTGGTTGATAACGGTTGGCTATTTTTGTACCACATCGATGATAACCATCAAGTGTCTAAATATCAGGACCAACAATGGTTACCACAATAAACAGAGAGGTTTCGTTGAATACGCTTCAATTGAGCGCGAATAGCGCTCAAGATCAACAACATGCAGCGAGCTTATTAAAGCTTGGGAAACTGGTCGCTCTACCGACTGAAACGGTATATGGGTTGGCAGCTGATGCCACCCAACCAGAAGCGGTGAAGCAAATATTTGCTGCTAAAGGACGTCCAGCTAATCACCCACTCATTGTTCATATTGGTTCAATGGATCAATTAAAAGATTGGGCTGCAGATGTGCCAGAAAGAGCCATTACGCTTGCAAAAGCTTATTGGCCGGGCCCGCTCACATTTTTAATGCGTAAGGCAGAACATGTTTCTTCAGTCGTCACTGGAGGGTTAGACACCATCGCCCTTAGAATGCCTGCTCACCCAGTGATTCTGTCATTACTCAAAGAGCATCGATTAGCGGTGGCAGCCCCTTCTGCCAATCCATACAAACAGTTGAGTCCAACCAATGCGGAACAAGTTTTATCGGGACTCGATGGTCGAATTGATGCGGTCGTTGATGGTGGGGATTGTCTCTTCGGATTGGAATCCACCATCATCGATTTAACCTCAGAGACTGTGAGAGTGCTGCGCGCTGGTCCGATTACGGCTCATGACATCAGTACGACGTTAGGGGAAGCGGTGAATTACCCGCAACATCATGATGTCTCTGTCCCCGGAAACGTGGGCAGTCACTATCAACCGAAAACCCTCTTGCGCCTAGTGGACGATATAAAACAGGCATTAAGCCAAAGGGATAAATCATTAACGTATGCGGTAATACATACCACAGACTTAATTCACAATGAATTCACCGGAAACGACATTGCATCAATTGAAATGCCAAACGATGCCACTCGTTACGGTAATAAGCTTTATCGCTCTCTTGCAGAGGCCGACAAGTTGCAACTCGATGAAATCTGGCTCGAGCGTCCACCGCAGGGGGAGGCGTGGAACGCAGTTAACGACCGATTAAGTCGCGCAGCCTTGCCGATGTAATGCAGAGCGATATCCATTCCTTATTTCGTGCTGGTGACACCTTTATCCACTATCAAGAAATGAGAGCTCAAAATAAGAGTGATGGAGAGTAATACTCCCCATCACTCCGATGACTACGCAACCTTTGTTGTTCATTGCAACACCCCTACTCACTGTAGGGGTCTTTTTTTACCTGCTCACTTTAATCGGTATTTCTTAGATAAAAGCGTTGGCAAATATTATCTAGGTCATCATACGTGCCAATCACAGTTCCAGAATCCAAAGCGCAATCCGTTAAATCTAATAGTCTACCGGTTGATTTATTTACAATCCGGTACCCCCCTTCGTCTCTCGGACGTAAATACCAATGACTAGCGTCGCTGCTACAAGTTCCAAATGTCGCATTGTTATCACTAGCATTTAAACAGTGTGTTGGTTCGCTATCAGGAACTATGGTTACCGTTCCATCTTGTTCAGGTTGCATCCACCAAATCTGAGTGGAATCCCCACTCCAACCTTGCTGTTCAATTCCCGTATCTGTTGCAGTCACAACCAAACCACTTTGTGCGCTTACCACGGCAACGCTACTCAATGGAGATAATCCCCACTCATCACAATCGTCACCATCACACGCCATATACGATGATTCGTCATCACTGTTTACAAATTTTAGAAGGCCATCAGATAACTGCTCGACTTGCCATTTTTGACAAGCTTCATTTTCCCAAGGTAAAAATGATTGGGATTTACTGCAACTAGAACCAGACAAAAAGCCACCAGCATAATCAGTAAAACGTACGGTTCCATCAGATAAAGAATCTAAAATCGCAGGAATTGTATTTGATAAACTCAACTGAGTTTCTCCATCGACCGTGGTGGTAACATAATGATTTAAACGCATCATAGGTGCTTGTGGTTTAACCCGCATTGGGCCATTTTCACCGGAAGGAACGGCCACAGCTTCACCACTGGCAATCGGTTCTCCAAAATTTGGAGTACCATCAGAATTCCATGTGTAGGACTGAGCGCGTAAGGCTCGACCAGTACCGCATCCGTCATCCGCATTAGCGTTACCGTGATACACCAACCAATCTTCACTGCCATCAGGAGAAGTAAAAAATCCGTTGTGTCCAGGACCATATACCCCATTACCTTTAGTAAAGACCGGTTCATCGTATTTGGTCCAGGCATCAGAATCTAAAGGATCGTCTCCTGTCAGTTCTAGCATGCCCAACTTATAATCGGGAGTCGCACAATAGCTCGCGGAATAGACCACGAAAACACGCCCATCATGAATTAAACCTTCAGGGCCTTCATTGACATTCATGCCAACTTTTTCCCAATCTTCTGTTGGGTGAGTCAACACACTCGCTTGACCAGTGGTCGTCCATGGGTTTGACATTTTGATAATGAAATCTTTCTGCTCATCACCCACCCACTGTGAATACATTAAATACAGTTGGTTATTGATGGTGATGTAACTGCCATCGATATTGTAGCTGTCTTCCATCGGAGAACCTTTATATTGATAAGGTCCCATTGGATCATCCCCGGCACTTTCTAATACAGAGAGATGTTGATAGTCGTAAGTATCTTCATGTCCTGATGTATACAACATGTACCAACGCCAACCATTTGGGCCTTTTAAGCGATGAAACTCAAACGCCCAAAAATTACAGCAACGATCAGAGTTAGTTTCCGACCAAACATTCACCGGCGTAGCATCGGCGAGTCCAGCTAAAGTTGCGGACTTACGCATTTCTAACTGAGAACTCCAAGTGGTTGTCGCTGAGTAATAATTGCCATCGTAATACATCACCCATGGGTCTGCGCCGTTTTCATAAACAGGATTTGTAAACGTGGTATCAGCGGCCCATCCCATTCCACTTATCAATAACGCAGCGAATGAGAGTAAGATGGTGCGCCACCATTTAGATTGAAATAATAGGTTGTCGAACATCTAATTTCCTCCGTGAGGTGTCATTCCCTTGTGAGGGATCGATCATAAGAAGTCCGCATGCCAATTCGGCAGAAATAATAAAATATAAATGAAATAATGTTTCATTTTATTATATGGTGATCAAAGGAGGTAAATAGGGGAATGGGTCGCAGTTCATTGATTAGACGAATGTTTGATTGCAAAAACGGGGGCTGTGCCAAACATTTACGCCAGCTTAACAACATGAGCTTTACCGCTATCACTTTTAACGAAAAAAGCGAAGACATTGCTGCCTTCGCCACTTCTGAACTAACCGATGAACCGTTTTTCAGCAGAGCGTTAGCCCTTGCGGTTTTTCCATACTGTTTGGATATTACAGAACTCATGTAAACCAAAATGAGAAAGCTCACGTCCGTAACCACTTTTCTTAACCCCGCCGAAACCAACGCGTGGGTCACTAGCACTAAAGCCATTAATAAATACACCACCGGTTTCAATCTGCGCGGCGAGTTCTATGGCTTGCTGTTCATCAGCATAGATAGTTGCCGATAAACCAAATTCACTATCATTGGCCAACGCAATAGCATGGTCTGCATCTTTAGCGACAGTGACAGCAGCAACAGGTCCAAACATCTCTTGCTTAAACGCTGTCATTTCAGGAGTAACTCCCGCCAAAATTGTGGGTGCGTAGTAGTTGCCTTCACCTTCCACAATATGGCCACCAAGTAGTACTTTGGCACCTTCTTGGATAGTCGCTTGAACTTGTGTATCCAATTCATCACGTAAATCAAAACGTGCCATTGGCCCTACGTAGTTCTCTTCAACGAGTGGATCGCCCATATTTAATGCTTTAACGGCAGCGACAAATTTTTCGGTAAATTCAGTTTCTATGGATTGTTCGATAATAAAACGTTTGGCAGCCGCACAAACTTGACCGCTATTTTGATAACGGCCAGCAACCGCAGCTCTTACCGCTTCATCAATATCAGCACCATTTAATACGATAAATGGATCTGAACCACCCAGTTCAAGGACGGATTTTTTCAAAGCAGCTCCAGCTTGAGAGCCAATTGATTTACCAGCTCGAACACTACCAGTAAAGGTAACAGCTGCGATGCGGTCATCACTAATCACATCTCTGACCAAATCATTAGTTGCGTGTGTAACAGAGAACACACCTTCTGGGATTCCAGCCTCACGCAAGATTCTTTCGATTAAATACGCACACCCCATAACGTTTGGCGCGTGTTTTAAAACATAGGTGTTACCAGATAGCAGGATCGGCACTGCACCACGCATTACCTGCCATAATGGGAAGTTCCAAGGCATGATTGCCAGTACAACGCCCATTGGACGATATTCTAATACTGCATTGTTGTTTTCAACCATGGTAGGCTCTGTTGCTAACATGTTTGGGCCATGCTCTGCATACCAATCACATAGGTTGGCACTTTTAGCCACCTCACCACGAGCTTGTAAAATAGGTTTGCCCATTTCAGCAGTAATCATCTGCGCCATTTCTTCGGCGTTATCTCTAAGAGCTTGGCCGATCGTAATCAGTTTTTCACTACGCTCAGCAACAGTGTACTGACGCCATAGCTTACTTTGCTTAAAGCTCTCAGCAACAACGTGTTCTACTTGGTCAAAAGTATCAAACGGATATTCTCCGATTACCTGACCATTGGCAGGGTTTTTAGATATAGATTGGGTAAGAGGGCTATTAGACATTATGAACTCCGTATATTCGTTCTTTCATCTTTTAATGAGTGTAGTTTGCTCTTGCTGACCAAAACAGAAAAGTGAATAATATTAAAAATTCCTTTCACAAAATGAGAATGGTATGAACTTATCTCAACTTGAAATGTTTAATGCCGTTGCTGAAACGGGTAGCGTGTCAGAAGCAGCCAAACGAGTCCATCGTGTGCCTTCCAATGTCACAACCCGCATTAGACAATTGGAAGCTGACCTAGGTGTCGAACTGTTCATCCGAGAGAACCAACGGTTAAGGTTATCGCCTGCTGGATATAACCTTCTCAATTACAGCCACCAAATTTTGCAACTCGTCGAAGAAGCTCGCGATGCCGTCGTTGGCGAAGAACCTAAAGGACGTTTGCATTTAGGTTCATTAGAAAGTACCGCAGCGGTAAGAATCCCCCCCATTCTAGCGAAATATAATCAAAGCTATCCGTTAATTCAGTTGGATTTAATTACCGGTCCATCCGGCAGTATGTTTGACCAAGTATTAGATGGAGAGCTCGCCGCGGCATTTATCGATGGCCCCGTCATTCACCCTGCGATTGAAGGACGCCCACTGTGTGATGAAGAGTTAGTTCTGATCTCACCAAGCCAATACCCTACGATAACTCGGGGCCAAGATCTGACTGGTCAGAATATCTATGCGTTTCGCGCAAACTGTTCATATCGACGCCACTTTGAAAACTGGTTTCTAGCCGATCACGCCAAACCAGGCAACATCTATGAAATGGAATCCTATCACGGCATGCTCGCTTGTGTGATAGCTGGCGCTGGTGTCGCCATGTTGCCGAAAAGCATGTTGATGACAATGCCAGGGCATGAACAAGTAAAAATCAGCCCAATGGGAGAAGACTGGCGCTGGCTCACTACATGGTTAATATGGCGTCGAGGATCCATGACACCTCAACTACAACTCATGCTCGACATACTCCCTGAGTATAAAGAACGCGCCTAAGATATACCCAGAAACCTTAAGATAGAGTCTCATCGAGAATGTGTTGAGTCTCAAGCAAGTTATATGGCTATAAATGTGGTTGAAACGTCTTATCAACCACATAATTTTATATTGCTAATAAACGTTATATTCTGCATTTAAATATAAAATTTAACTCATATGCATGTCGTTTAAATATAAATAACTAATGTAATACACTATCTAAAACAATCACTTATTAATAAATGCATTTTATTTAAAATTAACCAATTAGAGCTATATTTTTATCTAAGAAAGGTTGATATATTTTTAACCAGACACAATTGGATTCTCAGTAAATCCATAACAACATCAGTTGGCATTCTAATTAAAACAATAATCGATAAAGCTACCTCATCAAAGGTGGCTTTATTTTTAGCCTCGATTATAAAATTAGATCAATATAAACCGAGTTTCATAATAAATAGATTTTTTATATATATTAAGCCAAAAAATAAAAATTCAAATTATTTAATCTACTCTGATACACCCAATATTAGATTTAACTTTTATAAGTTGTGATAATAATTACGGAATAAGAATCACAATATTGCCGTTTTAAAATTAAAAAATCTCATTATTGGTACTATTTTCATCACTATACATGATAGTTTTATAAAACGTATTGAGTACGATTAGTGATGCTGATCCAAGATATATGGATATGAACTTCAATTGGGTAAATTATCGAATAAATCAGTTGATATGAAAACCATTGAATTTTAAATTATAAGTGTTAGAAAATTAACACCTTAGTGACATGGCTCTGTCTTTACAACTTACTATTTACAGTATTTTGTACTAATAAATAAAATAAAGATACAGCTCGTAATAATAATTATTAATTAAAGGTGCTATTTATACCGAAATGATCATTTAGATTAATTAAAGAATGTGAAATGAAAGAGTGAAATTTTAATCTAACTTTCATCTTTATAGATACAGAATGAACATAAAACAAACAGATTGTTTATTCAGTTGTCATTTACATAACAAGGTTGAACAAATGGAAAAATGTGATCATCAAGGTCAGTTAATGCGTCAACATCGCTCATTTCTCGATAAAATGCTAGGTGTCAAACACGTCTATGTGTGCAAAAAATGTGGCAAAAGAATAAAACTTAGAAATCATAAAGTTGCCGCTAAGTAAACAACACTATCCGATTCTATCCCGCCTAGGGATAAAAAAAGCGCTGGGAAGTACTACTCCCCAGCGCTTTTTTATTGTGTAACGAAGACTATGCTTCGATTGGTTTACGCCAGTCGTCTGAACCAGATGTACCTGCGTTCACGTGATCCCAAGTGATTTGACGATAAGTCATCGATACAGTTAGGTTTTGCGTGAAGTCAGATTTTGCTGGATCTTGGCAGTGTGGCATTTCGCAACGGATATCAACGATTGATGCGTTTTCTAGCGTAGTCGTAAAGAAGTTTTCTTGTTTACCTTCGATAGAAGTACGGTACCATTTTAATGTCACTGAAGACATTTTTTCACCCGATGCTAATGCGTTATATAGCAATGGAACCGCTTTATTTAATGACACAGTAAATTTAAAAGCTTTGTGAACACGCTGACCAGAAGGCTGACCGGATTGAGGATCAGTTGGTACAGTTACGCTGTGGTCAAACTGTTGAACCAACATTTCATCTTCGTGACCTTCAACATATGAATCACCGATTGAATCGGCAGTACATGCGCCTGCAGTGATAAGACCTTGGGTTTGACCTTCGATAGAGATATAACATGGAGTTGGCATTGCAAATTCCTTTCAATAAGTAAGTAAGGCGTTATTTCACGCTATACATGACTATGAGCAAACAAAGTGCCAATTCTCTACTATCAAAAATCAATAGGTTATAAAGTCAACATACCTAGTAGGGCAATATTTCTCTCATGCTAAGCAACTTATTGCCCAGCAAGAACAATTTTTTGTCATTACTCGCAAAACGGTTATAACTCATTTATCAGTTGACGAGTTTTCATCAAAGCATATCCAAGTAGATTTAGGCCTTGCCATTGATTTACTTGCTCTACTTTTGGATCGTCGGCTGAAAGACCAATTCCCCAAATTCTATCGACAGGGCTCGCTTCAACTAAAATACGGTCGCCAGTATTAGAGAGAAATGCCTTCATATCCGAATGTTGAGAAAATTTAAGTACGTTAGCTTGAACAACAATGTTGTACCGAACCTCACGCCAAATTTGCTCATCAAAGCCAACGACATTTCGCCCAAGCTTTTTCGCCTCTCCTGGAGTTTTGCAAACCAAAATTTTTTCTGCGATATCATGATTATCGAACGTTTTTGCTTTTTGATACATCATGTAATGTTCTGCGGTGAGAAAACATTTACTCCCTTCATAGAACGGAGCCTCATACCATTGGCTGAAGCAAGATTTTGCTATTCCTTGCTGTGGTTTTCTGTGCCCCCAGAAGTAAACAAATTTAAATTCTTTTCCTTGACGTTGAGCCGAGAGCAAATCTTCATTAGATTGGATCAGCATTGTCATATCATTTTCCTTTTTCTCGTTAGCGCTTCACCTAAGCTGCCAACAAAAAAGCGCCGAACATCGGCGCTTTATCATTTAATATCTTGGGCAGATAGCCCGTTTAATCTGTGAGATTAGATTAAACGCCCAATCGAAGCGTTATGCTTCAACAGGCTTACGCCAGTCGTCTGCACCTGAGGTACCCGCATTCACATGTTCCCAGCTGATTTGACGGTAAGTCATCGATACAGTTAGGTTTTGCGTGAAGTCAGATTTTGCTGGATCTTGACAGTGTGGCATTTCGCAACGGATATCAACGATTGACGCATTTTCTAACGTGGTAGTGAAGAAGTTTTCTTGTTTACCTTCGATAGAAGTACGGTACCATTTTAATGTCACAGAAGACATTTTTTCACCCGATGCCAATGCGTTATATAGCAGTGGAACGGCTTTATTTAATGACACTGTAAATTTGAACGCTTTATGTACGCGCTGACCAGAAGGCTGACCAGATTGAGGATCAGTTGGAACAGTCACGCTATGGTCAAATTCTTGTACCAGCATTTCATCTTCATGGCCTTCCACGTAAGAGTCACCAATTGAATCTGCTGTACATGCGCCTGCAGTGATAAGACCTTGGGTTTGACCTTCGATAGAGATATAACATGGAGTTGGCAT